>NZ_JBHVWY010000011.1:0-321172 GCF_042882005.1 Kribbella sp. NPDC058245
CTGCGACCGGGAGGTCGTGGGAGAGTAGGACGCCGCCGGACTTTCACACTGTTAAGGGCCACCCCGCGAGGGGTGGCCCTTAACATATGTCCGGGTAAATCAGGACCCGGCTAAGACTGCCCAGCAGTACTGAGCTCGGCTCAGCCTTCCGGAGCGATGCCCACCAGGGCTGCAGCAGCGCAGATGTGGACCGGAGTGAGGTCTGCAGGTGACACCGGGGCCTGGAGCAGCGTTCCGCGCTCGAACGGCGTCAATTGAATGTCGATTCCGTGCGCGCCGGCCACCATCCCGCGGACGTACGTGAGCCAGCCCATCATCGGGATCCCCCGACGGAAGACTCCCGCGGCCGCTGCCAGCTCCGTATCGGCGATGCTGGCCCACTCTGGCTCCCAGATCGACACGACAGCACGCAGGACCTGCGCGAACCGATCTGACTGGATCAGCGCGTCGTCGTCGCTCCAATGCAGCGTGACCTGGTCCGACACCGTCGTGAGCGTCCCACCCATAGACAGGTCGAACAGCCAGGGCAGCTCACCAGTGCTCTGCAGGTGTAGCCGAGTGGTGCTGGAGCCGTTGGCGAGCACCTTCGTGGTCGCCTCGACCATTTCCTCGAGCGGAGTCGACCCATCCGCCTCGAGAACGTGGTACCCCCACCGCTCGTCCTGCGTCCACACATGGACGTCCGGGAACGCGACAGCGACCGCCGTCAGCGTCCGTCCCACCCGCAGCGCGCGGTGCTCGACGGTCTCGTCACGATGAGCCCACTGGGCGCGTAAAAGCCATGATGCCATCACGCCCTCCGATCGTGAGCCGGCCGATCCTGCGCAGCAGACGGTACGCCGGTGGCCGGATGGTTGGCCAGAGTTCCGCCTACTCGGCGTGAAGAGCCCGCGCGGTTCTCTGGAAGTTCCACCCGACCAGTCTGCGGCACCGATGGGTCGGAGGTGACCACCGGGGTCCGGTTTTGGTAAATAAGCGTCCGAAGTAGCTCAGGGTTTCGGTGTTGCCGCGAGCAATCCGCCGAGCGCGCTGGCCTGCGTCCGCCAGTCCCGGACTCCGCCGGCGGCCCAGCGTTGCCCGAGCCGGTTCAGCGTGTCCCGATCGTTCTGCCAGATCGAGTCTGCCTGCCGCTGCGCGTAGGTCTTGTACGACGCGTCACCGGTGCTGTCAGCGAGATCCATCAGGTACCGCATGAAGATGCCCTTGAACTGCTTCTGGTTGTCATCGCAGTTGCCCGCCGGGTCACATGACTCGGTCAGAATCCCTCCGGGACTCAGCACGGAAGACGACATCGCAGCGTCCCCTAGCTGCCGTGCCTTCGCCAGTACGGCGCTGTCTCCGGTGGCGCGCCACAACTCGAGCGCGCCGCCGATCGCCAGACCCTGGTTGTAGGTCCAGACCGTCTGCCCGTTGTTCGTGCACGAGGCGGTGATCCCGTCATTCACCAGGCCGGCCGAGTTGATCATGCCGCTGTTCTTGAACCAATTCCAACTGGTGGTCGCCCGCTGCAACCACACCGAGTCACCAGACAGGCGGTTGTGCAGAGCCGCGGTCATCCGGATGTACAGACCGTTGGTGACCGCGTTCTTGTAGGTCCGCTCGCGATCCCACCACACCCCGCCACCACACGAGCCGGTGTCCCAGTAGCCGTGGACGTAGTTCGCGATGGTCACCGCCATGTCCAGGTACTTCCGGTCGCCGGTGAGGTCGTACGCCTGGATCCAGGCGATCGCCCACCACTCGGTGTCGTCGATCGCCCGGCTGATGAAGTTACCCTCCAGCGCGTCACCGCTCTTCACTCCGGCCGCGAAGACACCCTTGTTCTTCTCATACATCTCGTTGACGATCCAGCGCAGATCGGTACGCCGGGTCCGCTGCTGGTAGTCCATCACCGTGGTCAGCGCGACCGCGGAGTTCCACCAGCTCGACAACCACCACGCGGTGTAGGGCTGGTACGAGTACATCAGCGCATCAGCCGCGGCTGAGGTTCGATCCGCCGCCGGCCGCGCCCACGCCGTACAGGTGCCGTTTTGGCCTTCGACTGCGCGGCCGCAGGCGCGGACCGCGCCGCCGTACAGCTTGGAGCGTGGGTCTGCTGTGGCGTAGAGCTTCGTCTTCACCGACGTCGAGCCGGAGCCGACACTGAGCCGGCCGAGGGAGGAGCCGCCGGGCCAGGAGGCGCCTTCGTTCCAGGAACGGTCGAGCCAGACCTCGTCGCCGGCATTGCCGGTGTCGATGGTTCCCCACGCCATCCCGCGGTTGTCGATGTGCAGCGCGATCCTGCGTCCGGAGAGTGCTGCCGATGGGATTGGCTGGTTGTCACCGGACGGGCCGTCGCTGCCGTCGCAAGCTGCGGCGCAGATGGTCGGATACGCCCAGGCGGTGCAATCCACTCCGGCTGCGTCGCCGCAGGCGCGGATCATCCCGCGCCGGTGGCCGGCTGGGTCGGCCAGGTTGTACATGAGCGTCCGGGTGCCGGTCCAGCCACCGGGGATCCAGGCCTTGCCGAGCAGGCCCTCCCAGGTCGCACCGCCGTCCCAGCTGCGGTCGAGCCACACCGAATCGTTGGCGACGCCGTTGTCGATGCTGCCCCAGGCCATCGAGTCCTTGTCTGAGACATGCAGTACGACGCGCCGTCCGTTGATCACCTTCTCCGGCACCGGGAAGGTCTCCTCCTGAGCCCGCGACGGATCGAGCGTGTCGCACGCGACCGAGCAGACCTGCGCCAACGGAACCACTCGGGCATACGCCGGTACGACGAGTGTCGCGCTCAGCACCGCGAGAGCAAGGAGTAGCCGGCGCATCTCAGCCTCCCAGCCCGGCCTGGTCGGTCCAGGTCGCGTCGGCGTTGTAGCTACCGCCACCGTCCCACGCGTTCGCCCCACTGGCTGTAGCGATGTACACCAGCTCACTGGCGTGACGCACGTAGTAGGTGGGGTAGTTGAACGACTGCAGAGACACGTTCCCCGCGCCGCCAGCCAGCGGAGGCTGTGCACAGAACGTCGCATCCCGGCGGAACGTGTCGGAACCGTCGCTGGTCGCCTTCTGCAGCCGGTAGTTGCTGTGCCGCAGGTACTGACCGGGGAAGTTGATCGACTCGAGCGAATAGCAGGTGCTCTCCGCCAGACCAGCCCGTATGACGAAAGTCGAGTCCTGGCGGTCAGCCAGCGCAGAGCCCGCGTCCACGACATCTGTTCGCGCCAGGCTGTCCCGATGCCGCAGTACCCGGTTGGTGTAGCCGGGCGTGGTCACGCGGAACGTGCGGGCCTGACCGACGCTGAGATCCGCACCGCTCTTCCACCACGCCGGTATGAGGTTCCAGGTGGAGTCGTCGCGGAAGGACCCACCGGTGTCGCCGTCGACCCACACTTCGGAGTTCCGGTGCCGCAGGTACTGACCGGGCCGCGCTGCGGACTCCAGTGACGTACCTCCGCCGCTCAGACCTGGGCGGGCACAGAAGGTCGCATCGGCCGCGAAGGTGCCGCCGGTGTTGGCCTCCTTGTAGACCCGCTGGTCACGCTGGCGCAGGTACTGGCCGGGGAAGTTGCGCGACTCGAACGAGAAGCAGTTGCCATTCGACAGCCCGGAGCGGACCCAGTACGTGGCGTCCTGCTTCAGACCCTGGCTGCTCCCGCCATCAACCACCTCGGTGTTCGCGACTCCGTTGATGTGCCGGAGATAGCGGTTGGTGTAGTTCGGCGTGGTGACCCGGAACGACACCAGCTTCCCGGTCGGCAACGCCGTACCGTTCGCTGCCGCCAGAACCTGCTGATGTACGGCGCGGACCCGGGCGAAGTCCATCTTCTGCACTTGCCGGTCGTAGGTGAAGAAGCCGTTGATCTCGTCTTCCACGTCCGTCGGCTCGGTGTAGATCGAACCCGACAGTCCGGAGCCATTGATCAGGTCCGGCAACTGACTGGTGATCTGGATGTAGCGGTTCGTCAGCGCTTCACTGGTCGGGAGCATCTCGTAGGCGAAGCTGTTCCCGCTCGGCCACTCGTGACCGGGCACGTGCAGCCCGAGCCCGCCGTACTCACCGAGCTGCAGTACCCGGGTACTCGACGGAGCCCGCGCGATCCCAGGACCGACGTACATGTGGTCGTCGATGATGTCGCCGTTGCCAGGGTCCGGATCGGAGTCGCAGCAGTTCGATCCGGAGTTGTGGTTGACCAGCCGGCTCGGGTCGAGGCTCTTCACCAGGTCGGCGATACGGCCGGCCTGGAACTCACCCCAGCCTTCGTTGAACGGGATCCACTGCACGATCGACGTGATCTGCTTGTGGTTGTCGATCATCCGGCGCAGCTCGGATTCGTACCGCGCTTCACCGGTCGTCGATGCGTTGCGGCCGGCCACGAGCGACGGCATGTCCTGCCAGACCATCAGCCCGAGCTTGTCGGCCCAGTAGAACCAGCGGGCCGACTCGACCTTGATGTGTTTGCGGACCATGTTGAAGCCGAGCGACTTCTGCTGTTCGAGATCGAAGCGCAGCGCCGTATCGGTCGGCGCGGTGTAGAGGCCGTCGGGCCAGAAGCCCTGGTCGAGGGTGCCGAGCTGGAAGACGAACTTGCCGTTCAGCGTCGGGCGCATGAACCCGCCGATCATCGCCTTGCCGACCGAGCGCATCCCGAAGTACCCGCCGACCGCGTCGCTGCCGAGCGTGACCTTGAGGTCGTAGAGGAATGGGTCATCGGGTGACCAGAGCCTGGCGTTCGGCACCGGCACGCGGAACGACGTACCGGTGACGCCGGTGGCTTCTCCGACGACCTGGCCGCCGGACAGGACCTGTGCACGCACCGATTGACCGGCGGATGAGGCTTGGACGTTGAGGTCGAGGCCGCCGGCGGCGACGTTCGGAGTGGTGTCGAGGCGGGTGATCCAGGTGGCCTGAGTCGGTTCGAGCCAGACGGTCTGCCAGATGCCGGACGACGGGGTGTACCAGATGCCGCCGCGGTTGAGGCGCTGCTTGCCGGACGGGATGTCCTCGGCGTCGACCGGTGCCCAGACACCGACGATGATCTCGTTGTTCCCGGCGCGGAGTGCCGAGGTGACGTCGTACGAGAACGCGTCGTACCCGCCCTCGTGCGTACCGAGCAGGACGCCGTTCACCCAGACCTTGGACTGCCACATGACGGCGCCGAAGTTCAGCTGTACATGCCGGCCGGACCAGCCGGACGGGATGGTGAAGTTCCGCTTGTAGTACATGCGGTTCTCGTGCCGCTGGATGCCGGACAGCGCCGACTCGATCGGGTACGGGACCAGCACCTCCTCGGCCAACGTCCCACCGATCGGCGGGCTGTTGAGGTTGCTGGTCGGCGCGAACTGCCAGACGCCATTGAGGCTCTGCCAATCCGTCCGGGTCAGCTGCGGCCGCGGGTACTCAGGCAGCGGGTTGGTCACCGAGACCTGATTGGTCCACGGCGTCGTCAGCGGTGGCGGCTTCGGCGCGAACGCCTGGGCGGGTGCCGAGACCAGCCCGGTGCTGAGGATCGCGAGAACGATCAGCAGAGTAAGCCGTACGGAGGCATGACGAAGCAGGCCGGAGGTCATCTGTGGTCTCCTCGGGGCGGTAGGAGAGAGCGCTCTCACCCGTCAGTATGAAGACTCAAGCGACTTAATCAAGACTCTGGATGATTGTTTCTGTGGGAAAGCGTCGAACTACGTGAGGGTGGGCGACGCCATCTCGAGCGTCGGGGTCTTGCCGCGGTAGGACTCGAGCCACGAGCGCAGCAGCTCCACGCGCGCGGAGTATTCCTCGTTGCCCTTGACGACGGGAGCCTGGTTGTACGCCATCGTGTCCGAGCTGCGGCGCAGCTTGACGTAGAGCCGCGACGACGCGAGGGCGTAGCGCTCCATGTCGTCCTGCAGCGCACCGATGACCGTGATGTTGCGGTCGCGGCCGATCTGCTCGAACAGCGCCACGGCCTCGCGGCGGTGCTGAGAACCCAGGTTGCGGCCGAGCTCGTCGAGGATCAGCAGCAGCGGCCGGTCGGAGCCGCCGGCCAGCGCAGCGGCGCAGACCAGCTTCACGGCCTTCTCGTCCATCTGCGCGGTGTTGCCCTTGACGTTGAACGCCGAGAACGGGCCGCCTTCGGAACGTCGCCACTTCGGCGTGACGGTCCACCGCCACGGCTTGTCCGGCTCGGCGGGCGGGTCGGGCTCGGGGAACTCGAGCTTCGCGCCGTAACCGCCGTACTGCTGGTCGAGGCGGTCGAACTCCTGTGACACCAGGCGAAGCCGGGCCTTGATGCCGTCGGCAAGTGATGCGCGGTGCGCGCGGGCTGTGCTCTCGGCCTCGCCGAGTCCCTCGCGCGCACGCTCCAACGCGGCGTTGCGCTCGGCGCGCTGGTTGGCGATCTGCTGTTGCTGCAGGCTGTCGAACGTCTCGTGCTGCGCAAGGTGGCTGCTTAGCGTCCGGTGCAGCGCTGGGACCAGGCCGACGCGGGCGCCGAGCGTGCCGTTCGTCCAACCGTCCGGGCCGTTGAGGATCTCCCAGAGCTCGGCCGGGATCTCCTCACGCGAGCGAGCGTTGGGGAAGCAGCGGCGGATCACGTCATCGAGCTGCGTGCACGCCTGATGATTCCAGTCAGCCGTCGTACGGCGTTGCGCGTCGTCAGGCAGCCCGAGGAGGAACTCCTCGGCTTCGGCCGGTGTGGTGCCCCAGGCCGTGATCCGGCTGGTCAGGTCGAGCGCGGTCTGCTCCTCGAGCAGTCGCAGCCGGCGGCCGGTGAGGTCATCGAGGATCCGGTCGTGATCGCGGCGAGTCGATTCAAGGTTCTTGAGCCGCTCGTCGCGAACCAGTTGCTGGCCGGCCGCAGCTTCGGCGGATTCCTTGGCTGCTTGGAGTTGCGGCGCGAGCGAGTCGCGGTCGTTCTCGTGGCGGTCGATCGTTTCGCGCAGCGCGAGGATCTGCTCCTGCACCGACTCGGCGTCGGCCAGCGCGCGAGCGGCCGCCGTACGGCGCTCTGCTTGGTCGACACGGGCCCGAGCTTGCTCCAGCGCGGTTGATGCTGCGGCGCGTGCTTCGGCTGCAGCCTCGACGCGACGGCGTGCCGCCTCGATCCGCGCGGTCCGGCCGGTGAGCGGTTCGTCGAACTGGCCGACCGCGACGACGCCGGCGACGTCGTCGATGTTGTCCTTGGTTGCGCGCTCGGCGAGCGTCGTGAAGAAAGCATCCAAGGCGAAGCGCTTGTCGGCCGAGGTCGGAATACCCTTGGCGCGCTTGCCGGCGGTACCGGGCCGATTCGCCAGCACCAGCAGGAATCCGGCGTACCCGGCATCGGCCAGCGCTGCCGAAGCAACCGCCGCATCACCGGCGTCGATGACGACAGCTTCCCGGTACGGCGCCAGTCGCGGCTCCCACTCGGATCGGGCTGCAGCGGGGAGGTCGGTGATGTCGGTCAGCGCGCCGCATTCGAGCCCGGCGTTCTCCAAAACCTGCTGCTGAGCAGCGGAAACGGTCTGCCCGCTCTCGGCCTCGCGCAGCTCGGCGGTCGCGACGTCGACCGCGGATCGGGCAGCGTGGTCGCGCCCGATGTGTTCCTCCAGCGCTTCACGCGCTTCGGCCTGCTCTTCGCCGGCCGCAACCAGATCGCGCCCGTCCGCGGAACGACCCGCATCCAGCAGTCGGCGGTGCTCTTGCCCCATGCGCTCGAGCTGCTCACGGACCGAGCGCTGCGCGAGGTCGAGATCGCGGTCGCGCGCATCGAGCTTGTCGCGCTCCTGCCGGGTCAACTGGACATCGCGGAGCAGAACCTCCTCGTTGCCGAAGGCATCGATCCCGGCGTCGACCGCCTCCCGGCGCGCCTCCTGCTCGGCGACCCGCCCGTCGAGTTCACCGAGCTCCTGCAGGATCTCGCCGTTCCGGGCGTCACCGTCGATCAGGTGTCGCGCACAGCGCGCCTGCCAGGACTCCTTCGCGGAGGCCAACGCATCCCGGGCCGCGCCACGCTGCAGGATGCCGGCCTCAACCGCAGCCATCTCCTGCTCCCAGCGCTGCAGGTCGGCGGCCGCCTGCTTGGTCGCCTCGCGCTGCGTGTGCTCGGCCGATCGGTGCGCTTGCTCCTGCTCGAGTTCGTGGTCAAGGCCGGTCAGGGTTGCGATCGCGTTGAAGATCCGCGCCGGGCCCAGCTCGTTCAGCGGTTCGGCGAGCAGGTTCGCGGTCGGGCTCGAACGCACCGAGGTCGAGAGGAACGAGACGCAGCGGACCTGGCCGCCGTACAGAACGCTGGACAGCTTGTTGGCGTGGAAGTCGGTGCGGCCGTTGGAGTGCGGCAGCGCCGCCCACAACGCGTCGGCCCCGGCAGCGCGCTCGGCCTCGGTCGCGCCGTACGGGACATGCAGGCCGTTCTTCCAGCGCAGATCCAGGTACGACGCTTTGCGGTTGATGCGGATCCAGACGGTGATCGCGGCCGCCTCGATCTCGTCGAGTTCGGTGAGGTCGGGATCGGAGAAGACGCCGACGATGTAACCGCGGTCGACGTTCGACCAGTTGCCTTCCTGGCCGGCCGCCTCGGCGGTGAACAGAAGCTCGGCCGCACCCGGCGCACCGCTGGTGAGCCGCCACTGGTCGTCCGCGTGCAGCAGGCTGAGCGCGGCGATCCAGGACGACTTGCCGGCGCCGTTCGAGTCGGTCGGGCCTTGACCCGCGACCGTGACGAGCCCCTGACCGACCATCGGAATCGGGTGTGTGGACAGCCGGGACAGGTCGACGACCTGGACACCGAGCAGCACCTTCGACCCGAGGATGTCGAACGGACCGTCCTCCACCGTGCTGCTCATGCCACTCCTTCTTCTTGTTCGGCGCTGCTCGATGCGTCGTCCAGCGGGGTTGCCGTCCCGTTGCGGGCCCGGATGGCTTCAGCGATCGGACTGGCCGGCGCTGCGGCCAGGATGAGTTGGTCCTGCAGCCGGCGCCGGGCGGCGGGGGTCAGGCGTTGTAGCTGTGGACCGGGGATGTAGCTCGGACCACCGGAGTGGTCACCGGACAGCTGGATAAGTCCGGCTGCGCGCAGTCGTTGCAGTGCGAGCCGTCGCTCTTCACCGCTGATCTTGGTAGTGCGGAGCTCGTCGACGGTGGTTGGCCGGGCCGACTTCCAACTGTCGCCGGTGAGGATGCCTTCGCTGCGGGGAATCGCGACGGAGTGGATCAGCACCAGGACCAGTACGGCGCGGTCGACGACCGACAACGGCTGCCAGCCCTGCGCGGTCAGCGCAGCGGCGATGTCATCGGCGTACCCGGACGTCCAATGCGTGCCGTCGACCTGCACGAGCACGCGGCCGATCAGCTTCAGCATCTTCTGCACCTGTCGCCGCAGCGTGACATCACGCAGACCGGCCAACTGCACCTCGGCCACGGGATGCGCGGCGTACTGAACAGCACTGAACGCGGCCAGCACCTCATCACGCGCGCGGTCGCTCAGGTCCTGCAACAACGGATCGAACAACACATGCTGCTGCTCACTCATCAGCAGCCTCCGGTACCAGCGGCTCAGGCTCCGCGGCCTCAGGTGTAGTGCTGAGGACAGGTGGTGGGGGATCGGGGAGGTGCCGGCAGAGGTCTCGGAGAGTCGCTTGGTCGGCCGCCGTCCAGTTGATGACGCGCGGACCGAGCCGCACCTCGCCCGCCTTCTCGTTCCAGCGAATCCAATGCGTCGCGTGCAGCCGCCGCAGGCTGCCGATGATCAGAGTCAGGTCACTCGACTGCTCGGCCCGCCCCCGCATCCCGGCGTACACGGCTCTCACCTGGGCAAGCGTCCCGACCGAACCAGGCCAAGCCGAACCACTGCGATCAGTCCAGCAACACGCAACCACGATCGCCAGCACGCGAGCAGTCTCATTCGGCTGCTCAACAGCGACCGGCGGCGTTCCAAGCTCATCCAGTACGGCGTGCCCCGCGCCCGACGGCATCATCGGCACCAGCCAGACCGTGGAGCCGTCCGGCTCGGCTGCGCGGGCCAATCCAGCCACCGCTGGCGTATCCGGGTCCACCGCGAGTGGGCCGGCCGACTGCACCTTCGCCCACCACAGTGCGTTGTAGAGCCGTCGCTCGACGGCCTCCGAAGCCGGGGTGCTCATCGGCTCACCCGGCGGAACACGCCTTCGGTCGCCCACGGCGTCCCGGCCGCTGGGTCGATCCGCATCCCGTCGGACCACACCAGCTCATAGTCCAGCTCGTCATGCAGGTGTGCGGCGGTCAGCTCGGCCAGCACTCGGCGCGCCGTCACCCAGTCGCCCGCGTCGTCGACCACCTCGACGATGTCCACCGACGGCCGTCCGGCGAGCACCCGCTCAGCCTCGGACCGCAGCTCCTCACGATCAGTCGCTGCAGCCGACTCGGGTGCATCCACATCCGCAGTCGGGCGGGGCGGCGCCATCCGCGCCGTACCGGATCGGCGTCCGGTCTCCACCGCTTCGACCATCGTCTGCGGCGAGAAGTCCGGCGCGGCTGCGTCGAACAGCAGCCCGTCCAGCACCGCAGCCAACGCGTCCGGCTCGCTTCCGCGGGTGAACGACACCCAGGTCTCGATCGGGAGCAGGCCGAGGGCGCGCGTCGTACCGGCTCTCTCGACCAACCGGCCCGCGGCCAGCTGGACAGCATCGGCATACGCGGCGAGTGACATCCGCAGCGACGTGCAGGCCCGGTGCAGACCCGGCCAACGGCCGAGGACGATGCGGTGGACTGTCTCGGCCTGCTCGATCAGCCGCTCGTTACCCCAGGCGAGCTGCGCATTCTCCCGGAGCTGGGCGCTGGTGCTGGTCGCGACGAGAATCGCCAGCTCGTTACCGAGTAGACGGAAGACCTTGGTCAGGCGCTCGATCGAAGCGAGCCCGTCCTCCTCGGTGGACTTCGGGTCGCTGACGCTGTGTGCCTCCAGGGTCAGCAGCTGGTGCAGCTCACCCTGACCGCCCTGCACCGACATCCGGCGCAGGAACATCAGCATCACGTACGGCGCGAAGGCCGCGCGGTGGCGCAGCTCGTTCGGACGGTCGACGAGCTTGGTGATCGCGCCGTACTGCCGGAGCACCTCGAAGCGGCGGACGATCACATCGTGCGGGTAGGCGCGGCAGGCCAGCGTCGCCTGCTCGACGGTCAGCCCGTCGCTCCCGGCCTCCGCGAACGCGTCCAGAATCGCCTGATCGGCGTCCAGCAGCTCCGGATCGACGATCATCGCCCCGGCCTCGCGTGCGAGCACGGCGAACACCTGCCGGTAGACGCGCAGCACGGCCGCTTCGGCCTCCGCGTCCAGCAACGTCGCGTCCATGCTCACTCCTCCCGTGTGGTACCGCCCCCGCGAGCGAGCGGCAACCAGGAAAAGGACTCTAGCCATCGACTCCGACAGACCAAAACCGGGCCCGCCGAGCCTGTGGAAAACCTGATGACGACGGCGGCCGATGCTGCCTACCATCGCGAACATGAAGCAGCATCACCTTGGCTGACGCGGTCCAGGTAGACCGCGTCAGGACCACAACGCCGCTTGAGGCGTTCACACACCGGTGCGCGACCCACGACAGGGTCCCCGGTGCGCTGCTCAGTTCTCCAGTACGGAGTCCGCACATGACTGTGCACCCCGCTGCGCCCGCTATCGGCGCCCAGCACCCCGCTGTCCGTGACCTGCTCACTGTCCGCAAGGACGCCGCTCCCGGCCGCATCCTCGTCGAAGGCGCCTGGGAACACGACCGCCTGCTAGCCACCGACACCCACCTCGAGACGTTCTTCTGGTGCCCTGAGGCCGGTACGACGTACCCGGTCGACCGGATCGCGGAGCGGGCCACTGAGGTCTACCGGATCTCGCCCAAGCTGCTCGACCGCCTGTCCCGCAAGACCCGCTCGGACGGCCTGCTCTCGATCGCGCGCCTCCCCGAGTGGGAACCACGCGACTTCCGATTCAACGCGGAGTCGCTTGTCCTGGTCGCGGACGGCGTCGAGTACGCCGGCAACCTCGGCACGCTGATCCGGACGGTCGACGCTGCTGACGCAGACTGCCTGGTCCTGACCAACAGGCGAGCCCGACCGAGCCATCCGGCCGTGTACTCCGCCAGCCGAGGCATGGTCCTGTCGACACCAGTCGTGGAGTTCGACGAGATCAGTGAGGCGGCGGCCTGGCTGCTTGAGCACGGTTTCCAGGTGCATCTGGCCGATCCGGCGGCTCAGGGCAGTTACCGGGAGACGTCGTACGACGGTCCGACCGCGTTCGTGGTCGGGTCCGAGGGCTCGGGGCTGTCGCCGGAGTGGCATGCCCAGGGCTTCGGTGGTGTGTCGATCCCGATGCTCGGCCAGGCCGACTCCCTGAACGTCGCGCTCTCCGCCGGCATCCTGCTGTTCGAGGCGCGGGCCCACAAGAACGGGTGGTGAAAGAATGGACGCCGCCACCAACGACAAGGGAGTTAGAACGTGCCGTTCGAGCCGGGCGAAGTGGTCGCCCCGTCAGACCCGCGGATCGTCCTGGAGGGCCAGTGGGGTCACCAGCCCGGCGTCGCGATCACCGTGAACTCCGGGTCGCGGCTCTCGTTCTCCTTCGCGGGGGAGTGGGTGCAGCTGCTCTTCGACACGGACGGCCTCACGGTCGCGCCACACCTGTGGATCACGGTCGACGACGGTGAACCGACGCTGCACGTGGTCGAGGACTCGGTCATCGACCTGTCCGCACCCACCGGCCGCCACAAGGTCGAGGTGGTCGTCAAGGACGTCAACGAGCACGCCAACCGGTGGAACCCGCCGTTCGAGAGCGCGGTGGTCTTCGCCGGTCTGGTCCTCGACGTGAACTCCCGCCTGCGGCTCAGCGGCCGGCCCGGTGGACCACGACTCGAGTTCTACGGTGACTCGATCACACAGGGCGTGCGGGCGATCGGCCCGGAGATCGAGTCGGAGGGCGTCGACGGTACGGCGAGCTACGCGTACCTCACCGCCCGCGCCTTCCGAGCGACGTCGTACCAGGTCGGTTTCGGCAGCCAGGGCATCGTGAAGCCGGGGAACGGCGAGGTGCCGTCGGGGCTGGAGTCGTTCGGCTGGAACTTCGCCGGTTCACCGGCCGAGCGCGTCGAGTCGCCGGACGTGGTGGTGGTCAACCTCGGAGTCAACGACGAGACGCTCACGGCCGATCAGTACGGCGAGTACGTCGGCCGCGTGCGATCGGCGTACCCCTCGACAACGGTGGTCGCGCTCACGCCGTTCAACGGCAAGCACGCCGACACGATCGCGGCCGCGGTCAAGTCGTTCGACGACGAGAACGTCGTACTGATCGATTCGACCGGCTGGATCACCGAGGACGACTGCACCGACAACATCCACCCGTCGGTCGCGGGTCACGCCAAGATCGCCGCCCAGCTCGTCCCGGCGCTGGAAGCCACGACGGCACTGCGTCTTCCTTCTATTTAGCACAGAAGCGCGACCCAAGAAACAGACTGCTTCTTTTCCTCGCGGCCGCCCACACTCGGAGGCGGCCGCAACAGGAGGAGAACCCATGATCACCCCGGACGACCTCGACACCGCAGTCACCTGTGTCGTCGACGCCCTACGCCCAACCGTCGACCAGGACTGGTCCGCACCCGCCGGCTCGCTCGACTGGAGTTGCCGCACCACCGCCGAACACATCGCCCAGGCGCACCTCCACTGGGCGACCCAGCTCGCTGTCGCCGCGCAGACGAAGTACGTCCGCTGGTCAGCCACCGCTCAAGAACTCGCCCCGCCCGCCGGCGTCCTCGACTTCCTCGAAGCCGCCGGTCGCATCCTCGCCCTGGTCGTCCGAGCCACCCCATCCTCCGTCCGCGCCTACCACCCCTGGGGCATCGGCGACCCCGAAGGTTTCACGGCCATGGCCTGCGTCGAGTCCCTCCTCCACGGCCACGACCTCACTTCGACTCTCGGCAACCCGCTCGACCCATCCGCCGACCTCTGCGCCCGCATCCTGGCCCGAGCCTTCCCCCACGAACCCCAGCCCACCGAGGACCCCTGGCTCAACCTCCGCTGGCTAACCGGCCGAACCGAAATCCCCAACACCCCAACGCCCACCAGCTGGAAGTGGCGCCCCACCCCACTCAACGAGACCTGGACCCCAGCCCCCGAAGCAGCCCCCATGCCCTTCACCCCCCTGCCGCTGCCGACGTCGGGATGACCGCGCGGCTCCAGCGCTAACGTCCGAACGATCGGAGACATGGTCTCCGGTTCTTCGGACGTTGCGGTCGGTTCTGCGCTAACGTCCGAACAACCGCAGACATGGTCTCCGGTTCTTCGGACGTTGTGGTCGGTTCTGCGTTAACGTCCGAGCAACTCGAGACGTGGTTTCCGGTTCTTCGGACGTTGGCGAGATCGTGCGTGGCCGAACGGCCGTGGGGAGGGATTAGCGGAGATCTACTGCCAAATAGCGGCAGTGGATTACCGCAAACCGGACCGGATGGTGGTTAGCCGGATTGGCTGGTTGGCGCTGGGGGACCTCATGCCGCCCACCCAGTGCGTGCATCGACGCCGGCGGATCGGGTACCGGGGGAATCGACCCCCGGCGGGTGGTCGAGCCGCGGAGAAGCAGGAGCCTCACAGTCACGACGGCTAGTCCGACTCGTGGCGAGGGTTTTACAGCAGAGAGCG
The DNA here is from genome assembly GCF_042882005.1 of Kribbella sp. NPDC058245. Classification (NCBI taxonomy): domain Bacteria; kingdom Bacillati; phylum Actinomycetota; class Actinomycetes; order Propionibacteriales; family Kribbellaceae; genus Kribbella; species Kribbella sp. NPDC058245. The sequence continues at coordinate 14,582 of NZ_JBHVWY010000011.1, forward strand.
ACTGGACCCACTCCTCACCACCCGCCGGGCCCACTCGAACGGCCACCCGACCCACGTCAGCACCACTCGACCTCGACCACAACTAACGCCGGTACGACACCACCATCGCGCGCCCGAGTTCCAGCACCGCCGGAGCCTGACCATCTCTGGTCGTAAAGACATCGACGTAGGTCTTCGCGACTCGATAGGTGACGTAGCCGTTGGTCTCCTGCCAGCCAAGGTCTCCGACCTTCACAGCCTTTGCTGGGGGAGCCGGATACTGCCGGAAGATGCCAGCCTGATCGGAGGTTGAGCCGCCGCCCCGAATGAGGACGGTGTCCGTGGCCGAACCCCACTGGCAGTAGGTAGTGCCGTCGACCGTTCCGCCACGCCGAAGGACCGCCTTGGTACCAAGGGCCTTTTCGGCCGCGGCGAGGCCGGGCGCACAGTGCGGTGGGTCGACGATCGGTGCGGCGATGGGCAGTCCGTTGGGTAGCTCAGTGATGGCCTTGGCCATGTCGCGGAGCTCGGCAAGCGTGGAACGGTCGCTGCGATAGGCGCTGCCGTATGCGCTGTCGCCGCGGATCAGGACCAGACGATCAGCGGTTCGGAAGCCGAGCTGCGGGGCGGCAGCGACTGGGTCCAGCGTCCAGGAGCCCTCACCCAGTCCGCCGTCCATCACCTTGGCAGCGACATGGCCGCTGCGGAAGTTCTCCTCTGTCACTTTCCGGAGCCGAACGGCCTCGGCGGCGCTGACGGGCAAGATCGAGAGCGAGACCCGAACCATGTGCTGCGGTGCCTCGGTGTCTGTCAGTTTGCAGCTGTCCGCCATCGGCGCCAGCGCGCTCGGTAAGGCCGCCGTCACTTTCCAGGTGCCGGCCAGTTTCGGCAGCATGCGTTCGCACAAGTTGCCGGTCGCAACCGGTGCGGGTGCTGGCTTCTTGTCCGACTGGCAGCCAGACAAGAGCAGTACGAGTGCGCCCGCGATGGCGATGATCCGCCGCATCAATCCCCCTAAGACTCCAACAGGTCTTGAGGATAAGGGGCGGGCGGGCGACTCAGGGTCCAGTCGCCGAAGTGTTGGTCGAAGCGGTACCAGAGACCGTCCGCGCCCAGGCGGAGTTGGCGTTTGCCGGCGGTGACTCGGTTGGCTTCGATGGTGGCCCTCGGCATCAGAGCGGCCGCTTCGGCCAGAGCATCGGGGTCGACGTCCGTTGGTGAATCGAGGGTGACGGATAACCCGCCGGCGCCGCCTTCGCGCCAGGCGGCAGCCCAGCTGGTGAGCTGACGAGCCGGTACGCCGGAGCGATGCGCGAGCTCGGCCAATTCCGCCGTACCGACTCCCGCGGCCCGCCGCGCAAGGTCCTGATCGAACGTCAGCTCCGAACCACCGTCCCCCGAAGCCAACTCCCAAGCACGCTGCGCAGCGTCGGTCGCCAACGCCACGAGATCCCGTACGTCGATCTCCGACGAGCGAGGTGGATCCAACGCCTGCACCGCTGCGGGTAGTCGCGCGGTCCGCAACGGTCGCGGCACAACCGGCAGCACGCCGATCCGAGCCTCGTAAGCAGCCCGAGCCGGAATGCCTGGGGGAGCGGCCTTCACGACAGGCGCCGTGGATGCAGTCCCTCGACGGGCACGGAGGGCCGCGAGCAGGTCATCGCGCGACCGACCACGGAGCAGCAGTAGTTCAAAGGGATCGGCATCGAGTGCATCGGTGATCACGTAACAGACGGCTGCCGAGTGTTTGCACGGTACGGCGAAGTCCGGGCAGTTGCAGTTCGTCAGGACCTCGCCCGCACCCGGCAAGAGGTCCAGCCCGGCCGCACGCACGTCATCGACCACCTCAGGCGGCAGTTCACCATCCAGCAGCGCCGCCACTCGCCCAATCTGAGCGGACACGACGTCGAGCACGGCGTCCCACTCCGCGCTCGAGAATGCTCGGATCCGCACCGCCACCTGGTACGGCGTCACCCGGCTGCCCTGCACGACCGCGTCGACCTCGCCGGGGGTGACCGTCAGCTCCAGCACGCTCCCGCGCCTCGCGTACGAACGCCCACGCGCCAAGCGGTTCGGATCGAGTCGCGCCCGTTGCTCCAACGCTTCCAGCCAGGCGCGTCCCCACCAGGTCGCACCGAACGGCCGTCGGCTCCCTGGCCCACGCGCGGCCGGCAGCCCCGCGTCCTCGCCTTTGTCCCGCCAGCCCTGCCAAGGTGTGCGCTCGTTCACGGCTTGGCCCTCCCAACAGCAGAAGGGTTGTATCCACTCGCCGACCCCGACCGAGCCGGCCCGGTTGACAGCTCGACAAGCTCAGACAGCTCCGCATCGGACAGCTCACTCAGCCACGCCTCACCCGAACCAACCACCGCGTCAGCCAGCGCCCGCTTGCCCGCGATGACTGCCGAGATCCGGTCCTCCAACGTGTTCTCCGTGACAAGCCGGTGCACCTGGACCGGCCGATCCTGCCCGATCCGGTACGCGCGGTCGGTCGCCTGATCCTCGACCGCCGGATTCCACCAGCGGTCGTAGTGCACGACATGCGTCGCCTGCGTGAGCGTCAGCCCGACACCACCCGCCTTGAGCGAGAGCAGGAACACCGGCGACTCACCGGCCTGGAACTGCGCGACCATCTGCTCGCGCTTCCGCACCCCGATCCCACCGTGCAGGAACAGTGGCTGCACACCACGCGTCGCCAGATGCGCTTCGATCAGCCGGCACATCTCGACGTACTGGCTGAAGATCAGCACCGATTCACCTTCGGCGAGGATCACGTCGAGCAGTTCGTCGAGCGCGGCCAGCTTGCCGGACCGTCGCTCCAGCGGCCCCTTCTCATGCAGGAAGTGGGCCGGGTGGTTGCAGATCTGTTTGAGCTGTGTGAGCAGACTGAGCACGAGCCCGCGCCGCTCGATCCCTTCCGCGGCTTCAATCTTGGCCAGCGTCTCCTTCGCGACCGCTTGGTAGAGCGTCGCCTGCTCGATGGTCAGCGGTACGACGACGTCCTGCTCGGTCTTCGGCGGCAGCTCCGGTGCGATCCCGGGATCGATCTTGCGCCGCCGCAGCAGGAACGGCCGGGTGACGCGCGCCAGCCGAGACGTCGCCTCCTCGTCGTGATACCGCTCCACCGGTACGGCGATGTCCTGCCGGAACCGGTCGAGGGTGCCGAGCAACCCCGGCGCTGCCCAGTCCAGAATCGACCACAGCTCGGACAACCGGTTCTCCACCGGTGTCCCGGTCAACGCGAGCCTGGTTGCCGACGGCAACGTCCGCAGTGCGCGAGCGGTCCGGGACAACGGGTTCTTGGCGTGCTGCGCCTCGTCCGCGACGGCCAGCGCCCACTGCACCTCGCCGAGCACCTGATGGTCCTGTCGGACGACGCCGTACGTGGTCAGCACCACTTCGTCCGGCGCGATGTCACTCAACGTCCGGCCCGCTCCATGGAAGCGCCGAGTCGGCACATCCGGGGCGAACCGGGCGAATTCCCGCTCCCACGTGCCGAGCAGCGTCGACGGGCACACCACCAGCGTTGGCCCACGACCGCGCCGTAACAAGTGCAAGGCGATGACCTGGATCGTCTTGCCCAGACCCATGTCATCGGCCAGACAACCGCCAAGCCCGAGATCGGCCAGCTGCGCCATCCACGCAACGCCGCGACGCTGGTAGTCCCGCAGCGTTGCGTGCAGCCCCGGCGGCTCCACGAACGGAGCAGTCTCGTCACCCGACCGGAGCCGCGCCAGCATCTCTGCGAGCGACCCGTCCGCGTCGAACGCGACCAGCTCGCCGTCGACCACGATCGTCCCGGTGAGCGCAGCCCCGAGCGCCTCGGCACCGGTCAGCTTCTGCGACCCGCCGCGGCGCAGCTTCCGCACGAGGTCGTGGTCTACGCGCACCCAGCGCCCACGCATCCGGATCATCGGCCGCTTCGCCTCCGCGAGCGCGGCCACCTCATCCTCGGTCAGCTCTTGCCCGTCCAGCATCGGCCGCCAACGGAACGCGACCAGCTCGGTCAAGCTGAAGTCCGGGCCTGTCACAGCCCCAGGTGTCGGCGTCCCGACCGTCCCGCGCACGCTGAGCTCACTCGCGAACAGCTCGGCAGGCCAGAGCACCTCGATGCCCGCGCCCTCTAGCGCCGTACTGCCCTCGGCCAACTCTTCCAACGCATCGTCATCCACGTCGACCGCTGACGGCGCTGCGTCCCGTAACGCTGCTGACAGCGGCGGCCACACTCGCGCCCCACGCCGCAGTGCCAGCAGAAGGTCAGTCTCGGCTCGCTCACCGAGCGCCGCGAGCACTGCGGCCGGTGAGGTCCAGACATCGGCCACATCGACCAGCAGGCTCGGATCCAGCTCACTGCGAAGCTGCAGCACGGCTTGGAAGTCAGACAGCTCCTCAGACGGCGGCTCGATCCGCAGCACCAGCCGCGCACCGGCGTCCTCGCTCTGCGCAGTCTCCGCCAACCACGCCGTCGGCCCGGTCACCGCCACCGGTTCCACCGCCGCGAACGGCGCCGCCCCTGGACGAGCCGTGACCGCAGCAGCAGGCGTCCGCACGAGCGTGTCCGCAATCGCATCCCAGAACGCCCGCACGAGTTGCTCCGGATCGACCAGCCGCACCGGTCGCGACCCCTCGATCGGCAACGCATGCCCGTACGGCGGCATCGCGGCGACCAGTTGCTTCAGCCAACCCCGGTCCGGCGGATCCAACGGTGCCACCCGCCAACCGCCGTACCCACTGGGGGTGAGATCGGGCACCAGCCGTCCGCGCGCGATCAGCCCCAACCCGGCTAAGGCAGCCGCCCGCCAGGCCTCCCAACTCGCGGCGCCTTGCACCGGTGTTGACGCGAGCGCGAGCGCCTCCGTGATGCTCAGTATCCGCGCCGGGACCGTCGTCCGCCGGACCTGCGATCCCTGTGGGAGCACGAGGTTGACGCTCTCGTCGGCCGCGTCGATGTCGCCGTACAACGCCAAACGGCCCGCGCGCGGCGGGTCGGCTGGGAGGAAGACGGCGTCGAACATGCCCTGCACAGTACGCCGGTCCGCCGACAAACTTTCTCGTCGCCGGTCCCGGCCTGTGGACAACTCGGATCGGGTTGACCTCAACCATGGTTCAGGGACGAGCCTGGGGAGCACCAGACGACGAAGGAGCAGGAATGCGTGCAGCAGTGGTGACCGAGTTCGGTGAGCCCTCGGTGATCCGGATCCAGGACGTGGCCGACCCGATTCCGGCCGCGGGACAGGTGCTGGTCGAGGTCGAGGTGGCCGACGTGATCTTCGTCGAGACCGCGATCCGCCGCGGCCAGCATGGCGGGTTCTTCGACGTCCAACCGCCGTACGTGCCGGGTGGCCGGTTCGGTGGCCGGGTGCGGGCGACCGGACCCGACGTACCGGAGACGTGGATCGGCAAGACAGTCGTCGGACGCGGTGTGGACTTCGGCGCGCACGCGGAGCTGGTACTCGCGGCCGCCGACACACTGACTGAGGTACCTGCCGGTCTCAACTTGGAGACCGTCGTCGCAGTGACCGGCGACGGCTTCACGGCACTACTGCTTGAGCAACTGGCCCCGGACCTGCGAGACAAGGACGTACTGATCACTGCGTCGGCAGGTGGCATGGGACTGCTGCTGATCCAGCTGGCCCACCGTGCTGGCGCACATGTCATCGCTGCGGCGCGTGGACAGGCCAAACTCGACCTCAGCAAGGCACAGGGCGCAGATGTGGTCATCGACTACTCGCAGCCGGGCTGGGAGAAGGCTGTGCTCGAAGCAACCGGCAACCGTGGCGCAGATGTCGTCTTCGAAGGTGCTGGCGGCGAGCTGGGCGCGACAGCGTTCGAGGTGGTCAAGGACGGCGGCTGGTTCTCCGCGCACGGTGCGCCGAGCGGTGGCTTCGCCGCCTACGACCCAGCCGAGGCGGAGCGCCGCGCGATCACGGTGAAGGGGATCGCGGACCTCCGCCTCGATCTCGTCGAGACGCCGGTGACCGATGCGCACGTGCTGCAACGCGCGGCGGCCGGTGAGCTGGTCCCGGTCGTCGACCGTGTCTTCGACCTGGACCACGTTGCCGACGCGCATACGGCTCTCGAGCAGCGCAAGCTACTCGGTAAGGCTCTGATAAGAGTCCGCTAGTCGACCGGCTGGTCGGCGTGGTCAGTCACAGCAGGGGGAGTAGGCCGGGCCGCGACGATGCGGTTCCGGCCGTCTCGCTTGGCGCTGAGCAGAGCGTTGTCGGCGGCAAGCACCAGCTGATCCATGGTGGTCGCCACGTCCGGATACACCGCAGCTCCGATAGACGCCGGTACGCCGCTGATCACCGCGGTCTCCTCAGCCGCCGTATCGACAGACACTGTCAGTGCGCTCAGGCGGTCGCGAATCCGCTCAGCGACCTCCAGCACCTCGGTCTCTGAAGCACCCGGCAAGAGGACCGCCAGCTCGTCACCGCCGACGCGTGCGACCAGATCGCCCTGCCTGACCTCAGCACGGACGCTCTGACCAACAGCCTTCAGCGCTTGGTCGCCAGCGGGGTGACCGTAGGTGTCGTTGATCTCCTTGAACTTGTCCAGGTCCAGCATCAACAGACCGACAGTGCTGCGCAGAGTCTCCGCCCGCGCAAGCTCCACCGGTACGGCGTTCGCCCAGTACGCCGGTGTGGCCAGTCCGGTCTTCACGTCCGTCCCAGCTGCGCGCTGGAACTGCGGTAGCAGCAGATCGCGATGCAGAGTCAGCACCGTAACCATCAGGATCGGCACCACCCACGGGTACGACGCCTGGAGGCCACCGACCGCCACACCGAGACCCAGACCCGCGACCACCACCAGCTGATCGGAGAGGTCACCCAGCGCGCTCCGTGCGGTGGCATCGGGGGAGGACAGCAGAATCGCGCCGATCACGAGTGCGAAGTTCACCAGCCACCACGTGGTCGCTGCGCCCAGCACGACCAGCAGGGTGAACGGACCGGTTGGCACCCGCGGCTCAGCGATCAGCCCGCCCCCTCGCAGTACGGCGGCGGCCGCGGCACTTGCCAGGGTGAACGTGCTGGCGGAGAAGACCTTGCGGTGCGCGATGGTCCGGCCGTAGACGCGGATCCAGGAGTAGCCGTACGAGACGACGATCAGCGCGATCACCAGGCTCAGCGGCAGGAGCAGGAGGCCGGCGAACACCCAGAGGCTCTTCAGGTTCGTGTAGGGCGAACTGTTAGCTGCCATCTCGCGTCGCCGCTCGATTCCGCGGGCAGACTCCAGATGAAGGACCGAGGCGGCCGCGAGCACGGCGAACGCGGCCCACTCGGAGGGCCTGACGCCGGCTCGGGCGCCGGAGAACGTCGAGGCCAGAGCCAAGGCGGTGATCGTGACGGCAACAGCGTCGACACCCAGCACATAGCTCAGCGCCGGGCGTGGCAACGACCAGAGCTTCCATTGGCGGGGTGGCACCCACTTGCTCCGACCGATCAGAATCATGGTGGCCTCACACGGATAGACCTGAGCGGTTATTCCTGAATAGTAACTGCCTGTTCACGCGAGGTCATCCCGGACCGCGCGACATTCCATCTGGCGGATGGCGAAGGAAGGATCCCCACCATGTCCGAGAACAGCACCGGTAACGAGTGGTTCCACGGCTCGAACAAGCGCTCGACAGGCGGCGGGAACGAGTGGCTGCACGGCGGGAACGAGTGGTTCCACGGCGCCGGGAACGAGTGGCTGAACCGGCCGTCCGGAGGCGGCAACGAGTGGTTCACCGACGGTAACGAGTGGTGATCCACGAAATCTCCCGGGAATTTCTTTACCGACACTTTACGGAGGGCTTTCCGGAGGTAATTCGCTGAATCTCCGGCAGTCTTGTCAGCAGGTTGTGCGAGAAATCACGCGAGGCCTGTTCCGGCGGCTTCGGGTCCGGGGCGGCGGGCACGCGACCAGGCGGCGCCCGCCACCCCGGCGGCACCCAGCCCGACGGTGCCCATCACCCCCAGGGCGAACGACGGCGACGAGCCTTGAGCGATCAGACCGGCCAGCAGGATGCCCAGACCTTGGCTGCCCCGGAGCGCGGTACTGGCGACTCCGAACGCTTGACCGCGCTGTGAGTCCGGCACGGCCTGTACGAAGGCCGCACTGGTCGGCAAGTGATAGGCAGATGCCAGCCCTGAGACCGCCCACAGCGTCACAGTCGGCACCAGACCCGGTGTGAGGAAGCACAGCACCAACGGGACGCATGCGAGAGCCGCCAGCGGACCCAGCAACTGCATGCGACGTTCTGGCGGACAGAGGGTGATCAGCCACATCCCGGCGACCGCCCCGGCCGGACTGGCAGCCAGCAGGAGCCCTGCCGCGGTCGGTCCCTCACCGATCTCGTGGGCGTAGGGGACCGCGAGGCCCTCCACAGTCACGTAGAAACCGGCGATGGTGGCGAGGATGACGAGTGTCCGTAGCTTCGGCGTACGGGCGACCAGTGAGAGACCTGCGGACAGGTCTTTGAAGTAGCTGCGAGATGGCGCATCAGTGCCACTTGTCGGAGTTGGCCGGCGGCGCACACCGAGCGTGATGAGTCCCGCGGACAGCAGAAAGGTCGCAGAGTCGAGCAGGAGACCGCCGGACGTGCCGACAGCCACCACGATCGCGCCACCGGCACCGAAGCCGATCACCTGGCTGAACTGCACGACCATGTCGTTGGCAGCCTTGCCGAGCACGTAGTGATCCCCAGGCAGTACGGCGGGGAGTGTGGCTGCCCGCGCTGCGTTGAACGGCGAGCCAAAAGCCTGCAGTCCGAGCAGTAGCAGGATGACCACCAGCAGTGGAAGCGCCTCAATCGCCATGGCGGCAACGAGAATCGCCCTCGCCAGATCGGCGACGATCATCACCGCCCGGCGCGGGAAACGGTCCGCGAAGCCCGCCAGCAGCGGACCGAACAGCAGATCGGGGACGTAGGTCAGCGCATAGGTCAGTGCGGTCAGCCCGGCCGACTCCGTCCGGTCGAAGACCAGCACCGACAACGCCACACGCGCGAGCTGGTCACCGGCGACGGACAGGACGCCGGCCAGGAACAATGCGCGGAACTCGGCATGTCCGAAGACATCCCGCCAGCGCGCACGCTTGACCACCCCAGCCGCCATAGTCATAGCTTCACCACTATCCGTAGTCCCACACCTTCCAAGCGTGATCAGAAGGGTTTCCCCGCACGAATCAGGGGTGGTTCAAGGGTTCGCTTGCGGCGCATCAGTGCCATCTTGATCTCAAAACGGCTACCCGGTGGCGTCGGGTTTGATCAAAGGTTCTATTCTGTAGATGTTCCGATGCTGGGGTCTGGGCGGGGCGGCCCCGACCCTGGCATCGGACTTCTCTTTGTCCGGGCATCCGGGTCTCGACGGCCTTCGGAAACTGTCCCCGGCGCCCGGTAGCGTTCTTCTTGCCAGGGGCGGCTCCTGGACGTGCTTCCTTCTCCTTCACCAGGCAAGTAGCGCGTCCGCTCTCCGCCTCTGGCGCCCTCATCTCTGACGTCTTGTGGGGAGGACGCGATGCAGGAGGCTGCGGCCGTTCTGTTGCGGCGCCGACGGCTGGTCGACGCGACAGCACTGACACCGCCGGTGCGCCGTTCGGCGTGGCAGTGGGTGCGGCGCCCGCTGACCATCCAGGCCGGCATGTCCGCGTTGCAGGCCGACCTCATCCAGCGTGGGTTCCTGCTATCGGTCGGCCTCTACCGCCACTGCTCCGGCCTGTCCGCGCCTGCCCTGGTCGGTCTGGGCAACACACTGCTCGATCTGCTGGACGCAGAGTCCGGCAACGACACCGAGCACGTGCCACTGTTCCGTGGCTTCCCAGACACCGTTCCGGCCGACACCGAGACGTTCTACATCAACCGCGTCTTCGCCCGGCTGCTCCAAGAGCCCCAGCAGCCCTGTGTGCTGTGTGGCGACACCACGTCCGTGCACCCGGTCTCGCCGTGCGCTCATTTGGTCTGCCGGAGCTGCTGGGACGGTGCAGACCTCAGCGCCTGCCCGCTGTGTCTGCGCAGGATCGACCCGAGCGATCCTTTCCTGGAGCCGTCGTTCGACGAGGTCCAGCCGGGCCAGGTCCGTTCTGACCGGCTCCGTCTGCTGTCGCTGGCCGGTCCGGACGCTGTCCGCACCACAGTCGAGTCTCTCCTGGTACGGCGTACTCCGCCGGCCGCCGTGGACCGTGCCGACCTGCAGGTGCTGCTCCCGCTCGCGGACTTGTCCTGGCTGCCCGATGACATCCCGGTCCGCGAGGTCCGAGCCGTGGTGCTCGCACACTTCCTGGCCGACGAGCCAGACGTGATCGACCGAGCCACCACGGCGACCGACGTACTGCGACTTCTCTACGCATTGATGGACGCCGACCCCGGTCTACGAACACCACCAGTACGGCGTACGTCGCTGTCTCGCGCTACCCGGCGACTGGTTCTCGGCCGCTTGGACCGGCTACCGGCCGAGACGCTGATCGAGGACATGCTGCGGCACGAGCGCGCCTGGAAGCGGATGGGCGAAGTGCTGCACCCCTTCGAGTTCGCGACTCGGCATCCGCGCGCGGCGCTCGCGTTCGCCATACTGCGGCGGACCGATCTAGACACGCAGTCGGCAGCTGGTCGAGCGGTGTTGAGCGAGGCAGCACGGCATCCGTTCGTGCGGGTGGAGGAGGGGCGGCTGGTCATGCGCACCTTCGCCTCCCGTGTTGAGGGTGCGTTCGTGGACGGCCGTCCGGGAATGGCGCTCGACCTGCTGCGGCAGCGGCCGGGGGAGCTGCTCAGACGGCTGGTGCAGCTCGCCCGTGAGCTACCGGCTGATCAGCACGGCGATCTGGTGGGTGCCGTGGGCACTGCGGTCTCAGACGTGTCACCGGCCGTGGTCACTGCCGCGCTTGGACAGGTGCGCACGCCGCCCGGCGACCTGCGGTTGTTCTTCCCGCGTGGTGGCACCACTCGCGTCTGGACCACGGTCGACCACCGGGAGCCGCTGCCATCCCAGCTCGCGGCCGCGCTGTCCGGCGTACTGGTTGGAGAGATGTTGCGGCGGGCCACTGATCTGCCGCGATGGCGGCGGGCGTTCCTGGACGAGGAGCTCGCCCGGCTGGCCGCACCGGGCTCGGAGCGCGGATCGTCCGCGTCACTGCGCCGGATGACCCGAGGGAGCGCCGTACAGATCCCACCGGCGGACTCGCTGCGGTTGTTCCTGCACTGGGTCGAGCCAGCCGGGAAGCGGGTCGATCTGGACCTTTCGGTCGCGGTGTTCGGCGAGGAGTGGGACTTCGTCGGCCTGTGCGACTACACGGAGCTGCGCCTGGATCAGGAAGCGGCCGTGCACTCAGGTGACCTGACGTCCGCACCGGGTCCCGACGGCTCGACGGAGTTCGTGGATCTCGACCTGCGTCAGCTCCGTCGGGCAGGCGGGCGGTATGTGCTGCCGGTCGTGTTCAGCTACAACAACGTCCCGTTCGACCAGCTCGAGCGCGGGTTCGTCGGAGTGATGCGGCAGCCGACCGCACTGTTCGATCCGGCCGCCGTCGAGGAGCGCTTCGATCTGAGTGGTCCGGCCAAGATCCTGATGCCGTTCGGCGTCGACCTGCACACCAAAGAGCTCCGCTGGTACGACGTGAACCTCACCGATGCCGGCTACGGCCATGACATCGCGCGGTACGGCGGTCAGCTGGCGTTGATGTGCGCTGCGCTGGAGGACGTATACGGCTCCGGCGATCGCGTCAGCCTGTGGGAGATCTGCTGCTGGCACGCTGCTGCGCGCGCCGACGAGATCGCCGTACGGTGTGATGACGGATCGGTGGTCGGCTACCTGCGCGACCCGGCTGAGGACGTGGCTACGTTTGCGCGGCGGCTGACCGCCAGGCTGGAGCCAGACCGCGTGTGGGACGAGGACGCGGCGTCCAGAGCCGATTTCGTTGGGGTTCTCAACGGAGACCTCACACCACGCGCCGGCACGCAGGTCTACGCGCTGCACCCACGCCTGCTCGACGCAACCACGCTCTCGCTGGTGGACGCGTCGTACCTGCTGAGCGCCCTGGCGCCGGACAGCCGGGCGCATGCCCCGGTGAATCTGTGAGGACCCTGAGAACTGTTTGACAATTCCGTGACGGTGCCGCGTCAGGTGCTATGGCCTGGTCGGCAGCAGGAGTACAACGGAAAGTGACTGCGAAGGGAGCCACGCATGACCTACGACGTGGTGGTGCTCATCGAGCGGGAGATGAGTGAGGGCGACGCGCGCCGCGTTGCCGCCCTGCACGCAAGGCACGAAGAAGCCATCAACTACCACCTACTGGTCTCCAGTCATCCGGAGCGCGGATTCGGTGGTCCGATGGCCTTACTGGGAACGACGTTCGCCGATGTGGCCGGTCTGAGTGGCCCACCGGGAAGCGCCCCGTCCGGAACGGCGACCGCGACACTCGCTGATCCAGACCTCGACATGGCCTCCGTCATCGAACACAGTGCGCGCCTCCTGCGCGCGGCAAGTCGCTATCCGGTGCAGGTCTCGATCACGCACGGCGAGGTGCTGCTCGCACTGAAGTCGCTGGTCATGCGCAGCGGTGGCCAGGAGGTTGTGGTGGTCGCCTGGCCGGAGACCGCAGCCAGCTTCCTGTGCTCCGATTGGGCTGCCAAGGCCCGTAAACTGCTGAAGGTACCGAGAGTCCGAATCCTCGAGCACGACAACTAGTTAGGGCGTGTCTCTCAACTCCCCGCCTACTGCGCTGCACCCGGCACGGCACCTCGCCGCACTGGAGGAAAGACCACGATGGAAAAGCATCGAGGCCTCCCCTCCAGCACGCCGATGCACCGCACCGGGCACATGCTCGCTACGGCGCGGACTCAAGAGACACGCCCTAGTCGGTGAGTGCCCGGAGCGCATCGCGTTCGCCTTCGGGCACATAACCTGCGTAGTAGTCATACATGTTCTGACGGGCGACCCTTGCGGCGGCGTGTCCGTCGCCGGAGCGAATCGCGTCGACGACCTCCGAGTGGTGCTGCAGTGACTCTAGCATCAGCGCACGGCTGTTCGGCGCGTGCGCGATCTTGTCCGAGATCAGGCTCAGTACGACGCCGCGCACGACCTCGTTGCAGGTCTGGATCAGCGAATTGCGCGCGATCCGGGCGACCACGTCGTGGAAGGTCAGATCGGCCTCGCTGAACGCGGTGAAGTCGACATCGATCGCGGTCCGCATCGCGACCAGCGTGTCCTCGAGCTCGGCGAGCTGGTCCGGCGTCCGCAGCTGCGACGCGACCTGGATCGCCGCGCCGTCCATGATCATCCGGAACCCGATCAGCTCGGCCAAGGTCAGCTCGTCGACCCGCGCCAGCCGGACCATCTGCTTGCGCAACGCGATCGACGAGAACGGCAGGATCTCCGGACCGTTCGGATCACCGGGCCGCGACCGGACGACGCCGTTGCTCTCCAGCACCCGGAGCGCCTCGCGAACCGTGGACCGGCTGACCGCGAACTGGCTGACCAGCTCCCGCTCACTCGGCAGCCGCTGACCGGGCGCGAGCTCGCCCTTGGCCAGCGCGTCCTCGACCTGCTCGACGATCCGCTGATAGGCGCGCACGGGCTGGACCGGCTGAAACCGCGGTCCCTCAGCCATGCAGTCATCCCCATTTCGCCTTGACAGACCACTCGGTAGCGACAAACCTAGTGGCCGACTGACACCTAGTCCACTGGTCAGACCAGTCACAGCTGGACGGCGAAGCCCGCCGTACTGCGTGCCCGGGTCCGGCCGGAGCGGACCGGGTCGGCAGAATGCGGCGAGAGTCCGGTGATCTGGAGGAGTTCGCGTGAAGTCGTACACCACTCGAGCGGTCGCGTTCGTCGCCTCCGCCGCACTACTGGCCCTCACCGCCTGTTCGGCCGGTTCGAGTACGTCGGGCGGTGGCGCGACGACCGGTGGTGATCAGTCGCTGTCACTCGGCCTGGTCGCGGAGCCGGCCAGCCTCGACTTCACCACGACCGACGGTGCGGCGATCCCGCAGGTGCTGCTCGGGAACGTCTACGAGAGCCTGGTGAAGCAGGACGACTCGGGCAAGATCGTGCCCTCGCTGGCGAAGTCGTGGACGGTGTCGCCGGACCGCAAGACCTACACGTTCGACCTGGTCGACAACGCGAAGTTCACCAACGACAAGCCGTTCACCGCGGCCGATGCGGTCTTCAGCATCAACCGGGTGAAGTCGGCGTGGACGACCTCGCTGAAGAGCGCGATGGACGTCGTCGCCGGGGCGAAGGCGTTGTCGCCGACCCAGCTGCAGGTGACGCTGACCAAGCCGAGCAACGGCTGGCTGTTCCGGATGACGACCCGGATCGGGGCGATGTTCTCCGAGACCGGTGTGAGCGCGCTGGCCACGGCGCCGATCGGCACCGGGCCGTACAAGTTCTCGAAGTGGAACCGCGGCGACTCGATCGTGCTGCAGCGCAACGACGCCTACTGGGGGACCAAGCCGTACTTCCAGCAGATCACGCTGAAGTACTTCAAGGACCCGACCGCGCTGAACAACGCGCTGCTCACCGGCACGATCAACGTGATCACCACGGTGCAGGCGCCGGAGGCGCTCAGCCAGTTCACCAGCAACGCGAAGTACCAGGTGATCGAGGGGACGACGAACGGCGAGGTGCTGCTGTCGTTCAACAACTCCAAGCCGGTCTTCAAGGACGTCCGCACGCGGCAGGCGATCCGGCAGGCGATCGACCACAAGGCCTTGCTGGACACGTGTTTCGCCGGGCGCGGCAAGCTGATCGGCTCCATGGTCCCGCCGACCGACCCGTGGTACGAGGACCTCACCGGAGTCGCGCCGTACGACGTGGCGAAGGCGAAGTCGTTGCTGCAGGCCTCTGGTGCGGCCGGCGCCACACTGCGGCTGCGGCTGCCCACCCTGCCGTACGCGACCTCGTGCGGTCAGGTGGTGAAGAGCCAGCTGGAGCAGGTCGGGCTGAAGGTGCAGATCGACCAGCTGGAGTTCCCGGCCGCGTGGCTGACCACAGTCTTCAAGAGCGCTGACTACGACATGTCGATCATTGCGCACGTTGAGCCGCGTGACCTCGGTGCTGTGTTCAGTCCGGCGTACTACACGCGCTACAACGACCCGGAGCTGCAGCAGCTGCTCGCTGCGGCGGACGCAGGTGATGAGGCGGCGCAGCTCGACAACATGAAGAAGGCGGGCCGGCGGCTCTCTGAGCAGGCTGCGGGGGACTGGCTGTTCCTGCTGCCGAACCTGATCGTCGCGGACAAGAACCTGACCGGTCTGCAGCAGAACGCGATCACCGAGAACTTCGACCTGTCCCGTCTCGCCCGGTCGTGACACCGTGATTCTTCGCCTGATCGAGCGCACCGGTGTGCTCTTGGTCAGTCTTGGAGTCAGCTCGGCGCTGGTCTTCGGGTTCATGGCAGTACTGCCCGGAGACCCCGCCCGGGTCGCACTGGGCGTGAACGCGTCAGATGAGGCAGTGGCCGAGCTGCGGCGCCAGTTCGGGCTCGACCGGTCGCTGCCGGTGCAGTACTTCGATTGGCTCGGCGGACTACTCCGGGGCGACCTCGGTACGTCGTACGTGTCGAAGGCCGCGATCGGACCGCAGGTGTTCGACCGGTTCCAGGTGACGCTGCTCCTGGTGCTCGCGGGGATGCTGATCGCGCTGGTGCTCGCCGTACCGGCTGGCACCGTGATGGCGGCGCGGCACCGGCAGCTGTCCGGGGTAGCGCTCTCTGCGCTCTCACAGGTGGGCGTCGCCGTACCGGCGTTCCTGGCGGGCATCCTGCTGATCATGGTGTTCGCAGTGAAGCTTGGCTGGCTTCCGGCGAACGGATGGACGCCGCCAGCTCAGGACCCTGGGATGTTCGTGCGGCAGCTAGTGCTGCCGGCCTTGTCACTCGGGCTGGTGCAGGGCGCCGTACTGACCCGGTACGTGCGCAGTGCGGTGCTGGACGTGTTGCGGGAGGACTATCTCCGTACGGCGCGTGCGAAGGGGCTGCGACCGTTTCCGGCGTTGTGGCGGCACGGTCTGCGTAACGCCGCCGTACCGGTCGTCACTGTGCTCGGTCTGCAGCTCGCAACGCTGCTGATCGGCGCTGTGGTCGTGGAGCGCGTTTTCGTCATCCCCGGGCTCGGCAGCCTGCTGCTGGATGGGGTGTCGCAGCGGGACCTCATTCTGGTGCAGGACGTCGTCATGGTGCTGGTCGTCGCCGTACTGCTGGTCAACTTCCTGGTCGACCTCCTGTACGTCGCTCTGGACCCGCGACTGCGGACGGGGGCGCGATGAGGCGCCTGAACCCGAGCCTGGTCGCAGGTGGCGTGATTGTCGGTGTGATCGTCGTTGTGGCGTTGCTGTCCTTCGTCTGGACGCCGTACGACGCAACGTTCGTGAACCCGTCGGTGCGGTTGGCTCTGCCGTCGTGGGAGCACTGGTTCGGGACGGACAAGTTCGGACGGGACGTGCTCAGCCAGATCATGGTGGGGTCGCGGACCACGCTGTTCGTCGGTGTGGTCGCGGTGGGCGTGGCAGCGGTGATCGGCGTACCGCTTGGTGTGCTGGCCGCTATGACTCCGCGGTGGCCGTCTGAGCTGATCATGCGGACCAATGATTTGCTGCTGGCGTTTCCGGCGCTGTTGCTGGCGATCATGTTCGGTGCTGTCTTCGGGGCGAGCACGCTGACCGCAATGGTTGCCATCGGCCTCGCTTCAGTGCCGAGCTTCGCGCGGGTAATCCGGAGTGGTGCACTGCAGGTGATGCGAACCGAGTACGTGCTGGCCGCTCGGGCTGCCGGCCGAAAGCCGTTCCCGATTGCTCTCCGGCATGTCCTGCCGAACGTGACCAGCCTGGTGACCGTACAGGCATCAGTGTCGTTCGCGATCGCTGTTCTCGCTGAGGCAGCGCTCTCTTTCCTCGGCTACGGCACTCCGCCGCCGACGCCGTCTTGGGGTCGGATGCTGCAGGAAAGCCAGGAGTTCTTGTTCAGCGCTCCGCGGCTGGCGGTCTTCCCCGGCGTTGCGATTGCGATCGCCGTACTGGGGTTCAATCTCCTCGGCGACGGTCTGCGTGACCGCTTCGATCCCAAGTTGGAGGATCGGCGATGACGGCCGACGTACTCAATGTCCAGGGGCTCAACGTTGCTGTTGGCAACACCAGTCTCGTCTCCGACGTCGATCTGACGGTCGGTCCGGGGGAGCGGGTCGGGCTGATCGGCGAGTCCGGCTCGGGTAAGTCGCTCACCGCGCTCAGCATCCTCGGCCTCCTCCCGGACGACGTGGTCGCCTCCGGCTCGATCCGGCTGAGCGGTATCGGCCATGATCTGATCGGCGCCGACGAGAGAGCGCTATCTCGGATCCGCGGCCGCGATCTCACCATGGTCTTCCAGGAACCGATGACCGCGCTCAACCCCACCATGCGGATCGGCGACCAGATCGCCGAGATCATGCTGATCCACCACACCCAACCGACCCGGTACGCCGCTCGCGCAGCCGCCGCCGACCTCCTCGACCGCGTGCAACTCCCGGCCGACCTCCTCCGCGCGTACCCGCACCAACTCTCCGGCGGCCAACGCCAACGCGTTGTACTCGCCATCGCCTTGGCCAACGACCCCGCTCTCTTGATCTGCGACGAACCCACGACGGCCCTGGACGTCACCGTTCAGGCCCTCGTCCTCGACCTGATTGTGCAAGGTGTCGTGGACCGTTCGTCCGCTCTGCTCTTCATCACCCACGACCTCGCCGTCGTAGCCACGGTCTGCGAGCGAGTCCTCGTCATGTACGGCGGCCGGGTCGTCGAATCCGGTCCCGTCCACGAAGTCTTCACCAACCCGCGTCACCGTTACACCCAAGGCCTCCTGGCCGCCTCCAATCTCGAGGCCACCTCTGTCGCCGCTCTCGAGACGGGTGCCGGGCGACGCCGCCTCACGACCATCCCAGGCACCGTCCCCTCGGCCGGTCATTTCCCGTCTGGCTGCGTCTTCCGCAACCGCTGCGCTCATGCCACCGACCTCTGCGCGACCACACCCGCGTGGTCCGGGACCTCCACCACCGGCTATGCCTGCCACCATCCCGCCGGAGTCACTGATGCCTGACGCGCCCGCAGTACAGGTGATCGACGTGGTCCGCGACTACCCGCGGCCGCGCACCTCGCTGGTGAAGCCGGCTCCCGTCGTCCACGCCCTCCGCGGCGTGAGCCTGGAGGTCAAGCAGGGCGAACGATTCGGCATTGTCGGCGAATCCGGTTGCGGCAAGTCGACTCTGCTCCGCCTGATCGCCGCCCTCGACCGCCCCACCTCCGGCCAGGTAGTTGTCGAAGGCACCGACATCACCACCCTTCCCGAACGCCGGTTGCGGTTCCTCCGCGAGAACCTTCAGCTCGTCTTTCAGGACCCGATGAGCTCCCTGGACCCGCGCATGCGCGTTCGCGACATCATCGCCGAACCGCTTGTCGTCCAAGGGCATCCCGCCTCGGGAGAGCGCGTTCGCGAGTTGCTGGAGGCGGTCGGTCTGTCCGCGGACGCGGGGGATCGCTACCCCCACCAGTTCTCCGGTGGCCAACGTCAGCGCATCTCCATCGCCCGTGCGCTCGCTCCGCGCCCCCGCATCCTGATCGCCGATGAACCGGTGAGCGCTCTCGACGTTTCCGTCCGCGCCCAGGTCCTCAACGTCATCTCCGACCTCGTCGACGAACTCGACCTCACGCTGATCTTCGTCTCCCACGACCTCTCCGTGGTCAAGCACGTCTGCGACCGTGTCGCCGTCATGCACGCCGGCCAGATCGTCGAGACCGGTCCCACCACCGACGTGTACGCCGATCCCCAGCACCCGTACACGCAACGCCTGGTCTCCGCGATCCCGACCCTCGAAAGAGCGCTCTCCGGCGCGACCACGGCGGACCTGCTCGATCAGCCCTCGAAGGGAGAGACCGCGTGAAGTTCCCGTCCGGCCTGCCGATCGGCGAATCCTGGATCGAGGCCCCCACGACCGCCCCGGTGATCTTCCCGTACGACGGTTCCACGATCGCCGAAGCACCGGTCGGCACCACGGAGCTGGCCCGCCAAGCCCTCGACCACGCGGTCGCCGTCCGCGAAACAGTCGGCCGCCTCCCGTCGTACCTGCGTCGAAACGTCTTACAGGCAACGCATTCCGCCGTCCGCGCCGAGCGCGATGCCTTCGTCGATCTCCTCGTTCTCGAGACCGGCAAACCCCTCGTTGACTGTCGTGTAGAGATCGATCGAACCCTGCTCACACTGGAGACCGCAGCTGAGGAGGTCGCCCGCCTCCACGGCGAGACCGTCCCGCTGGACCTCCTCCCCAGCGGCGAAGGACTCTTGGGCTTCTGGACCCGCAGGCCGATCGGCGTCGTCGTCGGCATCACCGGCTTCAACTATCCGTTGCTTCTTGCCGCACACAAGATCGCTCCGGCTTTCGCCGCCGGCTGTCCGATCATCGTGAAGCCGGCTCCGCAGACCCCGCTCGCAACTCTCTGGCTCGTGCACCTCATGCGCTCCGCGTTACTTGAGGCGGGAGCACCAGAGAGCGCTCTCCAGTTGCTCACCGGCGGAGCAGACGTTGGCGCAACCCTCACCACCGACGACCGAATCGGCGCCGTCTCCTTCACCGGCTCGGCCGCTGTCGGCCACCAGATCGCCCGCGATGCCGCGCCGACCAAGGTCCTGCTCGAACTCGGTTCGAACTCAGCCCTGGTCGTCGCCGAAGACGCCGACCTCGACGCGGCCGCCGACGCCATCATCCGCGGCGGCTACTACGCGTCGGGCCAAGCCTGCATCTCCGTCCAGCGCGTACTCGCCGTCGAGTCGATTCGCGAACCCCTGCTGGAGAAACTCGGCGCCTGCCTACCCACCGTCGTCGTCGGCGACCCGCGTGACCCCGCCACCCGAGTGTCGGCGCTGATCGACCCTCGCTCCACCGCGCGGGTCCGCGATTGGGTCGACGATGCTGTCCACGCAGGCGCCACCATCGCGTATGCCGCCGAGGGTGACCTCCTCGGTCCGATCGTGCTGACCGACGTACCGTCCGGTCAGCCGGCCTGGGACGAGGAGATCTTCGGTCCCGTGATCGCCGTGCGTTCCGTTCCCGACCTGGAGAGCGCTTTCGCAACCGTGAACGCGTCGCGCTACGGCCTGCACGCCAGTGTCTTCACCGCGTCCCTCGACACGGCCTTCGCCGCGATCGACCAGCTCGAGGTCGGGGGAGTGGTGATCAACGAGGTACCCGGTTTCCGCTCCGACGTCATGCCGTACGGCGGCGTCAAGGACTCCGGCATCGGCCGCGAGGGTCCACGCTTCGCGATCGAGGAACTGACCACCACCCGCATGGCGATCATCCGCCCCCGTCCCTGAGAGGTGAACCGGCTGTGACGGACTACGCGAACCTCTTCCGCCTCGACGGCAAGCACGCCCTGGTGATCGGCGCCGGCAGCGGCATCGGCCGAGAGAGCGCTCTAGCTCTCTCCGCCCACGGTGCCCAGGTCACCTGCGCCGACCGCGATCTCACCGCGGCCGAGTCAACTGCGTCGACCCGAGACCTCACCGTCGCCGGCGAACTCGGTACGCCGGACATCTCGGCGTACCAGCTGGATGTCCTTGACGACGACGCGATCACCCGAGCGGTCGCCGAACTCGATCCCGTCGATGTCCTGGTGTTCACCGCCGCGACCAACGTGCGGAAGCGGATTCTCGATTACACGATGGAGGAGTTCGACCGCGTCGTCTCCCTCAACCTGCGGGCGTCGTTCCAGCTGATCCGTGCCTTCGGCAAGCAGATGGCCGAGCGGGGGAGCGGCAGCATCATCGGCTTCAGCTCCATTCGCGGTACGACGGTCGAGCCCGGGCAGTCCGTGTACGCGGCCACCAAGGCCGGTCTCGTCCAACTGCTCCGCACCGCCGCCGCCGAACTCGGCCCGTCCGGAGTCCGCGCCAACGCGATCGCGCCCGGCGTCGTCGAGACACCGCTCACCGCGCAGATCAAGGCCAACCCAGCCTGGTACGACGCGTATGCCCAGAAGGGAGCGCTCTCCCGGTGGGCCCAGCCGAGTGAACTCGCCGGCGCCGTCGTCTACCTGGCCTCCGATGCCGCCAGCTTCGTCACGGGCAGCGTCCTCGCCGTCGACGGCGGCTGGACCGCAGTCGACGGCCGCTTCGATCCCCCGAACTAGGAGCGTCTATGAGTCTCGCCGACCTGACCGCGACCGAGCTGCTGATCCGCTACCGAGAGCGCTCTCTGTCGCCCGTCGAGGTGATCGAAGACGTACTCGCCCGGGTCGACGAACTCGAACCACGCATCTGCGCGACCTACGCTCTCGACCCGGCCGGCGCCCGCGCCGCGGCTCACGAGTCCGAGGCCCGCTGGCGTGATGGCACGGCCGGCCGACTGGACGGCGTACCGGTCACTGTCAAAGAGAACATCGCCACCCGCGGAACCCCAGTCCCACAAGGGACCGCTGCTACCGAACTCATCCCCGCCGCCGAAGACGCACCCGCGGCTGCCCGCCTGCGCGAGGCCGGCGCGGTCATCTTCAGCAAGACGACGATGCCGGAGTACGGGATGCTCTCGTCCGGTGTCTCGACCTTCCACCACCTGACCCGCAACCCCTGGGACGTCTCGAAGACCGCTGGCGGTTCAAGCGCCGGAGCCGCAGCCGCCGCGGCCGCGGGGTACGGTCCGATCCACATCGGTACCGACATCGGCGGCTCGATCCGTCTCCCGGCCGGATGGTGCGGCCTCGTTGGCCTCAAACCAACCCATGGCCGGATCGCGGTCGGAAATCCCTACCCAGGAAGGGCGATCGGCCCGCTCACCCGTACTGCGGCCGACGCAGCACTGGCCTTGTCGGTCATGTCGGGCTACGACCCCCGCGACCACACGTCGTACCCGCCGGCACCGGACAACGCGACGTACGCCGAAACCTTCGAGAACGTGACGAGAACGCGAGGGAGCGCTCTCCGCGTTGCTCTCCTGCTGGATGCCGGACTGGGCCTCCCGGTTGATCCCGAGGTCGCCGCGGCCGTCTCCGCAGTCGCCGCCGTCCTCGAGAAGGCCGGCGCGATCGTCGAACCGATCGCCCCGATCATCACCCGCGAGATGCTCGACGGCCTCGACCGGTTCTGGCGGATCCGCTCCGCGACCGATATCGCCGCCCTCCCCGAAGAACGCCGAGCAAAGGTTCTCCCGCAGATCCGCGACTGGGTCTCCACCGCAGGTGAGCTGACCGGCTCCGACGTCTTCAACGGCTACAGCCAAATGGGTGCGATGGCCGCCGCGGTCACCACGGTCTTCACGTCGTACGACGTCATCCTGTCGCCGGTCGCACCGATCACCGCGTTCCCGGCCGAGCTCGCCTATCCCACCGACGACCCGGCCAAGCCCTTCGAGCACATCGCCTTCACCGTTCCCTACAACATGTCCGCCCACCCGGCGACCACAGTCAACGCTGGTTGGTCCACGAGCGGTCTCCCCATCGGCGCCCAGCTCGCCGTACCGCATCACCAGGACATGACTGCGTTGGCCCTCGCCGAGTACGCAGATAGCGCTCTCTCCGATCACCGCCCCTGGCCGACCGCGCTCTAGGGCATCTCGCTCGCCTCTGTCATGGCGACCGGTCGCACGCGGCGGATGAGCTCGTCGAGGAACTGCTCCGGCCGGGTGAACATCGCGAGATGCCCCGAGTGCTTGATCAGCGCGAACTCCTTGTGCGGCGCGGTGACCGCGTCGAAGTAGTCCTTGGCCGCGGACGTCGGTGTCACCGCGTCGCTGTCGCCTTGCAGGATGAAGAACGGTACGGCGAAATCCGTGCCGACGGCAGAGGCGTCGTACTGGGCGAAGGCTTCGCGCCATTGGCTTCCTGACTCGTCCATGCCCTTCATGATGTTCCCGAGGTCGCGCAGGGTGTGCTCCGACGAACCGATCATCGCCGGGAGGATGACGTCGGACAGCATGTTCGGGATCGCGGTGTCGGCCTTCACCGTCCAACGGTCCAGAGTGGTTGCCTGCCGCGCGGTCCAATGAGCACGCTCGGGGCCGATCGCCTCGAGGGCCTTGACGCCCTTGGTGTTTCCGGCGGCACGGAGCTTCTCCAGCGTCAGCCGATAGGACAGTGGGGTAGCGGCGGGGCCTGTGTTCTGGTCGGTCCCCACGTAGGCGTGCAGCAGATCGGGGCGGTGCCGCGCCATCGCCAGGCCGAAGCTACTTCCGACTGAGCTGGCCACCAGTACGACCTTGTCGTGGCCCAGGTGGGATCGGAGAAACTCGGCGACCTCGATGGCATCGCTCTCCAGCTGTTCCAGCGTCCACTCGCCCGCACTCAAAGGGCCGCTGCGGTCCCGGGTCTTCCCCGACCCGCGCTGGTCCCACTGGACCAGAGTGAAATGCCGCTCCCACGGCACAGTGAGCGCGTTGAAGATGGTGTGACCGCAGCCGGGG
The DNA here is from genome assembly GCF_042882005.1 of Kribbella sp. NPDC058245. Taxonomy (NCBI): domain Bacteria; kingdom Bacillati; phylum Actinomycetota; class Actinomycetes; order Propionibacteriales; family Kribbellaceae; genus Kribbella; species Kribbella sp. NPDC058245. The sequence continues at coordinate 37,953 of NZ_JBHVWY010000011.1, forward strand.
CCGCCGTGCAGGAAGAACAGGACCGGGTTGCGGCGGTCCTCGCCGCGGATGGTCAGCCACTGCTCGATACCGCCTACAGTGACGAACCGGCCCTCGTAGATGCCGTCGGGCGACTGCTCGGCCAGCCGCCGAGCGTTGCGGCGTCGAGTGGCTGATCGGGTCAGCAGGGAGGTGAGGATGCTGGTCATGGTGCTCCTTGGCGTGCGGCCTGGAGCGCGAAGGCCACCAGGGTCTGGGTGAACCTCTCTAGGCCTCGAGGGCGCTGATCAGTTGTTCGGCCGCCGTCGTCGCGCGCTCAGTGGCGGCCACGACGGTCGCGATCCGCTCACCGGAGTCCATCACCTGACTCTAGGTTGGCTGAACAAGATGATCGGGCGGTGTGGCACGAACCTGCCATTCGTGCTGACGGCCCGCCTGGGTCAGCGGCGCGGACCGCGGATTCCGTCGATGATGCGGGTCCAGTTGTCGCCGCCGTGCCCATCCTCGATCGCACGCAGGTAGTGCGCCTGCACCGCCTGGGGAAGCGCGAGGTCGATACCGGCCGCCGCGCTCGCGCCGACGATGTGATCGGCGGTCGCGCCCATCATGGTGATCGTGCTCAGGTCTCCAGGATGCTTGCCGGCGTCGATGTCCGCGCCAAGGTTCTCGGCACCCGCGGTCAGCATCTCCGGGATACCGCTGACCGACTGGAGTAGCTCCGGCACAGCCTCGGCCGCGGTCAGTCCCGCCGTACCGAGTAGTGCCGTTGCGTGCATCAGCGACGAAAGCGTCGTCAGGAAGACGTCGAGCTGAGCCTGGTACATCAGCTGTGCCAGACCTGGATCCGCGCCCAGATACCGCGGCGCACCGATCAGAGAGAGCGCTCCCCGGTGTTGCTCGAAGGCCGCACGAGGTCCGCTGTAGTAGACGTACGCCTGATCGGTCCCGACCATCGGCGCGGGGATCATCACTCCGCCGGTCAGGAACGTCGCCCCGTGCTTGGCCGCCCAGTCCGCGGCCGAGCGCGTGCGATCGGGAGTATCGGAGCTGAGGTTGACGATGGTGCGGCCGGCCAACGAACCGGCGGCAGGTTCCAGTACGTCGTACATCGCCTGGTAGTCGGTGAGGCTGAGGATCACGAGGTCGCCCGCCTCGAGAGCGCTCTCCGGGCTCGAGGCGAGAAGGGCGCCGTCGGCAACGACTCCGGCGGCACGGGAAGCGGTCCGGTTCCAGACGGTCACCGGGTGTCCGGCCGCGAGCAGCGAGCGGACCATGGCCTGTCCCATGGGGCCGAGGCCGATGAGCGTGACGGGAGTGCGGGGCATGAGGCTCCTTGGTTGTTCGGTGGTGGCACCATGCTCAGCTGACGCTTAGGATTCTGGAAGTACGCACTATTTTCTGCGGTACTTACTTTTTGGTGGGTGGGGTTCGGATGACCAAGTCGACCCGGCAAGGCCCGTACATCTGCGGTATCGACGCGGCGCTCGACGTCGTGAGCGGCAAGTGGAAGGGCCTGATCCTCTGGGAGCTCGACGCGCACGGCATCCGCCGGTTCGCCGAGCTGCGGCGCGGACTCCCCGGTGTGAGCGAGAAGATGCTGACCCAGCACCTGCGCGAGATGGAGCACGACGGCCTGGTGCTACGGACCGTGTACGCCGAGGTCCCGCCGCGGGTGGAGTATTCGCTCACCGACGACGGCCGCGCGCTCAACGCCGCCCTTGCACCGCTCGGTCGCTGGGGCTCGGCCCGGATCCGCAGCCAGGGGATCCCGATGGTCGATCACCAGGACGCCGCGGCCATGCCCCGCCCCTGATCTAGGCTCACCGCGTTCCCGCACAACGCTGGAGTGACAAGGATGGACCTCTATCGTTTCGAGCCGGCCAGTCGCACCGTCACGCCGCTCGGCCCAGCCGTCACCGGCACTCCACTCACCGGCGCCACGAACGACAACACAGCCAGCCGGTACGTCGTCACCCGCGGTCTCGCACCATGCGCCGTAGCCGAGATCGAGTCACCTGGCGAACCCCGCGTACGACGGCGAGTGAGCCTGCCGAACGGCCATGGCGGCTGGGGGATCGTGACCTCTGACGCAGCGGTGTTCGTCGGCACCTATCCAACAGCCCACGTGCACCGCTGGGATCCGCTCTCCGGCGCCGTCACCACCTTCGGCCGGCTCGGCGAGGAGGAGTTCGTCTTCCCCCTGGCCGTCGGTCCCGGCCACCGGCTCTACGCGGGAACCTACCCCGGCGGAAAGCTATTCGAGCTCGACGACGCCACCGGAACGGTCCGCGACCTGGGCCAGCCGTTGCCCACGGCAACCTATGTCCGCGCACTCGCCGCCGCCCCGGAGAGCCCGCTGATCCACATCGGCACCGGCTGCCCAGCAGGTCTTCTGACCGTGAATCCAGCCACGAGCGAGACGCAGCAACTGCCTATCCCTGAACTGGCCACCGAAGACTTCGTCTACGCCCTCGCGGTCACCGATGATCTCATTGCTCTAGGCACCGAACCCGGCGGCCTGCTGATCGTCATCGACCGGCAGACACCGCAAAACCAACAGGTCGCCGAAACCCACGAACGAACGATCGACACGATCGCCATTGACGGTCACATCGTCTGGTGCACCGCGAGGCCGAGCGGTTCCCTCTTCCGCTACGACACCGCCACCGGGCAACTCGATCGAGTCGGTACGCCACTGCCAGGTCAAGAGACCCGAAGCCTCACGGTGGACACCGACGGCGTGTCCGGAATCTCCGGCGGTGGCCAGTTCTGGCGCTGGTCAGGCCAGAGCGCAACCGTCCTCGACCTCGGTCAGCAAGGTCTCCCCGCCCACGTCGAGCCTCCACAATCTCTGTGCACACTAGAAAACGAGATCCTTGTCGGTGGCAACTTCGGCCTCTGCATCCATCGACCGACGGAGCGAACCATGCGCCGGTTCGTGGTCGACGGCGAACCCAAGGCGATGATCTCGACCGGTGACGCCGCCTACCTCGCCCTTTATCCCGGCGCCGGCATCTGCCGCTACGACCCCGAGACCCAGCAGATCACCCGGGTCGGCAAGATCGGAGGCCTCTCAAATCGCCCGCGCGACATCGCGTGGTCACCCGATCACGGCCTCGTCCTGGTCGTCACCCGCAACCAGTACGGCCATCGCGGCGGGGCACTCGCCGTCGTCACGACGGCGACCGGCGCGATCCAACGGTACGACGATCTCCTCGGAGATAACGCTCTCTCGTCTCTCGCACTCGATCCCAGCGACGCCGGAACGGTGATCATCGGCAGCGAAACGATCGCAGACGGGCTACCACTGCGAAGCGAGAACGCGATGATCGCCGAGTTCGATCTCGTCGAACGACGCCTCCTCTGGACCTGGCAGCCGCTGGACGAGGTCACGCAGTACACAAGCCTGGCCTGGCACCGAAACCTCCTGTACGGCGTCACCCGCGACGGCCGCCTGTTCGCTGCCACACCCGAAACCCGGCGTCTCGTCGCGCTCGGACACGTCGACGCGACCGAGCCGGGCCGATTGCTGTCCACAGGCGATCGCCTGTACCTCGCGACCGAAGATGCAGTCCTCCTGATCGAGCCGGATCTGGAGACCTCGACGATCCTGACCGGCCTGGCGAGTGAGTGGCACAACTCCCCACAACTCGCCGCGGACCCGAGCACCGGCGACCTCTACGTCTGCGGGGCCGGACCCAAAGCCGGTTAGCGGGTCGGCGGCGGTGTCAAGCAGCCCGCCTCGCGTGAACGTCCGAAAACTGAGGGCGTGGTCTCCGGATCTTCGGACGCCAGGTTCAGCGAACGCGGTTGGGTCAGGTTGGCCGAGAGCTGCTGGCTGTCGCGCTGCGGCTCCCCAAACCGGTTTGGGGAGAGTTTGCCCCGCCCGGAACGAGATCTGGGGAGGATCTACCCCCCGAATCGGTCCGATATCCTCCCCACACTGGTTGGACGCCGACCCGAATCCCCGGAACCGGTCTGGGGAGGCGGCCTCGGACCGCGCCGGTAGCTGGGGAGTCCTCACTGTCGTTTCGCTCCCCAACGACACACCAGCCAGCCAGGCACCCCTGATCCCTGACCGCCGCCCCCTCGACTACCGCCCGGCGTCGGCGCCGGTTACGTCCGAAGACACGCCGTACCAAGCCCGCAGGTCTCCGGTGACACCAAATCTGACCCACTGACTAACCGGCTTTGGGGTCGGGCCACAACTCGGGGTGCGGACATCCTGCGGGGACCGTGAACAGGTCATTACGTGTTCACGCTCACCGGTTCTTGTTCAAGGCCACAGCGAGCGGGCGGCGTACTAACTCAACGAGAGCGAGACGGTGACATAGGAGTGGGGCGGTAGCTCCAGCGCCAGGCCCGCCGGATGCGGGGTGATGTCCAGGAACGTCTGCGGGACAACGGCGTCCGGGTTGGCTGGGTCGTTGTGGGCCTGTGGTGTCTTGGCGGACAGGATGCGGGCGGTGTGACCTGACATCTGCCGGCCGCGGAGGTCGAGGATCACGGACTGGGACTCCTCAGCGTCCAGATTCGACAAGGAGATCAGCGCGGTGTCGTCCTTGGTCGAGGCCGACGCGGAGACCAGCCCGAGGCCGTCGCGGCTGGGAGCGTCAAGGAGGTGGACAGCCAGGCTGTCGGCGTCATGGTGTCCGGTGTTCATCTCGAAGACGTGGTACGTCGGAGTCCGCACCAAGGCCCCGGTGGCCGGGTCGGTGAGGATCATCGCCTGCAGGACGTTGACGGTCTGCGCGATGTTCGCCATCGTCAGTCGCGCGGCGTGCCGGTGGAAGGTGTCGAAGTGCAGGCTGGCGACCAGCGCGTCCCGGATGGTGTTCTGCTGGTACAGGAAGCCGGGATTGGTGCCCTCGGCAACGTTCCACCACGTGCCCCACTCATCGAGCACGAGGCCGACCTTGCCGCACGGGTCGAACATGTCCATCACCGTCGAGTGCCGGCGGAGCAGTTCATCGATCTTGCCGGCCTTCGCCAGAGTCGCGTAGTACTCGTCGAGGCTGAAGTCAGTGGCGTGACCCTTGTTCTCCCAGTCGCCGGCGATCGTGTAGTAGTGCAACGAGATCGCCTGCAGCGGTCCCTTGCCGCAGCCGCCGATCGTGCGCATCAGCGTCTCGGTCCAGGCGTAGTCGTCGGAGTTCGCGCCGGCGGCAACCCGGTAGAGCTTGTTGTCGCCGTGGTCGCGGCAGTAGGTCGCGTACTGCCGCGCCAGGTCGGCGTACGCCTCGGCGCGCATGTTGCCGCCGCATCCCCAGGACTCGTTGCCCACACCCCAGAACGGGATCCGCCACGGCTCGTCCCGGCCGTTGGCGCGACGCAGGTTCGTCATCGGCGAATCGCCGACGCCGGTCAGGTAGTCGACCCACTCGCGCATCTCGCGGACCGAACCCGAGCCGACGTTGCCGCTGATGTACGGATCAGCCCCGAGCAGTTCGCAGAGGTCGAGGAACTCGTGCGTACCGAAGCTGTTGTCCTCGACGACGTTGCCCCAGTGGGTGTTGACCATCGTCGGCCGCTGATCGCGCGGACCGACCCCGTCGCGCCAGTGGTACTCGTCGGCGAAGCAGCCGCCCGGCCAGCGCAGGTTCGGAATCTGTAGCGCACGCAGTGCCTCGACCACGTCGGTCCGGATACCGCGAACGTTCGGGATCGGGGAGTCTTCGCCGACCCAGAACCCGCCGTAGATGCAGCGTCCGAGGTGTTCGGCGAAGTGCCCGTAGAGATGGCGGCTGATCCGGGCTCCGGGCAGGTCGAGGTCGACAACCGCGCGCGTGGTGGTCACAAGTCAGTCCTCCGGTCGGGGATATGAACGCGGCAAGTATATCGATAAACCCAGCGCTGACGTCAGGCGTCGTCCGGCCCGCTCTTGACCCTCGATCGAGCCCGCACCTACATTCGTCGAAGCGCTTCGACAATCCGACGGGAAGGCCGCTGATGAAGTTCACCGATGGTTACTGGCAGTTGCGGCCCGGAGTGAGCCGGCTGTCTCCCGCCGGTGTCGAGAGCGTGGAGACAGGAGAGCGCTCCCTGACCGCCTTCGCGCCCGCGCGGCGCATCGACGGCCGGGGCGACACGTTGAACCAGCCGTTGTTCACGGTGACCCTCGACGCGCCCGCGGAGGGCGTCATCGGGGTCCGGATCGTGCATCACGCCGGCGGCGTTCCGGCCCGGCCGGTCTTCGAGTTACAGACCGACGACCTGCACCCGGTCAAGGTCGAGGTGGACGACACGACCGCACGACTCACCAGCGGAGACCTGACCGCCGTACTGGCGCTCGACGGCCCGTGGGATCTGCGTTTCGAGGATGGTCAGGGCGAGCTGACCGGCTCAGGTGCCAGGAGCATCGGGCTGATCACCGACGCGGACGGCAGGCAGTTCCTGCATGAGCAGTTGGCGCTGGGTGTCGGGGAGAGCATTTACGGACTCGGTGAGCGGTTCGGCCCGTTGGTGAAGAACGGTCAGGTCGTCGACATCTGGAACGCCGACGGCGGCACGTCGAGCGAGCAGGCGTACAAGAACGTGCCGTTCTACTCGAGCAGCCGAGGGTACGGCGTACTGGTGGACACTCCGGCACACGTGTCATTCGAGGTCGGCTCGGAGGTCGTGTCCCGCAACCAGTTCAGCGTCGAAGGTCAAGAACTGCGGTATCTGGTCTTCGCCGGCCCGACACCGAAAGACGTCCTGCGCCGCTACACGGGTCTCAGCGGCCGACCGGCGAGGGTGCCGGCCTGGTCGATGGGGTTGTGGCTGTCGACCTCGTTCACCACCGACTACAACGAGCCGACAGTCGCGTCCTTCGTCGACGGGATGGCTGAGCGGGATCTTCCGCTCAGCGTCTTCCACTTCGACTGCTTCTGGATGCGGCAATTCCACTGGTGCGATTTCGTCTGGGACCCGATCGCCTTCCCGGACCCGGCCGGCATGGTCCAGCGGCTCAAGGAGCGCGGCCTGCGGGTGAGCTTGTGGATCAATCCCTACATTGCTCAGCGGTCGGTGCTGTTCGAGGAGGGGCGCGAGCACGGCTACCTGCTCAAGCGCCCGGACGGTTCGGTCTGGCAGTGGGACAAATGGCAGGCCGGCATGGCGATCGTGGACTTCACCAACCCGGCCGCGACGGCGTGGTTCCGTTCGAAACTGCAGGCGCTCATCGATCTCGGAGTGGACTGTTTCAAGACCGACTTCGGTGAGCGGATCCCGACCGACGTCGGCTGGTACGACGGTTCCGATCCGGAGCGCATGCACAACTACTACCCACACCTCTATAACCAGGCGGTCTTCGACCTGCTGCGGGAGAACCGTGGTGACGGCGAAGCGGTCTTGTTCGCTCGCTCCGCCACGGCCGGCGGCCAGCAGTTCCCGGTTCACTGGGGCGGCGACTGCGAGTCGACGTTCGAGGCGATGGCCGAGTCGCTACGCGGCGGCCTGTCGCTGGCATCGTCCGGCTTCGGCTACTGGAGCCACGACATCGGTGGATTCGAAGGGACGCCAGACCCTGCGGTCTTCAAACGTTGGGTGCCGTTCGGCTTGCTGTCATCGCACTCGCGCCTGCACGGCTCCGGTTCGTACCGGGTGCCGTGGGCCTTCGACGACGAGGCGGTGACAGTCCTGCGCCGCTTCACCAAACTCAAGCTCTCACTGATGCCGTACCTCGCGGAGGTCGCCGAACAAGCGCATCAGTCCGGTACGCCGATGATGCGGCCGATGGTGCTGGAGTTCCCGGATGATCCCGCCGTCAGCCATCTCGATCGCCAGTACATGCTCGGCCCCGACATCCTCGTCGCACCGGTCCTGAGCGCCGACGGCGCGGTGACGTTCTACCTGCCGGAGGGTCGATGGACGAGCCTGCTCGACGGTACGGCGGTCAGCGGCGCGAGGTGGTTCACCCAGCAGCATGGCTTCGACACCCTGCCGGTTTACGTTCGCGAAGGTGCGATCCTGCCGATCGGTGCGGTCGACGACCGTCCGGAGTACGAGTGGGCCGACGGCGTCGAGCTGCGCTGGTATCAGCCCACGGACGGGGACGTCCGCCGGATCCGGTTGCCGCGGCCCGGCGGCGGTACGGCGGCTCTCGTGGAGCTGAGACTGACCGACGGCCAGCCGGTGGCCACAGTTGCCGAAGGCAACTGCGACCACCTCACCGTCACCGTCGTCAGCTGAAGGACAGCTCCTGCAGGAACACCCCGGCCTCGGCGAACACGACGTACAGCGTGTGGACGCCGGAGCCGGGGATCAGCGCAGTCGTGAGTTGCGTCCAGCTGTGCCGATGACCGGTCGGGTGGATCTCGACGCTGCCCAGGACAGGACCGTGGTACGGGTCGTCGAGCCGGAGCTCGATCGTTGCCGGCTTGGAGAGTTCGCTGGCCACAGAGACCCGGCACTCCGAAAGGCCGTCGCCGAAGTCGGTGTCTGCGAAGGCGAGCCACGCCCCTGGATGCTCCGACCGTACGGCGTCGCCGTGGCTGGGCTGGGCATCGGACAGCGTGACACCGCTGTACTCGTCGAACGAGGCAGCCGGTAGGGGAGTGACCAGTCCGCGGTCCGGGATCGGATCGCCCAGGACGTCGACCGGCGCACTGAGCCGGATGTCGGTGCAGGACCGTCCGATCAGGATGCTGTGCCGGGCCGGCTCGATCCAGTACTGATCCGTGGTCACGTCCCAGATCGCGAGCTCGGCGACCGGAACGGTCAGCTTTGCCTGCGCCGACTCACCAGGGTCGAGATCGAGGTGGCAGACAGCACGGAGACGGCGCAACGGTTGCTTGACGCGTGAGTTCTGTTGATGGGTGTACAGCTGGACGACTTCGTGCCCTGGCCGGAGGCCGGTGTTGGTCACCGTGCAGGTCACGTGCACCACGCCGTCCTTGGCGACTGCGGGCGAGTCGACCACCAGATCGCCGTACGCGAAGGTGGTGTAGCTGAGCCCGTGGCCGAAGGGGTAGAGCGGGCTGCCACGGAAGTACTGATACGTGGCGTCGCTGGTGATGATGTCGTAGTCGAGAAGATCGGGCAGATCCGCCTCGGACCGGTACCACGTCTGCGGCAGTCGGCCGGCTGGATCGACGACACCGAACAGGACGTCGGCGAGCGCATGGCCGTACTCCTGGCCGCCGTGCGCCGACCAGACGACCGCGGGCAGGTCGCGATCGGCCCACCCGACCGAGAACGGGTAGCTGCTCGACATCACCAGAACAGTCCGGGCGTTTCCGGCCTGGACAGCGCGGACCAGCCGCTCCTGTCCCGCCGGCAACTCCAGGCTGATCCGGTCCTCGGTCTCGCGCCCGTTCACCAACGGATGGTTGCCGACGACAACTACGGCGACGTCGGCGCGAGCAGCGGCCGCAGCAGCCAGTACGGCGCCGTCGGCGACTCGGGTGAAGTCGAACACGAAAGGCTCGTCCGCCGTGACGTCGATCCGCCCGTCGTCGTGTGTCGTGACGTAGCGACCGCTAGTGCGATGCCGGAGCAGGCACTTGCTGTCCTCGATCAGGACGAGTTCGAAGGTCTCGTTGACCACCCAGCTGTTGGGTCCCGGGTGATCGGCGCGCAAGGTTCCGTCGTCGGTCACCGTCAGGTAGCGACCGGTTCGGACTGAGCGCAGGGTGCAGACGCCGCCACCCCAATCGAAGAGGTCGAATCCAGCGCTCGACCTGGTCACGCCGACGACACCGTCCGCGGCTGCTTCGAGGGACATCCCCGCCGTACCGAATTGCACTCGGTCAGCACCTTCGCAGTACTCGACCGCGTCGGGGCCGAGGCGCTCGGTCAGCGCCTGCACGGCCGTCACCTGGTACGGCAGCGTGCCCGAATACCAGTCCTCCTGCAGGGTGTCGGCCAACGGCCCGAGCACCGCGATCCGCCGTACGTCGGTCGGCAGTGGCAGGAGGTCTTCGTTCTTGAGCAGCACGAAGGACTCTCGAGCCGCCTGCCTGGCCAGGTCCCGATGGGCCTGGCACCCGACGATGTCCGGTTCTGCCGCGGATTCTCCGGCCGGGTCGAATTCGCCGAGCCGGAACCGGAGTGTCAAGGCGCGTGCGGCCGCGCGATCGATGTCCTGCTGAGTGATCAGGCCACGCTCCAACGCCTCTTCGAGGAGCCGCGTGCTCGGACCGGCGTCGTTGTCGTCCTGGGTGAAGCTGTCGACCCCCGCGCGCAGCGCCGCCGCGTAGGCGATCGCTCCGTCAGCGCAGTAGCCCTGCAGGCCAAAGAGGTTCGCCGGTGCGCCCGCGTCGCTGACCACCAGCACGTCCTGATCGGACCAACCCCGCAGGACGTCGTTGATCAGCGGACTCAGGTGCGCCGGGCGGCCGTTGACGAGGTTGTACGACGGCATCACGGCCACCGCCGCACCGGCCCGCAAGGGCGCTTCGAAGGCCGGCAGCTCGTACTCCCACAGGACCCGGGCGGGCATGCTGCTCGAGGTCGTGCAGCGATCGGTCTCGTTGTTGTAGGCAAGGAAGTGCTTCAGGGTCGGTGCCGTCCGCAACGGTCCGGAGCCGTCGCCGCCCAGCCCAGAACCGAACGCGATCGCGAGCTCACCAGTCAGCCAGGGATCCTCGCTGTAGCCCTCCTCGTTGCGGCCCCAGCGGGGATCCCGCAGCGGGTTCACGACGGGCGCCCAGACGTTCAGCCCGACGGCCGCCGGATCCTTGGCGTGAAAGGCGCGCACCTCGGAACCGACCGCGACGCCGACGGCGTGCAGCAGATCGATGTTCCAGCTGGTCGCGAGGCCGACGGCCTGCGGGAAGACAGTGGCCGGACCGAGCCAGGCGACTCCGTGCAGGGCCTCCGTCCCGGTCCGGAAGGGGCCCACTCCCAGCCGGGGAACGGCCGCCTGGTGCTGATGGAGAAGCCCGAGCTTCTCGGCCGGCTCGAGCCGGGCCAGCAGGTCGGCGACCCGGTCGGCCACAGGGCGCTGCGGATCGCGGAACACGTCGTCTGACTGGGTCATCGGTTGTCGTCTCCGGGCGTTCGGTGGCTGTCGACGGCGGTCGAACAGAGTGCGTTTCGACGTCGTCGAAGCGCTTCGACAGTTCTGGAAGGGTCGCACTCCACGGCGGCCCGGTCAAGATCCGGGCGGCGGTCGAGGCGAAAGTTTTCGGTGCGGGAGGGCGGGGTGCGATCAGCCGGGGATACGGCCGGCGTCGAGCTGGTCCAGGGACCTGGCCACGGCGCCGATGGCGGTGATGTCATGGCCGAAGGTCGACAGTTCGACCGTGCAGCCGCCGGCCTGTGGTGCCAGCGCCTGCTCGGCCAGCTCCTTCTGGACCGCGGGCAGCAGCCAGTCGCCGAGGGTTGCGTAGTAGCCGCCGAGCACGATCAGTGCGGGATTGAGAACGTTTGCCAGCATCGCCACCCCCTGACCGAGCCAGCTGCCGGTCTCGAGGAGTGCCTTCACCGTCTCGCTGTCGCCGGCACTGGCCCGGGTCACGATCTGCTCGACCGCGAGCTGAAGGTCGTCGAGATCCGAGTCGTCGTACAGTCGGCGAACCAGCGCGGGGATACCGGCCATGGCCTCCAGGCAGCCCCGACGACCACAGCCACAGAGCGGTCCGTCTGGCGCGACCCGCAGATGGCCGACCTCACCGACGTACCCGAGGTTGCCTTGCAGGGCGCGGCCGTCGACGATGACTCCGGCCCCGAGACCGGTGTCTCCGGAGATCTGGATCAGGTTGTTCGTGCCGGCGAACGGGCCGTAGCGATACTCGGCCAGCGCGCTGAGGTTGGCGTCGTTGTCGACCGTCACCGGGAACGTGGGCTGGTTCAGTGCGTCCAGCAGCCGCGGCTTCAGGGCGTAGTCGCGCCAGCCGAGACCGGCAGCCAGTACGACGGTGCCGTCGCGATCGACGAGCCCGGGCACTCCGACGGTCAGTCCGAGGATCTGCCGGCCGGTGGCCTCGACCGCCGCGATCGCCCGGCGGGCCAGCGCGCTCGTCGCAGTCAGGGTCTTGTCTGGACCCGCGCCACGGCCCGGACCTGATCGGTGCCAGCGCAGGATCTGGTCGCCGGCGAGGTCGTAGGCGATCGCCGTCAGGCCGCGGGCGCTGATCTCCATCCCGATCGCGGCGTACGCCGATCCGTCGAGCTCGAGCAGCGTGGCCGGCCGTCCGACCCGGTTCTGGGTCTGCTCGGTCTCACGGATCAGCCGGCGGTCGATCAGGTCACCGACGATGTTGGTGATGGTCGCCTTGTTCAGGCCGGTGCCACCGGCGATGGCGGCGCGCGAGCAGGGGGCGTTGGCCCGCAGGAATCCCAGGACCGCGGACAGGTTGGTGGCGCGGACATCGCTGTAGTCGGCGGTGAGTGAGCTCAACGTGTGTCCGTTCGGAGTCGAGGGGCGGTCTGGGTGTGTTCAGTCTGGCATCTTGTCGCGGCCCGGCGCATCATCTACTTTGTTTGGCGTCAAGCCAAACTAACTCTAGCCCACCCAACGACAACTCGGAACGTCCGTCGTTCCCAGGAGAAGGGACTCACTGTGACCGGAACTGGAAGCAGCGGACCGAACCGCCGGAGTTTTCTCGCCCTCGTCGGAGCCGGTACGGCGGTAGTCGCCGGCGGCGCGTCCTTGACCGCCTGCTCGGACGGCGGTGGCGGTTCGACCACGGCCGGGCACGCCGAGGCCACCGACAAGCTGACCGGCCTCCTGCCGAAGTACACCGCCTACGAAGGGGTGAAGCCCGATCTGCCGGGTGAGGGCGGTGCTGCCCCCGGGTTCACGAAGTATCCGACCCAGCTCACGCGGGCGGTCGCCGAACCACCGGTGAAGAGCGGCAAGGAGGTCACGGCGATGACCCCGCTGTGGGCCCCGGCCCCGCCCGGACTGGGCAGCAACTCCTACTACGCCGCCAACAACGAGCGGATCGGCGCACCGGTTCGGTTCAACATCGTCAACGGGATCGACTACGGCGACAAGCTCGGCCCGCTGCTTGCGGCCGGCAACATCCCGGAGCTGCTCTGCATCCCGGGCTGGAACATCGGCGGGCTGACGCGATTCGGCCAGGCCGTGGACAAGCTCTTCGAGGACCTGACCCCACACCTTGCTGGTGACAAGGTTTCGCCGTACCCGATGCTTGCGAATCTGCCGACCTCGGCGTGGGCGTACGCGGTGTGGAACTCGCAGCTCAAGGCGGTCCCGTTCCCGTCCGACGGGATCCCGTGGCTGCTGTACTACCGCAAGGACCTGCTGGACAAGGTGGGTGCGCAGCCGCCGAAGACGATCGCGGATCTCGAGGCCCTGGGCAAGCAGTTGACCGATGCCAAGCGCAAGCAGTGGGCGTTCGGCTCGATCGCTGACGAGGTCCAGCGCGCGTACGGCGTGCCCGGCAACTGGCGCAAGGATTCCAGCGGCAAGCTGATCAACAAGATCGAGACGCCGGAGTTCGAGGAGGCCGTGGCCTTCGTCCGGAAGACGTTCCAGAACGGCTGGGTGCACCCCGAGGTGGTCGCGAACGCGAGCGCCGACCAGAAGCCGCTGTTCGAAGGCGGTCAGGTCCTGATCCGCCAGGACGGCACCGGGACCTGGGGCGAGACGCTGCAACGCCAGCAGGCAGTCGACCCGTCGTTCAAGATGGACGCGGTGCTGCCGTTCGCCCACGACGGTGGCACGCCGATCGTGTGGTCCGGTGATCCGGCCGGCATCTTCACCTTCGTCAAGAAGGGGCTGCCCGCCGACCGCATCGCGGAGCTGCTGGGCGTGCTGAACTACACCGCGGCGCCGTTCGGTACCGAGGAGAACCAGCTCTACAACTACGGTGTCGAGGGCAAGCACTACACCCGGCAGCCGTCCGGTGCGCCGAAGCTGACCCCGCTGGGCCAGAAGGAGATCGCGCCCACCTACATCTTCCTCGGTGGCCGCCCGCTGGCGATCACGACGAGCGAGTACCCCGGCTATGTCGAGTCGATGAGCGCCTTGCAGAACGCGATCGCGAAGGTCCGCGAGAAGAACCTCTTCGAGGGGATCCGGGTCGAGCAGCCGGCCAAGTTCGCCGCGCTGGCCCAGCCGTTCGACGACAAGGTGCAGGACATCTACCGCGGCCGCCGGCCGATGAGCGACCTGAAGGTCGCGGTCAAGGAGTGGCAGACCAAGGGCGGCGACGCCGGCCGCGACTTCTTCGCGAAGGTGCTCAGTGACAACGGTCGCTGAGTCCCGCCGCCGTTTCCGCCGCAGCAGCAGAGGCGGCGCCAACTGGCGGCAGCGGTTCCGCAAGGACTGGCCGCTGCTGCTGATGGTGTCGCCGGTGATCGTGCTGCTCGGGGTCTTCCACTACTTCCCGACCCTGGGCAACGTGATCGCCTTCCAGGACTATTCGCCGTACGCCGGGATCCGCGGCAGCGAGTGGATCGGGTTCGGTAACTTCGCACGGTTGTTCAGCGAGCCGGAGTTCTGGTCGGCCCTGCTCAACACGTTGACGATCACCGGCTTCCAGCTGGTGTTCTTCTTCCCGATCCCGATCTTCCTTGCCCTGTTGCTGAACAGCGTGCTCTCGGTGCGGGTGCGGACGATGATCCAGGGCGTGGCGTACCTGCCGCACTTCTTCTCGTGGGTGCTGGTCGTCTCGCTGTTCCAGCAGATGCTGGGCGGCTCGGGTCTGCTCGCGCAAACGCTGCGCACCCACGGGCACGGCGCGTTCGACCTGATGACGAACCCGGACACCTTCCTGCTGCTGGTCACCTCGCAAGCGGTCTGGAAGGACGCAGGGTGGGGGATGATCGTCTTCCTCGCCGCGCTCAGCACCATCAACCCGGCGCTGTACGAAGCAGCGGCGGCCGACGGTGCCAATCGATGGCGGCGGCTGTGGCACATCACGCTGCCCGGCCTGCGCCCGGTGATCGTGCTGTTGCTGATTCTCCGGCTCGGTGACGCGCTCAGCGTCGGCTTCGAGCAGTTCATCCTGCAGCGGGCCGCTGTCGGCGCCGAGGTGTCGGAGGTGCTGGACACCTACGTGTACTACCAGGGCCTGCTGGTCGGCGACTTCGGGTACGGCGCGGCCGCCGGCCTGTTCAAGGGAGTCGTGGGACTCGTGCTGATCCTGGTCGCCAATCGATTCGCCCACATGATGGGTGAGCAGGGGGTGTATTCGCGGTCATGACGTCTCAGAATCTGACGATCCCCAGCCGGCTGGCCCGGCGTCGCGCCGCCGCCGTGGAGAACGAGCGCCCGGCCTGGGAGGAACCGCCGTCGGTTCCCGGCCGGATCAGCAAGGGCGTGATCCTCGGGCTGGTCGTGCTGGCCGTGACTTTCCCCTTGTACGTCGTGGTCGTGACCAGCCTGTCGAGTACCGAAGCGGTCACCCGGGCCGGCGGTCTGGTGGTCGTCCCGCGTGAACTGACCCTGTCGGCGTACGTCCAGTTGCTGTCCGGGGGAGTGGTCACCAAGGCCCTGCTGGTCAGCATCGGGATCACCGTGGTGGGAACGCTGTTCAGCCTGGCGATCACGGTGCTGTCGGCGTACGGGTTGTCGCGGCCGGGGTCGTTGCTGCATCGTCCTTTGTTGTTCGTGGTGCTGCTGACGTTCCTGTTCGGACCGGGCATCATCCCCAGCTACCTGCTCGTCAGCTCGTTCGGGCTGATCGACAGTTATGCCTCGCTGATTCTTCCGACGGCGATCTCGGCGTTCAACCTGATCGTGATGCGGTCGTTCTTCATGGGCATCCCCGGCGAGCTGATCGACAGTGCCCGGGTGGACGGCGCCAGTGAGTTCGGGATCCTGACCCGGATCGTGATGCCGCTGTCCAAGGCAGTGGTGGCGGTGGTCGGGCTGTTCTACGCGGTCAGCTACTGGAACGCCTTCTTCAACGCCTTGCTCTACCTGAACGACAACAACAAGTGGCCGCTGCAGCTCGTCCTGCGGACCTACATCGTCCAGGCCCAGCAGTTGCCGTCCGGGGCCGGTGGGATCGCGGCGTCGCCGGGAATGAACCTGGCGCCCGCACCGACGCTGGCGATCAAGATGGCGATCGTCGTGATCGCCGTCGTGCCGGTGCTGCTGGCCTATCCGTTCATCCAGCGGCACTTCACCAAGGGCGTCATCATCGGCGCGGTCAAGGGGTGATTCGAACCATGGATCTGAAGCGAAGGAACTTCCTGGCGCTGAGCGCCGGAGCCGCCGCTGTCGCTGTCGCTGCCACGGCGCAACCCGCTCTTGCGGCGCCGAGTCACCGGGAGCGCTATCGCTGGCGCAACGTGGAGATCGTCGGCGGTGGATTCGTCACCGGCATCATCCATCACCCGGCCGAGCGCGGCCTGGTGTATCTGCGCACCGACATCGGTGGGGCGGCGCGGCTGGACCAGCGCACCCAGCGCTGGGTCCAGTTGCTGAACTGGGTGGGCTTGGAGGAGTGGAGCCTGACCGGCGTCGAGAGCCTGGCCCTCGATCCGGCCGACCCGCGGCGGCTGTATCTCGCGGTCGGGACCTATACCAACGAGTGGTCCCCGATCAACGGGGCGATCCTGCGTTCGAGCGATCGGGGCCGGACGTTCGAACGTACGGATCTGCCGTTCAAACTCGGTGGCAACGAGCCCGGGCGCTCGATGGGCGAACGGCTCGCGGTGGATCCGCGCGACGGTCGCGTCCTCTACTTCGGGACCCGCAACCAGGGCTTGTGGCGCAGCACCGATCGCGGCGTCACGTGGGCTCGCGTCGACAGCTTCCCAAGCACCGGTACGGCGGGGATCGGGCTCGGCTTCGTCCTCTTCGACCCTCGCGGCGCGCGTCGTGGTCGCCCGACGCCGACCCTCTACGTGGGTGGTTCCGATCCAGCTGCGCCGCTGTACCGCAGTGACGACGCAGGCCTTACCTGGCAGCCGGTCGCCGGGCAGCCGACCGGTC
The DNA here is from genome assembly GCF_042882005.1 of Kribbella sp. NPDC058245. Classification (NCBI taxonomy): domain Bacteria; kingdom Bacillati; phylum Actinomycetota; class Actinomycetes; order Propionibacteriales; family Kribbellaceae; genus Kribbella; species Kribbella sp. NPDC058245. The sequence goes on from NZ_JBHVWY010000011.1 coordinate 54,772, forward strand.
TGATGCCGCATCACGGTGAGCTCGGTCCGGACGGCTGTCTCTACGTGACCTATGGGGACTTGCCGGGGCCGTACGAGATGCACGACGGGGCCGTCCACAAACTCGATACCAAGACCGGAACGTGGACCGACATCACACCGCTGCGGCCGAACACCGGCGGCGAGGCTGGATTCGGGTACGCCGGTCTCTCCCTCGACCCGCGCCGGCCCGGTGTCGTCATGGTCTCGACGATGAGCCGGTGGGGACCCGTCGACGACGTCTTCCGCTCGATCGACGGCGGCGCGACGTGGCACTCGATTGCCGAGCACCTCGAGCTGGACGTGTCCGGAGCGCCGTACCTGACCTTCCACCAAGAGAAAGCCAAGCTGGGTTGGATGATCGGCGACATCTCGATCGATCCGTTCGACTCGGACAAGGTCATGTACGTGACCGGGGCAACGGTGTTTGGCACCGACGACGTGACGAACGCCGAGCGTGGACTCAGTACGCACTGGTCGGTCCGGGCTCAAGGGCTCGAGGAGACTGCGGTGCTGGACCTGATCAGCCCGCCGTGGGGACCGCCGTTGATCAGTGCGCTTGGCGACATCGGTGTCTATCGGCACGACCGGCTGGACGTCGTACCGGCGGATGGTCAGGCGGCGAACCCGGTCAGCGGCACGTCTCCGAGTCTTGACTACGCCGCTCGGACGCCGGGTTTCGTTGTCCGGCTGGCGAATGCCGGGGCGGGGGAGCGGGGCGCGATCTCGGTGGATGCCGGCAAGACGTGGGCGCCGTTCCCCGGGGAGCCCGCGGGGCTGGCCCAGACCGGGAAGGTTGCCGTTAGCACCGATGCGCGAACGCTGGTCTGGGTTCCGGGGGACATCGTGCCGCACTTCTCCCGGGATCGGGGCGCTACCTGGTCGCCAGTTGAAGGGTTGCCGAAGGACATTGCCGTAGTGGGCGACCGCGTTGACCCGTTGTTGTTCATCGCAGTTGCGGCCGCGACCGGGACGGCGTACCGGAGTGTCGACGGTGGGCGGACTTTCGTGCAGACGGCAACGGGTCTGGTGCTGTCGCAGGCCAAGCTGGAGACCGTTCTGGATCGAGCTGGTCACTGCTGGCTCGCGGGTGGGAGCGGTGGTCTGTATCGCTCGACCGACGGCGGTCTGACCTTCACTCGGTTGACCACGGTCGACGAGGCCCTGACCATCGGGTTCGGCAAGGCTCGACCGGGTTGCTCGCACATGGCGGCGTACACGTCGGCGAAGGTGGCCGGCCAGTGGGGCATCTACCGGTCCGACGACAGCGGCGCTACCTGGATCCGGGTCAACGACGATCAGCATCAGTACGCCTCGACCAACGATGCGATCACGGGTGATCCGCGCGTGTACGGCCGGGTTTACGTGTCCACGAACGGACTTGGGATTCCTTACGGAGAGCTGTGGTGACGAAGGCGATGTACTTCGGCGGCGACTACAACCCCGAGCAGTGGTCGCCGGAGACCTGGAAGGAGGACGCCGAGCTGATGCAGTGGGCCGGGGTGAACCTGGCCACGGTCGGCGTCTTCTCCTGGTCGAATCTCGAGCCGCGTCCCGGGCAGTACGAGTTCGGCTGGCTCGACACCGTGCTGGACCTGCTCGCCGACCACGGTGTCGGTGTGGACCTGGCGACGCCGACCGCGTCGCCACCGCCTTGGTTCAGCCTGAAACACCCGGAGGCACTCACGGTCACGGCATCCGGGACGAGGCTGACTCATGGCAGCCGTGACACGTACTGCGTCTGTTCGCCGGCCTACCGCGAGGCGGCCGCGCGGATCTGCGGTGTGCTCGCCGACCGGTACGCCGATCATCCGGCGCTGACGATGTGGCACGTCCACAACGAGTACGGCACGATGTGTTTCTGCGACCAGGCCGCGGCTGCTTTCCGGACCTGGCTCGTGCGCCGGTATGGCGGTTTGGACGCGCTCAACGCCGCGTGGACGACGTCGTTCTGGAGCCAGCGGTACTCCGACTGGGCCGAGGTGATGCCGCCCCGCGCGACGCAGTACCTGGTCAATCCCGCACAGTACGTCGACTACCGGCGGTTCTGGTCGGACGAGCTGCTCGCGGCCTTCAAGGAACAGCAGACGATCCTTCGGGCGGCGACACGCGACCTACCGGTGACGACCAACTTCGTCTTCGGCGGTTGGGTGCCGGTCGATCACAGCCAGTGGGCCGACGTGGTCGATCTCGTTGCCATCGACAACTACCCGTCCGGGACCGGTCTGGAACCTGAAGAGCAGACCGCCTTCGCGGCGGACCAAGCCAGGGGATGGGCGCGGCGTGGTGAGTGGCTGCTGATGGAGCAGGCTCCTGGCGCCATCAACGACGGAAAGCGGCTGCGCACCAAGGAACAGGGCCGGATGACCCGGATGAGTCTGTCGCACGTCGCCCGTGGGTCGCGTGGTGCGCTGTTCTTCCAGTGGCGGGCCTCGGCCGGTGGGGCCGAACAGTTCCATCCCGGCATGGTCCCGCACGCCGGCCAGGAGTCTCGGCGCTTCCTGGAGACCTGCGAGCTCGGCAGTCTCCTGGGTCGGCTCGGCGAGGTGAGCGGCAGCGAGGTCGACGCAGAGGTCGCCGTGCTCTGGGACAGCGCGGCCTGGTGGGCAATGCAGGGGACGCACCTTCCGTCTTCCGACCTCGATTACCTGGAGGCGGTTCGCTCCGCGCATCGGCAGTTCTGGCGGGCCGGGATCGGGACCGACGTCATTCATCCGGGGGCGGACCTGACGCCGTACCGGCTGGTCGTCGTTCCTTCGCTGTATTTGGTCGACCCGGCTCATGCGGCCGCGTTGCGGGAATACGTCGCGGCCGGCGGGCATGTGCTGGTGACCTATTTCAGTGGAATTGTGGACCCGAACTGCCAGGTCTTTCTCGATGGCTACCCCGGTGCATTCCGCGAGCTGCTCGGAATCCGGGTCGAGGAGTTCTATCCGGTCGCCGAGACCGAACTCGTCGACGCCGGAAAAGGGCGGTGGTGGAGCGAACAGGTCGATCCGGAGGGCGCGGAAGTAGTGGACGTCTATGCCACCGGGCCGCTGGCCGGGGAGCCGGCGATCACCCGGAACTCGTTCGGCGGCGGAGTGGCCTGGTACGTCTCGACCCAGCTCGCGGACCCCGGGTACCGGCTGCTCGTCGAGACGGTCTGCCAGGGGGCCGGCATCGCGGTGCCTCACCTGCCGGATGGTGTCGAGATGGTTCGCCGCCGACGGGCTGAGACGACGTGGACCTTCCTGCTGAACCACGGCGCCGCCGCGGCCACGATCGAGATCGAAGGGCACGACCTCGTCAGCGGGCAGCCGGTCGATCGAGCGGTGACGCTGCCGCCGGGAGGTCAGGCGGTGGTGGAGGGATCTGGCTGAGGCGCGGGGCCGCTGCTCGCTCGCGCGGTGAGGACGGCGGGGACGAGCGTTCCCGCCGGCGGGGCGAGCCCGTCGAGCTTGCTGATCAGCAGCTCCACTGCCTGCTGCCCGATCTCGTCGGCCGGAATCGCGACCGACGACAGCTTCGGGCGCTGCGCCTCCGCGACGTCGTCGGCGCAGATGGCCAGGATCGACATGTCCTCCGGTACGCGCCGGCCGAGGCTGCGCAGGACATCGAGCAGCGGGCCGATGATTGGCTCGTTCTGAACCACCAGGCCAGTCAGGTTGGGCTCCTCGCGCAGGAGTTGCTCGACCGTCGCCAGGACCGCCTCATGGGTGGCCTCACAAGGTGTCTCCACACCGTGGACGCCCCTGCGGTCGACGCCCGCGCGGAATCCTTCCCGCGTGCGGTGGGCGAATCCGGTCTGCCGTTCGTACACGGCGGACGGCGTCCCGAGCAGGGCGATCTGCTGATGACCGAGGTCGGCGAGGTGGTCGACGCAGAGCTCGGCGGCCCGGACGAAGTCCAGGTCGATACAGGTAAGACCTTCGGCGTCGAGCGGGAAGCCGATCAGGATCGATGGCAGATCAAGCGCGCGCAGCAGCGGCACCCGCTCGTCGTACAGCTCGATGTCCATCACCACGACCGCGTCGACCAGGGCGCTCTGCTGGACCCGCTCCAGACCGGTCGCGCCTTCGTCGGCGGTCAGCAGGAGGACGTCGTGGTCGTACCGGCGGGCTGTCGTCACGACCGCGGTCGCGAACTGCATCATCACCGGTACGTGCATCCCGGCGCGCAGGGGGATGACCAGGGCCAGCACGTTGGAGCGGTTCGAGGCCAGGGCCCGGGCGCTCGCATTCGGGCGATAGCCAAGGGCGTCGACGCTCGCGTGCACGCGTTGGCGTGTCTCGGGGGAGATGGATCGCTTCCCACTGAGAACATAGGACACGGTGCTGGCAGCGACGCCCGCGTGCTGAGCGACGTCGGCGATGGTCACCATGGCCCTACCTCCGGGATGACTTAGGCAGTCGAAGCGCTTCGACGATACCACTGTGGTGATTTCCCCGGGCGGCGTCAAGAGTTCGCTCGCCGAGATATTGACCCGGTACTGCGCGCATTGCATAGTGATGGCGATCACCGGGGAATGTATCCCGGTGGTTCTGTCGAATTCGAATCGAATTCGACATTATTGATCCCTGGAGTCGGCGGCGGGTCCCTCCCGCTTTTTTTCGAAGCATTATCGAAGCGCTTCGATTCCTGTCGCCGACGCCCACTCCGAGAAGGGGAACATCATGATGAAGAGAGCTTTCACGACTCCGTCGAAGGCGGTCGTGGCGCTGGTGACGCTGCTGGCCGCACTGCTCGCCTCGGCCCTGCCGGCCCATGCGGCCGCGTGGTCGTCGAGCGACAAGTTCGGCACCTGGTCGAACGGCGGCTACACGGTCCGCAACGATGTCTGGGGCGGCGGTGCAGGGCCGCAGTCCATCTGGGCGAACTCCTACAGCAACTGGGGAGTGAACGCCAACCACCCCAACACCGGTGGGGTGAAGGCCTATCCGCACTCGGCCCGCAACGTCGGCAAGCGGATCAGTTCGCTCGGCAGCCTGACCAGCAACTTCAACGTCTCCAGGCCGGGCAGTGGCGCCTACACCAGCGCCTACGACATCTGGGCGGACGGATCCAACTACGAGATCATGCTCTGGATGAACAAGCAGGGCGCTGTCGGTCCGATCGGCTCTCGCCAGACCTCGGCCTCGGTCGGCGGCCACAGCTGGGACGTCTACAAGGGCTCGAACGGCTCCAACGCGGTCTTCTCCTTCGTCCGTACCGGCAACACCAACTCGGGTTCGGTCGACATCAAGGCCGTCCTCAACTGGATCCGTAGTCAGGGCTGGATGGGTGACGCGACCGTCGCCGAGGTCCAGTTCGGCTTCGAGATCACCTCGTCCAGCGGTGGCCTCAACTTCACCAGCAACAGCTACTCGGTCAACTACTCCTGACCCCGACCCCTGGCGAGGCGCTGCCTTTTCGGCAGCGCCTCGTCGTCCTGTTCAGCTAGGGACGTTCGTGCTCGGGCGGAGCGCGGCCTCCCAGGTCAGGACGCCGCTGCGGAGATCTTCGAGCAGCGCATCGATCCAGCGCAGCTCGGCGTCGGTGATCGCCCGCTGGTACTCGGTCTCGACCAGGACCACGCGAGGTACCGGAGCGCCTTCGTACTCCGAGGCGAGCTCGGTGTCGAGCGCCGCGATCCGCCGGGTGAGCCGCTCGCGCCTGTCCACGAAGAGCCCCGTCGCGGCCTCCGGGGTCAGCAGCATCAAGAACGACAACGCCGCCGGAAACTCGGGGAACTCGTTGCGGGGGGTGGACACGATCTCGGCGAGCCACTCGCGCGAGGCCGTCCGGCCCCGGTTGGTCAGCTGGTAGGTCGTGCGCTCGGGATACCGCTCGTCGCGCTCGGTGTCGCCGACGGCGATCAAGCCGGCCTCCTCGAGCCGGGCGATCATCCGGTAGAGGCTGGTGCGCTGGCCGACGTTGACCACCTGGTCCTTGCCCCATTGCTTGATCAGCCGCTGGATGCCGTACGGATGCAGCGGCCCGTTCTCCAGCAGGCCGAGGATCGCGAGCGCCAGCGGTGAACGGCGGAAGGTCGGCTCCATGAGGATAGTCTAGAGGTCAAAGAAACTAGTTGCAATGTAACTAGAACTAGTGTCACTATTGCGGCATGACAACAGAGCTCGAAGGACTGACCCAAGGTTTCGTGACGTCCGAGGACGGCACCCGGATCGGCTACTGGAAGATCGGCAGCGGTCCCGCGGTCGTCGTGCTGCACGGCAGCATGGAGTCGGCGCGCAGCCACACGCTCCTCGCCCAAGCGCTGGCCGGCGACTTCACCGTCTACCTCCCGGATCGGCGGGGCCGCGGCCTGTCCGGTCCCCATCGGCCGGATCATTCGGTGCAGACCGAGGTCGCCGATCTCGAGGCGGTACTGCGGGAGTCCGGCGCCACTCGTGCCTTTGGGGTCAGCGCCAGTGGCGGGATCGTGCTGGCCGCCGCGCTCACGCTGCCGACGCTGACCAAGATCGCCGTCTACGAACCGGCACTGGTCGCCGACCCGGCACCGCATGCGGCCTGGCTGGCCCGTTTCGACCGTGAAGTTGCTGAGGGCAACATTGCGGCCGCGATGATCACCAGCATGTACGGGCTGGAGCTCGCCCCGGCGGCGTTCAAGGTGATGCCTCGGCGACTGCTGGCCGCGATCACCGGCAAACTCCTGCAGAAGGAGGACCGGAAGGCAGGCCCGGATGACATCACCTTGCGGAAGCTTGCGCCGACCGTGCATTACGACGGTGCGCTGATCGTGGAGCTCGCCGGCCGGTTCGAGGAGTTCCGCGGCGTCACGGCCGCGGTACTGCTGATGGGAGGCAGTAAAGGGCTGGCGTTCCTTCGATCCGGTCGGGACGCGCTCGCCGAGGTGCTCCCGGAGTGCCGTCGGGTGGAGTTCGACGGTCTTGATCACGGTTCATCGAGCGATCCGAGTGAGACCAACTCCACCGGTAGTGCTGAGGCAGTGGGCCGAATCGCGGCCGAAGTACGGGCTGCTCTCAGCTAGCGCGTGTCTGCGAAACCAGATCTGATCCGCGACAGCATCAACTGTGCAGCGATGAACCCGCAGGGCAGGGTCTGTTCAGCTGCGCTGGTGCTTCCCGTAGCCGGACACCGTCGTACCGATCGGAGGTGGTACTTTATGGAGATGGAAACCATGTTCATTTAGTCTGCCGGTCAGGCGGGAGGTGCGGTGTCCGATCCGGAGTTGGAAGGTGTTCAGCGGCTGAGTGCGGCTGATCTGGGCCTGCGCCGGACGTGGCAACGGGGTGCGATCCTCGAGGTGCTGGCGGACTGCCGGGATTTCGTGTCCGCGAGTGAACTGCATGGCCTGCTGAGTTCGGCTGGCGAGTCCATCGGCCTGACCACGGTGTATCGCGCGCTGCGTGATCTCGAGCGGGGTGGGCATGTCGATGTCGTGCGGGACGAGACGGGCAGCCGGTTCTTCCGGCAGCGGCCGGCAGCCGGTCACCGCCACTACTTGATCTGCCGGTGCTGCGGGCTCAGCCGGGCGGTCGACACCGAGGTCGTCGAACGGTGGGCGGAGGGCCTGATGGCCGACTCCGGATTCGCCGACGTGGAGCACACCCTCGAACTGGTGGGCGTGTGCGCCGAGTGTTCGCCCACGCTCGCGGCAGGCGAACCGCCCTGTCGGGACGACGCCCGTGACCGAGCCGGTTGTCGCGACCGCCGCGACTGACGCGTCGTACAGGGCGTACGATAATGACAATCGTTACCATTTCCACTTCCGCTCGAGATTGGTCGGCCCGTGAATCGCAGACTGCTAGCCCTGCCCGCTACCCTCGCTGTTGCCATGGTTGGTCTGACGGCCTGCTCGTCGGACAGTGACTCTCCCGGCGCAGGGTCGTCCGGAGCGCCGTCCGCGGCTGCCGCGGCGTCCATCAAGGTCGTGGCGTCGACGAACGTGTGGGGCGACCTGGCGAGCAGCGTTGGTGGTGCCAAGGTGCAGGTGACCTCGATCATCACCAGTCCGGATGCCGATCCGCACGAGTACGAGGCCAGCACCCGCAATCAGCTGTCGCTGGCCGAAGCCACTGTCGTGATCGAGAACGGCGGCGGATACGACGACTTCATCGACCGGATGCTGAAGGGCGCGAAGAACTCCTCCGCGACGGTACTGAACGCGGTGACCATCTCCGGCAAGAAGGCTGCCGGCGGTGCGGAGCTCAACGAGCATGTCTGGTACGACTTCCCGACCGTCGCGAAGGTCGTCGACCAACTCGAGCAGTCCTACGCGAAGGCCGATCCGGGCAGCGCCGCGACGTTCCAGCAGAACGCTGACGCGCTCAAGCAGAAGCTCGCCGGTCTGGAACAGCAGGAGGCGACGCTCAAGCAGAAGTACGACGGTCGGCCGGCGGCGATCACCGAGCCCGTGCCGCTGTACATGCTCGACGCGATCGGGCTGCAGAACAAGACCCCGGCGGCGTTCAGTGAGGCGATCGAGGAGGACAGCGACGTACCGGCCAAGGTCTTGAACGACACGTTGGCGTTGTACAGCGGCCGCCAGGTCAAGGTCCTTGCCTACAACGCGCAGACCACCGGTCCGGAGACCGAGAAGGTGCTGGCCGCCGCCAAGCAGAACAACATTCCAGTGGTGCCGGTGACCGAAACGCTCCCGGCCGGCAAGGACTATGTCGGGTGGATGTCGGGCACCCTGGACGCGCTCGGCACTGCGCTCGGTCAGTAGCTCATGACTTCCCTGGATGGTGCCGACCAGGTTCTGCTGAGGCTGGACCGGGCCGAGGTCGGATTCGGGTCCCGGATGCTGTGGCAGGGTCTGGACCTTGGGTTGCGCGCCGGTGAGCTGGTCGCGGTGCTCGGGGCCAACGGGTCGGGCAAGTCGAGTCTGCTGAAGGTTGTCCTCGGGCAGTTGCCGCTGCGGTCGGGACGGGTGGAATTCCTGGGTACGCCGGTGCGCCGCGGTGACCGAAGGATCGGCTACGTTCCGCAGCAGCGACTGTCCGAGGACGGGTTACCGCTGCGTGGCCGAGATCTGGTGGCGCTCGGTGTCGACGGACACCGGTGGGGTGTTCCGCTGCCGTCGCGCCGGCGTAGTCACCGGGTGGATCAGTTGCTCGCGTCGGTAGGAGCCAAGGGGTACGCGAAGGCCCGCCTGTCCTCGCTGTCCGGTGGTGAGCAGCAGCGGCTGCGGATTGCCCAAGCGTTGGCGGCGGAGCCGCGGCTGTTGCTGTGCGACGAACCACTGCTGTCCCTGGACCTGCCGAACCAGCGGCTGGTCAGTGACCTGGTGGACGCCGCTCGGCATCGGCTCGGGCTCGGCGTGCTGTTCGTCACCCATGACATCAACCCGATCCTGGACAAGGTGGATCGCGTCCTCTACATCGCGAACAACCGCTTCCGGATCGGAACCCCGGACGAGGTACTCACCACCCCAGTACTGAGCGAGCTGTACGACGCGGAGGTCGAGGTCATCCGGCATCGCGGCCGGATCCTCGTCGTCGGTGTGCCGGACCTCGAACTTCCGCACCACCCGCCCGCTGACGTCATGGCCCTGACCAGGGAGCAGGTGTTGCGGTGATCGGGCTGGACGTCTGGTCGGAGATCTTCAACTTCTCCGACTACGCGGAACTGCTTCCGCTGTTGAAGAACTCGATCATCGCCTGCGTGGTGCTCGGGATCATGGGCGGCATGATCGGCGTGTTCGTGATGATGCGCGACATGGCCTTCGCGGTCCACGGGGTCAGCGAACTGTCCTTCGCCGGCGCCGCGGTCAGCCTGCTCCTCGGGACGAGCGTGGTGACCGGCTCGCTGATCGGGTCCCTGGTCGCCGCGCTGCTGATCGGTGTACTGGGCTCCCGGGCCCGGGATCGCAACTCGGTGACGGCGGTGCTGATGCCGTTCGGCCTCGGTCTCGGCATCTTGTGCCTCGGTCTGTACCACGGCCGGGCGGCGAACAAGTTCGGACTGCTGACCGGGCAGATCGTGGCGATCGACGATCCGCAGATCAAGTCGCTGATCATCATCTCCTCGGTGGTCGCGATCGGCTTGGTCGTGGTCTGGCGGCCGTTGCTGTTCGCCAGCGCGGACGCGGATGTAGCCGCTGCCCGGGGTGTGCCGGTGGGGCTGATGTCGATCGTGTTCATGATCCTGCTCGGTCTCGCGGTCGCGGTCTCGGTGCAGATCGTCGGTGCGCTACTCGTGCTCTCCCTGCTGGTGACGCCCGCGGCGGCAGCACTTCGAGTCTCTGCCTCACCGCTGGTAGTCCCCTTGCTGAGCACTGCCTTCGCACTGACCGCATCGGTCGGCGGCATCCTGCTCGCGGCCGGCAGTTCGGTTCCGATCAGCCCCTACATCACTAGCATCTCGTTCGCCATCTACCTGGTCTGCCGGATGATCGCGGCCCCCCGGCAACGCCGCCGTACCTCGGCGCCGGTCACCGCTTGACCAGCTGCCGATTCCCGGACCGGGGTCAGGGCCTGTTCAGCTCCAGACGTACTTGCCGTAGACGGACACCGTCGTACCGATGGGGGTGTCGGCGAAGATCTGGTGGATCTGCGGGCGCAGGACGCGGACGCAACGGTGGCTGGCCGGGTACGGCTTGATCAGTGAGTTCACCCGAGATCCGTGGAGAGCGATTCCCGGGCGATCTTTGAGGAAGTAGAGCGAGTCGTACATGTAGGCGTCCTCGTACAGGCTGCTCTCGTGCGCGCCGGCGTACTTGCGCCACACCTTGCCGGTGCGGTTCGGGGTGTCGTAGCCGGGAGCGCCGGTCGAGATCCAGACGATCCGCTTGTACTGCTTGTTGACGACTTGGTAGAGCACCTGGCAGGTCTTGTTGACGTAGATGCCATCGGCCTTGGTCGGCGTCGGCTTCGCGGTCGCGTTGATCACCGAGTACGCCTCGTCCAGCGTCAGGCCCTTGCGGCTGATCGGCATACCGTTCGTCTCACGCCAAGCACACAAGGCCTGCCGCCCCCGGACCGTGATGTCGCCATCGGCGTCGCCGACCGGGTAGCCGAGCTTCTCCAGCTTCTGCTCCACCTTCAACGCGTAGTACTGCGCGTTGTGCGGATTCTTCGGCTTCGTCGTCGGCTTGACCGTGGGCTTGGTGGTCGGCTTCGCCGTCGTCGGGTTGGCGGTCGGCTTGGGCGTCGGCGTACTGGCTGGGGGAGCGCTCGTCGTACCGCCGACGCTGGGTGACTGGCTGCTGTTCTCGCTGGCGGCCACATCAGAGCACCCCGCAAGAACAATCGACAGAACGAGCGCACCGGCTACCAGACCATGTCGACGAGACATGATTCCCCTCTCCCTCGAGCACCTTCAAGAGTTGCAGAACCACGCCGAGTGAGCGCGCAGCGACCCGCCGAGATTAGTACCCCGCGGTTTCAGCGTCGCGGGATCGCGCTCTCCCGTCACCGAACCGTTGTCAAGGGCCCCATCACTCGGCCGCCCCGAACAGGCCGCAGTACACCAATCCGCCGCCGAGCCAGTTCGGGCTCGACCCAGGCGACGAACTGCGTCAGCTCCGCCACGCGATCCTTACGTCCGCACTGGAGCTGCTCGCCGACTGCAACCGCTCACTCGGCCGCCCCGAACAGGCCGCCGTACACCAATCCGCCGCCGACACCATCAGGCAGCGGACCGGCTACGTCCCGGTCTAGCGTCAGAGACCGAGGTCGCGCAGGAACTCCGGCTTGTACGCCTGCAGCACGACGTACCGGGGGTCCGGCACCTCCATGCCCGCGTTCTTCGCCTCGTCACTCGCCTCGTCATGCGCACCCACCGGCACGCTCGGATCCGTCCACTCCTGCTCGGCCGCATTCCACCGAGTCACCGTGTACTCCGCCGTGAGGTTGTCCCCGGCAACAAGCTCCTTGACGGTCCGCTCAGCCTCCAGCGCATCCTCGAGCGTCTGCGTGTACAGCAGCATCCGGTTCCCGTCCCGCGTCACCGTCACCTGGTTCCCGAGCCGCTTGCGCGCATCGTCATCGAGATCCAGCGCCCGCAACCGATCCCAGAACGTCAACCCGTGCTCTTCGTTCCCCAGCACGACCTCAACCCGAAACTCATCCGCCATGCTCACACCCTACAGACCGCCAACCCCGCCCCCGCCCGCAACCGGTCAGGTCCCCAGGCCAGAGCCCCTACGCTTCGCAACGCCGCCGCGCCGCAGCATCTCTTGTACTTCACCCCGGACCCACACCAGCACGGCTGATTGCGGCCAGGCGGCCAGGCGACCCCAACTCCGTCGTCCCGAGGCCACTTGATCGAGGTGATGTCCTGTCCGGGTTCCTCCAGCAACGGCCGGGCCTCCTCGATCCGGTCATGGAAGAACCGAACAGACCGATGCATCACAAGGACCGGCGAGTTGTGCTGTCGCAATCCGCGCTCGACCTCGTGGTAGTAGTCCCTGATGCTGTCGACGCTGATGCGCACCGGCCAGGTTGCGCGCGCGACAGCGAACTCGGACCGACTCCAGACCTGAACCTGCCCATGACCGACCCGCGGCTCTCGCAGCAGGTCAAGCACATCGAAGTAGAGGTCGGTCCTCTCGACCGGTCCAACCTCAGCGACCAGCTCGAGGCTCCCCAACTCCATCCCCAGCGCCCGCTTCATCCGGCGTCGGCCCTTCGCCATCACCTGTCCCCACCCCGAGCAACACTTCTCAACCTCGCTCAGCGCGTCGAACCCCTGTGTGAACAGGATGAGCGCCTCCACATACTCACCCCGCCGTTCATGCCCTGTCGCCGCCCACCACATGTCCGCGACCTCGCCGAGATCCTCGGCCGGCAGATCGTCATCGTCGTACAGTCGAAGTCGTCCGTCAGTAAGTCATCCATACCTGGAACATATTGAGATCGACCCCCCGCCGAACCGCCACTTTCAAGCCTGTGGATAACCGGCTCGTCCACCGGACATCACGTTGGCACGACGTGGCCTCGCCCCCACCCACGGCACCGCACATCGCCGCCCGCCCGCCGTACCGCAACCTTGTGCACCCACCAACCACTTTCTCCGGCCGAGAGTGACTGAACCGTGCTCAAGGTCGACGCTTCAGCAGGGAGGTTCCGCCTGCCGGTGCCAGCACGCAACGCTGCTCCGCCGGACAGCCCAGTGCCCGAACGCGACGTCCGAAGGTTCGCAGTACGTGGTCGGCGTGTTTTCGGACGTTGCGATCCGCCACAACGTCAGCGCCTCGAGTGTGCGGAGATTGCCGCCGGTAATCGATGGACAACAGCACGGTCGGTACAGTCGATGGCCCACTGTGCACACTCGTCGAAGTGCTTCAAGTGGCGAGCGCTCAGCGAGGCGGATCGACGAGCACTGGTACGGCTTCGCGGACCTGCAGGGGTGTCGATGGTCCGGTGATCGGTACTGGGCCGACGTACTGGATGGGTCCGCCGGCAACCTGGAAGCTGGCGGCGTACTCAACGGTGACCGACAGATTGACGTCTCCGCGCTTCATGTACTTGTGGGTGATTTCCTTGGAGGGGTACGGCGCGCCGGGGGAGTAGGTGCTCTTGGAAGTCCGGTCGCCGAAGCTCCAGGTGTACTTCGAAGGTGTCGCCTTCACGATGACCGGGAAACCAAGGATCGGCACCTGATAGGTGAGGACGCCGGTCTTGTCCGTGTAGACGATCGTGTCCTGGTTGACGAGCGTCTTGTCCTTCGGCTGCACATGCACCGTCAACTTCTTGAACAACACGTCCTTCGACTCACTGAACACCTGATCCCAAGTAACGTCCTCAGGCCTCGGCTGCACAACCGGGGGTGGCGTTTCCGGACGGCCCGGTCGAGGGTCGATTGGGCCAGTCGGTTGGCAGCGAGTCGGTCCTGGGATTGTTCCGTCGGGTCCCATGCGGCCACAGAGCCCAATGTTGAGTCGGAACGGACGTCGCGGCCTTTGCGATGGAGGAACGACTGTTCTGGAGCGGGCCGGCTTATGGCCCCCTTTGCTGAGGGTCGGTTTGCGCAGAGGGGCCTTGCCCTTGTTCTGGCGTTGCTTCGTGCTTGCCTTGCCATCGAGGGTCACGCCCCACCGGGAGTGCCGACCCTTGACGTCCGGTTTCGGCTTCCCCGTGAAGACTGCGGACGGAAACGAATCTGCGTGGCCGAACGCCGGGCCTGTTGCGGCGATGGCGACCAGGCCACTGGCCAGCATTGCCAGCGCAGTGCAGAACGCCCCGAGACGTACCGTCCGCACGATCATCCGTCGATCTGCATTTCGTACATGACCCAGTTGGCGCCGCTCAGGGTGAGCGTGAATTCCATGTTGCCGGTACCTGCCGCCTGCGGAACGGGGCTGCCGCCCGGAGATTGGATCTCTTCGTAGGCCCCGGTCTTGAGCGTTGCCGAGCCGCCGAGCTTGTTCTCCTCACCCTTGTGGATCTCCTTGACGTCGACCAGGCGATCCCGGAAGTCGCCCTTGAGCGTCCCGTTCTTTGCGTTGACCCTCTTCACATAGTCGGCCAGCGCGTTGCAGCCGACGCATCCTTTGTCGCTTGCCGCAAGGAAGCCGGCAGGGTCACCCGTGACATACGAATAGTTGAGAAGGTCTACGTAGTAACCGATAAACGCCTCACCGGCCGCTAGGTTCGTGCCAGCCGCGGGAGCGGGGCGGGTTGGTGGCGCGGTGGGCGCGGCCGTCGTCGGAGCGCTCGTGCCAGGGGCCGACGTGCTCCCCGACGGCGGTGGACTTGTGTTGGGGCGGCCGGCTTCGGGGCTGCCGGGGCCGCAGGCGCTGAGGAGGAGCGCGCTGAGGCAGGCGGCGGCCAGGAAGGCCGGTTTGTTGCGGATGGTCACCGAGTTCACCTCTCCGTAGTCAAGACGATCGTAAACGGAGGAGGTGCCAATCCGGGATGCCGCTTCACGAACCCTGTGGATAACCCAGCGACAAGCCAGGCAGGAAAGTCGGGTTGTATCGATCGACTAGACTTCTGAGTCATGGAGCTCAGGCACTTGGAACACTTCGTGGCCGTCGCCGAGCAGAAGCACTTCACGCGGGCGGCCGAGGCGATGTCCATCTCCCAGTCCGGCCTCTCAGCGTCGATCCGTGCGCTCGAGCGTGAACTCCGGGCCTCTCTCTTCGTCCGCAACACCCGCAGCGTCGAGCTCACCGAGGCGGGACGCGCGCTCCTCTGCGAAGGCCGCCGTACGCTCGCCGCCGCCGAAGCCGCCAAAGACGCGGTCGCCGCAGTCCAAGGCTTGCTCCGCGGCCACCTCACCGTCGGTCTCGAACAGTGCCTCGGAGTGGTCGACGTACCGGCCGTTCTCGCGAAGTTCCGCTCCGCCTACCCAGGCGTCGAGATCGAGGTCCGCCAAGGCGGCTCCACACCGATGCTCGACGAGCTAGCCTCCGGCCGCCTCGACGTGGCGTTCGTCGCCACCGCCGGCGACCCGATCGACGGCCTCGACTTGCGCCCGCTGTCCCGCGAGCCGATGGTCCTCGTCTGCGCCCCCGACCACCGCCTGTCCTCCGGACGGCCAGTCGGCCTGCACGATCTCGCAGGCGAGTCCTTCGTCGACTTCGACCCGACCTGGGGCGCCCGCACAATCTCTGACCGCGCCTTCACCACCGCCGGCGTCGCTCACCCAGTCACGATCGAGGTGAACGACGTACACACCCTGCTGGCTCTCGTCGCTCACAACCTCGGCGTAGCACTAGTCCCCGAGCGCATCGCAGCCAAGCGCGGGGACCACGTCACCGTCCCGCTCACCCCCGGCAGCGCCTCCGAGTGGCAGGTCTCCGTAGCCGTCCCCACCGGCACCGCCGCCTCCCTAGCCGCCGACGCCCTCCTCGGCATGCTCCCCACGACTGCGGTCCACAACTAGCCTGTACGTCGCCGGTAGGGTTGCGGGCGTGGTGAGCAATCAAGAGTCCCAGCCAACGCCGATCACCACTGCTCTGATGGAGCAGTTCATGAACCGGGACCAGCCACGCCCGTCGCGCCGCAGACCACGCCGCGACGATGTCGTCACCTACCAGGTGCGCATCGAGCTGGAGGAGACCGAACCGCCGTTGTGGCGGCGACTAGAGCTCGCCTCCGACCTGCTCTTGAACGAGGTCCACGACATCATCCAGACCGCGTTCGGCTGGACCGACAGCCACCTGCACGAGTTCGCCTCGGGTGAGGCCTACTACGACCGCACGAGCGAACACTATCTCAGTCCCTTCCAGGTTGGGGAGGGTGCGACCGGCGTACCGGAGAACGAAGTGCGCCTCGACGAGGTCCTGGTGGATCCGGGCGACAAACTGTTCTACCTGTACGACTTCGGCGACGACTGGATGCACGTCATCGAGCTCGAATCCGTGCAGCCGCGCGACGAATCCGCTCCCCGGGCATTCTGTGTGGACGGCCGGCTTCCTGGGCCGAGCGAGGATTGCGGCGGAGTGGCCGGCTACGAGCTGATCCGCGCTGCCGTCGATCCCGAACACCCGGGTCATGCGGCGGCGCTCGCCGAATACACCAGCCGGTACGGCGCTGATGCCGATCCGACGTACTACGCGCCGACCCCGTTCGATGCCGAGCGCATCAACAGGCGACTGATTGCGCTCGGCAACAAAGTAGACCTGCCTGCACCTCTCAAGGCACTCGTCGAGGCGATCCGTTCGCCAAGTCATCAACAACAGTTCGAGCAGTTGATCGCTGACGCAGACCTGGAGGCGCCGATCGACATTGATACCGATACGGCGGCTCAGATGGTAGCGCCGTACACCTGGCTGCTGAATCGTGTCGGCGTGGAGGGCATCAAGCTCACCAGCGCCGGCTATCTGCCGCCTGAGCACGTCAAGGCAGCCGTGGCCGACCTCGGATTGGGTGGGGCGTGGATGGGCCAGGGCCACCGTGAGGCCAGTGCGCCGCCCGTTCTGACCCTGCGGGAGACCGCGCAGGCGGTGGGCTTGTTGCGCAAGTACAAGGGATCGCTCGTCCTCACCCCGCGCGGACGTACCGTTCGCCAGGATCCCCTCGCTTTGTGGTGGCACTTGGCCGAACGACTGCCGTCGACCAGCAAGGATCGCTACGAGAACCAAGCAGGGCTGATCACTCTGACCGCTCTCGCCGCGCAATCGACCGATGCCGCGGACGAGACTGCCGCCCAACTGCTGACCGCGATCGGCTGGCGGGACAGCGACCTCAGCCCGGTCACTCCGTCAATGGCGTATCGAGCCGCTTGGGACACGAACGCCGTACTGAGGCAAATCGGAGCAGTCGCCGACAAGCGCGCGCTCTCCGGTCGGCACCAGACGCTGACTCCGCAAGGCGTTACGTTCGCTCAAGCCGCCTTGCGCACTTGGCCCAGCAAGACCTAGCAAAACGCAATCGCCTGTACGCCGACAGCCGGCGTACAGGCGATTCGCTGAACAACTCAGATCACCAGGCGTAGTCCTCGGGTGCCGTCTTGTAGCCCGGGAAGATCTCGTCGAGCCTGGCCAGCGCCTTGTCGTCGAGCTTCACATCAACCGCCCGTACGGCGGACTCCAGCTGCTCCATAGTCCGCGGCCCAACGATCGGACCGGTCACAGCCGGCTGGTGCAGCAGCCATGCAAGCGCCACGTCGCCCGGCTCATGCCCGAGCTCATCCGCAAACGCCTCGTACTGCTCGATCTGCGGCCGAAGACGCTCCAGCGCCTCCTTCGCGCGTCCCTCAGTACGACGTACACCCGCGTTCTCCTTGCGGATCACGCCACCCAACAGCCCACCCTGCAACGGCGACCACGGGATCACGCCCAGCCCGTACTCCTGCGCCGCCGGCAACACCTCGCGCTCAACATCCCGCACGATCAGGTTGTAGATCGACTGCTCACTGACCAGCCCATTGAAGTTCCGCTTCGCCGCGGCCGCCTGCGCCTGCGCGATGTGCCATCCAGCGAAGTTGCTGCTCCCGGCGTACAGGATCTTGCCCTGCTGTACGGCGACCTCGATCGCCTGCCAGATCTCGTCCCACGGCGTAGCGCGGTCGACGTGGTGGAACTGGTACAGGTCGACGTAGTCCGTCTGCAGCCGCTTCAGACTCGCGTCGAGTGCGCGCCGGATGTTGAGCGCCGACAGCTTGTTCGTGTTGGGCCAGTCCGACCCCATGTCTCCATAGACCTTCGTCGCCAGCACCGTCTTCTCACGGTTCTTGGGGTCCTTGGCAAACCACTCGCCAACGATCTCCTCAGTGCGACCCGGGTAGATCGAACGCCCATACCCGTTGGCGGTATCGAAGAAGTTGATGCCCTTCTCATGCGCCGCATCCATGATCGCGTGCGAGTCGTCCACGCTCGTGTGCGGCCCAAAGTTCATCGTGCCCAGGCAGATACGGCTGACAGTAAGGCCGGTCCGGCCAAGATGAGTGAATTCCATACCTCCCAACCTCCTCCTCCCCGGGCGACCTGTCCAACAGGAGAATCCACTCAGTTCGATCACCACACGTTCTAAGTCCCGTACGACGTACGCGGAGCGGTCAGGTGATGCCGTCGCGGCTGAGCTGATCGAGCTTGGCGCGGTACCGATCGATGTCGAAGTGTTCGCGGCCCACCAATCCGGCGTGGATGTGCTCCACGACCAGGGCTCCGATGGCGTGCAGAATGTCGTGCCTGTCCTCGCCTCGGTCGCGGAGTTTGCGCGCTGTTTCCCACACCTCGGGCGGATCGTTGTTCCACAGTTGGTTCGCGACGACCTCATGGATCGCGATGTGCAAGCGTGGGTTCGCGCCGTCGACCTCACCCTTGAAGCCAGGATCCGCGAGAGCATCCTGGTACTCGGGATGTTCGCCCTGGATCAACAGGCTCCGCTCGTCCTCCGAGTCCGGGTCCAAGCCAACGAAGTCCTCGTCCCCGATCTGGGCGTCGACGTACGGCATCGCAAACAGCCGCCGCTCGGTTTCCTCATCACCGTCGACCGGGACAGGTCTAGCCACCACCGCGTGCCCACCCGGCCGCCCAGGCTGCCGCTTCGAACGCTTGCTCGGCTTCCGCCTACGACTCTTCGGCATAACCCCACTCTCGCAAGCCCACAACGCACTAGCCAACCCCCAATCCTGTACGACGCGCCGCGGGCACAGGCGTTGTCGTGCCGACCTTCTAGTCTCGTCCCCATGGCGACCACCACGTTCGACGTCGGCGGCCTCGGCCCTGGAGACTTGCCAGCCGACGAGGTGATGGGCGACGCTCAGCTCATCTGGGACTACCACCAGATGAAGCATGTACTGCGCCCCTCCGACATCGGCATCGGCCTCGGCAGCCACGATCTCGGCGTCGCAACCTACGCAGCCCACCTCTTCCACCAAGGCCTGTTCCCCACGCTCGTCTTCACCGGAGCGAACAGCCCGAGCACCACCGCCTACTTCCCTCGAGGCGAGGCAATCCACTACCGCGACCACGCCATCGAACTAGGCGTGCCTGCGTCGTCCATCCTGATCGAACCGCGCGCCACGAACACCGGCCAGAACATCGCCTTCACCCGCGACCTCCTTGCCGGTAGGGCGGTGAAGTCCGTGCTGCTGATCTCAAAGCCCTACATGGAACGCCGAGCCTTCGCCACCTGCCAGAAGCAATGGCCGGAGGTGCTGGCGAGCTGCGCCTCCGACCCAATCGACCTCATCACCTACATCGACACCATCGGCGACGCCAACCTGGTCCTCAACATGCTGGTCGGAGACCTGCAACGCATCATCACCTACCCGGCCCGCGGCTTCGCCACCGAACAGAACGTCTCAGCCGACGTCCGTCACGCCTACAACCGTCTGATCGACGCCGGCTACACCAGCCGACTCGCTCGCTGATCGCCGCAGCCGCAGCGCCTCACCGGCGAGCAAGTGCTGCGCGCTGACACAGAGCGCTCCTCGTCGGTACGGCGCGATCGACTGCGGACTGTACGTCGCCTCAATACTGCTGGCTGCCCAAGCACTGGGATCCGGCATCTTGGGGATCGCATTCGGGTACGCCGATCTCAAGCACCCATCAGCAAACTTCACCTCAACAAGGGCACCCCTCGCCGAGGTAGTGACCTTCCACGAATAGATTTGGGGGAAGCAAGGAACGAAGGAAGAGGCGGAGATGAGTAAGAAGGAAATCCCTGCAGGATTCGTCGACGGCGATGTCGTGCTGGACGAGATCCTCGCGGAGCCGGGCATGGAAGCGGCGGTCGACACTATCGATCGCGGCGTCGCAGAGATGAACCGCATCCATCCACGGTCGGATCATCCTCCAGAATAATCGCGTTGATATCCAACCCGCCCTCGACGCCTTTCTCACCAGACACAGTGAGATGTAGTCCTGAGCGAGCGAGTCAGCGCGTGGAGAGACTGTGAGCTCTGCGGACGCGGACGCGGCCGATGCCGACCGGCTGACTACCGGTGCGGCACGCAGCGGGCCGATCCGGCTAGATGCACGGAGGTACGACCACGATGATGTGCAGACCTTGGTGCAGTCCCTCTACGCCGAGCAGTTTGGGCTGTACGGCTTTGCTGATTCACCTGATACGCAGGTTGTCAGCGACTACGTCGAGCCACAGGGGTTGTTTCTCGTGGGCTACACGCCGAGTGGTGAGCCGGTCGGATGCGGCGGTTGTCGAACCTACGATCGAGACAAGGGATTGGTCGAGGTCCGGAAGATGTACATCTTGCCTGACCATCGCGGCCAAGGTCTCGGGTGGATGATCCTGGATCATCTGGAACAGCATGCGGCTGCTCACGGCGCTCGAGGGACCTTGTTGGAGACTGGCTCGCTGAACCGAGCGGCCGTCCGCCTCTACTCAGGTGCTGGTTACCGGCCCGTTCCCTCCTATGTGTCGGGACGTAGCGAGCTAAATCGTGCGTTCGTCAAATCTCTGAATCCCGCGACCTAGGGTCAGGCTGTTCGGAACGTGAGGACGTGTAGCAACCCGATGAGCGACGCTGCGCCGATGATCTCGCCGGCGTCGATGCGGCCGCGGATTGACGCCAGGCTGATCCACTCGACACGCTGGGCTTCGTTGATGTCTTCTGGCGCCCCAATGTGGTCGGCACCATGCGACACGAACAGCAGGTTCTCGGCATCCGTCGTGCCCACTGACGGTTGAAGAGCGACCAGCGGCTTCACGTTCCTCGGGCGCCAGCCGGTTTCTTCTTCGACTTCCCGGGTGGCGGTGACTGCCGGCTCTTCGTTGGGGTCGACGTAACCACCAGGCAATTCCCAGACCCACCGATCGATGATGAAGCGATGTCGCCAGATCATCAGCACATGCTCTCGCGCGTCATCCAGCACAACCATCATCGCGGCCTTAGGCATCCGCAGCACGTACTGCTCGAACTGCGCCCCATCAGGCAACTCAACAGACGCGATACTGAGCCGCAACCGACGCGTATCGTCAATCACCCGCTCGCCGTGGATCTTCCATAAGGTGGATTCGCTGCCGCCGTCGGTCGCCACGCGACGACGGTACCGGTTCACAGTTGCTTGATGACCGTCTGGCCAAGCTGCCGAACTGGCAGAGCCAGGTCCGTCAGTTCTCCTCCGTCTGCGAACCGGAGGTATCGCACTGCTGCCGCCAGTATCGCGACGCGTCCAGCGGGTGTGTCCAGAAAGTGCGTGAGGGTACGCCGGATCCTTGCGGCGGTGCTCGGATACATCAACGTCGCGCAGAGGAGGCTGGCCGCGTCGTACCCGGCCGGAGCCTTCCCCCACATCTCCCAGTCGAGGATGACAAGCTGCGGAGCTGTGAGGTTGGCCCAGTGAAGGTCGCAGTGGGCTGTGGTCCAGGGCACCACAGTTGCGTCGACCTCGATGCCGAAGAAAGCTCGAATGCCGTCGTTCACATAGGTCGCGTCCACACCGTTGTCAGGAAGCGGGTGGGCTGCCAGCGCTTGCAACGCTCGGTCGAGATCGGTGAGCCATCGATCGGACGGAACCGGCTCTACGGTCGGCGCCATGCCGGTCGAGATGGCTGCGTCGGCAACAAAGGTGCTGACCTCACCACGCATTCTGCGGCCGTTGTCTTCCCACTCGCGCCACTGTTTGACTGACGGCTTGGGAACGCCTTCAATCTCGTTGGCGGCGACGTTGCTGCCGAGGTAATCCCCGTCGCCCCAGTCGGGGTCGTCGTACACCACTCGAAGCCAAGCGTCCTGGCCCGCATCGAGGACCTTGCAGCCGACCGAATGAAAGCGTGACGTGTGAAGCGGCTGACCTATCAGCTCAACGCTGAACTCGCGAGCGGCCCAGGCCAGGTGCCCTTCCATCCAGTCACGTCGCCGCTGGTCGTCACGTGTCACTCATCGCTCCGGTCGGGATAGCGCAGCTCGAGTTCCGATACGAGTGCCTCCGCGATCTCGTGTCGCTGCACAGGGTCGATCAAGATGCCCTTGAGGTAGCCGGCCCCGCGGACACAGTCGACAGGTCGTTGCCGCGAAAATCGAAGTCGGCATAGCTGCCGCCATCGAACTCAACGTCGTCCAACGTGCAGCGTGACATGTGACCGCCCGGGAGGTCCGAGCGCCTGAAGATGACGTCCTTGAACCGGGTATCGATGAAGGCGATCGGCGCGGCCGCCTGGATCGAGGCGAAGGTCGCGTACTCGATCCGGCAATTCTGAAAGACCACGTTGGCCCACCTGTTCTCAACGAAGTTGGCGCCGAGGATCTTGCAGTTGCGGAACACAACACGGGACAGCGAGCAGTCCATCCAATCGCTCGACGCCAGCACACAATGCTCGATCAGCACGGACTGGAGCGCCACCTGATCGAAGGTCACCCGTTCAGCCTCGACCTTCGACATCCGGCCGCCGAGTAGCGTCCGCTCGGCCACCGCCAGGTAGCGGACGGAGCATGGTCCGTAGGCGAAGTCCGCCAACGTGCCGGTGCCTTCCAGCGTCTCGACATTGCGTAGTTCGGCATCGTCGATATGTGGCTACAGCACCTTCGCAAGCCCGTACTCTTCAATCTCCATCGATTTCCGATCGTCAGGATTGGCAGGAAGATCCGCCTACCGGTACAACGACGCTCTTGGCCCGAGTCTGCCTACTCGCGGGTCAGGCAGGGGATCTAGCCAGGCTGCGACGGATGCCAAGCCGGGAGCTGTGCTTGGTCTCGAGGAAACAAGCGCTGGTCCTCAACCAGCAGATCCGAATCTGCTGCACCATCGAACGGCGGATTGTCGTAATCGAACTCGGCATCAAGCTGTCCTGAGCTGTCGAGGGTCAGCCGCGCGTTGTACCAAGTGCCCTTGCCATCCTGATACATCGACTCACGAAGATCGGCTGCAGCGTCATCGCCATCGTTGTCCAGTTCGCAGTCACGATCGATGCTGCCGTCCGCCCTGGTTGCACTGATCGTCGTCGAGGTCATTCCACCGGCTGCTGAGATCCTCAGCTCCACGTGGCTCCAACCCGCAGACCCCGATCGGGTCAGCGAGCGGCCGACCGCAGTCAGCAGTTCCTGTGCTTCGTCAATCATCAGTGAAGCCCTTCGCATCGGGACAAAGTTCGGGTCCGCCGTCTGAACTAGCATCCCGGACCTGATGTAGACGCCTGAGGCGGACGGATCCTCAGGACGCTAACGATTAGCCACGATGCAGCCTTCTCGATCACCGCGTGGTTGAGCGCTCCGTCGATCGAGATTGCTGACCGTGGTGTGCCGGCCAGGTACGCGCGCACGGTTGGTCGGGCGTTGCGGTCCTGATTCCAGACCTCGATCTCATCGCAGAGCTGTACGGCGAGATGTCTGCCGTACGGCCCATACCCGATGGCGCCGAGCTCGAATCTGCCCTCTTCGACTTTCCTGAAGGCGAGGTAGGCCAGGCTGTCGTCTTCGGCCAGGGCTGGGCTACGGACGGGGATGGCAGGAGTGCAGAGGCAGGCGGTGACGGCGGCGGGATCCGCGGAGATGCGACAGACACGGCTGTCATGGCGGCCAGTAAGCCGTAGCCAGACACCGTCGAAGGGATCCTGCGGTCCAACGAGAACCTCGGACCAGACGGTTTCCTTGGGCTGATCAAGGACGCCGATCAGCCTCGTGGGATCGATTGTCTGGTCGGCGTCCCAGTAGAGGGTCACGAGGCCATCGGCGTCGATGGCCCCGCTGCGCTCACCTTCTTGCCCGATCATCGGGACGAAGCCGCAGAGTTCCATCGAGTCTGATACGAGGGTTTCACCGTCTCGGACGAACGCGACGCTCTGGGTCTGGCCGCGCCAGCGCAGCGGCACAACCAGGCGTCCGCCAGGAGCCAACTGCTCCCAGAACGCCGGCGTCAGGTCCCAGGCGCCGACGGTGAAGATGATGCGGTCGTACGGCGCGTTCTCGGAAGCTCCAAGCGATCCATCCCGGGTGACGACATGCACCTGTTCGTTGCCAGTTGCGTTCAGTCCTCGGCGTGCACTGGCGGTGATGTCGGGGTCGATATCGACGGTCGTGACTGAGCCGCGAGGCCCTGTGAGCTGCGCCAACAACGCGGCGTTGTAGCCGGTGCCGGCGCCGATTTCGAGGATGTTGTCGCCGGGTTGCACCTGGAGTTGGTCGAGCATCATGGCGACGATGATGGGCGCAGAGGCACAGCTGAGCGCGGCGCCATCGTTGGCGCTCTTGGTGATGACGGCAATGTCGGCATACGCGTCTTCGGTGCTGGCTTCGGGAACGAACTCGTGCCGCGGGACGGTGCGCATCGCCTCGCCGACAGCCGGACTGCTGGCATGGCCGACGCGGCGGATTCGGTCGACCATGGCCGCGCGCAGGACCTCGGGCGAATAACTGATGGTGCTCATTGGTTCCTTTGCGAGGCGGTTTGGGAGGGCTGGAGCGGCTGGACTAGATGCCGAGGAGCCATTGCTCGTCTGGGCTGACAAGGATGCTCCGGTCTGGTCCAAGTTCGACGGTCATGCGACTCAGCGGGAATCGTCCGGCCGCTTCCCACCTGGACTGGACGAGCTCGAGTTCATCCCAGAGCCGCCGCGGTCCGCTTTGGTGCACGGTGCTGCTCGCGCCTTCACCGCGTGCCCACGATCCGTCTGCGGCGAGTAGCCACAGGAGTTCAGTACCGTCAGCGCAGGTGGCGGACCGGTTCTCGATGTCCGGACTGTCGAGTTCGTACAAGCAGCGCAGTTCCCAGTCCGACCACAGATCGGGCATCGGTCCGCTCAGATCGCGTATGTGGTCGCCGGCCTGGTCGCGGGCGGCGGTGTAGACCTGATCGAGTCTGGCCGGATAGTCGAGATTCTGGCGGGTGCGCATGAAGTTGGCTGGGTCCTGTTGCACCCGGCCGCGGGCGATGCCGTCCTTACCCATGTCGGCGCTGATCAGCATGGATGTCCCGACGATGGTCGTCACGATCCGGCCGCCCGGTTGTAAGGCATCTAGCCAACTGCGGGGGATGGGCCGTACTGACACGGTGGCGATGATGCGGTCGTATTCTTCGTCAGGGAGTGAGCTGGTCGCGTCAGCCACCTCGAGCCGCGGCGCCCGGCCAAAGTCAGCTAGTCGCTCGCGGGCGGCCTGCACGAGGTAGGCGTCGATGTCGATGCTTGTGACCAGGTCGTCGCCGAGTTGGTGCGCCAGCAGAGCAGCTGAGTAACCGGAGCCGGTGCCTGCGTCGAGTACCCGATCCGCCGGCTGCGGGTCGAGCAGGTGCAGCATGCGCACGATCAGCCCAGGAAGTGTGGATGAGGAGGTAGGCAGACCAGTCGGCTGATCCTCTGGCTTCGCTTGGTCAGCGTGGAGTGGACCAACACGGGTGACCAAGGTTTCGTCGCTGTAGAGCTTCATCCATGGCTGTTCGGGGTTTGGAGCATGTAGTCCCCACGCAAAGGGATAGCTGTCAGGGATCGGCTCCCACCACCTCGGCACCAGTTGGTGCCGAGGGGTGGCGCAGACCGAGTCATGCCACTCGGGCGCCGCAGCCGTAATCTCAGCCGCGAGCTTGCGGGCGGCATCGGTCCAGTCGGTCATGAACTAGCCGTCCTTTCCTTGTAAGGCGTCGGCCATGGCCTCGACCATCGGGACACCGGCCTTGACCGCCAACCAGTGCCATTGACCGTTCGGGTTCACCTCGAAGAACACCCAGCGCCCGTCCGGAGTCACGGCGAAGTCCAGCGCGCCGAAGAACAGGCCCAGCTCATCCATCAACAACCGGACGCCCTTTTCAACGTCTACCGGTAGTTCGACCGGCTCGTAGGTCAAGGACGCGTAGTCGGTGCGCCAGTCGAGTCTGGCAGCCTCACTTCCGGCATGGATCGCAACCGGGAACATTTGCTCACCGATGACCGTGAGCCGAACCTCGTAGGCCTTCGGTACTCGCTCCTGGAAGAGATGCGCCGTTCCGGCCAGCGCGTCGTCGACCTCGGCCGCGCTGAGGACCGTTGTGGGCAAGTACCGATGACGACGATCCGCGGTGAGGACGCCACCGCTGAGACCCTTGTAGATCACCTCGGCGGCTCCGATGAACTCCCGAGCATAACCAGGATCTGAAGTAATGACCGTCCGAGGTACATCTAGGCCGGCGCGGGCCGCAACAGCTAGCTGTACTGGCTTGTAGTTCGCTGCCGAGTCCTTTGCTGGGTGGTTAATCCAACGCACAGGCAGTGATCCCAGAACGCCGAGCACTCCGACCCGTGCCTCCGACAATGCGAAGGCCCGAGCCTCGTCTGGCCACTCAGCCGGAACGCTGAACTCAGCCGGGCGACGCCACCACACCGCGCTGATCGCCTCGAGGTCGATGTCGCGGTCGCCCCACAGTCCTCCGTGCCAGCCGTTCGGACCTAACGTGACAGCCAGCCGGGAGGAGAGCGGAAAGTCGGCCGTGTCGAACCGGACAACTGATGCTCTTCGCCTGGTCAGCTCGTCGACGACGGCGTCGGCTGTCAGATCGTCGCGGCCGGTCAGAACCAGCACGGTGCCCATTGTCAGTAGTTGTCGGTCGAGTTGTCCGACCCCGGCCGCTGGCCATCGGGGATTGGCGTCTCGGTGTTCGTCTCCGGCAGCGCCGCGGCGATCGCGTGGTACGGGTTGCCCGTGGCGGAGACGTTCAGTTGCAGGTTGGCGCTGTACGACATTGGCAACTCCATCGGGGCCGCGTCCGGTCCCGATGCCAAGTGACGAACCCCGAACGGGACAGCGGTCAGATCATGGGTCATTGTGAGATCTCCTTATTGGTGTGGCGGTTGGAACGGCTGGCGCGGGCAGTCTCGTCCCTGTCCGCGCCAGCCGGTATTGGGGGGGAGTCCCTGTCTGAGCTGTCAGGGATACAGGGGTCGGGGAGCCCAGACAGGGACGTCATAGCGACGGAACCGGCATCGTGCGGCGATCACTCCGCAGCTGAGGTCGATTCCGATTCCGTCAGATCAGGGAGGATCGAGCACGATCACGCGAGCGCCGGTGAAACGCTCGAAGATGTCCTTGATGTCGTGGGGCGCGCCGAGAACCATGAAGTGCAGGATGCTCGGCAACACCACCGCGGTGACATCGTCTTGGTTGACCGATTCGACAAGGGCTTCGAATGCCGTCGGCCACGTCCCAGGCTTCTCTACGTAGGTGAAACCCATCGAGTAGCCAGACGCGAGGGCGAACTTCGTCATCGCCCGCTCCAGTTGACTGACCTGGCCGTCGGTCACCAGCAGATCCCGTCGGACATACCCAAGGAGCAACGGCTTGATGCAGTCCTCGTCGGCGGTGCTCACCCCTCGTCCCGCCAACGTCGGAAGGCATTGTTCAGCCGGTTCCAGACCCTGGCCCACCAGGAGCGTAGGCGCGGTCCACTCACGTCGGGTCAACATCTCGCACGGCCGCGATCGGTTCGTTGGTGACGCGCAAGCTCGCGAAACGGCGACGCATCGCGGCCTCGAATCGAATCGCAAAGGCTGGCTCCGCGACGTGTTCGACGATCTTGTGCTCACCGAACCACACGCAGACGCGGCTGAGAGCCCCATGCTCCATCACGGCGGTCATCGGTCGCCCCGAAGCTCGCGCCAGATGTCTTTCAGAATGACGACGCGCAGCGCCGGCGTGCCTGGCGTCAGTACCGGCATGGTCGGTCAGCTCCCTGTGTCGGGCCATCGATGTGAGGTCGAACGGCCTTCAGAGTGAATGAAACTGCATAACAGAATCGAGTATGCAGTTTCATTCAGTTGGATGCAAGTGGCTGGGGAAGGCCAGCTAGAGAGTTAGCGGCGAAGGATGGTGCGACTAGCTAGCAGTAGGCAACAGGCCATGACGATTCCGGCGGTCCAGAAGGCGGTGTTGATGCTCCAGTGGCTCGCGATGAGGCCGCCGAAGAGCGCGCCGAGCGGGCCTGCCCCGTTGCCGATGGTGCGGAAGCTGGTGACGATCCGCCCGAGCATCTCGCGTGGAGTGAAGTGCTGTCGGGCTGAGACCACCGAGACGGTCACGATGGATGACGCAAGGCCGGCAACCGCTAGGCAGACATCAGCAAGGATCACGGACGAGGTGAGCGCCAGTACAGGCCAGAGCAGCGCCCGGACGGCTATGGCCAGGACGGCAGCTCGTTGGAAGCTCAAACGGCGCAGGATCCGCGGTGCCATTGGTCCGCCAACGATGCCGCCGATCGCGAGGGCGACGATCAAGAAGCCGAACTCCCGATCCTGCAGGCCGAGTTCATCGCTGTTGGTGGCATAGAGGACCAGTAACGCGTAGACCATCATCGTCGTGAAGTTGGCTGCACCGGTCAGCAGAGCCAACGTACGAAGCTCGCGGTGCCGGGCGAGCCATTTCATGCCCGACCAGATGGCGATGCGCACGGATTCATGTGGAGGTGTTGGAGTGCCGTCGGTCCGGGGCGGCCGTTTCGGCACCGCGCTGAGCAGCGCCGCCGAGCCGATGAATGAGATGGCGTCAGCCAGGAATGGCAACCACGGTGCCACGACGAAGGCGGCAGATCCTGCGGGCGGCCCGACCAGTGACGTGCCCGTGGTCTCGGCGGCCGATACCGAGCCGTTGACCCGGTTCCGTAGATCCGGATCGTCATCGGTCAGGTCTGCCACGACAGACTGCGCCGCTGCCCCGTGGAAGACCGCGCCGACCATCACAACAAAAGCACCAGCTGCGAGCAGTGAAATATTCACTCGGTCAGCGACGACCAGCACGGTGATGAGAGCGACAGCGATGCCACGGGTGAGGTCTGCGATCACGAGTGTTGAGCGGTGTGGCCAACGGTCGACCAGGGCGCCGGCGAACGGTGAGACCACCAGCCACGGAAGAAGCGAGGCGGCAGAAACCACGCTAATGGCGATGGGATCGCGCGTGACAGCGGCAGCCGCAAGGGGCACTGCCGCTGTCCAAGCGCCATCGCCAATGGACGAGATGGAAGCCGCTGCGATGACGGCTCGCAGTCGTGCCGGGATGGCTGGTCGGCTACGGGCCGGGGCGGTCGCGTCTTCCATCTCTAGCGACTACTGGTCGAACTCGCCCTTGCGGGCGCCATCGAGGAAGGCCGACCACTCCTTGGGCGTGAACATGAGGACTGGGCCGCTTCGGTCAGTCGAGTCGCGTACGGCGGTCCAGCCACTCGGCTCGGTGGCGATCTCGACGCAGCCGTTGTCGTCCGCGCTGAGGGTTGCCTTGTGCCAGTTAGTGAAGGTGGTCAGTTCGGGGCGGTTCGGAGACATCATGGCAGTGCTCCAATCGGTTGGTGTTCGACTAGGAGGCGTTGCGTGCGCTTGCGGCAAGCCAGTCCAACGACTCTTCGGGAGACAACGCGGCTTTTAGCATTCGGTGCCAGATCACGGCGTAGATCGCCAGATCATCGCTACCACCCAACGCAAGACCAACGGTCGGCGTCTCGACTCGCACCACGGCTGCCTGATCGGGATCCTTGTACGTCACCCAGACGAAACCGGTCATCGGTGACATCTCCATCGCGGCGTCGTTCAGGATCACTTGCAGGTTGATTCGCGGTGCATGTGCGCTGAGTAGGAGTTGTTCGAGCTGGGCTTGCCGCAGATGTGCGTTCCCCTGCGGGACCCAGCGTGCGGCGGCCTCAGTCACCACGACGTGGTACTGCGGGCCGTCTTGGTTGTCGCGCAGGCGGTCTCCCCGCTTCATGCGCATCGCCACGGCTTCGTCGACATCAGTGCCGGCAGAGAACCGGGACGACTCGATGACGGCGTGGGCGTACTCGGGTGTTTGAAATGGTCCAGGCACCAAGAAGGGCTGGAAGTGTCGGATGTTGCTGGCTAGTTCGTCGAGCTCCAGCAGCTGTCGCTGTCGATCCTCAAGGCTGCCGCGGTGGACGGACTGCCAGCTGCTGATGTCGGTGACGACCGCCTCAGCCAGCGCCATCACTCGGTCGCGATCTCCTGCTCTGGCCTCGACGGCATCGAGCCAGCGTGCGATGACATCCATGGCTGGACGAGCGGTCACGTTGGTTTCGATGCGCGACACCTTGGCCTGCGAGATGCCAACCTTGGTTGCGAGTTGTTCACCGCTGAGACCTGCCAGGCTGCGGAGCCGCCGTAGCTCCTGCCCCAGGCGGGCACGCTGCTGCGGAGGTGTCATTTCCACGGTCAGCCGCTCTCCTCACGCCACCAAGGTCTATTCAGTCTCATGCATCGTAGCGGCATCTGCCGTACGATCGTCGATATGGCGGCTACCCAAATCGACGTCGGCGGCTACAAGTTGGCCGCAGAGATCACCGGCAGTGGCGCACCAACTGTGGTGTTCAGCTCCGGACTTGGCGACGCGGGTGAAGCCTGGGACGCGACCGTCGCCACACTTGAGTCCTCCGTTCGGCTTGTGACCTACGCGCGTGCCGGTATCGGCGACAGCGAATCGCTACCGGACTCCACGACACCGCCGCGGTCGTTCGGAGCGACCGCCGAGGAGTTGCATCGGCTCCTGGCGGCTGCAGACATTGAGGGCCCCTATGTAGTTGTTGGTCACTCGATTGGTGCCGTGATCGCGCAACTCTTCGCTGCCCAATGGCCGCAGGGGATTGCTGGGCTAGTGCTCGTCGACCCGAGCGATGTCCAGTTGTGGCTGGACGTCGAGAATCCGAAACTTGTTATCGCTGATGGCGACCGCGATGATCACGCCTCCTTCGATGTGAAGCTCGGCGCGGAAGAGGTCGCGGCCAGCCGGCGCTCCCTCCATGTGCCTAGTGTCGTCATTACGAGTCGGGTTGGTCGTTGGCTGGAGTCGAAGACCCCGGATCTCTGGCGACCGTTCAGCCTGGAGGCTTTGGATAATCGCTGGCAAAGCGGGCATAGGACTCTCGCCGCCGATTTGGGCGCGACGCAGAGAGTGGCCGAGGTAGGCGGACACTACGTGCAGAACGATCAGCCGGAACTCGTGGCGGGGGCGATCGACGAGCTTGTCCGGCTTGCCTCTCGGGCGCGCCTGTAGTGCGGCGATTCATCCGTTATCGCGAAGTGGTTGGCGCATAGATCTGAGCCGTCCCATTCATGAACGAATCGTCGCCGGGCTTGGTCTTGCACACGACACCTCCGGGTGGTTGTTGACTCTATCTGGAACGGATGCCCCGGCGCTGACTCGCTCTCAAACGCCGGGGCAGCCGGCTTATGGGGGCTGTGGCCGAGCCCTCCACGGGGGAGGGGAAGGCTCGGTCACAGACCAGTACCGACGAGACCGGTGGCTGTGCAGGCGATTCACTACACGTGATGAGCTGAGAACCACGACTCCCCACCGGACCCGCCAGTTCAGGGGCCCGGATCGTAGAGCAGGAAGCGAGCCCCAGTGGCTCGCTCAAACTGGACCTTGACCGCGGCTGGATCGTCGACCAATGCCAGGTGTCGCCACTCTGGCAGCAACACCGTCGAGATTTCTTAGCGGTTGACTGACTCGATGAGAGCCTCGAAGGCGGCCGGAACAGCGGCTGGCTCCTCGACGTACGTCGAGCCCATCGTGTAACCCTCGACCGTGGCGATCGCGGCGAACTCTTTCTTCACCCGTTCAAGGCGTTGATCAGACAGATACAGGTCTCGGCGGACGTACCCGAGAAGGAGTGGCCGGGTGTAGTCGGTCACCGTTCCTCGTCCATCCACCGGCGGAATCTGGTGAGAAGACGTTCCCAGAACAGGGACCACCAGCGCTGGTGCTGACCGTTCACGAGTCGGCAGCATTTGAGTCCACCACCAGGGGCGCCGGCTCATTGGTGATTCGGAGGCTCGCGAAGCGCTGCCGCATCCCGCCTTCGTACGTCGCCGCGTCAGCCGGCGGTCCGACGAATGTTGCGATCGCGTGCTCACCGAACCAAACTCGGACACGGTGATTCGGAGGGACGAACCCGTAGGCGGCCATCATTCGCCGCGCATCTCTTCGGCGATGTCGCGAATGATGAGGACGTAGAGCACAATCGCCAGTCCGGCGAGTACGACCACCATTTCAGCCCCCTTGTGTAGCGATTTGACTGGTCTTAACGACATTGCCCGGTCACAAGATCTAGGCTGGCCGACTACTCTGAGGGTGAACAAGGTGACGGGAGGTGACTGCAGGTGACTCCTGAGGGGGAAGAACGAGAGTCACCCCTGGCCCGGGCCCGGCGAGAGCGTGGCTGGAGCCAGGTCGCAGCCATGCGTCGGTTTGAGGCGGCTGTGCAGGCAATGGGACAGCAGAGCCCCGCCGGCGCGTCGCTTAAACGCATGTTCGCGTACTGGGAACGAGGTCAGCGAGCCGTCACCGTATCGGTGTACCAGCGGGCTTTTGAGATCATGTACCAGCGATCGGCCGCCGACCTCGGGTTCGAGACACCGACACCGGTCGTCAGTCATGACGCCAGCGAGACGCTGCCCGTTGACGCAGACCTTGAGCACCTGCGGCGATCGCTCGATGAAACACTGACCCATGGGGTGACGAGCGATGCCGTCATCGATGACTGGGAACAGATGGTGGAGCGGTATGGGCGAGCGACCCGTGACCGCCCAGCTGCGCTGCTTTTGCAGGACCTGGGCACAGACCTCGAACACATTCGGCGCTCCGTAGACGGATGTCGATCCAGTCTCGGCAAGCGCCGGCTTGTTCGTGTGATCGCTCAGATGTCCGGGCTATTGGTGTTAACCCTGGTCAAGCTCGACGATCGCACTGCTTTCCGACGCTGGGCACGCACCGCACGCGTTGCCGCGACCGAGGCGGGCGATCCGGAGGTCGAAGCTTGGTTGCTAGCGCAGGAATCATACGGCCACTTCTATAGCAACGACCTGTCCGAAGCTGTGATAGTTGCCGAACACGCGCAAGCAGCGTCGACGGCGCCCAGGGGAGTAGGCGGGCCTTTGGCAGCTGCACTCGAAGCTCGGGCGCACGCAATGATCGGCGACGGACGAGCAACCATCCGCGCTTTAGAAAGAGCTGAGTCGATGGTTGCCAACCTGGAAGGCGACGCGCTGACTCCTTCAGCGTTCGGCTACAACGAGGCTCAGCTCAGGTTCCATGCTGGTAGTGCCTACACCCGTCTCGGAGATGTCCCACGGGCTTTCGCAGCTCAAGAGAAGGCCCTCGCACTTTGCGCGCCAGGTGACTACACCGATAGCGCGTTGACCCACTTGGATCGGGCCGCCTGCTGGGCGATCGAAGGCGATGCGACCGCAGCGGCGACCGAGGTAGCCTCGACGCTCGTGGGGCTGAGTTCGGCGCAGCGCCAGGGCCTGATTGACTTGCGAGCAGTTGAGGTCATGACGGGATTCTCTGAGCAGCAACGCAAGCTTCCCGCGGTGCAAGAACTGCGTGACCTGGTGAGGCCGGCCTGAAAGGAATCTCTGCTGTGACTGTGGTGCGTCCTGCTCGACCTGAGGATCTCGATCACCTGCTCGGACTGACCGAGGAGATGGATCGGTTCTACGGCACGACCGAGTTCGACCCCGTCGAAGTGCGCAGCCAGCAGCTACACGATGCAATCTTCAGCGACTCGCCTGCCGCCCATGTCTTGCTCGCCGTCGACGGCGAGACGGCGGTTGCCTTCGCCGCGTACTCGTTCTTGTGGCCAGCGGTCGGGTTGACCCGCTCGCTCTACCTCAAGGAGCTCTTCGTCTCCGGGCAACAGCAACGCAAAGGCATTGGCCGGGAGTTGATGCAGGCGCTGTTCGACCTCGCAGTGAAGCATGACTGCAGTCGAGTCGAGTGGACGACCGACCGGGACAACGCCGAAGCACAGGCGTTCTACGGATCGTTCGGCGTCGCTCTGGTCGAGTCGAAGCTCTTCTATCGGCTGGAGATGTAGAGCTTTCTTCGGCTGCCGGGACCTGTAGGCATCCCAGCGCAGGCCACAGCCCTGTAACGCCAAGCCCGAACCTCCGATGTAACAGAGGAGACCCCGCCCAGAGTCACCGTTCGTAACCGGATGAGTCGATTCTCGTTAACATGGCATGAGGGTCAGCGGGAGCACGCCTTTATAACAGTTCAATCTCGGACCATTGTCGAACGTGCGTTCGATTGTTCTGTTTTCCCGTTGCGTTCGGCAACAAGTCAAGCATGTCGTGACTGCGTTCTCACGCTCAAGACAACGATGGCACTGCGCAAGTGATCTGGCTCACAAGGTTCAGCTTTGTTTCGAGCCCCCGTTTTGTCGTCTTACACGGGTGTTGTTATCGCCTTGGAGCGCTGACGTGCTGTTGTACAGTCATCGTCGAAAGATGCGGAGAGGCCCCGGCCGGAAGTTCTCCGATCAGGGCCTCACCTGTCATTTGGCGTGACCTGGGTGACGGTACTCGCTGTGTGCGTGTAAGGCAAAGCTTGCCGAGCATGCTGATACAGAAGTACAGGGAAAGTTACTAAGCCGTAACTGCTCTTACCTGATTGGCGGGCTTCTGCCGGTGGTCCTGCGCAACATGCGCGATCACAGGAGAAGGAACATGCACCTCACCCGTCTACGGGTCACCAATCACAGCCGGTTAGCCGATCTCGACATCGAGGTCCGGCGGCACCTCGTCCTGGTCGGGGCGAACGATGTCGGGAAGTCGTCTCTGCTTCGCTGCCTGGACCTGTTGCTTGGAGCAAGTACTGCCCAGCTCTACGCCCGGATCACCTCTGACGATGTTCGTGATCCTGAACTCCCCTTCGTGATCGAGGCCGAGCTGACTGGTTTCGATCAGTCCGATAAGGCGCTCTTCCCGGACGAGATCTCGATTAGTGAGGCCACCGGGGACGCGAGCTTGACGCTTCGCCTGTCGGCAACCTTCGACAGCAACCAGACCCTGTCGGTCGAACGGGCTGCTCCCGGTGGTGGCACAGGCCGGCAGCTCTCACGCGAGCAGGTGGCTGGTGTGGGATGGCAGTTGCTTGGCGCAATGTCGGCCTCTCGTGATCTTCGCGACGACCGGAAGTCGGTTATCGATGACATTCTCCGGACGGTCGAGCTCGGGACGGAGAAGGCTGATTTCGAGGCCATCGCAGCCCAGTTGAAGGGACAGCTTGGCGCGTCCGACGTACTCGGTACGTTGCGGACCAATCTGGCAAGCCAGCTGTCAAAGGCTCTGCCAGATGCAGTGGGCAAGGATGACCTTCACTTCGTTCCAGGGGCTACGGCTGAGGAAGACGTTCTCAACGATGTCCGCTTGCAAGTGTCCAAGGATGGTGTCCCGCGGAACCTCGGCGAGCAGTCCGATGGAACTCGAGCGCTCTATGCCATCGCGCTGTATGACCTGGTCAGTGTGGGGGCGAACATGGTTGCGATTGATGAGCCGGAGGTGCATCTACACCCAACGAGTCAGCGGAATCTTGCGAAGCTGCTTCAGAGCAGCGCGAATCAGAAGTTCATCGCTACGCAGTCAGCCGACATCGTTGGTGCTTTTGCGCCAGAGTGTGTAGTGGTAGTTCGAGGCGGTGGGGTCATAGTCCAGCCGGCGACGAACTTCCTAACCAACGAAGAGCGGATGACTGTCCGGTGGTGGGTCCGAGACCGGCTGGAGCCGCTGACTGCTCGCCGGGTTGCTGCGGTTGAAGGGATCTCCGACCGGATCATCCTCGAATGCGCAGCTGAGTTGACGGGAAGGAACCTCGATCGTCTTGGGGTGTCGGTCGCCGAGACCGGAGGCGCTGGCGACATGGGAGCGATCATCAAGCTGTTCGGCAAGGATGGCTTCGATGTCCCGATCTCCATGCTTATCGATGCAGATGCCGCGAACGAGACCGCCGCCAAGCTGGGCGTGCCGGTTTCTGATCTGAAGCTGAACTCGGTGTGGGTTTCCACCCCTGACCTTGAAGCGGAGTATGTCGCAGCGCTGGGCGCGGATGCTGTCTGGTCGGCTGTTTCGTCATCGCCGCATTTCAAGCCAAACGAGTTGACTGTCGGCCCAATCTCCGGCACTGGGGGCTCTCGGACCGAGGCTGATGTCGCCGCGTTCTGCAGGTGGAACTCCAAGTACAAGGTTCGGGCTGCGATGACAGTGGCACCGCTTCTTACGGCCTCGTCGGCGTCGGCTATTAGCAGCATCGACAAGTTGCTCAACGAAATCGCGACGCTCTGATGGTTACTCCGACGACTGCGCAGGCGCAGGTACGGGACCACGAAGATCTAGGCCTGCTTGTTGTGGCTCCGGCAGGGTGCGGCAAGACCGAAGCCTTGGCGGTCCGGATCGCCGGGATGCTCTCACGAGGGACTATTGCTCACCCGCAGCGAGTCTTGGTGACTACCTTCTCTAACCGCGCTCGCGACAACATCCGTGATCGCCTCCGCACGTACATCTCGCCGGGAGTCATGCGAGATCGTGTCACGGTCTCGAACTTTCACGGCTTCTCAGCTCGCCTTTTTCGGGCTCACGCGTCAGTGATAGGCCTTGACTCCGACATGATCCTGCCAGAACACGATTGGGTGGCCGAGCAGATTCGCGAACGCGGCCTGGGATACGAAGAAAGGCGTGCCGTGGAGGACATCCTCCGTGTGGCAAATCAGGATGGAGTGGACGACTCCACCCTCGAAAAGCATCTGATTGCCAGAGGCAACGGGGTCGCACTCGACATCGAACGGCAGCGGCTAGCTGAAGGTCGCTTAACTTATGACGACCTTCCGCGTATGGCTGAGCTCATCCTTAACCATGACCTGGTCGCTGACCTGTACCGGAACCACTTCGCTGCAGTAGTCGTCGACGAGTTCCAGGACCTGACCCCCCAGCAACTTCGGATCGTGAACCGAGTCGGCTACGGCAAGACGACGTATGCGGGAGATCTTGCCCAGGGCATCTACAGCTTTGCTGGAGCCCAGCCTGAGGTGATCGACAAGCAGGTGCGAGCTGAGTGTCCCACGGTGATCAAATTTGCCGAGTCACACCGCTCGTCTCCGGCTGTCCTTGGGATGGTCAACGCCCTTACCGGGTGGACGGGCGGCCAGACACTAACGTGCGCGAATCCAGATTCGTGGCCGCACGGTGGGCTGGCTGGACAGGCCACATTCGGGACCGTGGCAGCTGAGGCCGCTTGGATCGTCGCAACCGCCCGATCTATGTTGGCGTCCGCGCCAGGGCTACGTATTGGAGTTATCTCACGGACTGGGCCGCGCCGCCGTTTCGTCGATGACGCGTTCAAGCGTAGCGATGTGCTGCATCACAGGTGGGACGACGGCGTGCTCGACACCGAGACGGCGACGATCCTCAAGGTCATGCTGCTTGGACTGACTATGTCCGAGTTTGTACGTTCATCCGATCAGCTCGCGTACCTCCGAGTTGCTGCTCGTTTCGAAGAGGTGCATCCACCCACGCGGGACTCGCTCCGTGATGCTCTTGACTGGGTCTGGGATCTGCTTCGCGACGGGCTCAGTCCGGACCAGGTGCGAGCGCGGATTCGGATCGGTGACCAGGAGACGTTGCTTACTGCGCCCGGTGTCCACCTGCTGACCGGCCATATCGGCAAGGGCCAGCAGTTCGACTTCGTGATCGTTGTCGGAGCTGAAGAAGGGTGCATCCCAGACTGGAGATCAGAGAACGACGCGGCCGCCCTTCGGGAGGAGGCACGAATCTTCTCCGTCATGATCTCCCGTGCGCGGCACGGGTTGATCATCTTGAACGCTCAGAACGTGCCGACCTTGGCCGGCAAAGTACGGGCGAAGCAGCCATCACGCTTCCTGCAACACTTCAACACATCGATCTCTGTGTACGGGAACGGTGTCAGCAATTGGCTGAACGCTGCGTCATGGAACGACATCGAGTCTCGGTGAGAGGGGCTCGCTGATGGCGAGTGCCCGCTTAGTCTGCGTTCAGGCCCGCGGTCATCGATGAGGACCGCACCGAAACTCACTACCTCACTGGAGGTCTAACTAATGCTCGTCCGGCTCATGCCAGGGGCAAATCGAGATCACGTTCTGAGTACTCTGCGGCAGATCACTACTGATGTGCTGAACCTTGAAGCCTTCGGCGGAACGAACCAAGAGCTGTACAACAAGTACAGCTCTTGGGTGCGTGACTCCGTTCGCATGCTTAGCAAGCTCTTTAGTCCCGCTGACATCGAGAACTTGCTGCTGACAAGACGCTACTGGGCCCTGCAGGCAATGGGCGGCGGCGAGGTTCTTGTCGCCATGCGCTATCTCCTCAACACTGAAATCGAGGAGCGCCATACTGTCTTCGCTGAGACGCTCGACCGCCTTACCGGCGAGTTTGGCCGCTGGGGCGGGCCGGGGCGACTTGTGGTCGCTGACACGTCGGTCTACATGGATCACGAGCAGAAGTTTGAGGACCTTGAGGTGGACAAGATCCTTGGAGCCGATGGCGACCTCGTCCATTTGCTCGTTCCAGTTGCCGTCATCGACGAACTAGACAACCTGAAGCGCGGTAAGGACCGATGGCGGCCCGGCCACACTCTCGCCGTGCTCGACAGGGTTCTGGAGAAGCCAACCGAGATCGCGACTATGCGGGAGGCGGCCAATGACGTTGGCAAACTCACCGTGGAGATCGTGTTCGACCCTCAGGACCACAGCCGCCTGCCGATCATGGACGAGGAGATCATCGACCGAGCTTTGGCGGTGCAGGAGGTGGCAGGGAGGCCGGTCACGCTCATCACGTATGACACGAGCCAGTCGACGCGAGCACGGGCTCGCGGTCTGACGACGATCAAGCTCAAGCGAGATGAGTGGGAAGAGGAGGTAAAGACAGCGGAGAAGCCGAGTGATGGCAGGCGGAGCAGACGACGTCCGGCCCCCAGAGAGTTGGACGATTCGGCCAGCAACTCCTAATTGAGCCGAGCACCCCCTATAGCGGACGCAGATCTAACCAGCGTGCCAGAAAGGTCTCAGCTACCTTCGCGGTCTGCCCTGGATCGGCCGAGACAAAGCTCGGGATACCGCAGCATGCGGATGTGCGCCGTATGTCGGTCAGGCTACGACCGACGCTGACTGGAAGAGGTCGGTGGGCATGGGGTGGTCTAGGCGCCAGGTGATGGCTATGGGGCGGTCGCCGGTGTGGGTGGTGTAGGTGGCTGGGCCCAGGAAGAGGTAGGGGGAGGTGCCTAGCTCGTTGAGCTTTTGTTCGCGGGTGAAGATGAGGATGTTCGAGCCCTCGGCGCGGTGGTTGATGTAGCGCTGGCCGGTTGCTGAGGCTACTGAGGTGATGCTTTGGGACTCCCAGTGGAACAGCGTTGGGCTGATGGCGTAGTCGCGGTACATCGTGGTCGGGGAGTAGTCGGCCTCGGACTTGTTGAGTGTCACGAAGAAGGCGTCGATGCCGGCTTCCTTTTCGAACAGAACTCCCTCGCGGAACGTGCTGGGTCGGCGCTGGAGGCTCGCGTAGTTGAGGGCAGCGAGGATCTCTTCGCGTTGGTACCGGGCGTGGACACGTAGGGGGATGCCACGCAGTTGGCCCGAGAGTCCGAGGGTTCGGTGGCGAGCACGGTCCATGGTGAAGTCGATGACCTGGATCAGTTCGTCACGGAGGGCTTGCTCTGCTCGGAGTGCGTCGAGGCCGGCGTCGTACGAGGCGAAGCCGCCACTGTCAGGCCACAGCGAGAAGAAGAGCATTCGGGCATGGATGCGCTGCGCATCAGTCAGCTCGCTGTACGACGGCGCCGAGTCGGCCAGGAGCAGCTTGTAGGTCTGCACGCGATCGAGGTCGTCGACGTGCGCTAGGGCACGGACCCTTCGAAGGAGTTTGGACTCACGGGCTGTGCCATCGCGCGTGGGCAGGCCAGCTTCTCGCCGGAGCGTCGTCCAGCTTCTTCCGTTGCGCAGGATGTCGCTGAGTTCGACGCCCGACTCGCGGACGAAGGTCGGTAGGTCCTGGTCGCCGTGAGATCGCAGATCGCTCATCATGTCTCGCCAGCGGCCGGTGACCTGGGTGCGGAGGTTCTCGAGGACTGCGTTCTGGGTTACCGCGTCCAGCACGATCTGGCAGCCCGAGGGCAGGAAGGGGAATCCTTGTTCGACTTGCCGCTGGAGGCCCCTGCGGGTCTGGCCTGTGAGCGCCCTGAAGCGCTTGTCGAAGCGAAACTCCTTGCGTTGGTGTCCGACGAAGTCGAGAGCGGTCAGGACCGGCTTGCCCTGTGCCTGACGGAGGCCACGGCCCAACTGCTGAAGGAAGACGGTTGGGCTCTCGGTCGGGCGGAGGAAGAGGACGGTGTCGACCTCCGGAAGGTCTAGACCCTCATTGAACAGATCCGCGGCGAAGAGCGCGTTCACTCGGCGATCCTTCAGATCACGAAGAGCGCGGTCTCGGTCTGCAGTTTGCGAACGCCCAGAGACTGCAAGCGCCGGGATGCCTGCATCATTGAAGACCTTGGCCATGTATTCGGCATGGGCGATCGATACGCAGAAG
Organism: Kribbella sp. NPDC058245; assembly: GCF_042882005.1. Classification (NCBI taxonomy): domain Bacteria; kingdom Bacillati; phylum Actinomycetota; class Actinomycetes; order Propionibacteriales; family Kribbellaceae; genus Kribbella; species Kribbella sp. NPDC058245. Next base: position 95,381 of record NZ_JBHVWY010000011.1, read on the forward strand.
CCCAGAGCGCGCATCGCATGGACGTCGGTGAGCTTGTCCTTCAGCTCGCGGAGGACGATCGCGGCGCGTCGGTCGTTGCCGGTATATAGGCCCTCGAGTTCCTGCTCGTCGTATCGTCCTCGCTTCCATTGCAAGTCCGCGAGGCTGGTGCCGTCTGCGATGCCGAAGTAGTGGAACGGGCACAAGAGGTCGTCGGACAGCGCATCCCAGAGCCGGAGCTCGACCGCAGTCCTGCCGCCAAAGTAGGACTGAAGATCGAAGCCATCGGTGCGCTCCGGCGTAGCAGTCAAGCCCAGGAGCTCAATGGGCTCAAGATGGCCTAGGAGCTTCTGGTAGGTCTTAGCTGCGGCGTGATGGAACTCGTCAACGACCAGGATGTCGAAGGACTGGGCCGGCAAGGTGGTGACGTCGTAGTTCGACAGGGCCTGCACTGAAGCGAAGACATGGTCCCATCGCTCGGGCCGCGCGCCGGAGAAGTACTCCTCTCCAAAGCTGGCGTCGTTGAGGACCTCGCGATAGGTGCGCAGCGACTGCTGGAGAATCTCGCGTCGGTGAGCGATGAAGAGTAGCGACGGCGCTTGGTCTCCGCGGGCGAGCGCCTCGTCTCGGAGGCGTCGGTAGTCGAGTGCAGCAATGACGGTCTTACCGGTTCCCGTCGCTGCGACTACCAGATTGCGGTGGCGATCGTGGACCTCTCGTTCGACGGCGAGAGTTTCGAGCATCTCTGCCTGGTAGGGCCGAGGGCGTACCTCGAGGCCGGCTAGCGAGATGGTGACACGATCCGACGGCTTGCGGTTGCCAGCCTCTGCCAAGGCGTCGTCGAGGCGGTCGCGGTCGCGCTCCGGGTCGTAGGCCTCGAAGGTCGAGTCGTTCCAGTAGGTGTCGAACGTCGCGCCGAACTTGTTGAGGAGGCTCGGGGTGGCGATACGCGACAACCGAACGTTCCACTCGACTCCGTCCAGGAGTGCGGCGCGGGACAGATTCGACGATCCGACGTATGCAGTGTCGAAGCCCGTGGTACGGCGGAAGAGCCAGGCCTTGGCATGCAGTCGCGTACGGAGTACGTCGTACTGGATCTTGACCTCGGCGCCGAAGTCGTTGACGAGACGGTCGAGTGCGTGGCGGTCAGTGGCTCCGAGATAGGTCGTGGTGATCACTCGGAACGGTCCACCGCGCTGTCGTAGCCGCAGCAACTCGGGCTCGAGGAGCCGGAGCCCGTACCACTTGACGAAGGCGCAGAGGAGGTCGACCTCATCGGACGTGTCGATCTCGGCGCGCAGTTCGGAGCCGAGCGCCGGCTCGCCGTGAGCGTTCGTGAGGAGGGCTGCGTCTGACAGCGGAGTGCTTGGTCGGGTGCCGCCTGGTTGGTGCACGCCCGGCCCGGCCGGAGGGTAGAGCGCGAGTAACTGGCGAGGTGTCTCGTCGGGCAGCAGGTCACTCTTCGACGTCAGGCGGCTGAGCAGGTCGTTAACGAGCGCAACGCGTTCGCCCTGATCGCGAGTTGCACCGAGCGTTCGGAGTACGGCGTCGCGGACATGTCGGGCTAAGACCTCGGGTTGGTCCGCCTCGTCTACGTCGTCAATCAGCGACGTGAGTCCGTCGACCTGATCGAGGACGTCACGCAGGCCGTTGGTTACGAGCGCGTCATAGATTCCAGGCTTCATCCAGTCACCACCTCGCGGAGAGCTTGCCAGATACCGCCGACAATCGCTGGACTCGCCGACGGCTGAGCGTGTTGGTGTGAGGCTCCGCCGGCTATGGTGGTGTTGATCGCTATCGAGGCTCCAGAGATCTCGCCTGCGTTTGGTCCCTCTTCGAGGACCCGCAGCGGGCTGGCATAGCAACCTCGCGATCGCATCTTCGCCCACCTTTTGGGCGTGCGCGGCAAGAACGTGTGCCGTCGCCTGGCTCCTCCCTCCTCAGCTGCTGCCGTCCCCGATTCGTCGGTCGGCGAGCTGCAGCTGGCCACCATCTTTAGCAAGGAGACGACATGATCGACCTGACGCGGATCACCATCCGTATCGGCGGCAACAATTCGCAATTTCTCAATGTGGACCTCGACGGGAAGGAAATTGGGTTCTTCGAGGTGTCAGATCGTCGCATCGTCCGCCAGCGGTCTCATGAGACGCGGCACGATTACATCCTCGACGAGATGCGGCGGGTCTTTGAGCCGGTCCTGATCGCGGCAGAGCGCTCTTAGGTCCGCTTCTCTACCCAGTGAAGCCGGGTTGGCGTTCGCGCCAACCCGGCCGAGGAGCTCTAGCTTGCCTTGAACTCGTTGTATCGCACTTCGAGGAGCTCGGTGCTCGGACGCTCAATCTTGCGGCGAGGCAGGGTGATCGTAGTCCCGTGCATCTGCTGGAGACCGTACTTCAGCATGGGGCCGTCCCGTTCCTCCAGCAGCTCTCTGTTGATTTCGACCACGTTGTCTGGCCGGATGCCCATCAGGTTCTGGTCATAAGCGGCGTGATGGATCTTGCAGAGGCTGAGCCCGTTGCTGATGTGTGCCACGCCCGCCTCATCGGAGTCGGGCACGATATGAGCTGCGTCCAGGAGTTCGCCGTGCTGGAGGCGGCATACCGCGCAGCGCGTCTCGTAGGCGCGGATGACTGAGGCCCGGAACCAGGGCTGATGCAGGCGCCTGCGGGTCAGTTGCTGGGCGTACTCCTTGGCCCGAATATCGAGGCTCTGCGGTTTGACGAAGCGGAGGGATTCGTCGAGGGCGATCAGGAAGTGACGCGCCTCTTGGTCGTCTTCGACGACGAAGACCGGGAAGATTGGGACGAAGATGCCCGCTTTGAGCTTGCGGAGCATGATGAGCGGAAGGCTGAACTCGACGGCAGCTCGGAGCTTTCGATTGTCTCCGTCGGTAGAACCAGCGCGATACGAGTAGACAAAATAACCCTCGTCGACCTCCCGGTCGTCGTACGGTCCGTCGGGGGAGCTGACGATCGATAACGTCACATTGAGATCTTGGGGATTCCAGATGCCACGCGACTGGTCGATCAGGCGTCGCTGCCCACCATCGATGGCGAAGTTGCTCAACTGCTCGCGCGTGACGACGCCGCCTCCCTGATCGCGGACGTGCGCCAAGCGAACCATGATGCGTTCGCGGAGCTTGAGATCGTCGGACAGGCTCAGGACCACGTGATTCCCTCCGGCTGAGCTACATCGGCATCGTGATCCTACGCAAGCCCAAGCCGTTGACGTCTCAGGCTGAGTCGTAGGCGCTGGCGATTTGGAGGGTCACCGGGGTCAGGATGTAGCCGCTCTTCATGTCACCCATCACCCGGACGGCTGTCGGGTTGGCTACCGCGTAGGCCGCGATGTAGGCGCAGACGATCGCGTCGATCGAGTCTTCGACCCGTGACAGTTCGACCTTCCGCTGAGCCTGAGTGACGGCTTGCCTGATTCGTTGCCAGTCGGGGTTGGCCGCGAGAAGGAGCGGCGGAGATGCCTGATGGAGTCCCTCAAGGTGGTCGAGGAGGCGAACCAACTCGAGTCGTAGATATTCCAGATCGCGGCCGGGTTTGTGTTTGTACTGGAGGATCCGCGGCAGATCGAAGAGTACGACGATCGCTGGGTGCGGGTAGACCTCCACTGCGCGGCGTTCGGACTGGCCTTGGGGATCGACGGCGAGTCCGAGCTCGTCGGCGAGGCGGAGTGCCCGGGTGCCGTCGGCGAAGTGGGGCTTCGAAAGGTTTGCCGAGTGGCAGGACGCGTTGTATTTGCCGAAGTGGCGGTTCACCATGCTTTCGCAGGGGCGGTTGCCCGTGGGGTTGGTGACAATGATCGGCGCGTCGATAGCCACCAAGCACGGGCCGGTCGTCCAAGGCGTTAGCCAGTCGACTATCTCGCTGTCGGTCTTACGCTGAGTCGCAGCCAGCAGTCGTCCGGACGCGTCAAGGACCGCGAGTCCGGTCATGTTGTTCTGGCCCCAAGCAAGATCCACCCCGACGTAATGCACATGTCCTCCACCTGAGGGCGAGCTGTCTCTGCTCGTTGACTTTGAACAGTGACGCTAGCGCTCGGGAGACCAAGGCAACAGATCTCCTTGGGAGTTCGCCGATAACCGCCTACGCGAGCAGGTGGGCGTTGATTTGGCGTACGGCGTCGGCGAGGTCGGGGTATTCGATGACCTCTAGGCCGGCGGCGGTGAGGAGTTCTACGCCTTCGCAGTCTACGAAGATGGAGGGTTCGCGCCAGGCCATGACTACGCGGGTGATGCCGGCGGCGATGATGAGTTCGGTGCAGGTGCGTGGGTGGGAAGAGCGCTTACTGCATGGTTCGAGGGTGCTGTAGATCGTTGAGCCGGGTAGACGCGGGTCGTCTGCGGCGAGTTTGTTGATGGCGACTTCTTCGGCATGGTCGCGGAGGCCGGTCTCGCGGGAGTAGCCGGTGGAGATGGTTTGGCCGGAGGCGTCGAGGATGATTGCGCCGACTGAGAACGCGCTCTCTAGCGGGGGGCACGAGCGGGAGAGTTCGATGGCTTGTTCTAGCCAGTAGCGGTCGTCGTGGTCAGTCATCAGCAGCCCTCTCCAGGAGATAACGCAACAAAACTACGTCACCGATCTGGCGGACCTCCGTGAGGTCCATCCGGCGTGTGGAGTTGTGGGGGAAGTTGCCCGGGGCTACGAAGCTGGCGGCGGCTGGGTCGCCTACGAAGAACGGGGCGATGACGAGGTGGAGCTCGTCTGCGAGGCCGGCGGTGAGGAACTGGGTGTGCATGGTGGTGCCGCCCTCGACCATGAGCCGTTCAATGCCGCGGTCACCGAGGTCCCGCAGTACTGAGTGCAGGTCGTTGGCCTCGATGACGGTCGCGACCTCGCCGAGTGTGGCGGCGGTCTTTTCGAAGGCTGAGGTGTAGACGAGTTTGTCGATGTCGCCTTCGGTGAAGAAGCTGGCGGCGGGGGAGAGGTCGCCGGTCGAGGTGATCGTCACCTTGGCGGGGGAGAAGGGCAAGCTGGCGGCGACGCGGCGGTCGCGGCGCTCCTGGGAGCGGACCAGGAGGCGGGGATTGTCTACGCGGATGGTGTTCGCGCCGACGAGGATCGCGTCGACGCTTGCCCGTACCTCGTCCACCCGGTCGAAGTCCTCGTCGTTGGAGAGGAACAGGCGTTGGTCCGTGGCGTCGTCGATGTAGCCATCAATCGAACTGGCGGCCGACAGTACGACGTACGGGCGGTTGGGCATTCGAGCCTCCGGAGTGCTGGATCAGGGTTCGCGGCTGGGTGGGCCGTTGTGGCGCGTCGGTGTCTGCGGTCTGCCTGGCTGGGGTTGGGCTCTGACTGCGCCTTGGGCTGGAGCGACGTTGGAGGCGGCGGCGAGAGCGCGCCGGAGGTCGGGGGGAAGGGGGAGACGGGGTGGTCCGGTTGGTTGGGCGGTCGCGCGGTGGTTGAAGGTGGGGTTGGGTAGCCCATCCAGTTCGGGGACGGGCTGACCGATTTCGCGCTGGAGTTGGGCGCCAGCTTGCTCGAAGGGGAGGTCGTCGCCGCGGTGAGCGAAGATGAGTGCTTCGCGATATGGCAGCCCGCCGTCCTCTGACTCGAACTCGCGATAGATCAAGCGGTGCGACGGACCAAGCTCCCGGCCGTAGCGTGACTCTGCGACGACGGGGACTTTGAGCTCGGCGCAGTCGCGGAGGTCGTGGTGGTTCGGTGAGAAGCCCAGACGTTTGCCGTCCAGATCGTCTTCGCGACCTTCAGCTAGTGCTCGGAGACCGAGTTTGAGAGCTCGGAACTCGCGATCGCGAAGACCGCCTGGCTGTGTCGCGGCCGCCTGCTCGAGCGCAGCGAACTTGCGTCTCAGCCGTGGGGTGATGAGGATCCGGAACTGGACAGTCATTTCTTCGGCAGGTCGGAGTCATCGACCGGCTCGTTGAGATCCCAGACGGCCTCGAGCGGGACGGACGGTTCGTCGTCGGTCAGGCTGTCGCGTGCGGCGTCGTACACGTGATCGAAGCGCGCGGTCTCGGCGGCCAGTACGGCGAGTTGTTGCCAGGCTGTCCACGGGATCATGACTGCCTCTGGCTGGCCGGCGTCGCCGATGATGAAGGGGCCGTGTTCGCCTAACCGGATTCGGCCGAGGATCTGCGGCAGGCTCTCGGCGGCCAACGTCGGATCGATCACCCAGATCCGTTCGCCCCCAGGAAGTATGTACGGCGTCTCGGCGCTCATGAGTCCCTCCGATTAGGTGATGTCCCGTGGAGTTCCGCGTCGTCGATCGGGCTGAGGTCCAAGCCGAGTTCGGCGGCGATATCTTCCAGCGGGATGGAGTTGCTTGGGTCGTTCTTGAGGCGGTGGCGGGTGAGGGCGTGGGTGGTGTCGAAGCCTTCTTCGTCGAAGACTCGGGTGTCTAGGGCTTGCCAGAGTTCGAAGGGGACGACGACTGCTTCGGGTTGGCCGGCGTCGCCGAAGATCAGCGGGTCGGCGTGGCCGAGGCGGAAGCGTTCGAGCATTTGTGAGAGCAGCTCTGCGGCGACTGAGGTCTTGATGACCCAGACGCGGTCTCCGTCGGGGAGGAGGTACGGCGTCTCGTCGTCGGTGGGCATGGGGTTCCTTTCGGTTGCGGTGCGTCGGTCTCAGCATAGGAGGCGGGGGTTGTGCCAGGGTGGAGTTATCCACAGGGCTGGAGGACTGGATGGGTGAAGGTCGTTGGGTGTTGGTGCGGGCGGGGGACGGGCTGAAGGGGAAGGCTTTACAGCTCCTGAGGCAGGAGTTGGCTGAGCAGGACTTGGCGACTCAGGAGATGCCGGGGGAGGCGATTGCGGTGGGGCTGGCCGGTGGTGCCGCGGTGGCTGACACGGTGGCTGGGGCGTTGCGGGACTGGATTCATCGGCGGAAGAGTCCCGAGGCGGTGGTGCTGACGATCGGGGCGGATTCGCTGGAGGTGCAGCGCTCGACCGTGGACGCCAGAACCAAGGAGATCAAGGCCTTCCTGCAAGGGAACGTTTGAACGTTGTGACCCTCACTGACGCGGCGTAGCTTCGGAAGTGGGCTGGACGACGGGGTGACTCGTCGCAGGAAGCTCTGCCCGGATTCCCCTCCAGATGGGTGGAGCCCAAAGGAGCCCGGAGCGCGATCGCGCCCCGGGCTCCCTCACAGACCGTTGCGGGACGGTCGCCGTACCGGGATCATGGACGGAGATCCTGGGAGGGGTGTGCGTGGGGGACTGGGTGGACGTCGTACTGCTGGATGACGATCCGGAGTTGGCGGATCGTGCGATCAGGCAGCTGCGGCGTGGGCTGGCGGAGCATGAGATCGAGACGCGGGCTGTCGAGGCGACCGCGCCCGCGGGCAGCAAGGGAGACATCGCCACGGTCAACGCGGTGGCGATCGCGCTGGGTGGGGCTGGTGGGATGGTGCCGATGGTGGTCACGATCCTGCGGGATTGGCTCAGTAGGCGGGCGGCACCGCAGCGGGTGCGGATGACGATCGGCGACGAGACGATCGAGCTGGATGCGGCGTCACCGCAGCAACAGCAGCAGGTGCTTGACGCGTTCTTGCGCCGGCACGAAGCGAGCTGAGACATGGGGCGCCGCAGGGCGTTGCTGGTAGCAACTTACGAGTACGAGGACACCGGGTTGCGCCAACTCGTGTCGCCGGCTCAGGACGCGGAGGCGCTGGCCGTCGTACTCGAGGATCCGGCGATCGCTGGGTATGAGGTGCAGGTGCTGATCAATGAGCCGTCGAGCCGGGTGGGCGAAGCGATCGACGAGTTCTATGCGACTGCCGAGCGCGATGATCTGACCCTGCTGTACTTCAGTGGGCACGGGTTGAAGGACGACAGCGGCCGGTTGTACCTCGCCATGAAGAACACCAAACGCGAGCGGCTGCGCTTCACCGCGCTGCCGGCGCACATGGTCGACGAGGCGGTCAATGAGTGCGTGGCGCGGCAGAAGCTGCTGATCCTGGACTGTTGCTACGGCGGCGCGTACGCCGTTCAGCAGCTCGCGAAGGCGGACACGGCGGTGGACACCAAGGCCGAGCTCGGTGGGCGCGGCCGGATCGTGCTGACGGCGACCGAATCCACGCAGTACGCGTTCGAAGGGGCCAAGGTCCACGGTCAGGCGTCGCAGTCGGTCTTCACCCGTTGCATTGTGGAGGGGCTGCGCAGTGGCGCGGCCGATCTCAACGCCGACGGCGACATCACGGCCGACGAGCTGTACCAGTACACGTATGACGCGGTCGTCGCCGAGCAACCGAATCAGCGGCCCAAACAGATCGCGGATGTCCAGGGCCGGACGGTGATCGCCGCCAACCCGCACTGGGAGCTGCCGCCTCGGATCATCACGGATCTGGAGAGCCCGGCGCATCGGGACGCGGCTCTGCAGCAGCTCGGTCAGTTGCTGGAGGCAACCAACGATCGGGTACGGCGGACTGCGCGCGCCAAGCTGGTGGAGTTGCTGGACAACGACAGCCGGGCCATCGCCGACACTGCGCGGGCGTATCTCGATCGTCCACCTGTGCGGGCGCAGCCGGTGGTGGCGCCCGTTTCTCCGGTACGGCGTCCCACCGGGCCGACGTTTGGTGCTGCCGCACGAGCCGCGGCCCGGCGATGGCGTCACCGGGTGAATCTGTTGCGCGGGCCGGCGGCGACTGTGCGCAACGCGACCTCGAGCTGGTGGCTTGTCGGCCTGCTCACTCTCGCTGCGGGGCTGGCCATCTGGGCAGCCGCGCTCGGCGCCACGCCGTACACGATCGGGGTGGCAGCGGTTCTGACGATCGCGGTGGCGGTCCAGTTCCGGGCGGTAGACACGGCCTTTGCCGCCGGCCTCCTGGCGCCAGGCGTCCTGAGTGCGGCGATCGTCGCGGGTGATCTGACCAAGCAGACCTACCTGGGGATCCACGACCCCCTCCCACGGGAACTCTTCACCGCAGCCCACGCGATTTGGCTCGCGACAGCTGTTGTCGGCCTGCTCAAGTGGCGACCGCCGAAGCCCGGACTGCGGTTCAGCCAACTGATTCCCGCGGCGATCGCGGCGGCACTCGTCCTGGTCGCGGTGGTTGAGCGTTATCGGAGCCTGCACGAATACAACACGCTGCCGCACCTCACCTATCCAGCATTCCTCGGCCTCATTGCTGCAGAGTTCGCACTGATCGGTCCGCTGCTCGACTTCGGACGTGCGTTCACCATCGGCTGGGTGGTTGGCGGATTCGCCATCTGGCTCGGCCTGTTCGGCACTCCGCGAGGTTTGGGCGACCCCTGGACTGTGGTCGCGGCGCTGCTGGCTATCTGGCTGCTCATCGGAGTTCTGGTTGTCACCAGATCACGACCCGGCGCCCCGATCCGTCGCCTGGTGATGATGGCACCGCTGCTGGCTCCCGTCGTACTGGGTGCTGTCGCGTTCGCCGTCGTACCACCTGCGCCGCGTTCGCCGACCGTTGTGGCTGTCGCCGTCAGCCCCGACGATCGCACGCTCTATGCGACCGACTTCGCTAATGGCCGGTTGTTGAAGTTCGACACCACGACTCGTGAACAGATCGGCGATGCGCTGCCGGTCGGTAGGGCTCCGGGCCGGTTTCTGCTGGCCCCGGACGGCAAGACGCTGTACGTCGCGAACTCCACCTCCGACTCGATCTCCGTCATCGACGTCGCCGCCTGGAAGGTCGTCGGTACGCCGATCGCCGTCGCTCCGCAGCCGGTCGACCTGTCGTTGAGCCTCGCCGCTCATCGGCTTTATGTGCTCAGTCGTACCTCCGAGACGATCACCGAGATCGACACCAAGACGCGTCAGACTGTCGGCGGTCCGCTTGCCAGCGGGTCGAGCCCGTCCGACCTCGAGGTCGACGCGAAGGGCGAGTGGCTGTACGTCGCCCACCGCGACGCGGGTACCGTCTCGGTGATCGACACGGCGACCCGCCAACCTGCCCGCAGCCCCATCAAGGTCGTCACCGATCAGAGTGACCTGGCATCCGGGCCAGATGCCGTGCCACCTGGCCCGACCGACCTGGCGCCTGGTCCGGACGGCCTGATCTACGCCATCAGCCGGACGTCGTACGCGGCGATCAACACCAAGGTCAAGACGTCGCGTCCGACCCCATTCACGCTGCCGGACAGGGAGAGTTCCGCCGTGGTAGGTGCTGACGGCAAACATCTCTACATCCTGGGCGACTCGGGCTCGGACGAGGCGATCCGGGTGGTCGACGTAGGCAGTCGCGAGGTGGTTGGGACACTGGCTGCCAACCTCGGGGCTGCGGCCAATCTTGCCGTTAGCACGGACGGCCAGCGGATCTACGTCAGCAACTTCTATCGGGAGGGGATCATCGTGCTGGATGGTGCCGGTCCGAAAGAGATCGGCATGATCGAGATCGGACGCTGAGCCCGGAGCGCTGGGCGCCCCGGGCTCCCGCTGGCGTCAGCGGCGGTAGGAGTCGGCGTAGGTCGAACTCGGCGTACCGACGCCGGTCAGGTTGTCGTAGCCGGGGGTACCGACCAACGGGCCGTTGATGGCGAAGGTGATCAGGCGGGTGAGGATCGTGCTGGTGGGGTCGGTGATGTTGGCGTAGTCGTTGCGGACGGCGCTGTAGAGGGCGCCGTCCGTCGGGTCCTTGAGGTCGGTGACGGCGGCGGTTCCGGCGCGCTGGTAGATCTGCGGGTTGGCGAGGCCGATGGGTGAGCCCTGCGCTTCCTGGGCCAGCGCTTGGATGCCGGCGATCAGCGGGCTCGAGAGGCTGGTGCCGCCCAGGCGCACCTCACGGTAGCCGGTGGTGCCGTCGGGGAGGAGCCAGGTCTGGCCGACCATCATGCCGCTGTTGTTGTCGCCGTCGGCAACGATGTCCGGTACGACGCGCATCGGGTACGCCGAGGTTTCGCCAGTCAGCAAGGTCTTTGCGAGCTTCGTCGGTACGACCCCGGCCTGGTACGACGGTTGCCGGACCTTGGCGCTGGTCCCGCCGCCGGTGCCGCCGGTGAACGCGGCCGGGTAGCCCTGGCGCGGGTCCGGACTCCAGCCGTTACCTGTCTTCGGCGAGCGGATGTTGCCCCAGCCGAACTCCCACAACTTCTTGCCATCGGCATCGATCGGCATCGTCGTACCGCCGACGCCGGTCACCCAGGTGCTCTCCGGCGGGTACTCAGTCTGGACGCCGTTCGAGCCCTCGTTCTGCCCGCAACCACTGGTCGGGTCCTCGGTACCGCAGTCACCGGACGAGAAGTAGACGCCGATGCCCTGGATTGCGGCGCGCTGGAAGACGTCTTCGTACGCCGCGCGGATCGCCTCGGTGGCCGGTCCGTTCGCGCCGTCGCCCCACGAGTTGCTGACCATGTCAGCGAGGTGGTTGTCGACGAGCCTGTTCAGTGCGTCGATCAGACTCGCATCGCTGCAGTCCTTCGCGCCGACGTACGCGACGTTCGCGTCCGGTGCCATCGCGTGCACGGCCTCGATGTCGAGCGATTCCTCGACGTAGATGGCGTTCGGTGGGCCGCCGAAGCAGTCGGGCGAACCGCCGGGTGTCGTGTATTGCTTGAGCTGGCCCGGGCGCCAGCCCTGGAAGTTGTGCTTGTTCGCGTACGCCGCGAGGTCGGCCTCGATCGTGGGCGACGCGTACGGATCGATGACGCCGACCGTGACTCCCTTACCGGTGTACTTCGAGTTCGTCAGCCCGTACGCCGAGCGCAGCTCCTGCGGGCCGTAACCGCACAGGGTCCACGGACGGGTCGTTCCGTCGACCGGGGGCTGGTCGGTGGCGGGCTTCTGACCCCAGTAGATGGAGCAGGGCTCAGCGCGGTAGAGGGCCGGCGTCGGTCCCCAGGGATCAGGGTCCGCCGCCTTGGTGTGAGCAGCGACGTCGTCGCTGATCTTCGCGCGGACGCCCTGCTTGGACTGGTCATCGGGCCCGATCACACCCTGTACGGCGGCCGCGATCCGCTGCGGGACCTTCAGATCACTGGCGGGTGCGCGGTGAAGGCCCTTGGCGTCGGCGTAGTTGTGCAGTTCGACCTCGAAGGCCTTCTGCACCTTCTCGACCGAGCCGTGGAACGCGACGGCGTGCTGGTCGGTACTGGTCACGTTCAGCCCCTTCGACTCGAGCCAGGAGACGACCGCGTCGGTCTGATCCTGGGTCGGGCCGAAGCGCCGGTTGACCTCGTCGGCGGTGAGGAAGTGGCGGTAGTTGGCACTGTGCGGGTCGATCACAGACGTCGCATAAGCGGTCATGCCTTGCGGATCACGGCCAGAGAGCGTGATCCGTGCATCCAGTTCGGAGTGCGGGTCGGTGGCGCCGCGGTCGGTGCTGCTGGTCGCCCAGCCGGGCCGTGCGCCGGGTACGACCCGGTCGGCGGGGGCCGCGGCGGCCGCGGGGAGCAGCGTGGCGAACAGCGCCGTACCGCAGACGGCGATCGCCAGGCCGCTGAGCCCGGTGCGTGTGGACCTGATCAAGGTCTCGTCCCTTCGTGTGTCGAGAACGGCAACCGGGACAGCGTGCGGGACCGGATCAGACCGGGCAATCGATTTCACCAGGGTGCTGGCAGGGCTTCGGGGTGCGCCGAAACCCTGCGCCTCAGGGATCCGGAGATCCCTGAGGCGAGATCGTTCAGTTTGGGCTCTCTCACAGGTTTCCGAAGAACTTCCGCAGGTCGGCGGTGACGTCGGCGGGGCGCTCCAGGGAGGCGAAGTGACCGCCCTGGTCGAAGGTGGACCAGTGCACGATGTTGGTGTTGTCGCGCTCGGCCAACGGCCGGATGGTCTTGAAGTCGTCGGCGAAGACGGCGACGCCGGTGCGGGCGTGGTTGAGCTGCGGTTCTGCGCCGGACTTGGCCTCCTCGTAGTGGTAGCGGCCGGCGGCGGCCGAGGTGTTGGTGAACCAGTAGAGCGAGACCTCGGTGAGGATCTGCTCGCGGGAGACCAGGCTGGTTCCGTTGCCGAAGTTGTTGAAGAGCTCGTTCCAGGCGAGCTGGCCGACCGGCGAGTCGGAGATGCCGACGGCAACGGTCTGCGGACGGGTCGAGTTGATCGCGTTGTATCCGCCGACCGACTGGAACCACTGCAGGTGCTCGAGCGCCGCGTAGTCCTCCGGCGTGAACTTCTCGAACTCGGACGGGTCGCCCGAGGGGAACGAGAACAGCTGCAGGACGTGCAGCCCGAGGAAGCCTTCGGGGTTCAGTACGCCGAGCTCTCGCGAGATCATCGCGCCGGCGTCGGACCCGTGGGCGCCGTACGAGTCGTAGCCGAGGCGGCGCATCAACGCGTCGAAGGTCTTCGCGACCCGGGCCATGGTCCAGCCGCGGTCGACCAGCGGGGTGCTGAACCCGAAGCCGGGGATCGACGGGATCACGACGGAGAACGCTCTCTCGGCGGGTTCGCCGTACGCCTCGGGGTCGGTGAGCGGGCCGATCATGTCGAGGAAGTCGACGAACGAGCCGGGGTAGGTGTGGATCAGCAGCAGGGGTGTCGCGTTCTCGACCTTCGACGGGACGTGGATGAAGTGGACAGTCTGGTCGTCGATCTCGGTCAGGTAGTGCGGGAACTCGTTCATCCGTGCTTCCTGGGCGCGCCAGTCGAAGCCGTTGCGCCAGTGGTCGACGGTCTCCCGCAGGTAGTGGTTCGGGGTGCCGTAGTCCCAGTCGTCGCCGGGGGCCGGCTCGGGCAGCCGCGTCCGCTCGAGGCGGGCGTTCAGATCGTCCAGGTCGCTCTGGGCGATGTCGACGGTGAAGGTGCGGATGTTCTCGTTGTTGGTCATGGCTTCACCGTATGATCCGTATAGGAACATTAGATTCCTAATTGACCGAGGAGTTTTGAAGTGCTGGAGACGTCGTCACGACTGCTCTCGTTGCTGGCGCTGTTGCAGACGCGGCCCGCCTGGACCGGCGCCGAGTTGGCCGAGCGGCTGGACGTGACGACGCGGACGATCCGGAACGACATCGACCGGCTGCGAGAGCTCGGGTATCCGGTGGACGCGGCGCGTGGCCCGGCTGGGCATTACAAGCTCGGGGTCGGCGCGAAGCTGCCGCCGTTGCTGCTGGACGACGAGGAAGCGGTTGCGGTCGCAGTCGGTCTGCGGACCGGCGCCGGCCTCACCGGGCTGGAGGAGAGCAGCGTGCGCGCTCTCACCAAGCTCGAGCAGGTCCTGCCGCATCGGCTCCGGCGTCAGGTGAACGCCATCCATCGGGCGACCTCGAAGGGGCCGGACGACACCGGGACGAACTTCGAGGCGCCCGAGATCGACCCGTCGTTGCTGAGCACGATCGCGGCGTGCATCCGCGACGCACACTACCTACGGTTCGACTACGAGATCCCGCAGGGAGCGCTCTCCCGTGACGCTGGCTCTGCCCGTACGTCGGACCTCCCGGTGCTCGTGCAGCCGTACCGCCTGGTGAGCTGGCACGGGTTCTGGTACGTCGTCGCCCGAGACGAGCACGACGAGTGGCGCACGTACCGGGCCGACTGGATGTCGTTGCGGATGGCAACAGGTATGCGGTACGTACCGCGGCCGATGCCCGATGACGACTACACCGACTTCGTCTTGCGTGACGTCGCGTCAACCGGCTGGAAGGTGCATGCCCGGATCACGGTGTTCGCTCCGGCGGAGGAGGTGCTGAGCCGGATCCACGCGGCCGTGGGGGTGGTCGAGTCGGTGGACGAGCAGACCTGCATTCTCGTCACGGGCTCGGACTCGCTGGAGATGATCGCCGTGTACGTCGGCATGCTCGGACTCGACTTCCGGATCGATGGTCCGGCCGGTCTGGTCGAGCACCTCAAGATCCTCGGAGAGCGCTATCTCCGTGCGATCCCTTAGGCTTTCTCATTGCCCAAGCCGGCGTTGCGGGCCTGGATGATTGCGGTCGCGCGGTCGGCGATGCCGAGCTTGGTGAAGATCGCGGAGACGTTGTTGGCAACGGTCTTCGAGGCCAGGTGCAGGCGGTCACCGATCGCCGGGTTGGACAGGCCGGCTGCGAGGAGATCGAGGATCTCACGTTCCCGGCTGGTGAGCTCCGGGAACGGTTCGGCTGTGGCCGCGGGTGCGGCGAAGAACCCCAGCACGCGGCGGGCGACGCCAGGTCCGAAGATCGCTTCGCCGGCGGCGACCGCGCGGATCGCCCGGGCGATCTCGTCCTGCTCCGCGCCCTTCACGAGATAGCCGCGCGCCCCGGCCCGCATCGCCGCGAACACCGAGTCGTCGTCCTCGAACATCGTCAGCACCAGTACGGCGACCTCCGGCGCCGAGCGCGCCAGTTCACGGGTCGCCGCGAATCCGTCGAGGTCGGGCATCTGCAGATCGAGTACGGCGACATCCGGCCGGCTCGTGATCACCTCGCGAACCGCTTCCCGCCCGTTCGAGGCAACCCCGACGACCTCGATCCCCGGCAACGAGGTCAGCAACGCCGCCAGCCCGGCCCGAACCACAGGATGGTCATCCGCCAGCACCACTCGGACGGGAGCATCCGCCGGAGAGCGCTCTCGGCTGTCGCTCATGGCGTGACCAAGGGGAAGCTGGCACGGACGAGGCCGCCGGTCGGGGTGGGACCGGCTTCGAAGGCGCCGCCTAGTTCGGCGGCTCGTTCGCGCATGGCGTGGAGGCCGACGCCGGGATGCCAAGCGCCGTTGGGTGGGCCGTCGTCGGTCACTTCAACCTCAAGGTCATTGCCACAGCGCAACGCTAGTACTGCCGAGGTCGCCCGGGAGTGCCTGACCACATTGGTGAGCGCTTCCGTAGCGATCCGGTACGCCGCGACCTCGAGCGCTGCGGGTAGTGCGGGCAATCCCTCTGCCGCCACCTCGACCTGGATCATCGCCCCGTCCGCCCGGAACGAGAGCTGATCCGCACGTTGCCGTAGCGCTCCCACCAGCCCGAGCTCGTCCAACGCCGGCGGACGGAGGTCGTCGACGAGTCGCCGTACATCGCCGATCGCCGTACGGGTGTCGGTCCGCAGGGTGTTGAGCAGGTCGCGGGTTCTGTCTGTATCGGTGTCGACAAGGTTCGCGGCAGCATCGGCGGTGAACGCGATTCCGGTCAGCGTCGGCCCGAGACCGTCATGCAGATCGCGGCGCAACCGACGCCGCTCCTCCTCGCGCGCAGCAACCAGCTTCTCTCGCGACGACTGCAGTTCGCTCGACAGTCGAGTCGCGTGGACTGCAACGGCCAGCGGTACGGCGACCAGGGCGAGCACATCGCGATCAGCGGTCGACAACGCGGACTCGCCAGACCGTACGCCGATCAGCAGTTGGGCGACCGACGTACCGCCGTACTGGAGTTCCAGCGGTACGACGAGTTCTGGCGGTACCCCGTCGGAGGCGATGACGGCGTCGTCGATTGTGAGAGCGGTGTACGGGAAACGAAGGCCGGAGCGGATCGCGGCGACGACACCGGGGAGGCCGGCGGAGAGCTGTTCGCCGACCCGGGATGCGATCCGGGCGGGATCGCCGCGATCACCGTAGAGAGCGCGATCTACGAGTTGCCGGAGCCGGGGCAGGATCGGAGCGATGATCAGCGCCACGAGAACCGTGACCGCCGCCGAACGACCCACTCGGGACGGGATCAGCGCACCGAGGAGAGCGGCCAGGGCGGCATAGGAGCCGATGGCAACCAACGTCAGCAGTCCCCAGGTCAGGGCCCGCGAGACGACCAGCCGGATGTCGAGCAGCTGATGCCGGACGATGGCGACCGCGACCGCGATCGGAATCAGCGGGATGGCCAGCAGGACGAAGATCGGGGTTCCGGCGATGAAGGCCCAGGGCGTGACGAAGAGCAGGGCGACCACCGAGGCCAGGAGCAACCACAGGAGCTGGCGACGGCCGACCTCGTCCGAGCGGCGGAAGCGGATCACCAGGCAGCTGATGGCGAGAGCGATCGCTACCAGGTTGCGGGCCTCGGCGACGGTCCACAGTGGCTGCAGATCGGCGTACGACGGGATGGTCAGGTACCCACCGGGGACGCCGGGGGTGATCGGATCGCCGCTGGTACCCATCTCGAGCGCGAACAACGGCGAGGTGACGATGATCCCGACCGAGATCCAGCGCCAGCGTGCAGAGAGCGCTCTACCGTTCGGGAACAGCAGCAGGGCGAGCGGGAGGAAAAGCCCGATCGACCACGGCCAGGCGAAGACTGCAACGGTGGTGGCGAGACGCTGCGCCGCGATCGGCGCATTGGCGTCGGCAAGGACGGAGGCCAGCGGGCCGCTGAACGCGGTCGTTGCGTGACCGATGCCGTCGGCAAGGAACAGCCAGCCGATCGGGTTGCTCGGTCGATGCCACGCGATCACCGCGCCGCACAGCCCGAACGTCACCCCCATCAGGCCGTTCGTCACCACGAAACCGTCCAGCATCTCGGCCCAGCCCCAGCCGGTCACGAACGACAGCACGACGCCGGCCAGTACCTCGACGACGGCCAGTCCGCCGAGGGCGCCCGCGAGCGTCCGCCGAGAATGCGCTCTCTCGGTTGCTGCGGGCGACGCCTGCTGCGCGGTGGTCATAACGGCAGTGTGCTCCTGAGGGTGTCCCGGCGTCTCGGGATCACGATCCCGGACCGGCCGGGGAACTGCCCGAGATCGGGGGACAGCGCTCTCAGGTGCAGTACGGCGAAACTCGCGACGGTGGTTCCAGACGAACTGGAAGGAGATCTGAAATGTCTGGAATCAACAAGGCCGGCCTCGTCGTACTCGGCCTGCTGTCGGTGGCGGATCTGTTCACCCCGCTGACGACCGACGGCGAGCACCCGCCGATGGTGATCGCGGTCGGGAGCGCGGTGGTGGGTCTGATCAGCCTCGTGCTGGTCGTCCTGGGGTGGGGTGGCAAGCGATGGGTGCTCGCTCCGCTGATCACGCTGCGGCTGGCCTCGGCGTTGCTGGCGGTGCCCGCGTTCTTCGCCTCCGACGTACCGGCGCCTGCCGTCGCAGCGGCCGGGATCGGCGTCGCGGCGACGATCTTCGGAGTGATCGCGGTGCTGCTGCCCGCCCGGGTCCCGGCGCGTGCGTGATGAGCCAGGTTCAAACGATCGCTCCGCGCGGCGACGTCCGTACGGCGTCTCGCTGGTTCGGCGCCTTGATCCTCCCGATCGGGCCGGCGGCAATCGCCTTGCTGCGTTACCTCTTGCCATACGACACAGTCGACGACCCGGCGACGATCACCAGCAAGATGCTGGCCCATCCGGGCCGCGCCTCGTTGGTACTCTGGCTGGCGTTCGCGGGGGTCCTCACGCTGGTGCCTGGCGCGTACTTCGTTGCCAGGCTGATCCGCCATCGAGCTCCGTGGCTGACAGCGCTCTCCCTGTTGCTCGTCGTACCGGGGTATCTGGCGCTGCCGTGGATGACGTCGACTGACATCTTCACTTGGTCAGGCGGGCAGGCGGGGCTCAACGCCGCCTCGATCACGAAGGTCGCCGAGGCGACGCACGGGTCAGTGGGCGTGGCCGGCGTGGTGTTCGTGGTCGGGCATGTGCTGGGCACGATCTTGCTGGGGAGCGCTCTCTGGCGTTCTCGGATGGTGCCTCGCTGGGCGGCGGTGGCGACTGCGATCTCGCAGCCGATCCACTTCATCGCGGCGATCATCCTGGTCAGTCACACGCTGGATCTGGTCGGTTGGGGCCTGCAGGCAGCTGGGTTCGCCGCGGTGGGGTGGGTGATCCTGCGACTGCGGGACGACGAGTGGGAACCGTTGCCCTAAAGGGCGACGTACTGAAAAGCAGGCTCGTCCGGCGCTAGTCTCGACTTGCCTAAGGGACCTTGCACAGGGGGATGGCAGATGAGCGAGATCGAGGCGCCGGGCGAGCTGGGCGCGAAGGTACAGATCGGCAGTTTCAAGGTTGCCGACGCGGCGAGGGCCGATGCTGCCGGAAGGGCTTTCGTGCTCGACCAGATGGCGCAGCGGCCCGCCGTACTGACCTTGAAGGCGTGGGCGCTGGAGCAGTTGGCGCCGGTGGCAGGGGAGACCGCGGTCGACGTCGGTTCGGGGACGGGCGAGGACGTGGTCGTGTTCGCTGACCTCGGCCTGCGTGCCATCGGCGTCGAGCCGAGCGCCGGGCTGCGCGAGGAGGCGGTACGGCGTGGGCCGGCCGGCAAAGGAGAGTTCGTCGACGGGCTGGCAGACAAGCTTCCGTTCGACGATGAGTCGGTCGATGTTCTGCGCTGTGAACGCGTTCTCCAGCATGTCGACGACCCAACCCGGTCGGTGCGGGAGATGGCTCGAGTTCTGCGGCCCGGCGGCCGGATCGTGCTGATCGACACCGATTGGCAGACCGCGATCATTCACCCGGCCGATCCCGATGTGTTGCAGCGGATGGTCGGCAGCTTCCTGTCCCAGTCGGCGAATCCGTACTCGGGCCGCCAACTTCGCGGGCAGCTCGCGGAGGCCGGGCTCGAGATCACCGGCGAGACCGCGGCCACCTGGCTGGAACCGCAGGCGGGTGCGCGCCAAGGGTTCGTGTCGATGATGCATCTTCGCGCTGCGCAGAGCGGCGCGATCACCGAGGCGGAGGCGATGGCGTTCGCCAACGGGATCACCTCGGCCGCCGATCGGGGCGCCTTCCACATGTCGTTGACGATGTACGCCGTGAGTGCGGTCAAACCCCCTGTTGCTTGAGGAAGGCAACGGTTCGGCTCATCGAGGTCGGCCAGGCCGCGACGAAGGCGTGCTCCTCGCCGGGATAGGTGTAGAGCGTCGCCTTCTTCCCGGCGGCCGTGAGCGCAGAGAGCGTTCTCCGGGACCAGGCGATCGGGCAGTTCGAGTCGGATTCGCCGTGATGCAGCAGGACCGGCTCCGTGACCCGGTCGAAGAACGTCACCGGTGACACATTGCGCCAGAACTCCGGGTTGCGCGCGG
This sequence comes from Kribbella sp. NPDC058245, assembly GCF_042882005.1. Lineage (NCBI taxonomy): Bacteria > Bacillati > Actinomycetota > Actinomycetes > Propionibacteriales > Kribbellaceae > Kribbella > Kribbella sp. NPDC058245. Next base: position 115,134 of record NZ_JBHVWY010000011.1, read on the forward strand.
GCTCGCCGTACGCGCGCAGGATCGCGGCAGTGTTCGCCGGTCCGGGTGGCCAGCGTTCGAAGTTCTCGACCGTGTTGGAGCTGATGGACGCGAAGACGATCCCGGCCTTCACCAGGCCGGGCTGCGCGACGAGTGCGTTCAACGTGACCCCGCCACCCATCGACCGGCCGAGCATGCCGATCCGCTCGGGATCGACGTACTGGGAGGTCCGCAACGCGAGTACGGCGTTGATCGAGTCCTCGGTATAGCCGAGCCGCAGGTTGAGTTCGGAGCGCGGATCCTTGGACGACTGAGCGTGGTTGCGGTAGTCGGTGTGCAGTACGACGTACCCGCGGCGGGCGAGGTAGTCCTGCTCGCGGGCGAGACCGCGGCCGGTGGTGTAGACGGCCGGGTCGATGTAGCCGTGGTTCAGGACGACGGCAGGATGCGGGCCCGGGGTCGACGGGACGTTGAGGATCCCGGAGATCGTGAGTGAGCCGCTCGCATACGTCACGTGGTGTCGGGTGTAGGCGGCGTTGCGTGCCAGCACACGGTCGAGGCGGAGGTTGCGGCCGTCGTACTTCTTCGCCGTCAGCGCCGGGAGAGAAACCGGGTGAGCGCTCTCCGGCGTTCTCGTGGGGTTCCCGCTGGGCGTCGCCCCGGTGCTCGGGCTCGCAGACGAGGGGCTGGGGCTCGACGGGCCGCCGGACGGCGTGGGTTCGGTGCTGCTCGGAGTGCTCGCGGTGGGTGCCGCGTCGTTGCTGCTGCATCCGACGGCAGCCGCCGCCACGAGCGCACCGAGGGTCGTCAACACTGTCCGTCGCTCCATGCGGGTCAGTTTGCCGTCCGGTATCGAAAACCGATCGAAAGCGCCGGCAACGACCTGAGAGAGCGGTTGCTCAGCGGAGCTTCGGCAGAACTTTGACGGGGCTTTGACGGGGCCGAACGGTGCAGCTCGCGGCATTGACGAACCTCGCGAGCGGGAGGAGGGTCGAGGGGAGCAGGCGAGGTCTGGGGGAGGGCCGAACGACTGCCGGGGTTCAGGCGCTGACGGGGCGAGGCGCGCTCCCGGCGACCATCGGTCTACGGCGCTGCGTCGTCGGATGCGCGCCGTGTCGTGAGCAACGACCGGGGGTCCGGGGAGCAGACATGAGCACCATCGAGAACATGAGAGAGCGCGTTCGCGGGCAGATCTTCACCGCCGGCGACGACGGGTACGACGACGCACGCCGCGTCTACAACGCGATGCACGACAAGCGGCCGCAGGTCGTCGTGCGCTGCGAGAACGCCGGGGACGTGATGGCCGCGGTCGACTATGCCCGCACGAACGAACTGGAACTGGCGGTCCGGGGCGGTTCGCACAGTGTGCCGGGGTTCGGCACTGTCGACGACGGTGTGGTGATCGACCTGAGCGGCATGCGCAACGTCCGGGTGAATCCGGTCAGCCGCACCGCACGGGCAGGCGGCGGCGCGACCTGGGGTGATTTCAACGCGGCCACGCATGCGTTCGGGCTAGCGACGACCGGCGGCATCATCTCGACCACCGGCGTCGCCGGACTCACACTCGGCGGCGGCATCGGGTACCTGGCCCGCGGTCTGGGCCTGTCCTGCGACAACCTGATCTCCGCCGACGTGGTGACCGCGGACGGGCAGTTCCTGATCGCCAGCGAGAAGGAGCACGAGGACCTCTTCTGGGCCTTGCGCGGCGGTGGCGGCAACTTCGGGGTGGTAACCGCGCTCGAGTTCCGGCTGGCTCCTCTCTCGACCGTGTACGGCGGTCCGATGCTGTTCGAGATGTCCGACGCGGCCGCCGTACTGGCTGGGTTCCGGGATCTGATCGGCGATGCGCCCGAGGAGCTCGGCGGCTTCCCGGCCTTCCAGCTCGCACCGCCGCTGCCGTTCATTCCCGAGGATCGGCACGGCGAGCCGTTCACGTTGATCGTTGCCTGCTGGGCCGGCGACCCGGACCGCGGAGAGAGCGCTGTCTCGGCGTTCCGGGAGTTTGCTCCGGTGGTCGCCGAGCACGTCGGCCCGATGCCGTACCCGGCGTTGAACAGTGCGTTCGACGGCCTGGTTCCGGCCGGACTGCAGCACTATTGGAAGGCGAACTTCGTCACTGAGCTCACCGACGACGCGATTGAGGCCCACCTGCGTCATGCGCCGGGCTTGCCCGCGGTCAACTCGACCGTGCACATCTACCCGATCAACGGCGCGTGTCATCGGGTCACTCCGGATGCGACGGCGTTCGCCTACCGCGATGCGAAGTTCGCCACCGTGATCGCCGGCATGTGGCCGGATCCGGCCCAGAACGAGGCGGGCACCGACTGGGTGCGTTCCTACTACGACGACATCGCACCGCACTCCGAGGCCGGCGGCTACGTCAACTTCATGGCTGATGACGACCAAGGGCGGATCCGCGACAACTACAAGGGCAACTACGACCGCCTGGTTGAGGTGAAGCGCAAGTACGACCCGGGCAATCTCTTCCACCTCAACCAGAACATCGCGCCGTGACCCAGCACTGACACAGCACGGACCCAGCTCACACAGCACTGGGGGCCGGTACGACGTACCGGGCCGCGCTGTGGTGTCCAGGACTGCTGTGGTGTTCAGGACGGTTCAGGCCTTCGGCGCGAGCTTGTGCACGACGATGCCGGACTTGAAGGTGGTGGTGCCGAGCAGGTCGAGGTGGTGGATGTCGAGGCCCTGCCCGCTGAACATGGTTTCGCCGTCGGCCAGCACCGGGAAGACCCAGAAGTGGTACTCGTCGACCAGCTTGTTCTCCAGCAGCGTCTTGGAGAGCGATCCCGTGCCGAACTTGAGCAGGTTCCCGCCGTCCTGCTGCTTGAGCTCGCGGATCGCCTCGACGGTGTCGCCTTCGAGCAGGGTGGCGTTCCAGGTCGTCTCGGTGAGCGTGCGGCTGGCGACGTACTTCGGCATCTTGTTGAAGGTGTCGGCCATGTCGCCACTGCGCTGCGACCAGGCCTCTGCGAACCCCTCGTACGTGAGCCGGCCGAGCAGCAGGGCCTCGGTCTCGGCCATCAGGGCGCCGGAGTAGCCGAAGTGGTCCTCGTCCCAGTACGGGCCGGAGTAGTCCTGCGGGTCCGAGATGACGCCGTTCAGAGTGACGAAGGTGGACTCAATGAGCTTGCGCATGATGCTTCCTCTTTCAGTGTTGGTACGGGTGCTTGGTGCGCGCATCCCGGAGCGCTTGGGCCCACCAGGTGAGCTGGTCGAGCATGAGCTTGGCCTGGGCCTCGTAGCCCGCAGCCGGCCGCGGCCAGGAGCCGTCGGCGGTGAAGTGTTCCCAGTAGCAGGGGAGCGTGACTGTGTTGCGGATGGTGACGGCTTGCAGCTCGGCGAAGACCTGCCGCAGCTGTGCGGTAGCCAGCAAGCCACCGCTCTCCCGGCCGTAGCTGACGACAGCTACTGGCTTGGCGTGCCACTCCTCGTAGTACCAGTCCAGTGCGGTCTTCAGCGCGGCCGGAAAGCTGCTGTTGATCTCCGGGGTGACTACTGCGAACGCATCGGCAGCTGTCAGCCGCGGAGCCAGTACGGCGACCTCCGCCGGTACCGGGTCGTCAGTATCCGGAAGCGCGGTGGGCAGGTCGGCGTCTGCGAGGTCGATCAGGTCGACCGTGAACTGTTTGGCCGCCTGTGTGGCCAGCCAGTGCGCGACGGTCGGTCCGAACCGGCCGTGGCGGGTGCTGCCGATGATGACTGCGAGTCGCATTTCCTGCCTCCTCTCTGGTGCTCTGTACTCTGCCGGAGACCGTTTACGGTTTCTTTCCGGTGCGGAGGGCAGGCGGCGGAAAGATAGGGTGCGGCCATGCGTTTCGGCGTACTAGGACCGGTCACGGCCTGGACCGACGCGGGGGAGCCCGTGACGATCCAAGGGCTCAAGGTTCGTGCGCTCCTGGCCGACCTGCTCGTCCACGAGGGCCGCCCGGTCCCGGCTGACCGTCTGATCGACCACCTGTGGGGAACACAGCTCCCGGGCAACCCAGCCGGGACGCTGTCGGCCAAGGTCTCTCAGCTGCGTCGTGCGTTCGAGGACGCCGAGCCCGGCAGCCGGAACCTCGTGCGCTCCGGCCCGGCCGGCTACTCGATCGCCGTCGACAAGACGTCGTACGACGCGCTGGCGTTCGCGGACCGGGTCTCGCAGGGCGAGCTGGATGAAGCGCTGGGACTGTGGCGCGGACCGGCGTACGCGGACTTCGCCGACGAGGCGTTTGTGGAGACTGCGATCGCGCGACTGACAGAGCAGCGCTTGACGGCTCTGGAGCGTGCAGATGTGCCGGTCGGTGAGCTGTCTGCGCTGGTGGCTGAGCATCCGTTACGTGAGGGGCTGCGCGCGGCCCAGATGCGTGCGCTGTACCGAGCTGGTCGGCAGAGCGAGGCTCTTGAGAGCTACGAGGAGCTGAGACAGCTGTTGGCCGACGAGCTCGGGCTGGATCCGAGTCCGCCGCTGGTCGCGTTGCAGCAGTCGATCCTGACGCAGGAGCTGCCGCATGCGCGCAGCAATCTGCCTGCTCAGCGGACCGACCTAATTGGTCGGTCGAACGCGGTCGATGACGTCAGTGCCGCACTCGCGTCGTCGAGGCTGGTGACGCTGACCGGGCCAGGTGGAGTGGGCAAGACGCGACTGGCGCTGGCCACGGCGGCTTCGGTGGCGGACCGGTTCGCGGACGGCGTTGTCCTCGTCGAGCTGACCGCCGTCACACCGGCAGCGCTCTCGGTGCGCGACGCGCTCACAGACGCCGTACAGGCTGCGCTGGATCTGCGAGACAGCAGTGGTCCGGCTGAGACCGCAGTGGAGCGGCTGGCAGCTGTCATGGGCTCTCGACTGCTCCTGCTCGACAACTGCGAGCAGGTGATCGCTGAGGTTGCAGACCTGGCAGACGAGCTGCTGGCTGCCGCACCGGACCTGCGTGTGCTGGCGACCAGCCGTGAGCCGCTCAACCTCGCAGGCGAGGTGGTGTGGACCGTGCCGCCGCTGGAGATCCCGTCGGCCGGCCTGGAGCCAGGTGCGGCGGCAGACTGCAGTGCGGTCCAGCTGTTTGTCGCTCGGGCAGCCGCAGCATCGCAAGACTTCGCGCTGAGCGCAGACAACCTTGCTGACGTTGCTGTGCTGTGTCGGCGGCTGGACGGCATCCCACTCGCTCTGGAACTCGCTGCCACTCGCGTGCGTGCGCTGGGCATCCAGGGCTTAGTCGCTCGACTGGATGACCGGTTCCGGCTGCTGGCGACCGGGCATCGTGGTGCTGCGCCGCGTCAGCAGACTCTGCAGGCGATGATCGACTGGAGCTGGGAGTTGCTCGCCCCCGACGAGCAGGTCGTGCTGCGACTCCTCGCTGTTCACGCTGATGGCAGTACGGCGGATGCCGCGGCCGAAGTGTGTGCTGAGCCGGCGATCGACGTACTGGAGGTTCTGGTTCGACTTGTCGACAGGTCGCTCGTCGTACCGGTGCATGGTGTCGACGGACCGCGGTACCGGTTGCTGGAGTCAGTGGCGGCGTACTGCATCGAGAAGCTGCGTGCGGCCGGCGAACTGGAGTCAGCGCAGCAACGGCACCTCGAGTATTACGTGGCACTGGCGGAGTCGGCCCAGCTCTTCGGTGCCGAGCAGAGCCGGTGGCTGCGTCTCCTGGATGCGGATGCGGCGAACCTGAGGACAGCACTCGATCGGGCTGTGGCCACTGGGCAGTCCGACCTGGCTGAGCGACTTGTCGACGCGCTGGCGTGGTTCTGGTTCCTGCGGGGCCGTACTGCGGAGGCGGTTCGCTCGCTGGACGCCGTACCGGAGTCAGCGCGCGCAGGTGTCTGGCGGACTGGCTTCCTCTATTTGCAGGCGGATCGCCGAGCAGGTGCCGAGTGGGAGCGCTGGTCGGAGGCGGCTGATGCGCGCGGGCAGTGGTGGGTCGCATTCACCAGCGTTGATGTCGGTGAACTTGTGATGGGTGAGGCTCTGCTGGAGCGATGCCAGAAGGCTTTCGAGTCCGCCAGTGATCGGTGGGGAGTTGCTGCAGCGCTCTTGGCGCGTGCCAAGCACGCACACCTGCGGTCCGACGTGAAGGCGCTGCGAGCTGACGCAGAGGAGAGCACGCGAAGCTTTCGTGCCTTGGGTGATGCGTGGGGCGAGCTCCAGGCGACAAGCTGGCTTGGTGCAGCCGCTGAGCTGGATGGTGACTTCGAGGAAGCCGCACGCCTGCACGGTGAGTGTGTGCAGCTTGCGGAGACGCTTGGATTGTGGCCAGACGTAGCCGGAGCCCTGGGCATGCTGGGATGGACTGAGATCAGACGAGGTGACTACTCGGCTGCCTGTGCGCATGGCGAGCGTGCACTGCGGCTAGCGATCGACCAAGGTCAGCGGCCGTTGCAGGCCTTGGCTGAGATCGTGTTGGCCTTCGGAGCTCGCCGGATCGGTGACCTCGGCGATGCAGAGCGCCGGCTGAGGACGCTGCTCGCTGCAGCCCGCGCGCAGAGCGAGCCGGTGCTCTACCTGTCGATGGTGCTGGCTGAGCTCGGCTTCGTGCTGGAGCTGCAGGGCGACGCGGCTGCGGCTCTCGACCTCCACAAGGAGTCCTTCGAGGTCTCCGAGACTCACGACTCCGTCCGCAGCATGTGTCTGGCACTCGAGGGGATGGCTGCGTGTGTCGAGGACAAGAACGTTGCCGCGCAGCTCCTCGGAGCGGCGTCAGCCACTCGAGCGGCCGGGCAGCACCTGATCGCGTCCACCGAAGTCGAGGACCTCGCACGGGCCGTTGAAGCGGCGCGGAGTGCTCTCGGTACCGGCTACGACGCGGCGTTCGAACGCGGCCGCGCGCTCACACTGCGGCAGGCCGTCGATCTGCTCTCTGTGTAGATGTTCTGTGTTTGAGATTATTTGCTAGGCCAAGTAGTTTGGTGCTCATGGACTATGGCCACGATCTGGTCTTCGGGACCTTCCTGACCCCCGGGATCGACGACCCGGGGCGCGTGATCGCACTGGCGCAGCTGACCGAGCAGGTCGGGCTGGACCTGGTGAGCTTCCAGGATCATCCCTACCAGCCACGCCTGATGGACGCCTGGACGCTGCTGTCTGTCGTCGCAGCGCAGACCCAGCGCATCAAGGTCACCACGAACGTCGCCAACCTGCCACTGCGGCATCCGGTGGTGCTGGCGCGCAGCGTGGCCACCCTGGACCAGATCACTGGCGGCCGGGTGGAGCTGGGCCTCGGTGCCGGCGGCTTCCTGGAGGCTGTCGCGGCCAACGGCGGACCGCACCTCACCGCGGGTGAGAGCATCACAGCCCTGGAAGAGGCCATTGCCATCATCCGCGAGGTCTGGACGCCGACAGGCGGCGGCATCAAGCTTCCCGGCAAGCACTACACGGTCGCTGGTGCGAAGCGCGGCCCACAGCCTGCTCACGACGTGCAGATCTGGTTGGGCGCCTACAAGCCACGCATGCTTGCCGTCACCGGCCGCCTGGCCGACGGTTGGCTCCCCAGCAGCGGGTACGTCGGACCGGACCAGCTCGGCGCGATGAACAAGCTGATCGACGAGGCGGCTGTCGAAGCAGGACGCGACCCGGCCTCAGTGCGGCGTCTGTACAACCTCTCTGGGCACTTCTCCGGCACCGGTGGGTTCCTGCAGGGGCCGGAGCAGGTGTGGATCGAGCAGCTCACCGAGCTGACGCTGGGCGAGGGGATGAGCACCTACATCCTCGCTTCTGACGACCCGACCGATATCCGCCGCTTCGCCGAGGTCGCGGAAGGTGTTCGCGAGGCGGTCGAGGCCGCGCGGAACGGGACCGCAGTCGTCGCCCAGGCGACACCACAGTCGTCCGGGTTCGCCGTCGTGCCGACTCCACCGCCTGCTGTACGACGGAGCGCCGTACAGGTGCTGGACGAGTCGGAGCGACCTACCGGGCCGGCGCTGGACCCGTCGCGCACGTATACGCCGTACCAGCTGTCGTCGGGGCAGCACTTGATCGACGTACACGACCATCTGCGCTCGGAGCTCGAGCAGATCCACGATCTGGTCGAGCAGGTCGCGGCTGGTTCGATGGGCATCGGTCAGGCGCGCTCACACATCAACACGATGACCATGCGGCAGAACAACTGGACGCTCGGCACGTACTGCGAGTCGTACTGCCGGCTCGTCACCACGCATCACTCGATCGAGGACGCGTCGCTGTTCCCGCAGCTGCGCCGGGCCGACCCTGCGCTGGTACCGGTCGTGAACCGGCTGCAGGAGGAGCACCTCGTCATCCACGACGTACTCGAGGGCGTGGACAAGGCGCTGGTGGCGCTGGTGGACGGGTCCGGCACTATCGACGGACTGCGTGCAGCGGTCGACCTCCTGGACGACACGCTGCTCTCACACCTGTCCTACGAGGAACGTGAGCTGGTCGAGCCACTGGCTCGACTCGGCGTCATGTAGCGGACTACTTCGCCTCACCGAGCAGTGAGGCGAGGATGTCGAGCAGGCGAAGCGTAGGAGCCTCACCGAGCAGCCGGGCCGCCGACGTGGGCGGCTCGGCGTTCAGACGGACCTGCAGCAGCTTGAAGTCGCGCACGTTGGCCGGATTCACCAAGTCGGCGTGCACTGCGCCCAGAAGCTCAGCACCAGCAGAGGCGTTCGTGTACGTCATGCGGATGAAGCTGTCGCTGACAGGGAAGAGAAACGGGCGCTTCAGGTGCAGCAGCTTGGACTTCTTCGCCTGCCCGAAGCCCCGGTGCCCCGAGAACACCTCGTCGAGCGCCATGGCCGCATCGAACAGCGCAGTCCCAGGCGCAGCGTCCTCCAGCCGCGCATCGACCGGCACCGCGGCGAACTCCTTCTCCGCATCCACCTCGAGCAGCCACGGGATGTCCAGCGCCCGCAGGTCCGCACCGATCACCATGGTGCGCGCCAGGTCCTCCAGCGTCACCCGGTTCGGGTCGGCGCCACCGACATTCGTCATCCCCGGCAGGCCGTCGTAGTACCGCAGTACGGCGCCGTTGCCCTCGGCATAGATCCGCAGCTGGGCGATCGCCTCGTCGACGACGATCTTCCGAGTACCGATGTTCATGGCCACACCCTCACACTCTTTGTGGCAGACCCGCCAGCAGACGAGCCATCATCCGAGCGATTCCCTCACAGCGTTTCCGCAGATCGTAGGCGACCCGGCGCTCATCCACACGCCTGGGTCGCCCGACTTATCCACAACCTGTAATCGACCGTGCCACAACACCCCCCAAACTCCATAAACTCTCCGTGACAGAACCACCACCGAACGGAGGCGCCCATGACCCACCCCCGGCGACTGCTGGCCCTCCTCCTGTGGCGACTGTGCCGACAGAGAACCAGTTGAAGATGTGGGGGTTGAAGTGATCGAGCGTCTTGCGCGAGATGCGCTGGTCGTCATCTTCGGTGGTGAAGAGGTTCCGGGGATGTCGTTCTACGGGCTCGTTGCACGGGGCAGCCTGGGTTCTTTTGTCTTGCCGTCCGACGAATGGCCGGGGCGCCCGGAGACCAAACTGTATGTCCTGCATGGCGTCGCATGGGAGGTTCCGATCTGGGATCTTCCAGTGCTCGTGTGGCCGACCGGCCGCCGGTTCGAGCGAGCCGTGCGAAGGACCCTCGAGGGAGTGATTGCGACAGGTTGTCAGGTCGCCTGGGTGGCTGCCGAGGGCTTTCCGTTCAGCGATCCGCCGGACTTGTTCGATCCGGAGTTCACCTCCGGTGGTGTCCTGGCGTGGATGACGTCCGATGGCGAGTTCGAGTGCCCGCTGAATCCTGATCTGCCGTTGTCCCCCGTCAGTGATGAGCGGCTCTTGGCGCTCAGACGGTATGCGCACGGTCTTGCTGATGCGGAGTAGACGGCTTGGCCGGACGTATGTGGACCCTGCCACGAACCGCCGTGCTTGAGGATGAAGCAAGGTGAACCCAGGTGCGGAACGGCAACATGTTGTTGCTCTGGATGATGGGACGTTTCGACCTCGCGACGCTCCTTACCAGGCAGGATAGATCGATGTACGCGTGTCCGGTGTGCGGAGAAAGCTACCTGTCGGTGAAGCCCTATGCCCTGTGGCCTCCTGCCGACAGCGCTGACTTGGGCCCCCCGTATGAGTCGATGTTGGGTGCACCTTCGTATGAGGTTTGTCCGCGGTGCGGGTTCGAGTTCGGGAACGACGACAATCCGGGGACTGCGGAGCCGGTCTCGTTCGAGGAGTATCGCGCTGAATGGGTCGCTGACGGGAGGCCATGGTTCGATCGGTCGGCCGGCGGTGAGGGGCCGGTTTGATGGGTGAGCCGGTGGTGAGCTTGATTGGGCAGGCGGACCTGCCGATGGGTTTCACGTATCCGGCGTCGTTTGTGCGGGTGGTTGGGCTGGGGCTGGTTGACTTTGAGCCCTGGCAGGTGTTGAGCGGGGAGCTGCTCTACTTCCAATATCGAGGCTTGGGAGATCGGTATCCGGGGCGGGGCCTGGTTCCGTTCGCGCGGCGTCAGGACAACGACGATGTTGCGTGTTGGACTGTTGGAAGCCCGGAAGTCCTACTCATTCATGATTTCGCTGATCCAGGTTACGAATTGAGGGAAACGCTGCCGTCGTTCTATGACTGGTTGCGGCGGGCGGTAGAAGATCTGGTTGAGTTCGAGCCAGACGGGTGAAGTTGGCTGCGTCGAAACCCTGTTGACCCTGGTTGGCGGGTAGCGAAGGCTGCTCGGCATGTTGACGGATGCCGAGGTCGCGTCGTTCGTGCGGGATGGATTCGTCGTCGTACGCGGAGCCGTGCCGCGGCCGGTGATGGACGCGTGTGTGGATGTGGTCTGGGAAGAACTGGAGGAGCGTGGCATCAGTAGAGCTGATGCTGGGTCCTGGAAGACGCCCGTCGAGCGGACCCTCTGTCCTGAGGAGGGCGACCAGGGGCGGCCGTTCGCCGAGGCGGGTACGGCGGGTCCGCTGTGGGAGGCGTACGACCAGCTGATCGGTCCGGACAAGTGGTGGAAGCGTGAAGGAATGGGCGGAACGATTCCCGTTCGGTTCCCGCATGCCGCTGATCCGGGGGACTCCGGGTGGCACATCGAGACCAGCTACTCCGACGATGGCATCGATTGGCGGGCGAATGTCCGGAGCCGCGATCGCGGTCTGCTCTCGCTCTTCCTGCTCACCGATGTGGGCACCGACGATGCGCCGACCCGGATCCGGGTCGGCTCGCATGCCGACGCTGCGCGGGTCCTGGCTACGGCAGGCGATGACGGACTGACGTCGGCTGAGTCGGGTCCGCCGATCGTCGCGGCAAGCGCGGACCGTCCTGTGGCCGAGGCGACAGGCTCCGCTGGTGACGTCTACCTGTGCCACCCGTTCCTTGTCCACGCAGCCTCCTGGCCGCACCGCGGTACCAGCCCCCGGATGATCGGCCAGCCAGGAGTTCTGCTCCTGGAACCCTTCGCACTGACAGACCGCAGTACGGCGAGCCCTGTCGAGGCCGCGATCCTGGACGCGATCTCGGGATAGCCAAGAGCTCAGTCGCTGGCGCCGAGGTGGGCGGCGAGGGCTGGAGTGAGGGGGTAAGGGAGTTCCTGGGGGAGGGCTGCCTGGGCTGTGGCGGGATCGGACTTCGCGAGGGTGTGGATGTGGTGCATTTCGGGGGTGGCGTCTTCGATGCGGGTGATCCAGTCGTCGACGTAGTGGGTGACGGCTGGGCCGGAGAGGCCTAGTTGGAGGGAGCGGACCTTGGGTTGGGGCGTGAGGGTGAGGGTCTGTTCGGGGTCCCATTGGATGCGGACGGGGGAGGCGGCGAGGGTTTCGTGCCAGGCCTCTTCGGAGCTGTGGTAGGCGGGGTCGTAGTGGGAGAGGGTGCTGTTGGCGAGGGCCCACTCGAAGCCGGAGCGTTTGAGGTGGATGCGCAGGACGTGGGTTTGGCCGGGTTTGGTGGCCCAGCCGGAGCGGTAGGCCATCCAGAGGAACGAGGGCTTGATCCAGGTCATGCGAGAGAAGCCGAAGGGCGCGACGAAGGTGCCTGCGGCAAGGGCCGGCAAGGCGATCTCGGGCGCATAGGCCTGGTAGACGGCGATGGTGTCGTCGTCGAACAGCGCGCGGATCTGGCGGTACGGGGCCGAGGTCATGGAATGACGTTAGAGCACGGCGACGACATGGCAGCCGCTCGTGTCCAGCAAGGGCTCCTTCGGGTAAATGAGTTGAGGGACGGCAGGGCGGTTCGCATGATGAGGGTATGACTACGACCTCTGGAATGTTGCTGACGAGACCGGTTGCCGACGTGGCGGCGCGGGCTCAGCAGCAGGCCGGTCGTGGCTGGAGGTCTAGCCGCCTCCAGTCGTGATGGAGGTGGTGGTCGCCGGGGTGCTCGCCGGGTACGGAATCGCAGTACCTGTTGGGCCCGTGGGGACCTACTTGGTCGGCCTGAGTGCACGAAGCTCGGTGCGAGTGGGAGCGTGCGCAGCTCTCGGCATCGCATCGGCGGACGGGATCTACGCGCTGGTCGCAGCCGTGGCCGGTACGGCGTTGGCTCCGCTCCTCGTTCCGATCGTGGTGCCGTTGCGTTGGGTCTCCGTGGTGGTCCTCATCGGGCTCGCGGTGATCGGCGCGATCACCGGCGTACGACGGTACCGGACGCGCCGGTTGACCGGCGTCACTCGGGAGACTCCGGTTCGCGGGCGCACGGCGTACCTGGGGATGCTCGGGATGACCCTGCTCAGCCCGATGACGGTGATCTACTTCGCGGCGCTGGTACTCGGCGGCTCTGGAAGCAGATCGACTGCGCAGTTGGCCGTGTTCGTGACTGCTGCTTTCTTGGCGTCGGCGAGTTGGCAACTGCTGTTGGCCGGTGGTGGTGTGCTGCTCGGACGTGTGCTGACCGGGCATGTGGGACGGCTGATCACCGCGCTGGTCTCCAGCGTGGTGATCGTGGTGCTCGCGATCCGACTGGTTGCCTAGGACAACTGACGGGCGACTGCGCCGGCTGGATTGAGGAACAGCAGGACCGGTGGGCCGGTGTTGGGCAGGATCTCCGTGTACGCCTGCAACTGGGGAGCGTAGTAGGCGACACGACTGTCCAACGCGGCCGCCGGGATGGCGTCGGTCTTGTAGTCGACGACCGTCAGGCGACCGTCGTCCTCGCGGTAGATGAGGTCGACGAAGCCTTCGAGGACCGTGCCATCGGGTTGCACCGTGCCGACATACGACTCGCGCCAGTGGTCGCGGGCCGCAGCTCGTTGCACGACATCTGCAGCGAGGGCGGAACGAACCAGCGCAGTCACGACATCGGCGTACTCGAGGACGCCTTCGGCGAGACACTGACTCGACACGGCGGACTCGAGACCGGCGCCGGTGGAGAGATCGACGACCTGCAGTACGCCGTGGACCGCGCGACCGATCGCGGTTCCGTACCGGCCCTTCGACCATGGCGGCAGCTCGAGATCGCGCGGTGCCTTGGCCGAGCCGGGCTCGACCTCGGACGCGCCGGGCAAGGCGGTCTCCGGTCCCGTGCCTTCGAGACCCGAGGCGCTGCGGGCCGACGGGCGACGGCTGGCCTGCCGGGCCGCGGTGATCTGTTCGTCCCAGTCGCGCCGACTCATCGGCGGCGTGACGTCCGACGTGGACCGCGGGTCGCGGTCGGCCGGCGGCGGACCGTCGAAGAGAGTGATCCCCGGCAACTCCGCGGCACCGGCAGAGGCGAACATCTCGGCATTGCTGGAATGGCGACGCGTACCCGATCGGTGCAGCGAGACGACGAGATGGTCGCGGGCACGGGTAGCGGCGACGTACAAAAGGCGGCGGCGTTCGTAGTCGTCCATCTGCTCATCGACCGGTTGGACGAGATCGAAGTCCTCGGTCTGGACCGAAGCCTTGAGCTTCACCGCATAACCACCGGTCGGCGGCCACAGGACCTGGACGCCGCGCTGCCGGTTCGGCGCGGCGGTCATGCCGGACAGGATGACGATCGGGAACTCGAGTCCCTTCGCGGCATGGATCGTCATCACCCGGACGGCGTCCGCGTCGGTCTCGGGCAGGACGGCCTCGGCAACGCGCGAAGCCTCCTCACCCTGGTGAGCAGCCCAGGCGAGGTACGAACGCAGACCGCCGTGCTCAACCTCCGACCAGGCACGGGCCTGATCGACGACGAACCGGATCCGCCGCCACGTATCGCGGGCGCGCGGTCCGATCGCAGCGACCTCGAGCATCCGGCGGTCGGCAACGATCTTGGCGAGAACCTCGCTCGGGGTGAGCCAGCGCGACGCGTAGTACGTGCGGCGCAGCCAGTCCATCGCTTCGCCGATCGGATGCGTCAGCAAGTCGTCGGAAACCGGCGCGGTCAGCGTGAACGAGCCGCCGGAACGCTTCCAGGTAAAGAGATCGTCGTCCCCACACCCGAAGAGCGGCGAGCGCAAAGTCGTGACGAGTGCTAGCTGATCGCTCGGGTCACCGAGTGCTCGCGCACAGGCGAGCAGATCGCGAACCTCAGCGGTCTGATAGACGAGCGAGCTGGCCTCGGCCCGGTACGGGATGTCGGCCCGATCCAGTGCATCCTCGAGGAACGGCAACGACGTCCGCGCAGGAACCAGTACGGCGATATCGCCGGCCGCCGCCGGTCGCCAGGCCGACGTGCGTTCGTCGTACACGAGCCAGCCGTCGCGCAGAGCCTGCTCCACGGTCGCAGCGACGTCGGACGCCTCGCGTTCACGAAGAACCGAGGCCTGGGCACGCGGAAGGTCGTCGTGTGGCGTCGCGCCGAGGATGGTGACGGCGGGACCGGAGACAGAGTCGTCGTACGGCGCCGGCGTGGGCTCCGGTGGGCCTTCGTCGGTCGAGCGCCGGAAGGGCAGGACCGTCGCCAGCTCAGGCCCTGGTTCCGGCTCCGCGGGGGAGTCGTCCAGGAAGTCGAAGAGGGTGAGCTCATCGTCGGGGTCGCGACTGACGTCCGCGGGAAGCGGCGCAGCCGGTGGTGGCGGAGCTGTAGTGGGCGTGGTCGTGCGATGTGGCGTCAGCGCGTGGTACGTGGGCTGAGCGCCTTCCTGCGGCTGGATCAGCGTCGTGAAGACGTGGTTGATCCAATCGAGGATCGGCGGCACCGTGCGGAAGTTGGTCGTTAGCGTGACCGTCTCGCCGAGCAGGTCCTGAGCGGTCAGGTATGTCGCGATGTTGGCCCGGCGGAACCGGTAGATCGACTGCTTGGGGTCGCCGACCACGAACAGCCGACCGTCAGGGACCTCGACGTCCTGCCAGTCCGAAGCGTCACCGTCCGCGCCGGCCGCGATCCGGACCGCGAGCTCGATCTGGATCGGGTCCGTGTCCTGGAACTCATCCAGCAGCAGCCGCTCATACCGCTCGTGCAGCGCAGCACGGACGGAGTCATCGCGCCGCAGCAGGTTGCGCGCCAGCACCAGCAGGTCGTGGAACTCGAGCCGCCCCTCGCCTCGCCGTACCTCGGCCGACTCCAGCACCCGCTCCGCGATCCAGTGTGAAAGGTGCCGAAGGCAAGCATCGAGAAGCAGCTCGACCAGCGAGCCGGCCACCTCCACGACCTCGGCACAGTCCGAGCGCAGTTTCCCGACGTCCGGCCAGTTCTCCTTGCGACCGATCTTGCCGACCTTCAGCCCACGCAACGCCTGCAGATACGCAAGCTGCGTCTCCTGGTCGGTCGCCGCCTCCAGCATGACGCCGAGCTCCCGGATGGTGTGCACCTTCGGCAGCAGCCGGTCCTCGGAATCGCGGCAGGAATCGACAGCCGCACCGAGTTGGGCGGCGGCAGCGATCAGCCCGGTCAGGTCCGGCATCGACACGAGCTCCGGCGGATCCACCAGGACGTGCTCATCGATCAGGTCCCAGTCGTTGCCGAACAGCCGGGCCAGCGACCGGAGGTGCTTCAGCTCGACCCCGACCGCCATCGCGAGCAGCAGCGGCTCGGCGATCGAGTCGTCGTCCAGCAACCGTTGCTGCAGCTCGGCCCAACGTTCCTCGAACGCGACCGACGAGCCGACCTCATCCAATACGTCGATCAGTGGCGGCAGCCCGGCCTCGATCGGATGCGCGAGCAGCAACTGTTGCGCGAACGCATGCAGTGTCCCGATCGACGCTGAATCCAGATCGTCGAGCGCCTCGTCGGCCAGCGGCCCTGCCGGCCCCTTCCGCGCCTTCTCGAACTCGACCCGCAGCCGATCCCGCAGCTCCGCCCCGGCCTTCTCGGTGAACGTGACCGCAGCGATCGTCCGCAGCGGTACGCCGTCGCGCAGGACCAGCGTGGTCACCCGATCGACCAGCGCATGAGTCTTCCCGGACCCGGCACCGGCCTCGACGAACAGTGTCGTGTCGGTGTCGGTCCGGATCCGCTCCCGGGCCGCCCCGTCGAGCAGTTGCTCACTCATCGCCGGCCTCCTCGTAGACGACCGGATCGATCAGCCGCACCAATCGCTCCAGCGTCGGATCGAGCCGCTTGCGCTCCCAGCGCGCCCGCACCTCGCTGTGCCCGAGCCCGTCCGGGTTGCAGTACGGGCACTGCACCCACAAGAAGTCCGGCACCTCGGGCGCCTTCGGCGGGAACAGCCCGTTCGCGATCGACGACACGATCACGTCCAGCGTTTCGACGTACCGGGCCTCGACCTCGGGCGTCAGCGGCACCGGGATCCGTTTGCCGCCGCGCCGGACGAACCAGTACGACGCCTCGACCGGGGTCGTCGCCTCACCCAGCCGGGCGCGCGCCGCATACGCGTAGACCGGCAACTGGAGCTTGGTCCCACCAGCCACCGGATCGCTCTCGATGCCTTCGTAGCGCGAGAAGCCGCCTGTCTTCACATCGGTGACGTAGATCGTCCCGTCCCGCCCGAGGTCTACCTTGTCGGCAGAACCGCGCAACAATACGCGCCCTGACGGCACCGGAATCTCCACCGGCGGCTCCCCGTCGAACCCGAACCGCAGCTCGCTGGCGACCACCGAAGCATCCCGCGACGCACGCCACCGATCGTCGTCGCCCAGCAGCACCATCAGGTCGCCCAGAATCCGCAGCCGCTCCCGCTGCCACAGTCTCGGATGACCGGTCAGCCCCTCGGCTTCGAACTGGTCGGCCAGGTCTGCCCCGATCGCGAGCAGCAGTTGGCGTTGCTCGGCCGACCATCCCTCGCCGTACTCCGGAAGCGATCCCGCCAACCGGGACACGAAGGCGTCGAGGCTGTTGTGGATCAGGTTCCCGACCTGGATCGGTGAGATGACGAGCAAATCCTCCGGCGCCTCCAGCGGCTCCACCTGAAGCAGCCGCTCGACGAAGTAGGCATGCGGACAGGTCGCATAGGCCTCCAACGAGGTCGGGGAGGCAATCCGATCCTCCACCGCATACTCCGGCAACCCCGGTACGCCGGACAGGTCGCCGTCGAACCGTGTGAACGCCAGCGACCCGCGCCCCCGCAGCATCTCCCGAGCCCGCACCAGCACCCGATCGCTCAGCCACAGACCGGCCGCCGCGGACCGCACCTGCCACTCCTGCTCACTCGCCGGCATGGTTGCCGTCGTCAACGATCCCGCGTACGACGCGGAGGTCCGGAGCTGATCCCCATAAGCACCCTGGTCCCAAACTGTCGCGGCCAACGCGTGGTCGCCACTCAACTCCCGCATCGAACCGAGCAACCAGCGCGTCGGCAAGCGCCGTGACGATCGCCGCAGGTCCCCCCGGGGGAACGACGCGACCACCTTCTTCGCACCGGCCGAGAACGCAACCAGCAGATGCCGTTGCTTCTCGTCGAGCCGATCCCGGAACGACGCCAACTCCGGAGCAGCTGCTTCACGCACCCGTTGCGGCAGCAGCGCGTCCTCATGCACTCGCCCCGGATAGAGATCCTCGGACAGCCCAACGACGTACACGATGTCAGCTGCCAGACCGACGCTTGCCGACAGCGGAGCCACCAGTACGCCGGTCCCGAAGGTGCCGACGCGCGGCAGTGATTGCTGCAACTCCAGATCCAGCACGTCGCGCAGCACGGACAGGCTCGCTGGTGTCCCGAGCTCGTCCAACGTGGAGAGCCCACGCAAGGACCCCTCGACCGCGGCTGCGGCGTACTGCTCCTCGATCGGCAGGGCCGAGTAGTCCCCGAGCAGATCCTGGAAGAGCTCCAAAACTCCCGCGGCCAACGCCGACCAGCTCTCCAGCCCGGCGACAGTCTGCAGCCGTCGCCGCAGTTCAGAGGCGAAGGTATGCAGGGCCTCGGCTCGGTCCGCGTTGGCGCGCGCACGCCGGATCGCGGCCGGACGCGGATCCTCGGCAGCCTCCTCCTGATCGGCTGTCCGGCGCTCCGACTCCGCATACCGAGCAAGCCGGGTATCCCAGTCATCACCGCGCACCACACCGGCCGCGCGCGACATCCGCTCCCACTGCGGCACCGGGATGCGTTCGCCGGTGAAGTCCCGCGTCGGCGCGTTCGCCAGGGCGCGGAACACATCGGCACGTGGCAGATCTTGATCGACGAGCGCGAGCACCTCGAGCAGTGTCCGCGCGATCGCCCGCTCATGCACCGGCCGCGTCCCCGGGCCGTTGACGGCGATCCCCGCGGCCGCGAGGTGCTCGTGCAGCAGCCGCGCGTACGGCGTGATCGCCGAATACAGCACCGCGATCCGGTGCGCGGGAGTCTTCTTGAGCGACGCGACCACGTCCCGCACGACACAACGGATCTCGTCGTCGGCGTCGGACGCGTTCAGGATTTCGGTCGCGACCGGATAGTTCCGCGAGATCGAGGTCGGCAGGTCGAGACCGATCCGCTCGAGCGAACGCCGCACTGCTCGATCGGCACGCCGTACGTCGGTGAATCCCACGATCACCGTCAGATCGGCCGCGGCGGCCCCGAGGGCCTCGACGAAGGCGGCCTCGGCCTGGGTGAGCTCCTGCGGCAGGTAGAGCACGAGCGCACCGAGCTCGCGGACGATCGCCGGCTCGGAGTCGACGCGGGCCGAAGCGGCCTGGAGCAGGTCGGTCTCGTCGTACCAATCGGTGCCGAGATCGGACCCGATCTGGCGGTGCAGCCGCACCAGATCCGGGCCGAGGACCGAGGCTGCGGCGACTCTGTCCAAGGCGGGCTCGGTCAGATCGCGCAGCTCACGATGGGCTGACGCAAGCGCTTGGATGGTGGACGGATGCTCGGCGACGTCCTCGAAAATGCCCGGCGCCTTGGACAAAGCGGTCCGCCAGGTCGCCGCGACGATCGGGCGCGTGGCCGGCCGCCGTGGCGACAACACACCGGCGGCGAGTTGCTCGGCCAATCGCTCGAGGGTCGCGAGGAACAACCCCGCGATGCCGGTCGTCGCGAGCTCCCGGCGGGCGACGACACCGGCCAGGTTGTTCGGCAGCAGCAGGGTGACAGGCGCCATCGGATCATCGGCCTTGAGCCGCGTCACGACGGCGTGCAAACGCTCCAGGGCGGGCGCGCCGTACGCCGTACTCTCGATCCGGGTGCTGCTCACGAAATCCCCCGATCTCTTGACTGTCACCGCAGACGGTAGACCCTGCCACGGACAAGTTCCGAAACGGCGCGAAACGCCCTGGTTTCTGCAGGGTTCCCGGCGGGCTCGGACAATGAAGAAATGACCAGGCAGACGGCGATCGCGCGGGTGCTGATGGTGGCTGTGTTCGCACCGTCCGGCGGGCTGTTCGGCAAGGGCGTCGCCGAGGCCTCGCAGGGCCGCGAGTGGTGGTTGTGGATGGTCGCGGCGCTGGTCTGGCTGATCGTTTCAGGCTCGATCTCGATGGCTGTGTCGAACCATCTCGACGAGCACAGATAATGCTCCGATGGTCGCTGCCGTGCATCACGTCGAGATCTGGGTCCCGAACCTTATCCGGGCCCAGCAGAGTTGGGGCTGGGTACTGAATCGGCTGGGCTGGAAGGACGGTGACGGCTGGCCCGGCGGGATGACCTGGACCGCCTCCGACGGCACTTACGTCGTGGTCGAGCAGAGCCCGGCGATGTCGTCCGACGTCCACGACCGGCTCCGCCCCGGGATGAACCACCTCGCGCTGAACGTCGCCTCCCGCGCCGAGCTCGACGCGCTCGTCGCCGAGGCCGCTGCCAACGGCTGGACACTGATGTTCGCCGACCGGCATCCGTACGCCGGCGGGCCGCAGCATTACGCCGCATTCCTGCACAACGAGGACGGGTACGAGCTGGAACTCGTCGCCCCCAACTGAGCCCGTCTGACTGATGCGTGAGACTACTGATGCCTGGAGTGACCACTGGGACTACTGGTGTGACACAGTTGTCCAGGCAGTAGGTGTCGCGGGGCAGAGGTGGAAGGACGGTGCTCGTGACGGAGAAGCCTGACGGGGAAACTGCGCCCCAGGTGGCTTCGCGCTCTGCGCGAGAATCAGATGCAGTGCGCTCTGCGCGAGAATCAGATGCAGTGCGCTCTGCGCGGGACGGGGACAAAGCACCTGAGGTTCTGGAGGCGCGGATCCGCGGCCTCCAGCACGCACTGGGGCAGTTGCTGGAGCATGCGCGCCGGCTGACCCAGGGCGAGCACCAGCGGGCTGTCCAGTTGCACCGGCAGCTCCAGGAGCAGACTGCGATCGCGCGCCGCGAGTCCCGCGCGCAGGTCGAGGCGAACACCGCTGCGGCGCTGGCCGAGGCAGAGCCGGCCGCACGCCTGCTCGCGCACCGCCTAGCACCCGGACTGGCCTCGATCCCGCCGAACGACGCCCGCTGGCGGTCTCGGCAACTCGTCGGCGCCGGAGTCCCGCCGTACATCCGGATCGGTGAGCTAGACGCCGGTACGCCGGTCGCCGTGCCGCTGCTGCGGACCAACGGCTGGAAGGTGACCGCTGATCGGAACGAGTCCGCGCGCCGGCTGCTGCAGAGCGTCGCACTGAGGCTGGTCGCGGCGGCAGAGCCCTTCCGGTTGCGGATCGACGCGTTCGACCCGAAGCTGACCGGCACCATGGGTCTGCTCGGCCACCTGACCACGAAGTACCCGCAATTGGTGCCTAGGGCAACCCACACCGCGGAGCAGTTGCATGCGGTGCTGTCTGGACTGGTCGACGTGTCGTCGCTGCGCGCCAGCCGGCAGGCGCAGCTCGGGCACAAGCGGTTCGAGGACCTCATCCGGGAGACCGGCCGAGTGACCGATCCGTACCGGCTCGTCGTCCTGTTCGACTACCCCTCCGGCATCGATCAGCTCGCACAGCGCGATCTGCTGCGGCTTGCGGCGACGGCGGGGGAGCGGGGTATCTGCTTCCTCGTCCATCACGACCCGTCGTCTCCGGCCGAGAGTGATGTCGATACGAAGCAGCTGCTTGAGCTATTGGACGCAGTAGTCGTCACCGGCGACAAGGTGGAGGCAGCGACGCTGCCGGGGGTGGCAGCCAAGCTGGACCCGGCCTTCGATGCGAACGTTGCTGCAGGCATCTGTGACGTGGTCGCCGAGCTCGCCGAGATCGCAGTCCTACCGACCATCGACTTCGAGCGCACACTTCCGGACCGCTCGACCTGGTGGCAGCCGGTCAAGGACGAGATCGGCACAGTGATCGGGTACGACGATCGCACGCCCGCGCTGGTGCGGTTGCGCAGCGGCAACCCTGCGCTGCCGCATGTGCTGGTCGGTGGCGCCGTCGGTCAGGGCAAGTCGAACCTGCTGCTCGTGCTGATCCACGGACTGGCCGCGCGGTACGACCCTGTCGATCTAGAGATGTACTTGCTGGACTTCAAGCACGGTGTGGAGTTCTCGGCGCTCGGTCCGGCCGGAGAGCGTGAGCACTGGCTGCCGCATGTGCGGGTGCTGGGGATTCACAGCGACCGCGCGTTCGGTCTCGCCGTACTGCGGCACCTCTCTGACGAGCTGGCGCGGCGGAGCGAGATCTTCAAGGCGCACGGCAACGTTGCGGACATCGCTGAGCTGGCTCCGGGGCCGGACCGGCCGCCGCGGATCCTCGTGGTCCTGGACGAGTTCCAGGTGCTGCTTGAGGACGACGACGAGCTGGCGGACGAGGCAGCCAAGCTGCTGGAGCGGTTGGTGCGCCTGGGACGCGCGTACGGCGTTCACGTCGTACTGGCGACTCAGACGATCGAGGGGGTCAAGCGGCTGTCGACGCGGCGGGACTCGATCTTCGGCCAGGTGCCGTACCGGATCGCTCTGAAGACCACTCCGGCCGATTCACAGGCGATTCTGCGCAGTGGGAACAGTGCGGCGGCTGAGCTGCAGTTCCGCGGTGAGGCAGTGCTGAACGCGAACTTCGGCTCACCTGACGACAACCAGCACGTGCTGGTCAGTTTTGCGGACAAGGCGGTGCTGGACGACCTACGGCGTGAACTATGGCGCCGAGCCGGTACGGCGGTGCACCCGCCGCGCGTGTTCCACCTGGCAGAGCCAGCACGCCTGACCGACACGGCGGCTGCTGTGAAGCCGGAGCTGGGTCGGCCGTGGATCGGTCTGCCGATCGCAGTGACTGAAGAGCCGGTGCAGGTCGAGGTGCGGCCCGAGCCGGGAGCCGGCGTACTGGTTCTGGGCGACAGCCCGGCGGATGCGCTCGGCGTACTGACTGGGTTGGCGTTGTCGACTGCTGGGGCTGCGGTGGAGCCGCCGCGATTCATCTTCATGGACGGGACCGACTCATCGCCTGCTGTTGCGGACGGCAAGGGCGCACTGGTGCATGCGCTGCGCTCACTCGGGTGTGAGGTCGAGACCGTCGACAAGCACGACGAGGTCGGTCCCCGGCTGTTTGCGTTGCGAAACGCGCTTCGGGACGGACAAGTCGGCGGTCCGACCTATCTGCTCGGCTTTGGCTTCCATGGGGTGCCGCGGATGCAGCTGCACGCGGAGGGGTTCTTCGAGAGCCCGGCCAACGCACTGCAGGACATCGTCCGAGACGGTCCGGCGCAGGGGCTCATCACGTTCGGCTGGTGGAACAGACTGCACGTAGCTACTGAGCACCTCGGTTATGGACGGGCGAACGTGGCCACGCATCTGTTCTTGCGGCATCCGCAGGACGGTGTCCGGGCTGTGTGTGGACCGCTGGTTCGGTGGGCTTCGGAACCGCACCGCGCGCTGCTGTGGGACGGACTGCATCCGGAGGCGCAGGTCGTCGTACCGTTCGCGGCTTTGCGGTCTGACGAGGTAGAGCGTGCAGTGGAGTTGGTACGGCGATGAAGACGGAACAGCAGCAGTGGTCCGAGTACGCACGCGCGCTGCGGATCGTCGCAGGTGCCCGTACGGACGCTCAGCAGGCGCAGGACCGGCTCACCGCCACCAAGTCCCGCGCAGAGGCTGCAGCGCAGGCTGAGGCCGCTGCGATGGCCGAACGCGGCAGGCAGGTCGAGGAGAGGCTGAACGCGCTCGCTGAGAAGGCTGCGGTCAGCCTGCAGCGAGCTGGGCTGCCGGCTGACGGGCGTCGGATCAACATCCCGTCGCCGGAGATCCGCGGTCTGAGCGACCTGGAGTCCGCTGCGGCTCGGCTCACCAAGCAGCTGGGTGAGGCGGTCGATCAGCTCGAGGAAGTCCGGGCTGAGGGGCGTGCGCTTCAGGAGCGGCGCAAACGTCGTACGATCAGCGCCGTCCTGACGCTGGTCGGGTTCGTGCTGGTGTGGATCACCGCGACGTTCCTGGCCGGGGTCGAGGCGGCAGCGATCGGTGCGGTCACCATGCTGGCCGCATCGCGGATGCTCGGGCTGCCCAGGCTGCCTGGAGCGCGGTGGTGGGGCTGGGGCGGTGCCGTCGTGGTCGTGGTCGCGATGGCGGCCGGGCTGCCCTGGTGGCTCGCGATCCTGGTACCGGTGGTCGTGGCCGGTACGGCGATCGTGCTGCCGAAGAAGCGCAACTGACATAGGAGTGGGTTCAGGTGTCCGACGTACAGCGGCTCAAGGAACAGCTGTTTCAGGTCTCGATGGAGGCCAAGCAGGCAGCGGGCGGGCTGGCCGGCTTCAAGCTGCGCTTCACGCAGCACAGCCAGCAGGTCGAGAGCCTCATCGCGGGTACGGCGACCGGGGTGGACCGGGACATCTCCGAGATCCTGGACGCGGCCGGCAAGGCCGTGGAGCAGGCAGCCGAGGCTCTGGAGATCGCCTCGGCCGGATGCAAGAGCTACGCCGACCAGATCTGATCTCCCATGCCGTCGGACCTGCAGCGGGTGGCGCGTGGGTTGGTCGAGTGCCTCGACGAGGTACCGGGGGTGCTGCACCACCTACAGCGCACAGCTGCCCGCTGCCGTGAGAACGCGGCGGTAGCGGCGCAGGGCGGTGCGACTATGGCCGCGCATCAGCTGGACGCTGCCGCACGGGCCTGTGAGGCGGCGGCGCACTATCTGTCGATGGCGCCGCCGAAGGCGCGGCTGTGGGCCGACCGGCTGGTTGGTGGCGGATCGGGTACGGACCGCCTGTCGTCGGACTCCGCCGATCGCAACCGCGCTACGGGGGGCAAGGGGGATGTGGTCGAGCGTGACACTCGCGGTCGCACCAAGCGGCTCACGGCGACCTTCGAGGACGTAGAAGTTGCCGATGACAACGAACCCCCGTTGATCGTGGTCGCCCGCAAAGCCTTCGAGAAGTTCCGCAAGGACCACGAGAAGGACGACGAGCAGAACCCGAACCCCGAGGAACCCCTCGAGGTCGAGATCGTCGTCACCGAAACCGGCGAGTTCGAGATCGAGGAGAAGACCGAGAAGGAAGAGAAGGAGGAGGAGAAACGCAACGAGCGCCTCCTCGCCGACCACGAGTTCCTGATCGACCTCGAAGAACCCATCAAGAACCTCCTCGAAGCCATGGCCGAATCCGCCGAGCAGTCCTGGGACCACGCCACCTTCACCATCACCCCCAGCACCATCGAAGCCACCTTCGACTACCCCGAAGACGAAAAGCCCCACCCCATAGTCGTAGACATCAACCTCCCCCCGCTCAAAGCCGCCGTACCGGACTTCGACCCAGCCTTCGACCTCCGCCCCCTGCAACTCGACTTCGCCCCAGGTACGCACGATCCCGACGGCGTGTTCAAGCCCCACGAGCGGAGAACTGCGGACCGGCTGACAGCCGAGGGGTGGCGTGTCGACGCACGGAAGGCTGACCATTCGACGGGAGACGTCAATCCGGATGCGATGGTCCGCAAGAATGCGGAGGATCGTGGGGTGATTGTGGAGTTCAAATCGCCGCGATCGGCCAAGACGAGTGCGATCAAGCGAAACATCTGTGACGCCGGTGACCAGGCCGCCGAGGTGGTCATTGACGGCCGAGGGGTTGACCTCTCGGAAGCCGACGCCTGGCGTGGCTATCGACGGGCAGTCGGCCAGCCAGGTAAGACTATTGCCGACGTCGTCCACGTCATCCTTGGCGATGGACGGCTCGTCACTTACTACAAGGAGCAATGATGTCGGACGTTGACAGTGTGTTCCTGGCGGTTTCCGGGTCGCCGGCCGAGGTCGCGGCATGGGTGGTGGACGACATCGGTGCCGAGGTGATGGCAGCAGAAGGGGACGTTGTCCGGCTCAGGGCTCGTGGGGTGACTGTCGACCAATGGCTCGGTGTGGTGGTTCAGCCGAATGGCTTTGCCGAGGTGGATCCGGAGCCGGATGAGGTTCAGGCGATGGACGCCTACGGGATCGAGGTTCAGGTGCGCGGCGGTGGGGAGGCGCTACGAGCCGAAGCCGATCTGATCTTCCAGAAGCTCATCGATCGCCGGCCATCCGTGCCGATGCTTCTGCTGACCAACCTGGACACGCTGGTTGCTGCCCACCTGCCCGAAGCTGGGACGCATTTCTTCGAGCAGCCGATCAGCCCCGATGAACCAGACGCGGAGGCCTGGCGCCCGTGGGTGCTCGGCCGGCCAGATGGCCGATAGCGACGAGATCTTCCTGGCTCTGGACGGGGATCTGGAGACATCCGTCCAACGCGTTGCCGAGGTGCTCGGCCTGGACGCGAACGGCGGGCTACTGGCCGACGACGATGGCCCTTGAGGCTTGGGCGGGTGGGCGGTTCGAATGAAGGTTCGAACGGGGTGTTTGAAAAAGATCTGGGGAATTGCGTCATGAAGCTTTGCGGGGTCCGTCACTACCAGTGAACCCATCCCCACAGGGAAGTGGAAGTGATCGACGTGAACCGTAGGTCTTGGATGCCGCTGATGGGAACAACCATGATGTGCCGGGTGCCTTGAGATGTCCGGTGAGTCTGGTTCACAACGTTGCCGTGTACGGGTGTGGTTCGGGGACCATGTCGTCGCGGATTACAGTGCTGAGGCCGAGTTGGCCGAGAGGTATGCGGAGGCGATGTCGCGGCGGTTCGCGGGGTTGAAGGTGACCAGCGATCCGATTCCGGTGACCGATCCGGGGCAGTACCGGTCGTTGCCGGGGGAGCGGTTGTGGGAGGTTGCCCCGAAATGAGCTCCCGTCGTTTTCGGCTGATCCGTCACCATGATGTTTCTGGGGTGAGTGGGACCGGGCCTGTTGCCGAGGGCGTGCAGTTCACCGACGGGTCGGTGGCGCTGCGCTGGTACGGCGACTATCCGACCACGACCGTGTGGGACGGGATCGAGTCCGTGGTCGCGATCCATGGTCATGGCGGGGCGACCGAGGTCGAGTGGATCGATCCGGAGTCCGGTCCTGATCCGGGGCTGACGTTGCCGCCGCGCGAGACGCTGGCGGCGCGGCCGTGGCCCGACCTGCACTCCGCGCCCGAACCCGAGGACCCTGACCCTTTGCACCACGAGCGCGACTCAGGCTCGTACGGCGGTGCGCCGCCGGGGAGCTGGTCGTCGTACCGCGTCTTCCGCTGACGCGACACCCACAAGCCGGTCCGGATCCGGCGCCGCGGATCCGGGCCGATGCGGCCGCCGATGCCGACCTCCTTTCCGGCATCGGTACCGCCCTCCCCTGTCTCGGGCCCAGCCGAATGCGAGTCCGGCTGGGCCCGAGCACTCAGCGGAAGTCGGTCGCCTCGACGACGTCCAGGTCGTGGAACGTCGCCGGTCCGTCGCACAGCTCCATCAGGGCGGCCGCGAACTCACCGGTGTCGGGTCGCTTCGAGTTCTCCATCGCCTCCTCGTACGACGCGAACTCGACGATCGCGAGGTACCGCGCCGGGTCCTTGCGGTCCGAACACCACACGGAACGGATCGGCATCGGCCCGTCGCCGCCGGCCTCGCGCTTGGCCCGGTAGTCGTCGGAGAGCGCGGCGACGTCGTCCGGTCTCGACGTCCGGTACTCGATGATCTGAACGAAACCAGCCATTTCTCCCCCTTGCTCAAGGCACCGTCGAAAGGTGCCGCTCTTGCCGACACTGCGCCTGGAATCGGTCGGCGGCAAGTGCTCGCGGCCTGCGGTGACGGGACGCCGTACCGGGGTCACGTTCGGTGTGCGGTTCTGCCCTCGGCTAAGGGAGCTGGGTTTTGTCGGTGGGGCCTGATTTGCTTACCTGCATGGAGATTCTGATCCTTGGTGGGACGGCGTGGTTGGGGCGTGAGCTCGCGGCGCAGGCGGTGGCGCGTGGGCACGCGGTGACGTGTGTGGCGCGGGGTGAGAGCGGTGCCGTGGCCGAGGGCGCGGAGCTGGTCCCGGTGGATCGCAGCCTTCCTGATGGGTACGGCGCTGTGCCGGATCGCGACTGGGATGCCGTGTTCGAGGTGTCGTGGCAGCCGGGGTTCGTGCGCGGGGCGCTGGCGGCGTTCGGGGCGCGGGCCAAGCACTGGACGTACGTCTCCACGGGGAACGTGTACGAGAAGTTCGATACGCCCGGGGCGGATGAGACGGCGCCGTTGCGGGCGCCGTCCGAGGGTGACGTCGCCGATCGGGAGCAGTACGGCGAGGCCAAGGTCGCGTGTGAGCAGGCGTCGATCGAGGCGGTGGGGGATCGCTTGGTGATCGCGCGGGCCGGGTTGATCGGTGGGCCGGGCGACGTGAGCGATCGAGCCGGTTCCTGGGTGGCGCGGGCCGCCGCACAGCCGACCGAGCCGATGCTGGTGCCGGATTCGCCTGACATGCCGACAGCGGTGATCGACGTACGGGATCTGGCCGGATGGCTGCTCGACTGCGCAACCAAAGGCCGGACAGGGATCTTCGACACCGTTGGTCCTGTCGTGCCGTTCGGGGAGTGGATCGAGCTCGTGCGCGAGGTCGGTGGGCACACCGGTCCGATCGTCACCGCGAAGACCGAGTGGCTGGAGGAGCGGGAGGTCGGTCAGTACATGGGGCCGGAATCGCTCACGATGTGGATGTCCGACCCGGACTACGCCGGTTGGTCCTGCCGGAGCGGGGCCGCGGCCGCAGCGGCGGGGCTGGTGCATCGGCCGCGCCGCGAGTTCCTGGCCGACACGCTCGCCTGGGAACGCGAGCTGGGCCTGGAGCGCGAGCGACGCGCCGGGCTGAGCCCGAGCAAGGAGAGGGAGTTGATCGCGGCACTGGAAGAGTAGAGGGTTGGAGGATGCGGCTGGTGCTGATTTCGGACACCCATTTGCCGGTGCGGGCGAAACGGCTCCCTGATGCGGTGTGGGAGGCGATCGACAGCGCCGACGTGGTGATTCACGCCGGCGACTGGGTGAACGTCGCGCTGCTCGACGAGCTGGAGGCGCGCGCCGCCCGGCTGATCGGCTGCTGGGGCAACAACGACGGCCCCGAGCTGCGCGCCAGGCTGCCTGAGGTTGCGCGGGTGACACTCGACGGGCTGAGCGTGGCGGTCGTGCACGAGACCGGTACGGCGAAGGGTCGCGAGGAGCGATGCGAGAAGGCGTACCCGGGAGTAGAGCTGCTGGTCTTCGGACACAGCCACATCCCGTGGGACACGACGAGCCCAGGCGGCCTGCGCCTGTTGAATCCTGGATCACCGACCGATCGGCGCCGGCAGCCGTACTGCACGTTTCAAACGGCCGTTGTGACCGCCGGCCGACTTAAAGATGTTGCCTTGCACAACCTTTAGATCCCCACTGGCGGCCGGGTCGGCGTAAGATCCGGAGATGACTCCGGCCGGGCGCGGAGGGGTGTCGCCGTACCACCGAGTTACGGCGTCCTCGCGCCCGGCCGAACGTCGTACCGGGATATCTGTGTCTGAAGTCAGACGCGCGCGGCTTGTTTGGCGCGGTCCTTGAGGCGGTCCCGCACCTCTTCCGGCGTGTAGGCGCGACGCTTCCGCTCGCCCCGTGCAATCACTACGCCCGTTGCGGCCACGCCGACGAGCCCCGCAAGTCCTACGACCTTCCATACCTTCATGGCGACTAACCTAGCGACGTGGAGAGCCGGATTTCACTGGATGACGCTACGGAACTGACACGAACAGGTGACATTTGGCTGTTCCGCGGTGAGAGTGCCGCCGATCGCGCGATCCAGACCTTGACCAACAGCCCCGTCAACCATGTCGGGATGGCGATCGTCCTCGACGACATGCCGCCGCTGATGTGGCATGCGGAGCTCGGGCGGTCGCTGGAGGACATGTGGACCGGCACGCATCACCGCGGTGTGCAGCTGCACGACCTGCGGGACGCGGTGACGGTGTGGGCGCGCAAGTACGGTCAGCGCGGCTGGTTGCGCCAGCTGGATCACCCGGTCACGCACGAGATGGAGGACGCCGTACTGCGGACTGTCGCGAGACTCGACGGTACGCCGTTCCCGTCGACTGCTCGCCTTGCGTCGCGCTGGGTGCGTGGACGGGTCCCGGCGTTGAAGCGCGGCCAGCGGGAGCTCGAGCTGGAGTCTGCGTACTGCGCGGAGGTCGTCGCGGTCACGTATGAGGAGATGGGCCTGCTGATGCCGGGGCGGCGGCCCAACTGGTACGACCCGGGGCGGTTCTGGAGCGGTGACGAACTCGCGTTGATGCACGGCGCGAAGCTCGGGGCCGAGATCGCGGTCGACGTTCCCGTGGAGTAGGCGTGCGGAAACTGTCGGCGGCGTCTGATTGGCTTGTGGTGGGTCGGAAACCGAGTTCGAGGAGGCCCGCATGTATGCCGTGATCGACACCGAGACGACCGGTCTGTTGCCGAGCCATCGGCACCGGGTGATCGAGATTGCCGTTGTCCTGCTGGACGAGCGCGGCCAGGTCGAGGACGAGTGGGTCACGCTGCTGAATCCGCAGCGCGACCTTGGGCCTCAGCACATTCACGGGATCCTTACCGCCGACGTGCTGGATGCGCCGGAGTTCGGTGCCGTGGCGCGGCGCTTGGGTGAGCTGCTGTCCGGGCGAATGGTGGTCGGGCACAACGTCGAGTTCGACCTCGGGTTCCTGCGGGCGGAGTTCGCGCGGCTGGGTTACATGGTGCCGTTGATCACCGAGCGGTCGATGTGCACGATGGCGCTCGCCGGGTATCTGTATCCGGGCGCCAAGCGGACGCTCGGTGCGTGTTGCGCGGCGGCTGGGATTTCGCTCGAGGGGTGGCACTCGGCGCTGGCCGATACCCGGGCGACGGCTGAGCTGTTCGGCCAGTATCTCCAGGAGTTTCCGTCTCCACCGCCCTGGCAGTGGGCGTATGAAGAGCTTCGCGGCTGGCGCTGGCCGTCGTTGCCGGAGCATGCCTTCACGCCGACCGTTCGGCCGGTGCATGCCGGCGGTCGGCACGGGTGGATGAGTCGACTCGTCGACCAACTGCCACGGGTGCCGGAGCCGCCACAGGCCGACTCGTATTTGGCGCTGCTCGACGGCATCCTGGCGAACCGCGAGATCACCGCGACCGACGCCGATCAGCTGGTGCAGGTCGCGACCGAGCTCGGACTGACCCGGCTGCAGGTCCAGGATCTCCACTGTGACTACGTTTCCGGGCTTGCGGAGGGGTCGTGGGCCGCCGGTGGGATCACGCCGGAGCGGCGCAGCGATCTCGACAAGGTCGCGGTGATGCTGGGGTATCTGGAGTCCGATGTGGACGATGCGTTGCTGAGGGCAAGCTCCGGTCAGTACGTCGTCCCGTCGCGTCCCGGTGCGGACGGGTTCCCGGCGGGGAGCACGCTGGTGTTCACCGGCGACATGATCGAACCGCGCGAGGTGTGGTGGGACCGTGCCGTCGCTGCCGGCTTCGCGCCGCAGGAGGCGGTGCGGCCGGACACGACGTTCGTGGTGGCCGCGGATCCGGACAGCCTGTCGGTGAAGGCACGCGCGGCCCGGGAGTACGGCGTACCGATCATCTCCGTGGACGCGTTCCGGCGGCTGCTGCCGGCCGAGGAGAGGCAGCAGCACGCGAGTTAGGGTGCGGGCGTGGAGATTGCTGAGCTGGGGCGACGGGTTTATCAGACTGCGCACTTGACCGGAGAGTTCCTGCTGCGGTCAGGGCAGATGACGGGGGAGTACTTCGACAAGTACCGGTTCGAGGCCGACCCGGTGCTGCTCGACGAGCTCACGGCCGCGATGGTCGCGCTCGTGCCGTCCGACACCGAGGTGCTGGCGGGGCTCGAGATGGGCGGGATCCCAGTGGTGACCGCACTGAGCCGGCACACCGGGCTGCCGTGCGCCTTCGTGCGGAAGCAGGCCAAGGAGTACGGGACCCGACGGTTGGCCGAGGGCGCAGACGTGGCGGGCCGACGCGTGACAATCGTCGAGGACGTCGTGACCACCGGCGGTCAGATCGTTCTCTCCACGCAAGACCTCCGGGCGCTAGGTGCCGAGATCAACCACGCCGTCTGCGTCCTCAACCGCAACCCCACGACACCAGACCCCCTCACCGAAGCCGGTCTGACACTCCACCCACTCCTCACCCCGGCCGACCTCGTTCCCACCCAGCACGCCGAATAGGCAGTCGCCACCACCCCCGCTGAACTATCCCTAGCCGCAACTGAAGGCCGGCCGCCGGGAATGGTGCCTAGAGACACGATGCGATGGCCGGAGACCTCGTACCACAGGTCTCCGGCCCCGACTGCCTGTGCCCGGCCCTGACTGCCTGTGCCCGGCCACAACTGGTGGCTGGGCGTTGGGAACGGTGGTTTGAGACGGGTTGTGGTGGCCGGAGACCTCGTGCCATAGGTCCCCGGCCCTGACTGCCTGTGCCCGGCCACAACTGGTGGCTGGGCGTTGGGAACGGTGGCTTGAGACGGGTTGTGGTGGCCGGAGACCTCACACCATAGGTCTCCGGCCCCGACTGCCTGTGCCCGGCCACAACTGGTGGCTGGGGCGCCTTGGGAGGAGGTCGGTGCTTGCGCCTCGGGGAACTGCCGACCGCGCGATCACCCGACGCGCTGTCCGCCGCTGGTCGTTGGGGGCGGCGACACCGCGGGGTGAGCGTGAACAAGTTGTGACCTGTTCTCGCCCACCGATTCCTGTTCAAACCCCCGGTTGTGCACTCGGCCGGGGGTGGACGCGGTGGTTTGGGACGACGTCGGCGCACTGACCTCAGGCGACGGTGTACTCGTCGGGACCGGTCAGTCGGCTTCTTCTATTTCGAAGCGGAGTTGTTTGCCGGAGCGGATGCGTTCGACTGCGGCCAGGCAGGCGGGTTCGCTCATGTGGACGCCGATCTCGGCGAGTTTGTGGAGGAGGACCCGGGCGGCGTCTTCGGCCGAGCGGGCGCTGGACTCGTTGATCGCCTCGATGGTGGTGGCGGTGAGTCGCTCGCGGATGTCCGGGTGTGCCTCGTGGATGTCGTGGGTGATCCTGAACTCCGTCATGCGATTCCCTTCGTGCCCGGCGGTTGCGGGCACCAGCCTAGAGCCGAGGACCGGCTCTCAGGCAAGGACGCGCGTGACGAAGGTGTCGAGGCGGGTGGTGAGGCGCTCGATGCGGAGTTCGGGGGCGATCGTTTCGCCCTGGGGGACCTCGGGGTCGCGTAGGCCGCGGAGGTAGAGGGAGCAGGCGAGGTCGGCGCAGATGTAGGTGCCGACCGTGTTGCCTTCGCGACCCGCGGTGCCGGCCCGGCGGGCGGCGAAGAGGGCGACCTCGGTGACCTGGTGGGCCGTGGTGCAGAGGTCGCAGAGGCCGGTGCCGCGGCGGGGCTTGGTGGTTGCCTGGGTGTTGAGGGCGATCCCGGTCACCCCGTCGGTACGACGTACGACGAGGTAGCCGCGGTTCGGCGCCTTCGGGTCACGCCAGCCGAGGAAGTCGAGGGATTCCCACGGCAGGTCGGTGAACTTCGGTGGCGGCGTCATCGCCTTCACCAGGCTGCGCGTCGAGTTGACGAACGAGCCTCTGATCTCGTCGATGCTGAGCGGTTCCACGTCTCCATCAGATCTGTTCGCAGGCACCGTCCGCAACTGAAATACCCGAGATGGTTGCCGAAGGCATCAGCTGTCCAGGTAGCCCGCGCCCCGGGTGCCGTCGTGGTTGCGGAGGTCGACGCCGAAGTCGACCCAGGCCTTCAGCCGCAGCAGCACCGAGATGTCGCCGGCCAGATGCGGGCCGGTCGAACCGGTGACGGTGAGGTCGGTTCCACCGGTGTCGTCGGGGGTGAGGTCGAAGGTGAGGGTGCGATCGGTGTACCACGTGAACCGGTACCGGCGGTCCTGGATCGCTTCCTCGATCCGGGCGTCGGTGGTGTGACCGGCGGGGAAGGCGAAGTGGATCGTTCCGTCGGTCTCGGGCGCGTCGGCCCAGTACCGGGAGCGGCCGCCCGGGGTGCTCAGGGCGCGGTAGACGTCGCTCGGGCCGGACTTGAAATGCAGTTTCCAGGTGGGCAAACCGGAACACCTTTCGCTGGGGCGGCGTGATCGAGGGGTCGCCGACCGGGGCGGACCACGAGGTGGTCCAGATCAAGGTTAGTGCCGTTGGATGGCAGTGCGGTCACGATTGGCGTGGCCGGGGTTCGGCATCGCGCTCACCTGGGGACACTGCCCTACAAGTGCCGGCCCAGTGTCCCGCATCGCAAGTTCTTTGGCGCTTGCGGCGCCCAGGCACGCACCTCACGGCACCGGAGGAACAGCCACGATGGAAAAACATCGAGGCTGCCCCTCCGTCACCGCGATGCACGCACCTGAACACCGCAATCACTCAAACAACTTACGACGCGGGACACTAGGTCGAGGGGTCCGCCGATGATCGACACGAGACTGAGGCGATGGTTGTCGCCGCTCTTCGGACGTGCCCGAAAGCAGCCGCACGGCTTCCGGCCGCGCGGGACGAGTTCGCGGGTGAGCCGGTTGGCCGAGCGGTACGACGAGGACGTCGATGCCGCCCTGCAGCGGCTCTGGCCGAAGGCCCGGATCTACCACGATCGCGAGTTCACCCGGGACCGGGCGGACTTCCTGCTCGTCGTCCGCGGGCGCGGGGTGATGGTCGAGACCAAAGTGAAGAGCGATCCGGGCGTGTTCCGCGGGTCCACGTTGCCGCCGTTGCTCGATCGGCTGCAACGCGACGGGCGGCGGCTGATCGTCGTACTGAATCAAGGCGACCCGACCCCTGCCCGTGCACTCATCGCGGACAGGCTCGGCGACAAGGGCTGTGTTGTCGTCTGGTCGGGTCCGCAGCACGACGCCGACCTGCACGGCGCCGTCGAAGCCCTCCTCCAGCAAATGGTCCGCCACCAGTAGTCGGGGACGCCGGACACCGGAGGAAGTGAAGCGGCGCGGAGAGGGGCGTCTCCGCGCCGCTGGCTTCGGACCGCGAGGTGTGCCGTTTGGCGGCGAACCGAAGGTCTGAGGGTCTTAGTGCCTAGCAGGAGGTCGGCGCGGTGCTGCCGCCGTCGACGATCCAGCGGGAGTCCTGTTGCTGGACGCGCATGTGGTCGAGCCAGCGAGTGGGCGTGGTGGCCGGGAGGACCGAACGGTCGGCGGCGTCCACGGTGCGGGCGGCGGTGGTGTCGTAGCAAGCGGTCACGATGACGCCGTTGGAGGCGAGCGTGCGCTTGGCCCACACGACGGTGGTGACGCCGGTGTTGCGCAACTTCTTGGTGCGGTAGTACTTCGCCTGGACGCTGATCGACTGGAAGAGCTTCGTCGTCATCAGTGGTTTGAGCTGCGCGGTCTGAACACCGCCGCTCTGCATCATCTCGTCGAGCCCACCGCGGTAGGCGTAGTACGCGTTGACGACGGGGTCGGCCGAGCCGACCGCGGGCCCGCTGACCTGCTCGGTGAGACCTTGCTTGGACACCTTCTGGGCGCCCGGGGACGAAGCGGCGACGTCGGACGTCGCCTCGCTACCGCAACCGGTGAGGATCATCACCGGGACGAGCACGGCGGGAACTGCCAAACTCCGAATGCGCATGCCGAACCTCCACTCTGGCCGCGCGCCGCCGACGCAGAACGTCGTTCGGCACTGACCGTGTAACGCGATGGCACGGACCGTGGTCACTGTGACCTGGGTCACATCCGACCCCCTACCGGGGTACCGGCCCGGAGTTGGCTCCCTGGCTGGAGGTCCCGGAGGCCGCGAATTCCTAGGCTCGACGGCATGACACAAACGCTTGCCAATCACCGGATTCGGCCGCTGCCGCGACCCTCCGCGCAGGCCGGACGGATCGTCCGGCAGGTCGGCTACACCCTCCGGCTCGCTCCGGTCGGCATCCAGGCGATGGCCGACGCGATCATCGGCCGCCCGGGTGACGCGAGCGGCCGCTGGCAGCAGATGCACCCGGAGCTCCAGAAACCCGGCGGCCAGAAAAACGACGGCCAGACACACGACGGCCAGACACACGACGGCCAGACACACGACGGTACGGCGGCCCGCGGGCTGACCGTGTTCGGTACCGGACTCGCGAGCGCCGTGATGGGCCTGATGAGCTGGTTCCTGCTGCTCCTCTTCGTGACGTCGATCGCGCGCGGCCCGTTCTACGGACTCGTCGAGCACGGCCCGTACGGCCCTGGCACGTGGGGCGGTCCGACCCGGGCAGGCGCTTGGGCGGTGCACGCGGCGGTCGCGATCCCGGTCATCGTGCTGATCCCGCTCGTCCTGCGAGGCATTCGCCTGCTGCACGGTGCGCTGATCCGCCGGGTGTACGGCCTGACCGCGGCGAAGTGGGTGCTTCCGGCAACGATCCTGTTCTGCGCCGGGGGCATGCTGTTCTTCTGGTCGTGGATCCAGCAGCTGTGAAAGAGTCCGGTGTGACCGCTGAGCAGCAGACCCTCGGCGCCTGGCCGCGCGGCAGGTGGCGCTGGGTCGCACTCGTGGGCGTCGTCGTACTGGCTGGGCTGTCAGCGCTCGATCTGTACCAGCACTACACCTTGGGCGATGGCATCCTGGGCGAGTTGTTCGGCATCACTATCGCGCCCGGACCGTTGGCGTTGGTGCTCGGCCTGGCCCGGGGGATCAGCCTGGCCCTGGCCTGGTCGCGGCCTCGGCCAGCCTTGCTGATCGCGCTGGCGACATCCGCGGTCTCGGCCTCGCTGGGTGACGCGGTCAGTTCGAGCGAGCCGTGGCCGTGGGCTGCGACTGCTGTCTTCGGGTACGCCGCCATCCTCGCGATCGCCGGCGCCCGCGGGCTGCCCAGACGCCGGCTCGTCCGCTGGTGGCTGGCCGCCCAGGTGCTGAGCGTGGTTTTCTACATCCCGGCTTGGGCCCTGTCCACCACCAACTTCGCCTCCGGGATCGTGATGGCGATCGTGTCGGCGGTCGGAGCCGTGCTGGGCGACCTGCTGCGGTCGCGCGCCGAGGCCGGCCGAAGGCTGGCCGAGCAAGAGGTCATCAGCGAGACCGAACGCGGTGAGCGGGCCCGCCTCCAGGAACGCGCCCGGATCGCCCGGGAGCTCCATGACGTGGTCGCTCACCACCTGTCCGTGGTCGTCGTACGGGCGGACAGCGCGCCGCATCGGCTGACCGCCGTGTCGGACGAGGTGCAGAAGGAGTTCGCCGAGATCGGCGAGGCCGCTCGGGCGTCCTTGACCGAGATGCGCCGAGTACTGCGCCTCCTCCGTGATGACGAGCCGCAGCCGGAGCTCGAACCGCAGCCGGGTCTCGCGCAGATCCCCGAGCTCATCGACAGCGCTCGGCAGGCCGGTGCCGACGTACAGCTGAAAGGCGGGTCGGTCGCAGATGTCGACCCGGCCGCGCAACTGACGGCGTACCGGGTTGTGCAGGAGGCCTTGAGTAACGCGGTCCGACATGCCCCCGGGGCGCCGGTGCGCGTCGTGGTGGGGCGGTCCGCGAATGCGCTCGTCGTCCAGGTGGTGAACCGTCCTAGTACCGGCGCCCCGATCACGGTGGGGAGCGGGCACGGCCTGGTCGGCATGCGGGAGCGTGTCGAGTTGGTCGACGGCACGATGACGGCCGGGGCGACCTCGGACGGTGGTTACCTGGTCGAGGTCGCAATACCGATGGGAGCGGAGGTGGCTGATGGCGATTCGGGTACTCGTCGTTGATGACCAGGACATGGTCCGGGCCGGCTTCAGTGCGCTACTGAATGCGCAGCCCGATATCGAGGTGGTCGGTCAGGCCGGTGACGGCGCTGAGGCGATCACTGCGGCCGCTGAGCTTCGCCCGGACGTGATCTTGATGGACGTGCGGATGCCGGTCATGGACGGCCTGGCCGCGGCCCGCGAGATCCTGGCAGCCCCGGACGCACCGCGCGTCATCATGCTGACCACCTTCGACCTGGATGACTACGTGTACGCCGCTCTGCGCGCAGGCGCGAGTGGCTTCCTGCTGAAGCACTCGACGCCGGATGAGCTGGCCGGCGCAGTGCGGGTGGTCGCGGCTGGTGATGCGCTGCTGGCGCCGTCCGTGACCCGGCGGCTGGTCGAGGACTTCGCCCGTTCCCAGCCAGTCACCAGGACCACTCCGGACCGCCTCACTCCACGTGAGGCCGACGTACTGCGGCTTGTTGCGCGTGGACTGTCCAACCGGCAGATCGCGGCTGAGCTGGTGCTCGCCGAGCAGACCGTGAAGACGCACGTCAGCAACATCCTCGCCAAGCTCGACCTCCGGGACCGCGCTCAGGCTGTCGTCTACGCATATGAGTCGGGTGTTGTGGTCCCTGGGCCGCGACACTGAGCAGATGGACGCACTGGAGCGGCTGAGAGCGCTGTGCCTGGCGCTGCCGGAGACGACCGAGCGGTTGAGCCATGGTGAGCCCACCTGGTTCGTGCGCGACAAGAAGGTGTTCGTGATGTTCGCGAACCAGCACCACGACGACCGGGTCGGTCTGTGGTGTGCGGCGCCGCCGGGCGTGCAGGAGTCGCTGGTGGCCGATGACCCCGAGCACTTCTACCGCCCGCCGTACGTCGGTCATCGCGGCTGGCTCGGGGTCTATCTAGACGTGGATACCGTCGACTGGGAGCACCTGGCCGACCTGGTCGAGAACGCGTTCAGGCAGATCGCTCCGAAGACGCTGGTCGCTCAGCTGGACAGCTAGTCGGTCAACGACACACACCGGGCGGATCGTGTGCTTGCATGTGGTCATGCACCCACGCGCAGGCCAGCCCGCCCAGCCCGGCGATCTCGTCGACGTCACCGCCCTGCTCGCGGCGTACGACGGCATCACGCCGGATGTCGAGAATCCCGCCCAGAAGGTCGTCTTCGGTACGTCGGGCCACCGTGGCTCGAGTTTGGACGGTGCCTTCAACGAGGCACACATCCTGGCCATCACCCAGGCGATCTGCGAGTACCGGGCCGGTGAGGGGACCAACGGCCCGCTCCTGGTCGGCCGCGACAGCCACGGCCTGTCCGAGCCGGCCTGGCGCACCGTCCTGGAGGTGCTCGCGGGGAACGACGTCCAGACGCTGGTCGACAGCGAGGACCGCCTCACGCCGACGCCGGGCGTCTCGCACGCGATCCTGCGCCTGAACCGCGGCGCGGGCGCCGGCGCTGATGGCATCGTCATCACGCCGTCGCACAACCCGCCGCGGGACGGCGGCATCAAGTACAACCCGCCGCACGGCGGCCCGGCCGACTCCGACGCGACCGGCTGGATCGCCAACCGCGCGAACCAGCTGATCGCAGGCGGCAACCGTGAGGTCCGCCGCAAGCCCTTCGAGCAGGCGCGGCAGCACGCCGGTTCCTACGACTTCCTCGGCCACTACGTCGACGACCTGCCGTCCGTGCTCAACCTGGATGCGATCCGCACGGCCGGCGTCAGGATCGGCGCCGATCCGCTCGGCGGTGCCAGCGTCGATTACTGGGCCGCGATCGCGGAGCGACACCGCCTCGACCTGACCGTGGTGAACCCGCGGCTCGATCCGGCCTGGTCATTCATGACGCTGGACCACGACGGCAAGATCCGGATGGACTGCTCGTCGCCGTACGCGATGGCCTCCCTGGTCGCCCAGAAGGACCGGTACGACGTCGCGACCGGCAACGACGCGGATTCGGACCGGCACGGCATCGTCACGCCCGACGCGGGCCTGATGAACCCGAACCACTATCTGGCGGCGGCGATCTCCTACCTGTTCGCGAACCGTCAATGGGGACCGGACGTGGCGGTCGGCAAGACGCTGGTGTCCTCGTCGCTGATCGACCGCGTCGTCGGCGATCTCGGCCGCCGGCTGTGGGAGGTGCCGGTCGGGTTCAAGTGGTTCGTGCCGGGTCTGATCGACGGGTCGGTCGGGTTCGGTGGTGAGGAGTCCGCGGGCGCGAGCTTCCTCCGCTTCGACGGCACGGTCTGGACGACGGACAAGGACGGGATCCTGCTCGCGCTGCTGGCCAGCGAGATCACCGCGGTCACCGGCGAGACGCCGTCGCAGGCCCACGCGAAACTCGTCGAGCGATTCGGAGCTTCGGCGTACAGCCGCGTGGACGCTCCCGCGACGCGCGATCAGAAGGCGAAGCTGTCCGCGCTGTCGGCTGATGCGGTCACCGCGACCGAGCTGGCCGGTGAGCCGATCGTCGACCGGCTGACCAGTGCGCCGGGCAATGGCGCCGCGATCGGTGGGCTGAAGGTGACGACCGAGTCCGCATGGTTCGCGGCGCGGCCGTCCGGGACCGAGGACCTCTACAAGATCTACGGCGAGTCGTTCAAGGGCGCGGAGCACCTCGAAGAGGTCTTCATCGAGGCCCGCGACGTGGTGTCGAAGGCGCTGGGTTAACGGACGAAGGCTTCGAGCAACCGGTCCAGATCCGCGGCGGGCGCGTTGGTGAGCCCGCTGTGGATCGGACTCGGATGTACGACGGTACTGCGGGGCGCGGCCAGCCACCGGAAGCGTTCGCCGATCCGGGTCGTCGCCGCGGGGCCGCCCACGGGATCGCCCGCGCAGATCGCGCGGATGTGCTCGAGTGAGGCACAGACGACGTCGACGTCGACGGCCGGATCGAGCGCGCGGAGCCGAGTCGGCTCGACGTCCCAGGCCGCGCCGAGGAAGTCGAGCCCCCGGCAGTACAGGACCGCGCCGACGTTGACGAACTCGCCCCGCTGGATGCGCGGCGCGGCGCGCAGGATCACGTAGTCGAACGGCACCAGGTCACTCATGCTGCACCACCCGGCTGCCAAGCGGCCCGATGCTCCAGCCGCGCGAGCAGATGCCCGAGATAGCGCTCTCTGTCGCCTTCTCCGAGCCACTCGTCGGGAACCAGAGCGATCACCTCGGTGAGCAGCTCGGGCGTGATCGCCGCGGCCAGCTCATCCGCAACAGCCGGTACGCCGGGCGCCGCGACCGCGAACACGTGGTCATCGGCGTCGTACGCGAGGGTGGCGAACTTCTCCGCCGACATCCACGAGTGGTGGAAGTACAGCGCGGCGCCGTGGTCGATCAGCCAGAGCTGCTTGTGCCAGACCAGCAGGTTGGTGTTGCGCCACGACCGGTCCACGTTCGCGACGAACGCGTCCAGCCAGAGGATCTTGGCCATGTCCTCGTCACCGGGGTTGCCGGCCGAACCGTCGTACCCGAAGGAGCCGGGCAGGAAGTCGACGGCCAGGTTCAGGCCGGCGCTGTTGGTGAGCAGCGTCTGCACTTCGTAGTCGGGCTCCGACTTGCCGATCACCGGATCGAGCATGATCAGCTTCAGCTCGGGCACCCGCAGGCCGAGCCGCCGGAACAACTCACCGACGATCACCTCGGCCACCAGCGCCTTCGGCCCCTGGCCGGCGCCGTGGAACTTGATCACGTACGTCCCGAGATCGTTGCCCTCGACAACACCGGGCAACGACCCACCTTCCCGCAACGGCAGCACGTACCGGGTTGCGGTGACCACTGGCAGACTCACGGCGCCGAGCCTACTTCGTTTCCGGCGGGGTACCGGTCGTGGGTGAAGCCTCCGTCCATCGGCGTCGAAGAAGAACTCCTGCTGGTATCCGCCACCGGCGACCCGTTACCCCGTAGTCAAGCCGTCGTCGACGAGCTGCCCGACCTCGACGTCACGCTCGAGCTCACCCGCGCCCAGGTCGAGCTGAACAGTCCGGTCTGCGACTCCGCGACCGAACTGCACCGGCACCTCACCAGCATGCGTGCCGACCTCGCGGGCGCGGCGCATGGCGAGGGTGCGCGGTTGCTGGCGATCGCCGTACCGCCTGCTGGTGAGGCTGCTCAGTTGGTGACCAGGAAGCCGCGGTATCGGGAGATGGCCGAGCGGTACGGGCTGCTCGCGCGGGAGCAGGGGGTGTGCGGCTGCCACGTGCATGTGGACGTGCCGGATGACGAAGCTGCGATCCGTGTGTCGAACCATCTGAGGCCGTGGCTGCCTTCGCTGCTGGCGCTGACGGCCAACTCGCCGATCTACCTCGGACAGGACACCGGGTTCGCGAGCTGGCGGTGGCTGATGTGGTCGCGCTGGCCGAGTGCCGGACCGCCGCCGTACCTGGAGTCGGTGGAGCACTACGAGGCGCTCGTCGCGATGCACATCGCGACCGGGACGGTCATGGACGAGCAGATGATCTATTGGGACGTGCGACCGTCCAGTCACCTGCCCACGATCGAGGTGCGCGTGAGCGACGTACCGATGACTGTCGACGAGACCGTGCTGCTCGCGACGCTCAGCCGCGCGCTGGTGATGACAGCGCTCGCTGATGGCGGCCAGGGACCGACAGTGCAGCCGGAGATCCTACGGGCGGGCTACTGGCTGGCCTCCCGCGACGGGCTGACCGGCGGCTCGGTCGACGTGGCGACGGGGGAGTTGCTGCCGGTGGCGGAGCTGCTGACGAAACTCACCCAGTACGTCGGTCCCGCGCTGCAGGAGCTGGGTGATGAGGACCTGGTGGCAGACGGGATCGAGCGAGCGCTCTCTGAGGGCAACGGCGCGATGCGTCAGCAGCAGATGTTCCGTGCCGGCGGTGACGTGATCGCCCTCACGGAGATCAACTGATCCGGCTGGGGTGAGCACGACGCTCACCCCAGCCGATTCAGGGCCTAACGGTTGCGAAGGAAGTCTTCTAGACCGTGCAGGTCGTCGGTGTTGAGGTTGTCGACACCGGCGGCGGCCAGCTCGGACCAGAGGGCGTCGCGGGCTGCGCCGCGGGCGTCCGGGGTCGCCCAGAAGCGGACCCGGTAGCCGGCGTGGTGGGCGGTCAGGACGATCTCGCGGAGCTTGGCCTGCTCGGCGGTCGGCATCGGGCCGACTCCCTGCCAGGTGAAGTTGTTGGTCCAGTTGTCGCTGACCAACGGCATCAGGGACGCCGGCATCCCCGAGTTCAGGTCGCTCAGCCGGCCGTCGTACCCGGCGTACCGGATCTTCTGGGCCTTGAGGACGTCGAGTGGCCGGTTGCCGCTGATCACCGAGGTGACCGCGCCCTTGAGGACCCGGCCGTTCGCGAAGATCGTGCTGATCCCGCGGTACTTGCGCAGCGCCGTGTCGACCGCCGCGTACGTCGACGGTCCGTCGCTCTTGATGTCGATCAGCAACTGGAAGTCACGACCGTGCTGGTAAACCTGGCCGTGGTTCGCGCGGACCCGATCGGCCAGCGGCTTCAGGTACAGGCTCTCCAGCGTGCGGCCCGGCTTGGCGTCCTTCTCGTCGTGCGCGACCCGGAGCTCGCCGTCGATCAGCCAGACGTCGGCCTCGACACTGTTGAACCCACGGTCCAATGCATCCTGCAACGGCCGCCGGTGCTCGTAGTCGTTGTGCGCGTGCGCCGAAGGCAAC
Organism: Kribbella sp. NPDC058245; assembly: GCF_042882005.1. Classification (NCBI taxonomy): domain Bacteria; kingdom Bacillati; phylum Actinomycetota; class Actinomycetes; order Propionibacteriales; family Kribbellaceae; genus Kribbella; species Kribbella sp. NPDC058245. The sequence continues at coordinate 157,881 of NZ_JBHVWY010000011.1, forward strand.
GCCCGTACGGCGGGGGCGTCGTACTGGCGTGGCAGCCGGAACCCGTTCTCCCGTACGACGGAGCGCAGGCGGTCCGGGTAGTCCGTGATGATCCCGTCGACTCCCTTGTCGATCAGGGACTGCATCGTGGCCGGGTCGTCGACCGTCCACGGGATCACCTTCATCCCGGCCTGGTGCGCCGACTTCACCATCTCCGTGGTGACGTAGGGCTTGTAGCCGGGATCGGAAACCTTGCCACCCTGGGGAAAGCCGTGCACGGGCGAGATCGCCGACGCACCGAAGGACTTGGTCGCCTTGACCAGGTCACCACCGAAGTCGTCGATGTCGATACCGCCGAGCCACGGCGACTTGCCCGGCTGGCCGGTCTGCAGGAAGTCGTAGTTGGTCAACGCGACCAGCGGCAGCTCAGGCGCGACCTGACGCATCCGCATCAGCGAACCCCAGTCGAAGTTCTGGATCGTCACCTGACGGCTGATCCGCGCCTTGCGGATCTCCTGCGCGACCACCTGGACGAACTGCTCGCGCGGCGCGGTCTCGCTCGGTGCGCCGGCCTCGACCTTGGTCTCGATGTTCAGCTTCACGTCGTTGGCGCGGTAGCGGTGCACGAGCGCGAAGACCTCGCGCAGCTCGGGGATCGTCGCGCCCGGGTCCGGCTGCTGCTGCGGGAACTCCGCTTGCGGCAGCGAACCGCAGTCGAGCTGCTTGACCTGCTTCAAGGTGAGCGTGTTGATGTACTTGCCGACGTACGGGTACTCCGGGTCGTTCGGCGTGTACGGCGCGGTGTCGCGGCACTTGGTCCCGGTGACCTTGCGGTCGTGGGTGATCACGGCGTACCCGTCCTCGGTGATCTGGACGTCGAGCTCAAGCGTGCTCACGCCCAGCTCGAGGCCGTGGGAGAACGACGCGATCGTGGACTCCACGGTCAGGCCGAGGCCGCCGCGGTGGCCCTGGATGTCGAAGCTGCCACGGTGGGCGCTGGCCGGCACAGCCGGCAGCAGCAGGCCACCGACCAAGGCGAGCGGCAGCAGCACACGGGGAAGGCGGTGCATGAGGAGGTTCCTTCCGGAGGGGTGGGCGGTCGTGCTGAGCGTGTCTGGGGAAGGTAACCGACAAAAGGCCGAGAGGTAACCGTCAAGCGTTTACGGAGTTGAGACGATCGACCGCTTCGACACCGCCTGGGCCTTGACGCTGCCGTCCTTGAAGGCCGGGTCCAGCCTGCCCTCGACCTCGCGGCTCAACGTGATCTCGACCGAGCAGCGTGTCGCGGCCTGCCCGGGTGACGCGCTGCTGGTGGTGTTCGCCTTCAGCGTGCCGGCCGGGATCACGGTCGAACTCGCCCCGGGGGTCAGGATCATCCGGCCCTGTCCCACGCACGAGCCGGACCAGCTGAGAATCGTCTGCTGATCGGTCGGGGCGGTCTCGAATCGGACAGGGACCGGCTGCTGCCGCGAGTACGCCGTGCTGTTCGTCGGCGCGGTCAGGTGGACGCGCTCGGGGAGGGCGACCGTCGACTTCGGTGCCGACTCGTTCGCGCTGTCGCGCTGGAGCGCGAAGGTGATCTCGGTGCCGGCGTTCAGGATGTCGTTGAGGCGGCTGGTGTAGTTGATGGTGCCGAGCGACTTCTGCCGGCGCAGTTCCTGCGGAGTGCCGGAGCCGGCGACACTGATCGACTCGCCGGCACCGAGGTCGATGTACGTCAGCGTGCCCGACCGCAGCGACGCGGTGGCCACGGCCCGCTGCTCGTTGTCGTCGACCGTCACCACGAAGCTGGCCGACATGCCGCTCGTGCGGATGTCCTTGGATTCGACGGTCGAGCAGCCGGTCAGGACCAGTCCCGCGACGACGACCATACCTACGATGTGCCTCACGAGCGGAAGCTAGCACCGAAGAGGTTTAAGGGTGCCGGACCGGGAAGCGCCTCACGGCGCGTGGCCGCTCGTAGCGGCTTTATTTGGGACCCGGGGCTTGCACCGGTCCGACACCTCGAACAGTGTAACCGGTGCCCAAACCCCTTGTCCTGTTGAGGATCCGGCGTGCGGAACGCCATAACACCTCGTGCCGCGACACGCAACTACCAGAGTTGACCGGCGCGTTCGGCGCGCGCCGCCGTCTGCAGCTGATCGGCCATCTCGAGCAGCTTGGAGGCCGACAGCACCTGATCGTGGCCGTCGTCGGCCAGATGAGCCCGCCCGGTCGCGATGATCCGCGCGAACGCGGCCGCCCGATCCAGTGTGGTGGCGAAATCCCCGGTCGCGACACCCCGCAGTACGGCGTCGACCATGTCCCGCACCTCGGTCGGTCCGGGCGGCTCGGCGACCCCGGCGACCACGGCGTGCACCTCGGCATATTTGCGCCCGGTGGCGAACTCGCGTGACACCTGGTCGGCGTTCGAGTGCACCCAGGAACGCAGCAGGTACAGCCGCCACAGCGCACCAGGCAACGAATCCGACGGTGCGTCGGACCACAGCTCGGCGAGCTCGTCGAGACCGTAGTCGTCGGCCAGCTTCACAACCCGCGCGTGCACCTCGGCGTCCTCGGACGACCGCACTCCACGCACCAGCAACTCGGCGGTCCGGTGCGCGACTTCGGTCACGACCGCCGGGTCGGCAGCACCGGGCAACGACTCGAACAGCTTGTTGCCGGGCAGGATCGGGCGACGCGGATTGGGGGAGCTCACGGCCTCCATGGTGCCTGACAGCGGAAACCTCCGCATCTCAAGCGGGGTCTGGGGACAAGTCGCTGCTGAACCATTTCGCCGGCCGAACGGTGTAGAGCATTGGCGCGGAGTCCGGATGGGCGAACTCGTTCTGCACGAAGCCTTCGGCGTACTCGACCGGCATGTAGCGCTGGGCGATCTTCTTCATCTCGTCCGGAGTCGCCGGTCCGGTGCTCACTACGGCGCCTTCGACGGTGACGTACTTGTAGGGCATCTCTTCGGTCTGCACGGTCATCGTCAGTGCGCCGGCGGCCTCGATCAGGTCGGCTTTGCGGGTCTTGCGGCCCAGGGTGTTGGTGAAGAAGGTGAGGTCGCCGCCGGGCTCGTAGTGGTAGAAGACCGGCGACGCGAGCGGCGGCCGCCCGTCCGCGCCGGCGACGGACAGGATCGCGACGTGCGACGACGCCAGAAAGGCCTCGCGGCCGGTGGTGCTCATCGGACCAGGCATTCGACTACTCCTCTTCAGTGGCATAGACTTTGCTTAGCCAAGAGTTTGATTCTCAAAGTCTATGGTTGTCAAGGAGGACATCGTGACGGATTCCGTCGAGGCCGAACTCGACCACCATCTGGCCGGGCATGATCAGGCCGATCCGGTGGTCGAAGGGGTGCTCTACCGGATCATCGAGCTCGCCCGGCGGCACGAGGAGGGGCAGCGAGCCGTCGCGGCCGGCGAGGGGTTGTCGCTCGCCGACTGCGAGGTGATCCTGCGGCTCGCCCACCTGGAGCCCGCCGATTGCACCCCTGGCCAGCTGGCGCGGCTGTTCCACATCACCGCGGGCAGCATGACCTCGCGCCTGAGCCGCCTGGAGTCCGGCGGCTACCTCACCCGGACGGTCCAGCCAGGCAACCGCGCCCAGATCCAGGTCGACCTCACCGACAAAGGCCAGGTCCTGCACCACCGCTTCGCCGACCAGATGGTCGACATCCACCAAGAGATGGTCGGTGGAGCGCTCCCTGCCAAAGACCGGGCGACGCTCAACGAGCTCCTGCGCCGGGTGTTGACCCATGTGGAAGCCACCACCTGACCAGTAGGCTCGACGTATGGCGGCTGGGAAAGGTCAATTGGCCAAGAACTTGATCAAGTACGGCGTGCGCTACGGACCGCTCGTCGTCGAGGCGGTCAAGCACGGCCGTGAACCGGCCCAGCAGGCGATGCAGGCGGCGGTGGCCCGGCGGACCGCGCGGAAGAAGGCGCTCGAGCACGCGCTGACCGTGCGCGAGGGATCGCTGCTGAAGGTGATGAAGGACGGTCAGGCGATCTTCTTCGTCTTCTCCGGCGACGCGATCGTGACGACGTACCCGGCGGTGCCGCAGGCGGCGTACCCGGAGCTGTTGCGGCATGCGGACCTGGACAAGCGGGAGTCGGCCGAGCAGTTGGCCGCCGCCAAGGCGGCCCGTCGGCCGCGGATCGGCGCCCGGCTGCCCAAGGTGATCCGGCGCAAGTGACGACGCTAGTGACAAGACGCTAGTGACAATGCGTCGCGAATGACGGGGCGTGCGTTGACGCGGACGTAACATTCGCGACCCGGCGAGGCAACAGGTCGCCCGCAGAGTAGAGGGACGAAGCTCCACGAGGGAGGGCGTCCGCATGCTCTGGAAGATCAGGACCGAACTCGCCGACCGGCCCGGTGCACTGGCCGAACTCGCTGCACGGTGTGGTGCGGACGACATCAATATCCTGAGCCTGGAAGTCTTCACCGCCGAAACCGGTGCTGTCGACGAGCTGGTCGTGTCCACCGGTGTGGGTTGGTCCGCCGAGGACCTGACCGCCCTGGTCACCGAGGCCGGCTGCGTCCGGACCACGGTCAAGCCGTGTCAGGCCGACGTACTGAGTGATGCTCCGACGCGGTATCTGCGGGCCGTTCTGCGGCTGGTGGAGGACCCGCTGTCGGTCGACGACGAGCTCGGCACCCTCCAGGGATTCGGCGAGTACACGCCGGCCGAGTGGGCCCGGGCCGATGTCCTGGTCGAGATTGCAGGCCGGCTGGCCGAGCGGTTGCAGGAGCCGGTGATCGACGGTCCGCGGCCCGGCAGCGGCGTACCGGAGTTGCGTCGTGCGTCGGTCGAGGACGCCGAGGCTGTCGTCGCCATGCATGAGCGCTGCTCGCACGAGAGCCGCACCCGGCGCTATCACGTGCCGATGCCGAAGCTGACCACCCGTACGGCGCGGCACCTGTCGGCCCCCGCCGGTGGGGTCTCGGTCGTCGCGACCATCGGCGGTTCCGTGGTCGGGATGGCTACGGCTGCCCCTTGGGAAGAGCTCGGCGGTACGGCGATGGAGGTCGCGGTGCTCGTCGAGGACGGCTGGCAGGGACGTGGGCTGGGAGCCCAGTTGCTGCGCCAAGTGATCGGCGCAGCGCGTGATCTGGGCGCCGACCGGGCCGTCTGCGTGGTCCAGCCGGAGAACGCGGCGATGCTGCGCACGATCGAGGGTCTGCGGATGCGGACCCGGGTCGTTCACGACGGCGACAACCTGATGGTCACTGTCGCGCTGTCTCACGAGAGCCTGTCGCATGCAGTGGATCAGGCGCCGGTGCAATATGGTCGGTCCCGTGTCATCCCTGCCCGGTCGCAATCCGCACGGCCTACTGGTCAACCTGCCCGCGAGCACACGCTCGCCGCTCTTTCAGCTCTTCACCCGGTTGCTGGTAGCGCTGGCGTTGTTGACCGTGATGGTGCTGATCGTGGTGGTCGACCGTGACGGCTACAAGGACAGTTACGACGGCTCTGTCGGCCTGATCGACAGCATCTACTACGCCACCGTCACCCTCACCACCACCGGGTACGGCGACATCACTCCGGTGACGCCGTCGGCCCGGCTGGTGAACGCCTTCATCGTCACGCCACTGCGAATCTCCTTCCTGGTGGTCCTGGTCGGTACGACACTGGAAGTCCTGGCCAACGAAGGTCGCCGCGTCATGCGCGACACCCGATGGAGGAAGCGGATGAAGGACCACGTCGTTGTGGTTGGCTACGGCACCAAGGGCCGGTCTGCGGTGCAGACCCTGCTCAGCAACGGGGTCAAGCGCGACAGCATCGTCGTGATCGACCCGCGGGCCCAGGCTGTCGGTGACGCGGGCAACGACCAGATGGCCGCGTTCCACGGTGACGCCACGAACCGCACGGTGCTGCGGCGGGCCGAGGTGATGTCGGCGCGCGAGGTCATCGTCACCACGGATCGCGACGACTCCGCCGTACTGGTCACGCTGGCCGTGCGGCAGCTCAACCCGACCGCACACATCGTGGTCGCCGTCCGCGAAGAGGACAACGTGCCGCTGCTCCGGCAGAGCGGCGCCGACGCGGTCGTCACCTCCTCCGAGGCGGTCGGCCGGCTGCTCGGCCTGTCCGCGGTCAGCCCGAACCTGGGCGAGGTGATGGAGGACCTGCTCACCTACGGCGAGGGTCTCGAGGTCGCCGAGCGCCCAGTCCTCGGCCGCGAGGTCGGCAAGCCCCCGTCCGCCCTGCCCGACCGCGTCGTCTCGGTCGTCCGCGACGGCAAGGTCCACCGCTACTACGACGCCAACGTCTCAGTCCTCGCCGCCGGCGACAAACTCATCGTCGTCCGCCCGGCCAAGGAAACCCCCTGGGCCGAGCGCCCCGGCGCCGACGAAGACGACAACTAACCACCCCCACGCAGTACAACCCCCAACCGCCGTACAACCCACGCCGTCGTACCGGCCCCGGCCCCGGCCCCGGCCCCGGCCCCTGCCCCTTCCCCATCTGATGGGTTCACCCATCCGCTGGTGGGTTCTGCACCCTCATGCGGGTGCAGAACCCACAACCTCATGGGTTAACCCACCAAATGCCGAGTGGCGCAATGTGTCTGCGCGCACGGTGGCTTCAGTCGCCGCGCATCTGCCACGGTCCGGGCTCGACTGTGCGGAGATTGTCGCGGGTAATCGTTGGAGGACGACACAGTCGGCACACTCGATGGCCCAGTCCTCACAGTCGGCGGGTGCATCACGGGGTTGGCGGGCTAACGTCCGAAGGATCGGCGGGTGCATCACGGGGTTGGCGGGCTGACGTCCGAAGGATCGGCGGGTGCATCACGGGGTTGGCGGGCTGACGTCCGAAGATCGGCGGACGCATCACGGGGTTGCCGGGCTAACGTCCGAAGATCGGCGGACGCATCACGGGGTTGGCGGGCTAACGTCCGAAGGATCGGAGGGTGTCGTCGGCGTGTCTTCGGACGTTAACACCCTGGCTGGAGGTCGAGCCTGGTCACGGATGATCACCCGCCGCCCTTCGACCGGCGGTCGCGCTGGATCTCCATGCCCGGCAAATGTGCGGGAAATGGTGGCCGGAGACAGGCAATGGTGGCCGGAGACGGCGAGCCACAGGTCTCCTGCCACCACTAGCTGTCTCCTGCCTCCGCTAGCTGTCTCCTGCCACAACTGGTGGCCGGGGCGCCTCGTTGGTGCTGTGGGTGCCACGCTCCGGTTGAGGGTGGCGCCGGAAACTCCGGGCGATGTTCACTTAACGTCCGAAGACGCGCCGACTGTGTGCGCGGGTCGTTCGGACGTCAGACGGCGAACGGTACGGCGTTGGGCGGGGTGACGTGGTGGCCGGCGGGGTGGTGCCAGCGGTTGTCGCGGGCTAGGAGGGGGAGGACGGATTCGCCGAACCAGTAGGCCTCTTCGAGGTGGGGGTAGCCGGAGAGGATGAACTCGTCGATGCCCAGGTCGGCGTACTCCTTGATGCGGTCGGCGACTTCGCGGTGGCTGCCGACGAGCGCCGTACCGGCTCCGCCGCGGGCGAGGCCGACGCCGGCCCAGAGGTTCGGGTAGATCTCGAGGTCCTCGGGGCGACCCTCGTGCAAGGCGAGCATGCGCTTCTGGCCTTCGGATTCGCTGCGCCGCAAGCCTTCCTGGACCCGGGCGATCGTCTCCGGCGGGAGTGCGTCGAGCAGTCGGCGGGCTTCGCGCCAGGCGTCCTCGGAGGTGTCGCGGGTGATGACGTGCAGCCGGATGCCGAAGCGCACGGTGCGACCGGCGTCGGCGGCGAGCTTGCGGATCCAGGCGAGCTTCTCGGCAACGGCGGCCGGCGGTTCGCCCCAGGTCAGGTAGACGTCGCTGTGCGCGGCGGCCACTGGGCCGGCGGCTGCGGAGGAACCACCGAAGTAGATCGGCGGCGTGGGGTCGGGTACTGACACGAGTCGAGCCTGCTCGACGCGAAGATGCTTACCTGCATAGTCGAACGGGTCGCCGTGTTCCCACAGCTTGCGCACGATCGCCAGGAACTCGTCGGTGCGCGCGTATCGCTCGTCCTTGCTGAGGAAGTCGCCGAAGGCCTTCTGCTCGGTCGGCTCACCACCAGTCACCACGTTGAGCAGGAGCCGGCCGCCGGACTGGTTCTGGAACGTGGTCGCCATCTGCGCGGCCAGCGTGGGGGAGAGGAGCCCTGGCCGGAAGGCGACCAGGAACTTCAGCCGATCGGTCGAGTCGAGCAATGATGCCGTCGACAACCATGCGTCGTCGCACCACAAGCCGGTCGGTGTCAGCGCACCGACGAACCCGAGATCCTCGGCCGCCGTCACGATCTGCCGCAGGTAGCGCGTCGTCACCGGCCGATCCCGGTGTACGACGTCCGCCCCGTGGCCGCCGCCGACGATGTTGCGCGAGTCGCCCGACGTGGGCAGGAACCAGTGGAAGGTGAGGGTCATCGAACAGCTCCATCCAGTACATGCTTGTCAGAGTCGAGAGAACGGCCGAGCGTCTCGGGGAGCGCTCTCGCGGAGAGCAGGCTGATGATCGCGATCAGCACGTTGTACGTCGCCAGCCACCACAGGTCGCCGCCACCGAGACTCACCAGCCAGGCGGCGATCAACGGGGTCAGCCCGGAAGCGACGATGCCGGAGAGCTGATAGAGCGCTCCCAGCGCCGTGTACCGCACGCGGGTGCTGAAGAGTTCGGCCCAGAACGCGGCGAGCGGGCCGTAGATCACGCCATCCAGTACGCCGATGCCGATCGCGAGCGCGATGAACACGGTGACCGACGTACCGTGCTGCACCAAGGCCGCGGCGGGGAACGCGAACAGTAACGCGGCCCACGTCCCGGCGCGGTAGACGGGCTTGCGGCCGACGCGGTCGGAGAGCGCTCCCGCGATCGGGATCAGCGCGACCCCGATCAGGGCGCCGACCACGATTCCGTTCAGTGCGTAACTGCGCGGGAGCTTCAGGTCGTTGGCGACGTACGAGAGCAGGTAGACCGAGAAGAGGTTGAAGGTGAAGCCCTCGATGTAGCGGGTGCCCATCCCGAGCAGCAGGGACCGGGGGTGTTCCTTGAGCAGGTCGAACAGCGGGACGCTGGAGACCTCCTTGCGTTCCCGCACCTTCGCGAACGCCGGAGTCTCCATCACGGACAGCCGGATATAGGCGCCGATGGCAAGCAATCCGGCACTGACCAGGAAGCAGACCCGCCAACCCCAGGCCAGGAACGCGTCATCGGGCAGCAGACTCGCCAGCGAGAACGCGGCCGATGCCAGGAACAACCCACCCGGTACGCCGATGTGCGCGAAGCTGCCGAAGAATCCGCGCCGGCCGGGTGGTGCGTACTCGACCGCGAGCAGGACCGCGCCGCCGTACTCACCGCCCACGCCGATCCCTTGCAGGATGCGCAATACGACGAGCAGGATCGGCGCCCAGACCCCGATCCGGTCGTAGGTCGGCAGCAGACCGATGAGCGTCGTCCCGACGCCCATGATCACCAGCGTCAGCAGCAACATCTGCTTGCGCCCGATCCGGTCCCCGAAATGCCCGAACACCAGACCGCCGACCGGCCGCGCCAGGAACCCGACCGCGAAGGTCGCGAACGACGCGAAGGTCGCGGCCGAACCACTCAGCCCGGTGAAGAACAGCTTGTTGAAGACGAGCCCGGCGGCGGTCCCGTAGAGGAAGAAGTCGTACCACTCGATGGTCGCGCCGACGCACGCCGCGATCGCGACTTTCCGCGGCGAGGGCGGTGGCTTGTCGGTCATCGAAACTCCCGGGCGGTGGGCAAGGGCTACTAAGTCGATGAGGCTAGTTGGGTTTGGCGGGGCGTGGAGCCGATCCCAGTATGTGAGCTGTTGACGTCGTCGGAGCCGCCGCTTAGGGTCGCTCTGTAAACGATTACAAGAACGATTACAGGAGTACGCCGTGAGTCGTCCGACGATCGCTGCAGTGGCCCGGGCCGCGGGGGTCTCGGTGGCGTCGGTGTCGCGGGTGCTGAACGGGTTGCCGGCGACCGAGGAGATGGCCGAGCGGGTACGGCGAGCTGTCGACGAGCTCGGGTATGTGCCGGACTCGCGGGCACGGTCGCTCAAGGTGGGGCGGACGTTCCAGCTGACGTTGGCCGTGGCTGATGTCGGTAACCCCGTCTACGTGACGATGATGCGCGCGGTCGAGGAGGTCGTGTCCGCGGCCGGGTATCGGCTGGTGGTGACCACGACCGGGCCGGATGTGGTCGACGAGGTCGCGCTGGTCCGGGGGATGGCCCGGGGGTACGCCGATGGGCTGGTGATCAGCCCGCTGCGGGTCGACGACGACCTGATCAAGTCGATCCAGGAGTGCGACGTACCGGTGGTTGTCGCCGGCAACGTTCCGGCCAAGGCCGGGGTGGACACGGTCCGGGCGAACTCCCCGAAGGGGATGGTGCTGGCGGTTGAGCACCTGGTAGCGCGGGGCCGGAAGCGGATCGCGTTCGTGAACGGTCCGGCCGACACGGTTCCGGGGGAGGCGCGCGCCAAGGGGTTTGCGGACGCGCTGCGTGCGCAAGGGTTGCAGCCGATCGCGTCGGTCGAGGCGGCGGATTTCACCTTTGCCGCTGGGAGAGCGGCGGGAGAGCGGTTACTCAGCGGTGAACGCGACGCTGCCGGCGGCCGGAAGGGCAGTGTGGTGGGTGGCAGGCCGGCGTTCGATGCGGTGATCGCGGCGAACGACCTGCTGGCGGTCGGGTTGATGCACGAGCTGGCCGCCGCTGGGCTCGACGTACCGAAGGATGTTGCGCTGGTCGGGATGGACGACAGCGAGCTGGCCGAGCAGTGCTTCCCGCCGCTGACGAGTGTGAACCTCGGGTCGGCCGAGCGGGGGCGACGGGCGGCGGAGTTGTTGCTGGCCCGGATCGAGGACGGAGAGCGCTCCCCGCGCCGGATCATCGTGCAGCCGTCGCTGAGTGTCCGGCGGTCCACGTGAGCCGCCCGAAGCAGAACAGGGAGGCGATCTTCCTCTTCCTGCCCGCGCTGATCCCGGTCCTGCTGCTCAGCGTCTACCCGCTGATCCGGGGAATCGCTCTCGGGTTCACGAACGCGCGCGCCGGGCTGCGCGTCGACACGGACTTCATCGGCCTCGGCAACTTCGGCAAGCTGCTGCACAACGACCTGTTCTGGGAGTCGTTCCGGATCGGCGTGATCTGGACGCTCTCGGTGACCATCCTGCAGTTCGTCGCCGCGCTTGGTCTCGCGCTGCTGCTGAACACCAACCTCAGGTTCCGCGGCGTCGCCCGGACGCTCGCGCTGATCCCGTGGGCGATGCCGCCGGTGGTGGTCGCGATCATGTGGCGGCTCCTGCTGCACCCGACCAACGGCCCGGTCAACAAGCTCCTCCAGGACCTGCACCTGACCGATCACCCGATCAACTTCCTCGGGGATTTCAGTGCGGCGTTGCCGGCCGTGATCGTGGTCGGTATCTGGGTCGGCATGCCGATGACCACCGTGACGTTGCTGGCCGGGTTACAGGGGATAGACCGCTCTCTCTACGAAGCTGCGGCCGTCGACGGCGCGAGTGGGTGGCGCCAGTTCTGGAATATCACGCTGCCGCAGCTCAAGACCGTCGTCGTGGCGATCACCAGCCTGGATCTGATCTGGAACTTCAACTCGTTCGGCCTGGTCTACGTGCTCACCGCGGGCGGCCCGGGCGGCAAGACCATGCTGCCGATGCTGTTCGCCTACAACGAGGCGTTCCGCTACGGGAACTTCGGCATGGCCGCGGCGATGGGTGACGTGATGGTCGTGGTCATCATCGTGTTCCTCGCCTTCTACCTGCGCAACCGGCTCCGGAGCCAGGCATGAAAAGAGACAGGGCATGAAGACGCGTCCGCTCGCCCGAGCCCTCCAGTACGCCGCTGTCCTCGGCTACCTGGTGTTTCTCGCGTTCCCGCTGCTCTGGCTGATCTCCAGCTCGCTGAAGTCGCCCCGCGAGTTCGCATCGATCACGCCGAGCCTGCTCCCGAAGCACCTCGATGTCTCGAACTACACCAACGCTCTCGAAGAGCAGGGCTTGGTCCGATCCCTCGGCAACAGCCTGCAGATCTCGGTCCTGACCACGATCCTGGTGCTGATCGTCGCCCTCCCGGTCTCCTACGCGCTGGCCCGGTTCCGCAGTCGCCTGCGCCCGATCACCAACGGCTGGATCCTGGTCAGCCAGGTGTTCCCGGTGATCCTGATCGTGATCCCGCTCTTCATGATCCTGCGACCGCTGCACCTGACCAACACGATCCCCGGAGTCGTGCTGGTCTACCTGGTCTGGTCGTTGCCGTTCGCTCTCTGGATGCTCCAGGGGTACGTCGCCGCCGTGCCGCGCGAGCTCGAAGAGGCAGCGGCGGTGGACGGTGCGAGCCGGATCCGGACCATCGTCGCGATCGTGATGCCGCTGCTCCGGCCAGGGCTGATCGCGACCGCCATGTTCACGTTCATCTCGGCGTGGAACGAGTTCTTCTTCGCCCTGGTCCTGCTGCAGGACCCGGAGCTCAAGACCCTGCCGCTGGTCCTCGCCCGCTTCGTGGGCGCGGAAGGGCAGGTCCAGTTCGGCCCGCTCGCCGCCGCGTCCGTGCTCGCGACCGTGCCCAGCCTCGTGTTCTTCGCGTTCCTCCAGCGCCGGCTGACCTCCGGCCTGCTGAGCGGCGCCGTCAAAGGTTAGGAGAAACCTGTGAGGAAAGTAGTAACAGCGTTGCTCGCGGCAAGCGCTCTGGTGACGCTTGCCGCCTGCAACAACAGCAGCGACGACTCAGGTAGTGACCCGAACGAGAAGGTCACCCTGAAGTTCCAGAGCCTGGCCTTCCAGAAGACGACCGTCGCCGCGACCAAGAAGATCGTCGCGGACTGGAACGCCGCCAACCCGAACATCCAGGTCGAGTACGTCCAGGGCAGCTGGGATTCGGTGCACGACCAGCTCGTCACCCAGTTCCAGGGTGGGACCGCGCCGGACATCATCCATGACGAGTCCGCCGACATCACCGGTTTCGTCAACCAGGGTTACCTCGCGGACCTCTCGCCGTACCTGAGTCAGGCGACCAAGGACGCCGTACCGCAAGGGGTCTGGGACACGGTCTCCAGCGAGGGCAAGGTGTACGCGGCGCCGACCCTGCTGCAGTCGTACGTCGTCTTCGCGAACACCACCGCGTTGAAGCAGGCCGGGATCACCACAACCGGAGACGCGCTCACCTGGGACGACCTGGCGGCCAACGCGAAGAAGCTCACCGCCGGTGGAAAGCACGGCCTCGGCTGGGGGCTGAAGAGCCCGACCGCGACCGTGCTCAACCTCGGGATGAACTTCGACGCCAAGTTCTTCGACGGCACCGGTCGTGACGCCAAGGCCGCGATCGGCGACGCCGAGCTCGAGGTCCCGAAGCGGATCCATGAGATGGCCTATACCGACAAATCGATCGACCCGACCTCGTTGACGCAGAGTGGTTCGGATGTTCTGCCGGGCTTCTATGCCGGCAAGTACGCGATGGTTGTCGGCGGCAACTACGCGGCCCAGCAGATCCAGGCCGAGGCGCCGAAGGGCTTCCAGTGGGAGGTACTGCCGCCGCTCAAGGGGACCAGCGCCAAGCAGGCCGCGAACCCGCAGACCCTCTCGGTACCGGCGGAGAGCAAGCACGTGAAGCAGTCGGCGCAGTTCATCGACTACTTCATGAAGGCCGACAACTTGGCCGCGGTCGGTCAGGGCGACTGGCTGATCCCGACCACACAGGCGGCCCGGGACGCGATCCTGAAGACGACCGGCGGCAAGGACGGCTGGCAGCAGACGCTCGCCAGCGGCGCCGAGCTGACCAAGGCGCCGTTCCAGAGTGTGGAGAACTACCCGAAGTGGAAAGACCAGATCGCGACTCCCGCGCTGCAGGAGTACCTGGCGAACAAGACCGATCTGAGTGCCCTGGGCAAGAAACTGAGTGACGGATGGGGGCAGGTCAACAGCTGATGCCTGACAGTGCGTTGGAAGACAAGTCGACAGGTGCCCTTGTCGGTTCCGCCGTTGGCGATGCGATCGGCGGGGCCGTCGAGGGCTGGACCCCGGCGGCGATCCGCGAACGGCACGGCGGTTGGGTGACCGGCATCGTCGGTCCCTGGTACGACGACTGGCGCACCGCGCGGCCGATTGCGCCGTACCACAAGGGCGATGGGCACATCACCGACGACACCTTGATGACGCACGCGTTGGTCGAGGTGTACGACGAACGCCGGGCGCACCTGGACGCGTACGCGATCGCCGAGTCGCTGGTACCGAAGATGATCACGGGCCGCCGCTGGGTTCCGGAGCTGGAGTCCGACGCGTTGTTGCTGCAACGCGTCTTCCTGGCCGAGAAGTGGCTCGTGACCCGGTTGCACTATGGACATGTCGACCCGCGCGAGGCCGGCGTCGGCAACATCGTCAACTGCGGTGCCGCGATGTACATGGCGCCGGTCGGGATCGCGAACGCCGGAGATCCGGTCGGCGCCTACAACGAGGCGATCGACGTCGCCGGTGCGCATCAGTCGAGCTACGGGCGGGAGGCAGCCGGAGTGTTCGCGGCCGCGGTCGCCGCCGCAATGGTGCCAGAGGCAACAACAGTCCAAGTCGTCGAGGCGGCACTCGCCGTGGCCAAGGACGGTACCCGAAAGGCCATCCAGGCGGTGGCCGAGGCGGCGAGCGGTCTGGCGGATTGGGAAGAAGCAATTCCCCTGTTGCGCAACGCGGTTGAGCCGTTCGACAGTGTGGGTCCTGACTATCGCGATCAGTCGCTGGACGCGAGAAGGCCGAGCCGGACGAAGGCGATCGAGGAGTTGCCGATCGCGCTCGGGTTCGTCCTCGTCTCCGAGGGCGACGTACGGCGTGCTGTGCTCGGCGGCACGAATTACGGCCGGGACGCCGACTCGATCGCGTCGATGGCCGGCGCCATCACCGGTGCGCTCGGCGGACTGAACGGCGTACCGGCTGAGTGGGCGGCCGAGGTCGCGGAGGCGAGCCGGACCGATCTAGTCCGGCCAGGGGTGCTGATGACGTCGGTGGCGCGCGAGTTGCACGAGGCTGATGCGCGTCGGTGGGCGCGAAGGGCCGAAGTACTGGAGAATCTGTCCTGATGAGATTGACGTGGGTGCAGCCGGAGGATCTGCTGCCGCATCAGCTGGTTCAGTGCCGGTCGGAGGGCGTCGAGGTCGCTGACCTGCAGAAACGCTGGATCGTCGCTGGGGGAGCGGCCGAGGCTCCCGTCTCGGGTGCGTCCGACAAGCCGGCCAGTTCCGAACTACGCGCCTTGGCGCGTGAGCTCCTGAGCCAACTCGATGCGCGCACGCCGGATTGGGTCGAGCCCGAAATCCCGTCGCTGCCACAACTCGGTACTTCGACGGAACGCATTCACGACGCTTGGCTCGGTCGAGCTGCCGGGAACCTGCTCGGCAAACCCGTGGAGAAGATCCCGCGCGAGGGCATCCGCGAGATCCTGCAGTCGTCCGGGCAGTGGCCGCTCACGCAGTACGTGACGGCCGTCGGCGTACCGGAGGAGGTCCTGCAGCGGTGGCCGTGGAACCGGGCGTCCGCGCCGACCAGCCTGCGGGAGGTGATCGACGGGATGCCGGAGGACGACGACCTCAACTACGCCGTCCTCGCCCTGCGGATGCTCGAACAGTACGGCGAGGCGCTGACCACCGAGGATGTCGCGCAGACCTGGCTGCGGGATCTCCCTGCAGCAAGGGTTTTCACTGCCGAGCGTGTTGCCTACCGCAACCTTCTCGACGGCGTCGACCCCAGCAGAGCGGCCGTCGTCGGCAACCCGTTCCGCGAATGGATCGGCGCCCAGATCCGAACTGATGTCTACGGCTGGACACGCCCCGGCGACCGTACGGCGGCCGCCCGGCTCGCCCTGGTCGACGCTCGGCTCAGCCACACTGGTGCCGGGGTGGACGGCGCGCTGTGGGTGGCCGCGATGTCGGCCGCGGCGATGGTGGTCGACTCGCCGGTCGAGGCGGCGCTGGCCGGGCTGGATGTGATCTCGGGTGATGGAGCGCTCTCCCGCGCGGTCCGGTTCGGGCTCGCGCTGGCGGGGTACCCGTTGGATGACGCTCTGGACGCGCTCCACGCGGAGTACGGCGACCTGCACTGGGTACATGCCGTGAACAATTCGGCACTGACCGGATACGCCTTGACGGCACCCGACTTCACGGCCGCGGTTGGCCGCTCCGTCATGGCAGGGTGGGACACGGACTCGGTCGGGGCCACCGTCGGTGCCGTATTTGGCGCCGTCCGGGGAGTTCCGGCAGAGTGGTCTGCACCACTAAAGAACCGGTTGGCCACCAGCCTGCCGGGGATGGCACGGCTGGCGATCGACGAACTGGCGGACAGGACTGTGGAGGTGGCCCGGGGTGGAGTCTGACGTTGTCGTCGTGGGCAGCGCGAACGTGGATCTGGTCCTCCCCGTGCAGCGCATCCCTCGCCCCGGCGAGACCGTGCTCGCGGGCGTGATGACCCGCGGCCCCGGTGGCAAGGGCGCGAACCAGGCGGCAGCGAGCGCGCGGGCCGGTGCGCAGACGGCGATGGTCGCGTGCCTCGGCGCTGACGACGGTGGAACGCTGCTCCGCGACACTCTGGTCGAAGCTGGGGTAGACCTCTCGCTGGTCACGACCTCGGACGCCCCGACCGGTACGGCGATCATCACGGTCGAGGCGAGTGGTGAGAACTCGATCGTGGTCGCCCCCGGCGCCAACGGCGAGCTGGCCCTGACGCCGGCGGCGGCCCACGTGATCGGCGGCGCGAAGATCGTGCTGGCCCAGCTGGAGATCCCGATGGCGACCGTGCAGGAAGCCGCGGCGACGAGCTCGTACTTCATCCTGAATGCGGCTCCGGCGGCCGAGTTGCCGAGTGCACTGCTGGCCGACGTCGACCTGCTCGTGGTGAACGAGAGTGAAGCCGAGGCGATCGGTGGCTCGGACCGCAGCGATCTGCTGAAGCTGGTGCCGGCCGCGGTGGTCACGCTCGGCGGCGCCGGCGCGGTGATCCTGACCCGCGGGAACGACGAGATCACGGTTCCCGGCGTACCGGTCGAGGTCGTCGACACCACGGCCGCGGGCGACACGTTCTGCGGGGTGCTCGCGGCAACCTTGGCTTCCGTGTCAGCTATCGAGCCGATTACCCCCCGCGACCTGACGAACGCGGTCCGACGCGCTAACGTTGCTGCTGCACTGAGTGTCCAAACGGCGGGAGCCATTGCCTCGGTGCCTCACGGGGATGCGATCGACGCGCGTTATGCGGAGGTGTATCTGTGAGTCCGCTCGAGCCGAGGCCTATCGATCTGCCGTCCCGGGTGGATCTGGGGTTCCGGGCCGACCTGTCCTTTCTCGACGACGCCAAGATTCTCGGCGCACCGGAAGACCCCGCGGATCTGCCGCGGTGGCGGGCCAAGCTCGCCGAGTGGCTGATCGGTTCGTACGACCGGACGCCGTACAACAGCACGCAGTACGACGTGCCCGAGCGCGCGTGGACCCAGACGGCGTACTCGGTGGCGCTCGTCTGGTTGTGGGACGACCTGCTGTACGACGTCTCGACCGGGCGGTTCACTCCGGAGAAATTCGTCCGGCACGGGATCGAGCAGTTCGGTGGGCACGACGCGATCGTGCTGTGGCACGCGTACCCGGTGATCGGTATCGACTCGCGCAATCAGTTCGACTTCTACCGCGATGTTCCGGGGTTGCGGGAGCTGATCGATGACCTGCATCGCCTTGGTGTGAAGGTTTTCTTCGACTACAACCCCTGGGATGTCGGGACGCGGCGGGCAGCTCGTTCGGACGCGGCAGAGTTCGCTGCGTTGGTGACGGACTACGCCGTCGACGGGGTTTTCCTCGATACGTTGAAGGAAGGCGACCCAACCTTCACCCGGGCATTGCGGGCGGCCAATCCGGCGATCGCACTTGAGGGCGAGTCACGGTTGCCGATGGCAAGGGTCAGTGATCATGCGCTGTCGTGGGCACAGTGGTTCGCCGACACGCATGCGCCGGGTGTACTGCGGGCGCACCTGTTCGAGCGCCGGCACATGATGCACCACACCCGCCGCTGGCACCGCGACCACAGCGCGGAGCTGCAGTCCGCGTGGATCAACGGCGTCGGGATCCTGGTCTGGGAGTCGGTCTTCTCCAGCTGGGTCGGCTGGAACGCCCGCGACCGCGCGACCCTGCGCCGGATGGTGACCGCGCAGCGTGCCTTCGCGCCGGTGCTGATCGACGGCGACTGGATCCAGCTGACGCCGGAGATCCCGGACAAGGCGCGCGTGCACGGCATCTACGGTTCGCGTTTCGACCTGCAGGACATCACGTTCTGGACGTTGATCAACCGGCACGAGGACGACTTCGAGGGCATCGTGCTGCGGTCGGAGGATCAGGTCGGCGACTGGTACGACGTGACGTCCGGCGTACCGATCACGGCGAACGACGACGGCGTCCATCTCGTCGTACCGGGCCGTGGTGTGACTGGCATCATCCGGGTCGGCGCGACCGCGGGCGCGAGTTGCCGGACGACTGCGCGCAAGCTGGGCACGCTCGAGCGGCCGCATGTTGATGATTCCGCGTTCCCGATGCGGCCGGCGGAGCGGTTGCCGGTGCCAACAGTCTCCGGTACGGCGTCGATCGGCCCGACCGTCGACGTACCGGCTGGTGCTCAGCGGCTGACGGTGAAGCACCGGCGCCGCGAGACCGGGTTGTACGACCAAGCGCCGTACGTGGATGAGTGGAAGCCGTTGCCGCCTCGCCTGCACGACGTGCGCACGGTCACGCGCGACGTCGAGTTGCCGGGGATCGCGGTCGCGGTCTCCGAGGTGACGAACGCGGAGTACTTCGCTTTTGTGCAGGCGACCGGGTATCGGCCGCTGATCGCCAATCGGTTCCTCGCACAGTGGGTCGATGGTGCGCCGGTGGCCGGGACCGAAGACCAGCCGGTGACGTATGTCGATCTGCCGGACGCGCGGGCCTATGCGGCCTGGCGTGGTGGGCGGTTGCCGACCGAGGACGAGTGGCAGGTCGCGGCCGGGCTGGACGGGTTCGCCCGGGCCGAGCCGCTGGTGTGGAACCTGACCGAGAGCGAACACCGCGACGGCCGCAGCCGGTTCTGCATCCTCAAGGGCGGTTCGCACTATCAGGCCGAGGGCTCCGATTGGTACGCCGACGGGGGACCGCGCGAACCGGAAGTGAGCTTCAAGTTGGTGCTGACCGGTGGCGGACTCGACCGGTCGGAGACCATCGGCTTCCGGTGTGCGGGATGAGGCCTGCTCCTCTCGACGGGGTGAAGGTGCTTGAGGCGGCGACGCTGTTCGCGGGACCGCTGGCGGCAACGTTCCTGGGTGACTTCGGGGCGGACGTCACGAAGATCGAGCATCCGGCACGCCCGGACGCGGCGCGGACGCACGGCGCCTCGAAGGACGGCATCGGGCTGTGGTTCAAGACGCTCGGCCGGAACAAGCGGCTCGCGACGCTCGACCTGTCCCAGGGACGGGACGTCTTCCTGGATCTCGTGCGGCGGAACGACGTACTGGTGGAGAACTTCCGGCCGGGGACGCTGGAGCGCTGGGGGCTCGGGCCTGAGGTGCTGCTCGAGGCGAATCCGAGGTTGGTGATTGCGCGGGTGACGGCCTTCGGGCAAGTGGGCCCGTGGAGTGGGCGGCCTGGGTTCGGATCGTTGGCTGAGGCAATGAGCGGGTTCGCGGCTGTGACCGGGGAGCCTGAGGGGCCGCCGACGCTGCCGCCGTTCGGGCTCGCGGACGGGATCACCGCGCTCGCCACCGCGTACGCCGTACTGGTGGCTTTGCGTGAACGGGATCGGTCGGGCGCCGGGCAGGTGATCGACATGGCGATCATCGAGCCGATTCTGATGATGCTCGGTGGCGGGATCACGGCGTACCAGCAGACCGGGTATGTGCAACCGCGGTTGGGGAATCGGTCGTCGAACAATGCGCCGCGCAACGTCTACCGGACGGCGGACGGGCGTTGGGTGGCGGTGTCGACCAGTTCGCAGAGCATTGCCGAGCGGGTGATCACGCTGGTCGGGCGCGGCGATCTGGTGGCCGAGCCGTGGTTTGCCACTGGGCGTGAGCGCGCTCTCCACGCGGATGAGCTGGATGAGGCGGTTGGTTCGTGGATTGCCGCGCGACCGCTTGATGAGGTGATGGATGCCTTCGAGAAGGCCGAGGCTGCGGTGGGTCCGGTCCATGACATCCGCGGGATCGTGAGCGATCCGCAGTACGCCGCATTGCAGACGATCGTTGCCGTGGAGGACGATGAGTTGGGTGGGCCGGTGGAGATGCAGAACGTGCTCTTCCGGCTGTCGGAGTCACCGGGATCGATCCGCTGGGCGGGGCGGCGGCACGGTGCGAACACCGACGAAGTGCTGGCCGAGATCGGGGTGACTCCGGAACAGCTCGCGGCTTTACGTGCAGCAGGCGTGGTCTAGTTGTAGGGGGAGCTTGTGTTAACAGGGTTGTATGTCCCGGCCAACCGGCCGGATCGGTTCGCGAAAGCCGTTGCCGCGGGCCCGGATCTGGTGGTGTTCGACCTTGAGGACGCCGTACCGGTCGATGCCAAGGCCGCGGCGCGCCAGTGGGCAGTGGCCTGGATCGCTGCCCATCCGCAGGATCGGGTGGAGCTGCGAGTGAACGCGCCCGGGTCGCCGTGGCTTGCGGACGACCTCGCCGCGGTGGCCGCCGTACCGGGGATCCGGTTGCGCGTGCCCAAGGTGGAGAGCGCTCTCGATGTTCTCGAGGTGCTGGAACAGGTGCCATCGGCAAAGATCACGGCGCTGATCGAGTCGCCGCTCGGTTTGGAGCGCGCCTTCGAGATCGCCTCGGCGGACCCGCGCGTGATCGCGATCGCGTTGGGCGAGGCGGATCTGCGCAGCTCGCTCGGGGTGGACGGTTCGGAGGGACTCACCTGGGCGCGTGGACGGCTCGTGTCGGCCTCGCGAGCGGCCGGGCTGGGCGCGCCGATGATGTCGGTCCACGCGCGGGTCGATGACGACGAGGGGCTGCGCCGGACGAGCTTGGCCGGCCGGGCGCTCGGGTTCGTCGGCCGGATGGCGATCCACCCCGACCAGTTGGCCACGATCGTGGAGTGCTTCACCCCGAGCGCCCAACAGGTCGCCGAGGCCCTCGAGCTCCTCACCGCGGTCGACCAGTCCGGCGGCGTGGTCGTGCTCCCGGATGGCCGGATGGCCGACCCGGCGATGGTCGGCCGCGCCCAGGAGGTCACAGCGCTCGCAAGGGAGATAGAGCTCAGGTCGTAGGGACGCTATCGACGTACTGACATGAAGTGTACAGTTCTGTACATGAGTGACACGTTGCCGATCACCGAGGCTCGCGGCCAGCTCGGTGCGCTGGTGCGCCGAGCCTCGGCCCGCCGTGAACGGACGACGATCACCGATCACGGCGAGGCCGCCGCGGTGATCATCTCCGCGCAGGAACTGGCCGATCTCGAAGACCAGCTGGCCGTCGCGTTGTATCAGGCCGCGAAGGCGACGGGGCAGGTGCAGACGGTCCCGCACGACGAGGTTAGGCGCCGGCTTGGCATGAGCCAGGCGTGACCTATCAAGTCGTCTGGAGCGAACGTGCTCTGGACCAGGCCGCGGGCTATCTCGAGGAGGATCCCGCCGGGCTCGAACAGCTCATGACCGCGATCGACACCCTCGCGGACGAGCCGCGGCCCGAGTGGTCCGTCGAGTTCGGATCGCCCGGAATCCGGCGGCTCGACGTCGGGCGATTCCGGGTTCTCTACGACATCTATGCCAATTCAGTGGTGATCGTCGTCATCCACGCCGGCCAGCTCAGCTGAGTCCCCACCGCCGTCAAGAAGTGGGCGCGCCCGGGAGGTCGCGGGGCTGGCGCAGGTGGTGGAGTTAAGGTCATAGGCATGCTGCCGCGCAGTGTTGATGCCGTGGTGATCGGTTCGGGGCCCAATGGGCTGGTGAGCGCGATCGGGTTGGCCGATGCCGGGTGGGACGTGCTGGTGCTGGAGGCCGCGGACACCTTCGGGGGTGCCGTGCGGTCGAGCAGCAGTGACGGTTGGGTCAGCGACCGGTTCAGTTCGAACTACCCGCTGGGTGTCGCGTCGCCGGTGATCCGGGCGCTCGAGCTCGAGCGGTTCGGATTGAAGTGGGGTCAAGCGCCGCTGCCGCTGGCGCACCTGCTCGACGCGGACGAGGGTACGGCGGTCGCGATTCACCCTGATCCCGAGGACACGGCGAAGTCGGTCGGTGCTGATCATCCGGGTGACGGCGAGGCGTGGCTGCGGCTCTACCAGCAGTACGTCGCGTTGCGGGAGCCGCTGCTGAAATCGCTGCTCACTGGGTGGCCGCCGGTGGCGCCGGCGATCAAGCTGGTTCGCAAGCTCGGGTCGGCGGGGGAGCTGCTGCGCTTCGCGCGCTTCATGGCGATGCCGATGCATCGGATGGGCAAGGAGTTGTTCGCCGGGCCGCGGGGTAGTGCATTGCTGGCGGGGAACGCGCTGCATGCTGATTCGCCTTTGTCGGGCAGTGTCAGCGGCACGATGGGCTGGTTGCTGGCGATGCTGGCGCAGGACGTTGGTTATCCGGTTGCTGTTGGTGGATCTGGTGCGTTCTCCGGTGCGTTGGTGGCGCGAGCTGAGCGTGCCGGCGTGCTGTTCGCTGCGTCGATGCCGGTGACTTCGGTCGAGGTGACCGGTGGCCGGGCGACCGCCGTACTGACTGCTTCGGGGGAGCGGGTCGCGGTCTCGCGAGCCGTGATCGCGGATACTTCCGCTCCGGCGCTGTACGACGGTCTGTTGTCGGGGGCAACTATCCCGGCCGGGTTGCGGCGGGATCTGGATGAGCGGTTCGAGTGGGACTATCCGACCGTCAAACTGAACTTCCGCTTGAGCGGACCGATTCCGTGGAAGGCGGCCGAGGCACGCTCTGCCGGGGTGGTTCACCTTGGCGGGACGGCCGATGAGCTGGTGCATCTGTCGGCGGATCTGGACACTGGGCGAGTGCCGGCGCAGCCGTTCTTGCTGATCGGGCAGACCACGAAGTCGGATCCATCGCGATCGCCGGAAGGGACTGAGGCGGTCTGGGCGTATGCGCACCTGCCGCGCGGCATCGCCGACGACGAGGCCGCGGAGAAGTTGTCGGGGCGGATGGAGCGCGCGATCGAGCGGTTCGCGCCCGGATTCGGCTCGGTGGTGATCGAGCGCGAGTTGCAGCGGCCGAGTGTGCTGGAGGCAGGGAACGCGGCGCTGGGCTTCGGAGCGCTCGGCGGCGGCACGATGCAGCTTCAGCAGCAGTTGATCTTCCGGCCGACGATCGGTCTCGGGAGCCCGCGCACCTTCGTCGACGGCCTGTACCTGGGCAGCTCGGCGATCCACCCAGGCGGCGGCGTCCACGGTGCCTGCGGTCACCTCGCTGCCCGTACGGCGTTGCGCGACGCCTCGCTGCTCGGCCCGGTCACTCGCTCGTTCCCGACCGCTGCGCTCCGTCGCCTGCAGAAGTGAAGCTCCCCGAGTCCACCTGCCGCTCACGTTTCGCGAGTGCGCGGGTGGCCCGGTTGGCGACCGTCAGCGCGGATGGACAGCCGCACCTGGTCCCAGTGACCTTCGCCGTTGCCGGCGACGAGGTCTTCATCGCTATCGACCACAAGCCGAAGACCACCACGAACCTGCGGCGGCTCCGGAACATCACCGCCAATCCGTCGGTGACGCTGCTGGTCGACGAATATGACGACGTGGACTGGTCTCAACTCTGGTGGGTCCGCGCCGACGGTGTCGCCCGAGTGCTCGACACCCCGCCGCCTGAGGTCGAACTGCTGATCACGAAGTACCCGCAGTACGCCGCGAACCCGCCGCGGGGGCCGGTGATCGCCGTACGGGTCGATCGGTGGAGCGGTTGGGCGTTCGAGGCGGACCTGCACCACTGACCAAGTCGCTCAGCAGCCGTCCGGAAAGGGCGCGCTGAGCGTGAACCGGGTGCGCCGATCAGAGTTGGTGGGTGGTGGCGGTCCGCTCTAATCGGCTATACAGCTGCGGGCGGCCGCTGAATGATGGGCCGGTGACGGGATTCAGGTCGGCTCGGGAGCTCAGCGCGGCGTTCTACGCAGATGTGATCAGGCCGGCGGTCGACGTATCGCATGCGGCCGGGTTGCTGGGGTGGGGCTCGGATGTCCTCGGGTACGACACCGAGCGGTCGATGGATCACGGGTGGGGACCGCGGTTGCAGGTGTTCGTGGACGAGCCGGAGCCGGTGCGTGCGGCGGTTGAGCGGGCGTTGCCGGATGAGTACGACGGGTATCCGGTGCGGTTCGGGTGGGATACGCAGGAACCGATTCACCACATCACGGTCACGACCCTCGGGGACTGGCTGGTCGACCTGCTCGGGTTCGACGCCTCGCTCGGGGTTGGCACTGCCGACTGGTTGATCACGCCACAGCAGAAGGTGCTCGGTGTCGTCGCCGGGCAGGTGTTCGCCGATGACGGACGACTCGCGCCTGTCCGGGACCGTTTGCAGTGGTATCCGGAAGAGATCTGGCGCTGGTCGATGGGGTGTCAATGGGCGCGGATCGGCGAAGAGGAGCCGTTCGTGCAGCGCACCCACGAGGTTGGTGACGAGCTGGGCTCACGCGTCCTCGCGGCTCGGCTGACCCGGGATCTGATGCGGTTGGCGCTCCTGCAGTCGCGGACCTACGCGCCGTACTCGAAGTGGATGGGGACGGCGTTCACTCAGCTCGGTCACCCGGACGGACTCGATCGCGTGCTGGCCGACGTCCTTGCTGCCGACAACTATCCGGCCCGGGAGCAGGCGCTGACGACCGCCTACCGACTGCTGGGGGAGCGGCACAACAAGTTGTCGATCACGCCGACCGTCGACCCGACGCCGCGACCGTTCCACGAGCGGCCGGCGCTGGTTCTTGGTGCTGAGCGATTTGCCGAGGCCTGCCTGGCGACGGTGACCGATGCGGGACTGCGGGCGTTGCCGTTGATCGGGACCGTGGACCAGTTCTCCGACAACACTGCCCTGCTGAGCAATCCGTTGGCGTACCGTCGGTTGACCGGAGCGGTGGCACAATCGGCGGGGTGAGCATGGAGGAGTTGCTGCGTGAGCTGACGCCGCAGGTGCTCGGGTTCCTGACGCGGCGTTATGGACAGTTCGATCTGTGTGAGGACGCCGTACAGGAGTCGCTGCTGGCGGCGGCGACGCAGTGGCCGGCGGACGGCGTACCGGATAACCCGCGTGGCTGGCTGATCACGGTCGCCACTCGGCGGCTGACGGATCAGTTCCGCAGCGAGAGCTCCCGGCGCCGCCGTGAGGACTCCGTGGCCGCAATGGGCGGGGCGGAGGAGCTGGTTGCTCCGGCTGCCGATTCCGTCAGTGACCCAGACAGCGACGACACGCTCACGCTGCTCCTGTTGTGTTGCCATCCGGCGGTCACGCCGGCGTCTCAGGTCGCGCTCACGCTGCGCGCGGTCGGCGGTCTCACCACCGGTGAGATCGCGCGCGCCTTCATGGTGCCCGAGGCAACGATGGCGCCGCGGATCAGCCGGGCGAAGAAGAGCATCAAGGCGGCGGGCAGCCAGTTCGAGCTGCCGCCGGCCGAGGAGCTCGCCGACCGGGTGAAGGTCGTGCGACAGGTCCTCTACTTGATCTTCAACGAGGGCTACACGGCGAGCTCCGGCGAGTCGCTGCAACGAGTCGAACTGACCGCCGAAGCGATCCGGCTCACCCGCATGCTGCGCGCCGCCCTGCCCGACGACGGCGAGGTCGCGGGCCTGCTCGCGTTGATGCTGCTGACCGACTCCCGCCGAGCGGCCCGGACAACCGCCGACGGTTCGCTGATCCCGATCGACGAGCAGGATCGCGCTCTCTGGGATCACGCCCAGATCTCCGAGGGCACCACGCTCATCCTGGCCACGATGGCCCAGGGCGGAGTCGGCCCGTATCAGATTCAGGCCGCGATCGCCGCCGTCCATGCCGAAGCTCCCAGCGCCGAGGCGACCGACTGGCCGCAGATCCACGCGCTCTACCTGATCCTCGAGAAGCTGACGCCCAACCCGATGATCACCCTCAACCGGGCGATCGCCCTGTCCCAGGTCGAGGGTCCGCAAGCCGGCCTCGACCTGCTCGCCACCCTCGACGACAACAAGAACCTCACCGAGTCCCACCGCCTGGACGCCGTCCGCGCCCACCTGTACGAGCGCGCCGGTGAGCCAGGCAAAGCCCGCGAGCACTACCTCGCCGCAGCCCGCCGTACGACGAGCCTGCCGGAGCAGCGTTACCTCACAGCCAAGGCGGAAGACGTCAGCGGTTGATCACAGTGCTCCTCGATGAGGTGCTGCGGCTTTAACGTTCAAGTCATTGAACGGCCAAGGAGGCGTCTGGGTGGGGCTGGTGGTCAGCGGGCGGGGGAGTCGATCCGGCCGAGGATGCGCTCGGCGTCCTGGCCCATCCGGCGCAGGCGCTCGGGGGTGAGGTTGTCGACGACCAGGTGGCGCACGTACGCCACGTGGGCGGGTGCGGCGGCCTGCAGGGCCTGTAACCCGTCAGGGAGCAGGATCGCGTTGGTGAAGCGGCCGTCGGCCGGGTCCGGCTCGCGCCGGACGTAGTCGCGGGACTCGAGCCGTTTGACCAGGTGGGACAAGCGTGACAAGGAAGTGCTGGTCTGCTCGGCCAGCAGGCTCATCCGCAGGGTTTGGCCGGGGGTCTCGCTGAGCATGGCCATGGTCTGGTACTCGATCATGCTCAGGCCGGCGTCGCGCTGAAGCTGGGTGTCGATGGCCCAGGGGAGCCGGGTGACCAGCCGGACGACGGACAGCCAGGAGCTCAGTTCGTCCGGGCTCAGCCACAGGTCGGCGTGCTCGTCGACGGCCGGCGACTTCTTGCTGCCGCTCATTCGGTGAATCTATCAGGCGGGGCCGGGAATACGCCGGAGGACGACTCCGTTGACTTGAATGTTCAATTCATCGCAGTCATATCGGAGGTCGAGAACGATGAAGGTGGCACTGACCGGAGCAACCGGGTTCGTTGGTTCGCACATCCTCGCCGAGTTGCGCGCGCATGGTCACGAGGTGACCGCGCTGCTGCGCGACGACAGTCATGCCGATGCCGTCGCTGCTCAGGGCGCGACGCCGGTCGTGGTTGATTTCCACGATCCGGAGGCGTTGGCGAAGGTCCTCGGAGCGGCGGACGGCGCCGTACACACGGCAAGTCCGGGGGATGCGACGAGCGCCGAGCTGGACGCGGCCGTGGCCGATGCGGCGATCGCGGCGTTCGCCGGGAGCGGCAAGCCGTATCTGCACATCAGTGGTCTGTGGGTCTATGGCAACAACGCGGCCATCACCGAGGAGTCGCCATTCGCGGCGCCCGCGCTGGTGGCGTGGCGGGAGTCCATCGAACGCCGGGTGCTGGCTGCCGAGGGGGTTCGCGGCTCGGTGATCGTTTCGGGAGTCGTGTACGGCGACGCCGGTGGCGGGGTTCCCGGCGTACTGCTTGGATCTCCGCGGGACGAGGCCGGTCGGCTGATCACGATCGGCTCGGGTGCACAGCACTGGCCGACGGTGCATGTGGCGGATCTGGCCGACTTCTTCCGGCGGGTGCTGGAGAGCGATTCCGCGCACGGGTATTACGTCGTCGGGGACGGGGTGAACTCCACGGTGGCCGAGTTGACGGCCGCGGCGGCTGATGCGGTGGGGGCGGCCGGCGTCGTACCGGGGTCTGATGCGGAGGCCCGTGGGCGGCTGGGCGACTACTTCGCCGAGGCGCTGCTCCTCGACCAGGCGACCGCCGCGGTCAAGGCTCGGGAGTTGGGTTGGCAGCCGACTCGGCCGGCGCTCGTCGACGAGTTTCGGACGGGGAGCTATCGCCAGTGACCTGGGTCACGTGACTCCGGTTGTAACTTCGGTTTACAGTGGCGGGTATGAGCCTTCTGGAGCGAGAACGTCGCCGGGACGTCATCGGGGTCGGGGTTGCGTGGCTGAACCGGCTCGCGAAGTCGCGCACGATCGACCGGTTCGGGTGGCGCAAGCAGACCGAGCGGGTGGTGTTCGAGGCGACGAAGAGCGGTTTCCGGACGGCGGGAGCGCTCTCCCGGAGTTTCTCGGCCGCGTCGAAGTTGGCGAAACCGTCACGGTTGCCGGCGGCGCGGGGGACCGGGAAGTTCGACCTGACGCCGACCGAGGACCAGCAGACGGTCGTCGAGGTCGTGCGTGAGTTCGCCGCGGAGGTCCTGCGCCCGGCCGCAGCCGCGGCGGACACCGCCTGTGCGACCGACGCGAAGGTGCTGAGCTCGTCCGCCGAGCTGGGGCTGAGCCTGATCGAGGTCCCGGAGGAGCTCGGCGGCATCGTCACCGAGCGCTCCGCGATGACCGGCGTTCTCGTCGCGGAAGCGCTCTCTCACGGGGACATGGGCCAGGCGGTTGCCTGCCTGGCTCCGGCTGCCGTGAGTACGGCGATCTCGCTGTGGGGCGACGAGACCCAGCAAGCGACGTACCTGCCGGCCTTCACCGGTGACTCGGTCGCTGCCGCCGCACTCGCGATCCTGGAGCCACGCCCACTGTTCGACCCGTTCGACCTGCGCACCCGGGTGACCGGCGGCAAGCTGACCGGCGTAAAGTCGCTGGTCCCGCGCGGAGCCGAGGCCGAACTCTTCGTCATCGCCGCCCAGCTCGAGGATCGCGGTCCGGCCTTGTTCCTGGTCGAATCCGGCCACCCCGGCGTCACCATCGAGGCCGAGCCGTCGATGGGGCTCCGGGGCGCTTCACTCAGCCGGGTGATTCTGAACGACGTACCGGCTGTTCAGCTTGGCACGTTTGACGACTACATCGAGTGCGTCCGGCTCTCGCGGCTCAGTTGGTGCGCGCTCTCCCTCGGTACGGCGAAAGCGGTGCTCGACTATGTGACGCCGTACGTGAATGAGCGCACTGCCTTCGGTGAGCCGATCAGCCACCGTCAGTCGGTCGCGTTCATGGTTGCGAACATCGCGATCGAGCTCGAAGGTATGCGGCTGGTGACGTATCGGGCCGGATCGCGTGCTGAGCAAGGACTTTCGTTCGCTCGCGAGGTCGCGCTGGCCCGGCGCCTGTGTACCGACAAGGGCATGCAGATCGGTACCGACGGCGTACAGCTCCTTGGTGGGCATGGGTTCGTGAAGGAACATCCTGTCGAACGCTGGTACCGCGATCTGCGCGCGATCGGCATCATGGAAGGTGCGGTGCTCGTCTGATGATCAACCTCGAGACGCCCCGCAAGTTCCGGGCCTTCGTCAACCAGGCACATCAGGTCGCCGCCGAGATGTTGCGGCCGAACTCCCGCCGGTACGACTTGGCCGAGCACGAGTATCCGGTCGAGCTGGACATGCTTGCCGCGATGGTCGACGGTTTAGGGGCCTCAGGCACCGGTTCGGGAGCCGGTGCAGCTGGAGTCCGCCGTACCGAAGGCAGTGAAGACAGCGGCATCAAGAACGGTTCGAACATGTCCTCGGTGCTCTCCATCATGGAGATGTGCTGGGGCGACGTCGGCCTGCTGCTCTCCATGCCGCGCCAGGGCCTCGGCAACTCGGCCATCGCGTCGGTCGCCTCGGATGAACAACTCCGCCGCTTCGACGGCGTCTGGGCGGCCATGGCGATCACCGAGCCCGAGTGCGGCTCGGACTCCGCCAGCATCCGCACCACCGCCCGCCGCGACGGCGACGACTACATCATCGACGGCGAGAAGATCTTCGTCACCGCCGGCGGCCGCTGTGACGCCGTCGTCGTCTGGGCCACCCTCGACAAGTCGGCCGGTCGCGCCGCCATCAAGTCCTTCGTCGTCCCCAAGGACACCCCGGGCGTCACCGTCGAACGCCTCGAACACAAACTCGGCATCCGCGCCTCCGACACCGCCACCATCCGCTTCGAGAACGCCCGAGTTCCCGCCGCCAATCTGCTCGGTTCGCCCGAGATCGACGCAGGCAAAGGCTTCGCGGGCGTCATGCAAACCTTCGACAACACCCGCCCCTTGGTCGCGGCCATGGCGGTCGGCGTTGCCCGCGCATCCCTCGAACTGACCCGAGACCTCTTGGCCGAGGCGGGTGTCGAGATCGACTACGACCGTCCCACCCACCTCCAACCAGCCGCCGCCTCCACCTACCTCCAACTCGAAGCCGACTGGGAAGCCGCCCACCTCCTGGCCCTTCAAGCCGCCTGGATGGCCGACAACGGCCGCCCCAACTCCCTCGAAGCCTCTATCGCCAAAGCCAAAGCCGGCCGCACCGCCAACGACATCACGCTGCGCTGCGTAGAACTCACCGGCTCCTTCGGCTACTCCGAACACCACCTCCTGGAGAAGTGGTCCCGGGACTCCAAGATCCTCGACATCTTCGAAGGCACCCAACAGATCCAGCAACTCATCGTCGCCCGCCGCCTCCTCGGCAAGACCTCCGCCGAACTGAAATAGCCTTGCATACAACGGATTCGGGGCTGCCCGCGAGGGTCATCAGACCAGCCCCGGACCCAGGTCAGGGTCCTCATCATCAGGCCCGCTTTTCGACCCTGCTCCGTCGCTGCTCCGTCAGCCGCAAACCAAGTCGCTCGAGCCGACAGTCCACGGCCTGACGAGCCCGGTCGTGGGACGAGGGCAGCATGTGCGTGTACATCTGCAGAGTGAACCCCCGTAAAGAGTGTGCTGATAGTCCTGCCTGGTCCCTCCGCCGCGTATGGTCGGCGAGGTCATCATTGGGTTCTGAGCCGTCATCGGGTGCTGAGGAGAGACGATGGAGACAACTCCGGAGATCGAGGCCATCCTCGCCAAGCCGCTGCACGCGGTCGTCGGGTTCAACCGGCCGGGAAGTCCGCCGCAGCTGAGTGTCGTGTGGTTCGACTGGGACGGTACGACCTTCCGGCTTTCCACTCTGCGGACCAGGCTGAAGTACCGGCTGTTCACGCGTGATCCGCACCTGTCGATCTTGATCAACGACCAGGAGACCCTGCGGTACGTCGCCGCGGTCGGCGAGGCACATGAGGAGGGTGGTCACGAGGAGCTGTCGAGGCGTCTGTTCGCGCGTTATCTGCCTGGTCATGACCCCGGCGATCGCCCAGTCGACCCCGAGCGCGTCGTCCTCGCGCTGACCCCGGAACGCCTCACCTCAGGTTCGTGACTCGCCGGATCTGAGGCTAGCTCCTTGGGTCATCCGGACAACCGGTCCGGACGGCCCGCAACCGCAGTCCGGCGTCTCGCGCTGTCAGCAGGATGATGAGTGAGATGACGGATTGCTTTCGATCTGAAACTGCTCAACCAGCGTCGCCCAGTTCCCGGAGTTGCCAGCGGCAACATCGACCGATTTGTCGGGCGTGATGCTGCGGACACCGTCGGCAAGGTTCGCGGCTCGTGTGCCCTCGGTGTAGATGCCGACGACGAGTGTGTGGGTATGGGATTGTTCGTCGCCGTGCACGGTGAAGCCCCACGGCACGTCACAGGGGCCGCTGTGTTCCGGTTCGGGGCAGAGCAGCCGTGCGATTGGCTCCTGCAAGGCGAGCGCTTCGTCGATGGTCGGAAGCCCGCGGACCTGGATTTCGTATACGCCTCGGTCGTCTTTGATCGGCAAGGTTGCTCCCTGGTGGTTGCCAACAGGTGGTCAGGCGCTTGGCCGTCGGAATACCTGCAATTCAACGAGGTTTTCGTCACGCTCACATCAGCTCCAAGGACCAACTGCTCCCCTACATAAGTAGCAGTCCCCGATTGGCCGGTCGGGGAGCGGGCGAAGGCGTCCAGTCCCCGTTGCTGTCGGCAATGACCTGGGGAGCGCTGGGAGTTCGGCCTGGTAGGCGGTCCTGCTCAGCCGTCGAAGTTGGTGAGGTCGAGCACCAACCTGCCTCGAATGCCTCCCGCCGCCAGCAGCCGGTGTGCGTCGGCCGCCCGTGCTGCGGGAAGTATGTCGGCGACGCGAAGGCTGAGGGTGCCGTCCCCGGCTTGGCGACTGAGTCGCTCGAGGAGGTCGGTTGCGGTCGCCTGTCGTGAGCAGAGGATCTGATGGAGGGTGATGCCGCGTTCGGTCTGCCCATCCCAACCCCGGACGACGCTCACGGCGCCGCCGTCGGCCAGCGCGGGCAGCACTAGCTCGTTCAGCACAGCCCCGTCGACCAAGCCTGGTACGCCGTCCGGGGCCAGAGCTCGGATCCGATCGGCGACGTCCATCCCGCGAGCTACCACCTCGTCAGCGCCTAGCTTCCGCACGAGGGGTTCGTCTGCCGATGCGGCATCCGCGATCACCCGCAGTCCATCAGCTTTGGCGAGTTGGATGGCATAGCCGCCAAGCGCGCCGACCGCGCCGGTAATGGCGACGGCCTGACCTGGGCTGAGATGGAGTGCGTCGATGGCCAGTCGCGCGGTCAGCGCGTTCATCAACAGTGTCGAGGCCGCCGGGAAGTCGATCCCCTCGGGAGCGGGCACGACCGACGCGGCCGCTGCGATGATCTGCTCAGCGTAGGCGCCACCGAGCGCCCCAGTAGGCATGACCAGTGCCACCACCGGCTGACCGACCTCCAGCCGGTGGTCGGCACCCGGTCCCAGCTTCTCAACGACACCTGCAGCATCCATCCCCGGCACATAGGGCGGCTTGAGTCCCTTCATCCGAGAGGCGTGCGCACCTGCACGCAGCAAGGTGTCGGTCGGATTCACTGCCGCAGCGTGCACTCGAATCCGAACCTCGCCCGGACCTGGATTCGGCTCAGGCAGGTCCAGGACCTGCAGTGCCTCTGGCCCGCCGTACTCCCACACGCCTACAGCCTTCATACGCAGGACAACTCCTCAGATCCGCCGACAATTCGACGCCGAAGTGATCACGTTCCGAGCATCATTATTCCGTCGGTGCTGCCCCTCAGATGCTGTGCCAGCGCTGGTAGACCTGCACCTGGGCATTCGCCGTCACCCGTCCGCGAGATGCCGAAGCAACAATGCCTCGGCGAGACATGCCTTGGTGAAGTCTCCGAGGTGGAGACTTTCGTTGGGGGCGTGTGGATTCGACTGCGGGTCGGCGAGTCCGGTGATCAGCAAGGCCGCGTGCGGGAATGCCTCGGCGAACGGGGCGACGAGGGGAATCGACCCGCCGGAGCCGATTTCCACCGGCGGCACGCCCCACGCGGTCGTGAAAGCGGCCCGGGCGGCGTCGTACCCGGCCCCGGTGGTGTCGATCGCATACGGCTGGACCAGTTGGCCAGGTTCGATGCTGACATCCACTCCCCAGGGCACATTGCCGAGGACGTGCTGTCTTAGGGACGCGTAGGCGTCGGCCGGGTCGCTGCCGGGCGGTATCCGGAGACTGACTTTCGCTCGCGCGGACGCCTGGAGAGCGTTGGGCGCTTCGGCGGTCGAGGGTGAGTCGATGGCCAGGACGGCCAGTGCAGGCTGGTTCCACAGTCGATCGGACAAGGGTCCGTGGCCGATCGATGCGACGCCGGCCAGCATGCCGGACTCGAGGCGGATCCGATCATCGCTGATGGGGACGTTCGCGACCCCACCGCGTCCGATGCCTTGCACCGTGACCTCGCCGCGATCGTTGTGGAGCGTGGCCAGCAGGCGGCACAGCGCCGTCAACGCGTCCGGCGCTACACCGCCGAAGGCTCCGCTGTGGACATTCGCGGCCAGCGTACGGACCGTGATGCGGCAGTCGACCAGGCCTCGAAGCCCGACCGTGAGCGCGGGTTGCCCGATACCCCAATTGTCGCCGTCCGCCAGGACGATCACGTCGGCTGCCAGCCGGCCGCGGTGCTGAGCCAGAAACGCGGCCAGTGTGGGGGAGCCGACTTCTTCCTCACCCTCCACGAAAACGGTGACGCCGACCGGAGGTCTGCCGCCGTAGGCGCGCACGGCCGCGAGATGCGCGGCGATGCCGGCTTTGTCGTCGGCCGTTCCACGCCCGTACAACCGGCCGTCCTTCTCGACCGGGTCGAAGGGCGAGGTGTTCCAGGCGGCCTTGTCGCCGGCCGGTTGCACGTCGTGGTGGGCGTACAGCAGAACGGTGGGGGTGTTCGGCGGGCCAGGAAAGGTCGCGATCACCGCCGGTGCGCCGCCAGGTACGGCGAGGATCTCGACCGTTCCTCCGGCGGCCCGGAAGAGCGCAGCCGTCAGATACGCAGAGTCCCGCACCGCCTGCCCGCGCACACTCGCGATCCGGACGAGTCGATCGAGGTCGCTGCGTACGGATGGCATCAGCCGGTGGATCTCGTCGGAAAGTTCTCTGGTCATCAGGCCTTCGCTTTCGACAGATCAAGGCAGGCCGGGAGGAGTGCGGCGAACACCACTGCCGCCACGACCGCGAATGCAATCGGATAGGGGACGACTTCGGTCAGGAATCCGAAGCCCACGGCGCCGATACCCATGCCGCCGTCGTATCCGAGATTCCACATCGCGCTCACCCGGCCGTACTCGGCGCGGGAGCTGCGTGCGTACATCAGGGCCAGGGTGACGTTCTGGGCTATCCCGAACCCGATGCCGAACAGGGCCATCCCGACCACCACGGCGATCGGGTGTGCCACCCAGAACGACAGGCCGGCACCGGCACCGGCCGCGACGACGGCCGGCACGAGCAGTCCGCCGGAGCCGAACCGATCGCCGAACCGGCCTGCGCCCCAGCGGGCCGTCGGGGTGGCGACGGACTGTACGAGCAGAGCCACCGGCGCCCACTGCCGGATTTCAGCCGGCATGGCCAGCGCCAGGAAGGTCACCCACACCCCGGCCGCCAGCGTGATTGCCGAGAACACCACCACTGGCCTGGTCAGTCGGCCTACCCTGAATCCGGGCAGGACACTGGAGTGGCGTTCGACTTTCGCTGACAACGAGGGAAGGCCCAGGACGGCGAGCAGCGCAAGGCAAGCCACGACTGCACTGCCGACGAAGACCGGTCCGTACCCGGTGTGCGGCACGGACCAGAGGCCGAGCGGCAGGAAAACGATGGAAGGTATCGCGGAGGCCACACCGTAGATGCCCAGCGCCTCGCCGAGCCTGGAGACCGGGGCGAGTTCGGCGGCTAGGGCGGCGCCGGCGACCACGATGATCCCGAGCCCAGCCCCGCGGGCCAAGCAGACCGACAACAGCAGCGGGACCGACGACGTTCCGGGCAACGCCAGCGCCGGAACGCCTAGCAGGACCAGCCCCAGGCTGAGGGCGCCGCGATATCCCAGTCGCGCCACCAGCCGGGGCACCAGCAGCTCCGTCAGGACTGTGCTGAGCATCATCGCCCCGGTCGCCAACCCGGCCGCCACGCCACCTGAACCGCCGGTCGCCGCAGACAGCGGGATCACCGACAACAGCAGATAGAAGCTCGCCATAGCGCCGGCGACAGTGAGGAGCAGCATGACCATCTGGCGGTTGAGCAGTGGCTCCTGCTGAGCCGCGGCCTGGGAGTGAGTCCCCTGGCCGCTCATCTGGCTGCGATCCGCAAGGTGTGCACGTTTCCAGCGTGACGGGAGCGTGCCCTGCGGACATGGGGCAGATTCCCTAGTCCGCCACGAGCAGCCGCCCTAGATTCCCGGCGTTCTTGATTTTGAGTTACAGAATGGCGTACGGTCACCGTCATGGCCAGGCCGCGCAGCTTCGATACCGAGCAGGTGCTCGACCAGGCGACAGATGTCTTCTGGCGTAAGGGGTTTGCGGCCACGACGCCGCAGGATCTTTGCGAAGCCACAGGTCTTGGGCCTGGCAGCCTCTACAACGCCTTCGACGGCAAGCGCCAGCTCTTCGATCGTGTGCTGGAGCGCTACAACCAACGCGGGGCGGCTGCCCAGCTGGCCATTCTCGACGAGCCCAAGCCGGTTCGAGAGCGCATCCGCGGCCTGCTGATGGCGACGATGAGCAACAGCCCGATCGGCGTCAGCCGCACCGGCTGCCTGGCCGTCAATACCGCCGTGCAGTTGGCCGGAACTGATCCAGAACTCGCCGAGTTGCTCCGGAAGCGTTTTGGTGAGACCGAGAACGCCCTGGTCGCGGCCATCGAGTACGGCCAGGCATGCGGTGAGATCAGGACAGATGTGGCGGCTCGCGCACTGGGCCGGATGGTGCTGAGCACGATGTACGGAATGACGGTACTCGCGACGACTTTCGATGATCCGGAGCAACTGGCCGACGTTCTGGAAGCCTCGATCGCGGTGCTGTGATTTTTTTTGCTCCTGTTCTGTAGCTGAAGCTCAAATATTGGGAGGGGTTCGGACGTGCCTGTTGCCGTCTACGTGCTGGGGATGGCCATCTTCAGCATGGGAACGACCGAGATGATGTTGTCCGGTCTGTTGCCGTCGCTCACCGCGCACCTGTCGATCTCTCTTCCGACCGCCGGTCTGCTGATCTCCGGGTTCGCGATCGGTGTCGCGATCGGTGGCCCACTGCTCACCAGCCTCCTCGTACGACTGGAACCGAAGCTGGTTCTGCTGATGCTCCTCGGCCTGTTCGTCCTTGGTCAGAGTCTTGGAGCCGTTGCGCCGACCTACTCGGTTCTGATGGTCTCCCGGGTGATCGCTGCCGCCGCGATGGGCGCCTTTTTCGGGAGGGCAGCGTCGGTGGTGGTCGGCTTGGCCGGCTCGCAGCGGCGCGGCCGTGCGCTGGCCGTGCTGGTCGGCGGCCTGACGGTATCCAGCGTGATCGGACTACCGATCGCCACCCTGGTCGGCCAGCACTTCGGCTGGCGGGCGAGTTTCTGGATGGTGTCGGTGCTCGCGGTGCTGAGTTTTGTCGGCGTTCTGGCGTGGGTGCCCCGGCAGGAACGTGGTCCGCAGGTCAGCCTTCGGAGCGGGCTGTCGATCTTCCGCAGTGGCCGGCTCTGGGCGACCCTGGCTGCCAACGCGTTGGCGCTGGCGGCGTTTCTGGGCACCTTCAGCTACATCACGCCGTTGCTGACCGACGTGACCGGCTTTTCTCTTTCCACTGTCCCGATCCTGCAGGTCCTCTACGGGGTCGGCTGCATCGCGGGCATCGCTGTCGGCGGCCGGTTCGCCGACCGGCGGCCGGATCTCAGCCTGTTCGTGGCGTTGGCCTGCTCCGTGGCCGTGCTGGCGTTTTTCGCGCTGGTCGTGCACCACCAGATCGCTACCGTGGTGGCGTTCCTGGCCTTCGGGTTCGTCGCTTTCGGAAGCAATCCGGCGATGACGTCGCGGGCGATGGCGCAGGCTGCGGACTCCCCGCTGGCCGCCAGTGCGAATGCCTCCGCGTTCAATGTCGGGGTCGCGGCAGGCCCCTGGCTCGGCGGCCTGGCGATCGGCGCCGGCTACGGGTTGGTCGCCCCGATCTGGATCGGGGTCGCGCTCGCCGCCGCCAGCCTTGTCCTGAACGTCGTCAGCCTTGCTGTGACACGTCGTACGAGCCGCGTGCCGGCCAAGCCGGCGGCACCCGACCCGGAACGTGTCGTCGTCACTACCGGAAGGATCGAAGAATGACCGTCGGAATCGCGTTGCCAACAACCTCGGACGCCGTCGCACGCAGTACGAACGCGGTGGATCTGCTGATCGACCAGGCGCGGACGGCCGCTGAGTTCGGGGTCGGCGGCATCTGGCTGTCCCAGCGGTTCGACGTCGACGCACTGACACTGGCCGCGGCCGTGGCGCGCGAGGTGCCGGACGTGGCCATCGGTACGTCGGTCGTCCCGATGTATCCACGGCATCCGGTGGTGCTCGCCAGTCAAGCCCTGACCGTGCAGGCCGCCAGTGCCGGCCGATTCACGCTCGGCATCGGTTTGGGAGCTGGGCCGGTCGCCGAAGGCCTGTACGGCGTCCCGTACGACCGGCCGATCCGCCATCTGCGCGACTATATGACCACCCTACGGGCGATTTTCGCCGGCGAGGAGGCTGATGTTCACGGTCCGACGGTGACTGCGGCCACGGCCGGCTACTCCACCGTGGTCGGCGGCGCGTCAACGCTCCCGATCATCGTCGCGGCGATGGGAGAGCAGGCCCTGCGGGCGGCCGGCGAGCTTGCCGATGGCACGCTGCCGTTCCTGGCAGGCAGGCGGACGATCGCCAACACCATCGCACCGGCCATCACCGCAGCCGCGCAGTCCGCCGGTCGTACCGCGCCGCGGATCATCGCCGCCGTACCAGCGATCGTCACGTCGAAGGTGGACGCCGTGACCGCGGCAGCGCGGGAGGAACTGGGCTTCTACGCCGCTTTCCCTACCTATCAGCGGATTCTCGCCGCCGAGGGCATCGATCATCCCGCGCAACTGGCGTTGATCGGCGATGAGGAAACCGTCGCCGCCGGCGTCCGCGCGTATCTCGAGGCCGGTGCCACGGAGGTCATCTTCGCCCAGACCGGCCTCGGCTCCAGGGCGGACCAGCTTCGCACTGGGGAGCTGGCCGGCGCCCTGACGAAGGAATTCTCCTAGCTCCGGACCCGGTCGTGCAATCATCGGATCGATGTCCAACCGTGCGGTGAGTCCCGTCATGGTGGCGCGAGAGGCGGAGCTGTCCGCGCTGGCCGCTGCCTTTGCCGCCACCCCTGAGGCTCCGGTGACCGTGCTCGTTTGCGGCGACGCGGGGATCGGTAAGTCCCGACTGGTGCACGAGTTCATCGCCGGAGTCGGCTCGGGCGTCGCCCGCGTGTTCGAAGGCGGCTGCTCGGGTTTCGGCGCGGATGGGCTGCCCTACGCTCCGTTCCGCACGGTGCTACGACGGCTCGTCCGTGCCGTCGGGATGGCGGAGGTGTCGGCGTGGCTGCCCGAGCAAGGCCGCCGCGGTCTGGCGCGGCTGCTACCCGAGTTGGGCGAGGCAGTCGATGACCCTGACCCAGATCTGGGCCGGGCCCGGCTGTTCGAGGAGATCTTGATCTTGCTGGAACGGTCGGCGGAGGACCGCCCGCTGATCGTTGTCCTGGAAGACCTGCACTGGGCCGACAGATCGACCGGCGAGCTGCTGGTATTCCTGCTGCGCAACCTCAGCCAACCGGGCATCCTGCTCATCTGCACCAGTCGTCCGGACGACTGGGCACTGCGACCGGCGCTGTCCCGCATCGACGGCGTTCGCAGACTCGAGGTCGGCAGCCTGAGCCGTCGCGGGGTGTCAGCGCAAGTGACCGCCCTCCTCGGCCACCAACCAGAACCGCAACTTCTCGACCGGGTTTTCCGGCGCAGTGAGGGCAATCCGCTGTTCGTGGAGGCTTTGGTCGACTCTCCGGAGGAGGCTTCGGTGTCGCTGCGCGACCTGCTGCTGGCCGGCGCCGATCGGCTACCGGTCGTCTCCCAGCAGGTCCTTCGCGCCGCCGCCGTGGCGGGCAGCCACGTCGGGCACGAGTTGTTGGCCGCCGTCCTGGACCTGGACGACCTGACCTTCGAGCATGCGCTGCGACCAGTCGTCGACCAGCACTTCATGGACGTGGTCGACGACGGCTACGCCTTTCGGCGCGCGATGATCCGCGAAGCCGTCTACGACCACCTCCTGCCCGGCGAGCGCGTACGACTGCACACCCGATACGCCGAAGCGCTTTCGCAGGACCAGAACTTCGCCGAACTCACGGCGCATTGGTACGCCGCCGGTAATCTCGGCCAGGCAGTGGACGCGGCCTGGGATGCGGCCGCCGCCGCGCAGCAAGCCCACGCGTACGGCGAACAACACCGGATGCTCGGTTGCGTTCTCAAACTGTGGGATCACCTTCCGCGACCGATCGGCGTCGACTACGTCCAGGTACTGGAAATGGCCGCCGAGTCCGGCCTCGCGGCCGGTGAGATCGAAGCCGGCGAGGCGCTGGCGACCGCAGCGCTGACCCAGCTGAGGTCAGCGGAGCCGCTCCGGGTGGCGGCGATGCTGGAAATTCGGGCCGCTCTGCGGGATCGGCTCGGTCAGGACCCCGTGCCGGACCTGTCCGAAGCCCTCCACCTGACGTCCGCCGAGGCGCCGACCCCGGCTCGTGGCTGGCTGCTGGCGTCGCTGGCACGCGCGCTTCTGGCCGCGCGCCGGTTGCCGCAGGCAACGCTGGCCAGTACGGAAGCGCTGGCGATCGGCCGCCGCACCGCGGACCTCGCAGTACAGGCAAAAGCGCTGGTCACCCTTGCCGCGCTGGCCGCTGGCGAAGGTCGCCGGATGGCTGCGACAGACATGTTCGAGCAGGCCTCGACGGCCGCTCGCGATGCCGACGCGCACGACACATTGTTGCTGATTGCCACCACCGAGTCCGACACACTCGAGGCCGCCGGGGACCACACCGCAGCCGCAGCCGCTGCGCGGAAGGGTATCGCCGTGGCCCGCGAACTCGGGCTGGCCCGCACCTACGGAACTCTGCTGGCTCCCAACCTTGCCGAGCCGCTGGTGTCGTTGGGCCGTTGGGAGGAGGCAGGAGAGATCATCCTCGATGCCCTCGATCTGGCGCCGCCGCCGCTCTATCGCGCCTACCTGCTGATCGAGCAAGCGACCGTAGCGATCAGGAGCGGAGACCTGGCCGGCGCCGAGAAAGCCGCAGCCCAGGTTCGTTCGACGGTACGAGGTCACACCCGCGGCGAGGAGTCCTGCCTCGAATCAGATCTGCTGGAAGGCCGTTTGGCACAGGCACAAGGAAGTCTCGACCAAGTCCGTACGATCATCGACCACGCCCTGACCGAGCATGACCTTGCGGTGAGCCCCCGGTACGGCTGGCCGCTGCTCCTTGTCGGTGCACGAGCGGGGGTTCTCGATAGTTGGCACGTGGACCTCCCTGCTTTCGGCGAACTGCAGCAGGCGTACCGAACCACCGTCAACGCCGAGCTGGACAAGCACGACCGGAAAGCCTGGCATCGAGCGGTCACCGCCTGGCGCAATCTCTCCGAGCCATACGCTGTCGCCGAGGCATTGTGGCGAAGCGCGGAGGCCGACCTTGCCGCACGAGACAAGCCCGGCGCCGCGGCACAGTTGAGGGAAGCGGCATCGATTGCCACCGAGTTGGGCGCAGCTCCACTGCTGAACGAGATCGAGAAATTGGCCGCCCGCGGCCGCCTCGCGCTCGACCCACCGACTGCCCCGCAATCTCGTGCCCGGCCAGGTGGCCTGACACCGCGAGAACACGAAGTGCTGCGGCTCCTGGGCGCCGGTCTGAGTAACCGGCAGATCGGCGAACAGCTGTTCATCGCCGCGAAAACCGCGGGCGTTCACGTCTCCAACATCCTGACCAAGCTCGACGTGACAACTCGACTCGAGGCCGCCTCCTGGGCCCACCGAAACCGCCTTGACGACGCGTAGGACGAGTGGACTTCTCCATCAGGCCGTCCGTTCGGCCACGATCGCGGCGTCGCCGGTACGGCGAACCGCCTATCCTGCGCGTGTGACCACCATCGTCGTGCCATATCACCAGGACGAACGTCTCCCCGATGAAAGCATTCCGTTGCCCCCCGACGGGGCCACCGTGACAGTGGATGCCTCGTTGCCCGACGGGAGTATCTGGCCGCGCCTGACGACCCTGTACGACGAGGTCGCGCGGACAGTGGCCGACCACACCGGGCCGGATGCCATGCCTGTTGTGATCTCCGGAGACTGCCTGGTGGCACTTGGAACGATCGTCGGCACGCAGCGTGCCGGTATGGATCCGTCCATCGTTTGGTTCGACGCCCACGGCGACGTACACACGTTGCAGACATCAACTTCCGGCTACCTCGGTGGCATGGCCCTCAGCTTGGCGATGGGCCGGCACCCAGAGCGACTCGCCGAACCTCTAGGGCTGCGCCCACTGTCCGAGCAGCAGGCTGTTCTGGTCGATGCCCGCGACCTGGACCCTGCCGAAGCCGACTTTCTCTCCACCAGCGAACTGAAGCGTTATCCCGTTGACGATCTGTCTTCAGCGGTGCTGCCCGGCGGGGCGCTGATCCTGCATATCGATGTCGACGTGATCGACATCGGTGAACTTCCCGGCGTCCGGTTCCCCGCTCCCGATGGGCCGTCCAAGGACACTGTCCTGGCGGCGGCACGCCGGGTGCTGCAGACCGGTCGCGTGGTCGCTCTGGACATCTCGTGTCCTTGGAACCCGGCCGCGGATCAGCAGGACGTGACGATCAGGACCGCCTTGATCGAGGAACTCATCGCTCTCCGATAGGAGCGCGGCGGAACATTTCACCGGCGTACCGACCGGGCGCCAAGACACTTCCGCAGTAGGACCACATAGCCACTCCAGCGCGCGGGCCGGGTCACGCTGCCGACGGTGGCCATCTCGGCC
Source organism: Kribbella sp. NPDC058245 (assembly GCF_042882005.1). NCBI lineage: Bacteria > Bacillati > Actinomycetota > Actinomycetes > Propionibacteriales > Kribbellaceae > Kribbella > Kribbella sp. NPDC058245. Next base: position 199,925 of record NZ_JBHVWY010000011.1, read on the forward strand.
CGATCGAGGCTGTCTTCGATCAGAGCGTCGTGGAGTGGCCGGAACGCCAATGGCCAGGTCAGGCGTGCCGGACCCCGTAAGCGCATCGCCAGCGTGTGCCGCAGCACCGTTTGATTGTCCTGTGTGTGTACGGCGTACTCGTGGAAACCGTGGAAACCTCTGGGGCCGGTGAACGTCAGCCGGATCCAACTGCCGGGTGCGTAGTGGCTGACCACGTACCTGATGGGACCGTGGCCACCGTCAGCATTCAGGCCAAGTGGACGGTCGAACTCCATCGCGGGCCAGGTCTGATGGGGCCAGAGAACGTCGGTCTCACCGGCGAGGCTGTCGATGAGAGCACCGACCTCGGCCGCCGAGACAGGCAGGCGCCGTTGATGAACGTTGAGCACTGCCATGGACGAACCTCCAGATTAGTGATTGCTCTCTAAGACCGGAGCGACCAACCGCCGTAGACAGGATTCGACCTGTATTTCATGGATTGTTCTGGACTGGTCCAGTATGCACCCTGTGGTGATACATCGTCACTCAGCGGAGGTCGGCATGCGATGGATCCGGGTTGTACTGGCGGCAGGGTTGCTGGTGACGACTGCCGCGGTCGGGCAGCCGAGCGCCGCCAGGGCCCAGCTGCAGGCTCCGACGTTGCCGTCGGTGTGGACGGAGACGGCGTACAACTCGGTCTTCAAGGACAGTGGGCCGTCACCGGAGGCATCGGACCGGATCACCCTCGACACGGCGAAGAACGAGTACGAGGGCGCGCAGATCGTCGTGCGCGGGCCGCAGGCGTTCACCGTGAACAGCGTTGACTTCACCACGCTGGTCGGGCCGTCGGATTCGATCGCGGCCGGTGAGATCTCCTCCAACCCGGTCGGCTACGAGTACCTCAACCATCCGTCGGACAACATCAATCCACTGATCAGGACGGCGCCTGGTGATTTCCCGGACCGGCTGCTGAACCAGCCGGGTATCGCTGTCCCGGCGAACCAGACGCAGTCGCTGTGGGTCCGGGTGCACGTCCCGGCGAGTGCGGCCGGTGGTGTCTACCGTGGCCGCGCGACCGTCCGTACGACTGCGGGCGATCTGAGTGTGGCGATCTCGGTCAACGCGCGCAATGTGGTGATCCCGCCGGCGAACCAGTCCGAGTTCACCAACGTGATGTGGACGAACCTCCTGGGACTGACCTCCTGGGACCCAGGTGCGGGTGACACGGTCAAACTCTTCTACGACCACGACCGGTATTCACCCGGCTGGTGGCAGTTGATCGACAACTGGGCCGACACGATGAAGAAGTACCGGCAGAACGACCTGCAGTTACCGATGATCAACCTGCTCACCGACGGCGGCTCCAAGGTCGATGCCGCCGGCAAGTACACGTTCAACTTCAGCCGCTTCGACGAGGTGGTCCAGCGGTTCCTCGACAAGGGTGTCGTCAACCGGCTGGAGGGCTTCACCGGCGCCGGGCCACAGACTCCGGCACGGAACAAGGACTTTCCGAAGTTTCTGATCGAGGTGACGCCGAAGCAGACCGGCGCGCAGATCCCGGACTATGTGGCCTGGGACAGCCCGGCAGGCGAGAACTGGTACCAGCAGTTCTATCCGACGTTGCGGCAACATCTGGTCGACAAAGGCTGGAAGGACATGTTCTGGACGCATGTCGGTGACGAGCCGAACGGTGACGTGGGTGGTCGGCAGTGGTTCGACATCGCGGCCAAGATCCGGCAGTACTACCCCGACGTGAAACTGGGCGACGCAACCGTCTACCCGATCTCGGGAGAGGTCGCCAGGGCCTCTGACATCGTCATCCCGAACGTCACCATCTACTCCGACGGTCCGGCGCCCTTCGATGCCGAGCGGGCCAAGGGCAAGGAGTTGTGGCTGTACAACTGTGCCGGCCTCGGCGGTGAGTACCTGAACAGGTTGATCGACCAGCCGCAGTGGCAGCAGCGACAAACGATGTGGTTCTCCTACAGCCGCGGTGTCACGGGCTACCTGCACTGGGCTTACAACAACTGGCAGTACTCGATGGACGCGCAGAACATCAAGGGTGACGGCTACATCGTGCGCCCGGACAAGGCGCACAACACGATCGAGGCCAGCACCCGATACGAGTCACTGCGGGACGGCCTGGAGGATTGGGAGGTCCTCAACAAGCTCGGCAAAACTAATCCCGGCCTGGCCAAGGATCTTGCGACCACGGTCGGGCAGAACGGCACCAAGTACTCGCGGGACGTGTCCTACATGCAGCGGATCCGCGCCATCGCCCTGGACGCGGCCGCCGGCAAGCCGATCGTTGCCAAGGACCTGGCCAAGGCACGGACCGAAGGTCCGAAATGGGTGCAGACCAACCTTGGCCGGCAGGGCCAGGTGGATGGCGTTCACCTGAAGTGGGGGGCGAACTTCGCGGACAAGTACCGCGTGCTGATCTCGTACAACGGCACGGACTGGTCCGAGGCGGCCAACGTCACCAGCAATGGCGGCGACGACTTCGTCGGTCTGAACGCGAAGACGAGGTACATCCGCGTCGAGGTGATCAGCACCACGCCGTACGAGCTGCAGAAGCTGGAAGTGGCGGGGAACCTGCTGTTGCAGCAGAACCTCGCCGGCGGGAAGCCATACACAGCCACGGCACCGGCGGCCCGGTTCCCGGACAAGGGGCGGGAGGCCACCGACGGCGTGCTGGCCGATGACTGGGGTGACGGACTTGCCTTCGGCTACGAGCTGACCAACGGCCAGTTCAAGGCGCCGTCCGTCGCGATCGATCTCGGCGGTCTTCAGACGATCGGCACCGTCCGGGTTCATGCCTACGAGGAGTACCCGGACTACCGACCGGACCAGATCACCGTCGCCACCAGTTGGGATGGGGTGAACTACGCGGACGCGGGTCAGGTCGGCGCGATCAACGGTGCCTCCCGGATCTGGTACGACATCAGTTTCGCGCCGACGCTGGGCCGGTTCGTCCGGGTCACGTTCGCGAAGACCGGTACGCCGAAAGGCACAGGTGAGTTCGTCGACGACATCGAGGTGTATGGCGCCGGGCAGGCGGTCGACGAGGTACCGGGCAGCCCGGCGTACCAATGGAACGACGTCGGCCGGGCCGGGCACGAGGTGATCCTGGCTCCCACCGCCAGCGGCAGTGTGGGGCGATGGGACTGGAGTGCCGCGGCCGGTGTGAAGCGGGACGACTGGGGCGGTGGGCCGGTCGGGGGCAAGACGACGGGGTTCGCCTGGCTCAACCAGCAGCACGCGCTGGCGCGCAGTACGGCCGGGAAGCTCCTGCACTGGTGGTGGATCGAAGGCGAGACCACGCAGCACGTCGCGGACTGGGGTGGTGACGCAGCCGGAGACCCTAGCGCCGTGCTGTGGTCTGGCCAGCAGCACACCTTCGCCCGCTCATCCGCCGGCGATCTGCAGCACTGGTGGTGGGATCCCGCGGACGGCGAACTCCGGCTGGACAAGTGGGGCGGCGCACCTGGACCGATTGTCGGAACCCCGTCCACGTATGTCTGGGGCAACCAGCTCCACGTCGTGGCGCGTGGAGCGGACAAGCACCTCTACCACTGGTGGTGGGGCCTGGGGGAGTACGAGCCGCACTTCGCCGACTGGGGTGGTGAGGCGTACTCCGACCCGACCACCTTCGTCTGGCTCGGTCAGCAACACGTGTACACACAGGCAGCGGACGGCCAGCTCTACCACTGGTTCTGGGACCCGGCCGATGGACTGCATCAGGTCAAGTGGACAGGTGCCCCCGGCAAGTTCGCGGGTGCGCCCTCGGCCTTCAAGACGGCCAACCAGCAGCACGTGGTCGCCCGTGGGCCGGACAACACCCTCTACCACTGGTGGTGGGATCGAGGCACGGCCAAGGTCACGTTCGAGGACAAGGGAGGTGAGGCGTACTCCGACCCGATCGGGTTCGCGTTCGAGGATCAACTCCAGTTCTTCGCGCAGAGCTCGAAGGGGACGCTCTCGCACTGGTGGTGGACAGCGCCCGAAGGCTGGCAGCGCAACGACTGGGGCGGCAGCGTCCGATACCCCTCCTGAATGTCCGAGCCCGCTTGGCCCGCCAGTCGCATCTCGGTACGTGCCGCCAGTTGGAATATCGGTCGGTTGATCAAGCTGGTCGACGATGCCATTAGTTATGAAGCGCAGCAGGTCGGGGAGTCGTATTAGGAGCAGTCCGAGCTGCTCTCGAACGCTGCTGGCGCGGTGTTCAGTCTCACCGGCGACATGAACGATGCAGTCATGGTGGTGAGTGGCTACGGTGACGGCGCATACCCCTGCTATTGGGGCGTGGTTGAGAATGGGACGATCGCCTCGCTCGTTGTCGATTTCCTGGTGCTTGCAGGCGACAGCGAGGGCGGTTCAGCTGGGGGAATCCGAGAAAATGAGGGGATCTCCGCTCAAGTCGCTGGTTCTCCCCTCATTGAGTGCCCCCGCCCCCCGACCTTGAGCACGGCTCAACCACTTCGACCGGCCTCAGGTGGTCGAGGGGTGCACAAAGGTGATCCCGCCACCGGACGTTGAGCACGGCTCAACCGCTTCGGCGGGTGTCGCGTGGTTGAGGGGTGCTCAAGGTGGCTTACGGGGTTGGGGGTGGCGGTCCGGCGATCGTGGGTTCGTGGGGGTGGGAGTGCGTGCGGTTGCCGGGTGCGGAGTTTTTCGTCGTCTGGACCCGAAAACTCACCGATAGCGCAAGCTCCGGGCATCACGTACCTCAGCCACAGCCCGTCAGCCCTAGGCAATGTGTACTTCGGCCGGTGACCGCGTTCTCCGTTGCTTGGGGCTGACGGGCTTTGGTTGCGGTCGGAAAAGGAAGCCTCGCGGGTTCACCGTTGCTTGGGGCTGGCGGGTTGTGGTCGCGGTCCGGGAACGACGCCGGCGGGTTCGCAGTTGCTTGGGTGACGGGCTTGGGGTCCGCGGAAATAGGGCGCTTCGGTGATCGGGCTGTACAGACCGACTGTTAGTAGGCGGACGAGCGGGCGTGCTGCAGGGTGACGGAGGCGCCGAAAAGGGCTGCTGGTAGGCGTAGTAACAGTCGGTGTGTACGCAACCGGCGGATCCATCTCAGGCGCCGGAGCGGCCGCAGCCCCGGCAACGCCGGGTCACCCACACATCGAGCAGGAGAGCCGAAATTCACGGGAGTCCTTCGGTCGTAGAGACAGCCGGCGGGACCCCGAGACTGCCGTAGCGCTCCATCCGCTGCCAGCGCAGCCGGGATCCGGCCAGCGCCGTGAAGACCGACTGGATCACGACCAGATACATCAGTTGGCGGTAGACGAACTGCTGCAGCGGAAGGCTCCACAGCGGACCGGCCTTCTCTCCGTCCAGCCGGAACGCGTAGAGCCCCATCCCGAACTGCAGGGCCACGAAAGCGGACCAGACGAGGCCCACCCGCCACGGATTCAGGAAGAGCAGCCCGTAGAGCGCGAACACGTCCACCACTGGCGCGAGAAGGGGCAGCAGGACCTGGAAGAGCAGCAGATAGGTCAGCCCGCGTCGCCCGAGCTTGCCGGCCTGACCCCGTTGTACCCAGGCGCCGCGATGCTTCCACATTGCCTGCAGCGTCCCGTAGCACCAGCGGTAGCGCTGCCGCCAGAGCGCTCCCAGGCTGGCCGGTGCCTCGGTCCACGCCCGGGCGCGTTCCTCGTAGACGACTCGCCAGCCGTCTCTGCACAACGCCATCGTCAGGTCGGTGTCCTCCGCGAGCGTGACGTCGCTGAGGCCTCCGATCCGCTCGAGCGCACTCCGACGGAAACCGCCGACGGCACCGGGCACGGTGGGCATGCACTCGGCCAGGTCGAACAGTCTGCGGTCCAGATTGAAGCCGACGACGTACTCGATGTGCTGCCAGCGGCCCAGCAGGCCTTGGCGGTTGCCGACCTTCGCGTTCCCGGACACCGCTCCGACCGCAGGGTCGGCGAACGGCTGCACCAGCATGCGGACGGCATCGGTCTCGAACACGGTGTCGCCGTCCACCATGACGACCAGGTCGTATGACGTGGCGCGGAGCCCGGTGTTCAGTGCGGCCGGCTTGCCCGCGTTCGGCTGCCGGATCACGCGGACGCCGGGCAGATTCAGGGACTCGACCAGTTCGGCGGTCCCGTCACTGGAGCCGTCGTCGACCACGATCACCTCGACCGGGTAATCGGACGCGACCAGCGATCTGACCGCGGCCTCGATGCCGGCTGATTCGTTGTACGCCGGGACGATCACCGAGACCGGCTCCGTGACGGGATCACCCCACGACGAGTAGCGGTCCCGCGCGTGCCTCCTGGCCGCGATCACCGTGGTGACGGCCCGCAGCACACTGAGCGCACCGGCGGCGTAGAGGAGCCAGGTGATGACGCCGAGCGCACCGTCGCTGAGCCGCATCGCGCCGATGACAGCGACGCCGCGCCCACGCTCGAGGGCGCTCGCCTGATGGACCGGCTCCGGAATGCCGACGGTGTCCGACACCGTCGCGAACCGGAAGTGCCGTGCCTTGAGCGCCGGCACGAGCCGCTTCAAGGCATCGAGGGTCTGGGCGCGATCCCCGCCTGAGTCGTGCATCAGCAGCACCTGCCCGGCGGCGCCCTTCGGCGTCGAGTTCGCGACCACCCGGGCCGTGCCCGGCTGTCGCCAGTCCTCGCTGTCCTGGGTGGTCAGCACGGTCAGGTAGCCGGACTCGCGGGCCTGCTTGATCGCGGACCAGTCGGCGTTGGTGAGGGCATCGGGTTCGGACGAGTACGGCGGCCGAAGGAGCGGCGTACTGACTCCGGTGGCGCCGGCCAGGATGAGCTGACTCTGGCGCAGTTCGAGGGACCGCCGCCAGCCCGGCGCGGTGCCCAGGTTCGTGTGTGTGAAGGTGTGCAGGCCGATCTGGTGACCTTCGGCGACGATGCGGCGCGCCAGTTCCGGGTGGGCGGCGACTTCGGTGCCGATCACGAAGAACGTCGCCTTCACCTGCTGAGCCCGGAGCAGGTCAAGGATCCTCGGTGTCCAGACCGGGTCCGGCCCGTCGTCGAAGGTGAGTGCGATCGTCCTGGCCTTCGGCCGCGCCGAGCGTGGCGAGGCGGCCGTGGCGTCGATCAGCGGCCCGCCGGCCGAAACAGCCACCGGTACGGCGTCGTGCGGGCCCACGGCGACGACCGCACCATCGGGTTCAGTGCCGAACAGATGATGGGTGTATCCGTGCAGCAACAGTGAGCCCGACAGTGTGACGAGCAGGATCGTGAGCACGACCCAGTGAGTCCGCAGGGGTATGTCACGGGCCCGGGCCCGGCGGGCGCGCGTCACGGCTTGGACGGGGACTTCGTCCGTCCGGGAGGCGCGGTCGGCTTCCCGTGCCGCGGGGTCGTGGTCGGCGGCCCCGGGGTAATCGTCGGCGATCCCGGGGTAGTCGTCGGCGAGCTGGTGGCGGGCGCCGAAGGCGTTCCGGTCGGCGCGCTCGAAGTGGGCGTCGTCGGGCGCTCAGCCGGCGTCGGCGTTACTACTGGCACACCTGTCGTCGCGACCACCGGCCGCACTGTGGCTGGATCGGATGTCTCTGCCTCTGAAGGCTTCGCTGTCTTCGTCACCGGTCCCGCGCTCGGCGTCACCCGCGGCGCAGGATGCTGTCGACCGGCTTCCGGCAACGGAATCAGCGGCGTATCCACGCGTGGCCCACCGAGCAGACTGCTGACCAGCAGCACCAGGTACCCCACAAATGGCACCGCGACTACCGCCCCCAGACGGCGAATCCTGCGATGACGATACCCGGACGAGTCCACGAACACCGGACTCCGGGCGGAGAGCGGCTTCACAATCGCGAGATCCTACTCGCCTTCGGTACCTGCTGTCCGAATCTCACGCACGGTGATTTCATCGTGCCCGGAGTACTGAACAGTCCGTAAATCCGGGCATTTCCCGGACGGCCGAAGCAAGCGTTTCAATCAAGTCTGTCGGCCTCGTGGGGCCAATTGCAACAAGTGGCAACCTGCCCGAGAAGCCTTGCCATGACAAAGGGCGTCTGGAATGCTCCTGCTGCTTTCACCGGTTCACGGGGGTGCACCGGATTCCAACCAATCTTGGAGTTCCCATGCACCCCGCCCGCCGGTTGCTGACGTCTGCCCTCGTCCTGTCTGTTCCGCTCTCGGTGACAGTGCCCGCCGCCGCGTTGGCGCACCCACCGCAGCCCGCCGCACCGAGGGCCGCCGTACCGCAGGCGTGGAAGGCTGCGCTCGGGCCGCTCGCTCCACCGGCAGCTGCCCGTCTCGGCAAGGTGTCGCCGAGCGGCAAGCCGGAGCGCGTTCGCGAGTTCGACAGCAGAAGGACTGCGCGTTCGAAGAGCTACGAGATGTCGGACGGCACCACGCAGGTCGTGCTGTCCACGGATCCTGTGCATTACAAGGATTCACGCGGCAAGTGGCAGGAGATCGACACCAAGGTCGTGCCTGGCGCGGACGGTTTCGAGAATGCGAAGAACGCGTTCCACGCTCGGTTCGGCAAGTCGAGCGATCGTTTGCTCAGCTTCGAGGCAGACGGTACGTCGATCCGGCTGGGCGCCACGGGGGACAAGCGCAAGCTGGTGCCGACTGCGAAGGATTCGGCGGTCACTTTCGCGGATGTGTTCGGTACGGCGGATGTGCGGTACCGCGTCACGAGCACCGGGGTGAAGGAGGACGTCGTACTGACGAGCGCCTCCGACGTTGCAGGTGCGTACGCGTTCGAGCTGCAGACCAACGGGCTCACCGCGAAGGCGCAGGCCGACGGGTCGATCGGCTTCTTCAAGGGTGAGGCGTTGAAGTATGTGATCCCGGCGCCGGTCATGTCGGATGCCGGCTCGGGTCGCTCGGACAAGGTCACCCAGAAGATCACGGAGCAGGGCGGCAAGACACTGCTGACGCTGCGGCCGGACCAGTCCTGGCTCAAGGCCGCGGATCGCGTGTTCCCGATCGCGATCGATCCGACGATCGTCGTCGTTCCCGATCCGGCCGCGGCGCAGGACACGTCCATCTCCGAAGCGGCGCCGACCACGTCGTACGGGAGCAATCCGACGGTGCTGGTCGGTGATGACGCGAGCCACAACACGTGGCGTGGTCTGCTGAAGTTCGACACGTCGGCGATCCCGGCGAACACCGCGATCCGGTCGGCGGATCTGAACATGCATTACGGGTCGTCGTTCGGTGCGGACAACACGTCGGTGCAGTTCGTGGCGTTGAAGGCGACGAAGGACTGGTCGGAGTCGACGGCGACGTGGTCGGGGATGAACACGTCGTTCGACGGCACGTACCCGGTGAACAAGATCATCGTCGACGACCAGGACACGGCCGCGACGTCGTACGAGGGTCTGTGGAAGGACCAGAGCAATGCGGCGGCGGTCAACGGGTCGTTCGCGTATGCGCCGAGTGGTACGACTCCGGACACGTTCACGTGGGATGCACGGGTGCCGAGTGCTGGTGACTATCTCGTGCAGGGGCACTATTTCCAGGCGTCGTACCGGGGTAAGCCGACGGTCGCGATCACCGGCTATCCCGACCCGACGCTCAACGCGACGTGGGACCAGACGGTCGGTTCGCCCTCGGGTGCGTGGTACTCGTTGGGCACCGTGCACACCGAGCCGGGCCGGACGGCGCGGGTGAAGATGCAGCGCCAGGCTGGTACGACGGCCTCGACGCCGATCGCGGATGCGGTGTCGTGGACGGAGTACGGGACACAGACGAAGAATCCTGGCGATCGTGATGGGTGGCATTCGTTCGCGCTTGGTTCGCTGGTGCAGCAGTGGGTGAACAACTCTGCTCCGAACTATGGCGTGATGGTGAAGCGCGTCGATGAGGCCGCGACCAGCGTGACCGGCGGCCTGTACTACAGCGCGAGCGAGGCGACGTACGGCGGTGAGACCGCGGCCCGGCCGAATCTCGTCGTCACGTATGACGAGCCCGGTGTCATGCTGAACCCGCCGACGACCGTCAATGCGTCCGGTCCGGAGTTGACGTGGAGCAAGTACGTCGACCCAGCCACGAGTGACGACGACGACTTGGTCGAGTACCAGATCTTCCGCGGCTGCCGCGTCCTGCCGGGTGGGGCGTGCACGGACCCGGTGGGAGACGTTTTCGATCGGGACAACCCGAACCACCAGCTGGTCGGGACGGTAGCGCCGGATGTGTTGGCGTGGACGGATCCCGATGCGGACCCGTCGGCGACGTACAACTACTGGGTTGTCGCCCGCACGATCGCTGACACCGAGAACGGCAAGAACGGGCGTGCTGCGTCGAACGTGCAGACGGTGACGACGCCGCGCGAGGGCCGGATCCTGCGGTCGTTCTCCGGTGATATCTCCGACAGCACACTGAGTGCAGCTCAGCCGACCACGGTGCTTGCCCGGCCGGATGGGGCGAGCACGAACACGCGGTACTGGATGCAGGTCGGCAACAACCATCCGACGTACGGCGATGAGCGCTCGGTGTTCGAGTTCGACACAGCTGCGATCAAGCAGGGCACCCGGGTCACCGACGCGCGGGTGGAGTTGTTCTCCAACTACGGCTCGGGGACCGGTACGGCGACTCTGGATCTGCACGGGTTGACGCGCGACTTCGTGGAGAGCCAGACGACGTGGAACCAGGCCACCTCGACCATCAACTGGACCGCTCCGGGCGGCGACTACGACACCACCGCGCTGAGCAGTTTGACGGCGGACAACAATCCGCAGCGGTTGACGTTCGCGTCGGCCGGGCTGATCTCGAAGGTGCAGTCGTGGGTGAATAACGCGGGCGACAACCACGGTCTGCTGCTGAAGACGCGCGACGAGACCGCGAGCCAGCAACTGTTCAGCATCACGAACAGTGAGTCGCCGGACAGCTTGTTCCGGCCTCGCTTGTGGGTCGAGTCGCTGGCGAAGACTGACGCTCAGACGTACGAGGCCGGCGAGATGCCGGAGCGGTTCGTTCCGGGCACGACGATCACGACTCCGGTCACGGTGACCAACACGACCAATGCGGTCTGGCCTGCCGGTCTGCAGTTGTCGTACCGGTGGACCGAGCCGGGCAGCCCGACCGACATCACGGTTTCTGGTGATCGCAATTTCGTTGCTCTGGGCAAGGCGCTCGCTCCGGGTGAGGCGGTGGCGCTGCGGTTGCCGATCCGGACGCCGATCAACTCCGATACCGGGACGAAGCGGCTGGCTTACGACTTGTATCTGGATCTGTGGACCGGGACCGACTGGTTCTCCAAGACCACGCCGCCGTCGACCAACACCGTTCGGCCCAGCCAAGGTTGCGCGGTCGTCACGACCGGGTTCTTGTGTGTGGACCGGTACGTCGAGGATCCGACGTCCAATCAGTTGGGTCTGGAGAAGTTCTTGTCGTACACCGGTGAGGAGACCGGTGGCGGGTCGCAGCTACTGACGAACCTGTTCAGCGGGAACGCGGTGTGGTCGTACGACGCGATGTCGAACCCGTCGATCGGTCCGTCGGCCTTTGTCCGGCTCGCGTACAACGCGCAGGACGGCACCGACCCGGGTGCCGGGTTCGGCTTCTCGGTACAGCCGTCGACGCTGACGCGGCTCGGTAGCAGGTTGTCGGTGCCGAACGGTGGCAGTACGAGCAACTTGATGACGTTCGTCGACGGTGACGGGACGACGCACACCTACAAGCTGGCCACCCAGACGTCAACGTTGCTGACCTACACGCGGCCAGCCGGGGTAGGCCTCGACCTCACGCGTGATCTGACCGCGGACACTGCGCATCAGTGGGTGTTCAGCCGACCGGATGGCACCCGGTTCTACTTCGACCAGGACACCGGCCGGCAGACCTCGGTTGTCGACCGCAACGGCAACACGATGACCTTCAACTACGGCGCGAACAACCGGTTGACCTCGGTCACCGACGCGTCCGCGCGGAGCGTCCTCACCCTCGGCTACGACACCCCTGGACTGGTCTACATCAGAGATCTGTCGGGACGGGCGCTGAAGTTCAACTACAACAGCTCGCACCAGCTGACCAAGCTCGAGGACGGCGGCGCGTTCGACCCCGTGACCAAGACCTTCGGTGGCCCTGTCAAGAGCTTCCTGTTTGGCTACACCGACACCTCGAACAACGGCAACACCCGGCTCAACTCGGTGCGCGATCCACGGAACGCCGAGACGCGGGTGCAGTACTACACCTCGACCGAGAACTCGGCGTACGCGCTGTGGCCGAAGAGCTACACCGATCGCCGCGGCAACGACACCACCTTCACGTACGCCGATCCGGACGGTTCCGCGGCTCGCGACATCGTGGCGACGGTGACGGATGTGAACGGCAGTACGCCGAGCGTGACGACGTACCGGATGGACGGGTACGGGCGGACGACGAGCATCCTGGATGCGAACCAGAACGCCACGGGTGGGAACAAGGCGACCTTGCTGGCGTGGGACAGCGACCACAACGTCATCCGGCTGCAGGAGCCCAACGGCGCGGTGTCGACCTGGGAGTACGACCCGCGCACCGGCTATCCGCTCAAGGTCCGCGATGCGCTAGCGGTCAAGAACGGCCAGCCCGGCATCGTGTTGCAGTACTCGACTCTGACCACCGGTGCGCGTCCAACGGTGCTGATGTCGAAGACGAGCGCGGGCGGTCGGGCGTCGACCTTCACTTACGATGCCAACGGCAACGTCAAGACGGTCAAGAACGGGCTCGGCTTCGGGCCGACCTATACCTACAACACCAACGGAACTCTGGCGACAGCTGCCGACGCTCGTGGCAACGCGACGCAGTACAGCCTGGTCCCGTACGACGCCAGCGGCTACCCGAAGTCGATCACCGATCCCGAATCGGCGAAGACGGATTTCCAGTACGACGACCGTGGCAACGTGCTGCAGGTGATCGATGCGCTGACGCGGAAGACGATCGCGCAGTACGACGCGTTCGGGCGGCCGACCGCGATCACGACGCCGTACAACGGGACCGAGACTCGGACGAACGCGACGGAGTACGACCTCAACGACAACGTGGTGAAGCAGACGGCGCCGAACGGGGCTGCGACCTCCTCCACTTTTGATGCCGCTGACAACGTTCTGACCAAGACGCTGCCCGACAACAACACCACCGGTCGCCAGATCGTCTACACCTACGACGTGCTGGGAAGGATGGTCACCCAGACCGCGCCGAAGGGCGTTGCGTCAACCGCGGATCCGAACGACTTCGTGACGAAGTACACCTATGACCGGATCGGTCAGGTGCTGAAGGTCGAGACCCCGTTCGTCGACACCGACGGATCGTCGAAGACTCCGACGACGACGTACGACTACGACGAGGTCGGTAACCAGATCACGGTGATCGACCCGGCCAAGAACGCCTCACCGGCGACCGATTACACGGCCAAGACGACGTACGACCTGAACCACCAGCCGACCGCGGTCACCGATGCCGCCGGCTACACCAGCAAGAAGGTGTACGACGCAGATGGTCTCGTCACGGCCCAGATCAACCAGACCGGGCACACCACACGGACGGTGTACGACGCGGCCGGCCAGCCGATCGAGGTGCACACCCCGCACACGCCGATCGGTGCGCATCAGGAAGACCGGGTTACCACGCTGACCTATGACGAGGCCGGCAACGTCACCCGGGAGACCCGGCCGAGTGGGCGGTATTCCGAGACCGTCTACGACAAGAACAACCGGCCGGTCCAGAAGAAGAGCGCGTTCGATGCAGCGTCGACCCTCTATAAGACGCCGTCGAGCACGTTCTTCCAGTACTACCCGACCGGCGAGATCAAGGCACAGTCCGAACCGACCTTCGCCACCTCGGGCACACAGTGGACGAATCTCACCTACTACGACTCGGGCGAGATCAAGACCTCGACGGATCCGTGGCAGATCAGCACGACGTACGGCTACAACCCGCTGGGCCAGCAAACCGACCGCACACTGACCGTGCCGGGCGACACCGCGAAGCGGACTCAGTCCTGGGGCTACTACCCAGACGGTGCCGCGAGCTCTCGCTCCGACACCGCGGCTCAGCAGCCGGTGGACGTGCTGAACAACACCGACACGTGGCAGCGGACGTCCACCGGCACCTGGCCCATCGTCTCGGGCGGCACCAACACCGTCGGCTCGAACTACCAGACCCACGCAGCGGCCGCGGCCGGTACGCCGGAAGCCAACGACAGCTTCAGCTGGCGGGTGCTGCCTGATGTCGCGGGCTCCTTCGATGTCTTCGCCTCGTGCCCGGTTCGGACCGATGCCACGACCGCGGCGACGTACACGATCAACCACTCCACAGGTGCCGCGACCAAGACTGTCGACCAGAAGGCCTGTACCGCGGCGACGCCATGGATCAACCTCGGCAACTACAGCTTCCCGGACGGCGTTGCGAAGACCGTCGTACTGAAGCCGTCGACGTCAGGTGTGGTGAGCGCCGACGCGATCAAGCTGGTCGCGACCGACCCGGTGGCGTCACGCTCGTTCACCTACGCCTACGACGCCAATGGGCAGCAGACCGAGGTCAAGGACACCAACCCGAACGCACTGACCGACACCTTCAAGGTGTCTAGCGACGGGCTGGCTCGTACGACGCAGGTCCAGGAGCTCAAGTCCGGTCAGGAGAAGGCGAAGACCGACTACACCTACGACCTGAACTCCAACGTCCTATCGACCTACGCCCAGCGTGGTGCCGACACCAACACCGTCGGGGTGTCGCGCTACACGGCGTACACGTGGGATGTTCGCAACCTCGTCGACACAGTCAAGGCCGGCGCGACGCCCTCGTCCCAGCTGGACACCTGGCAGTACACCTACGACCCGCGCGGCTGGCGCTCGACCCTGAAGAAGCCGAACAACAACCTCACCACGTTGACGTACCACGAGGACGGCCTGCAGCGGATTAACACCGAGAAGACCGCCGCCGGCCAGCTCGTCTCCTCGCATTCCCTGCGCTACAACGCCGACGGCGACCGATCCCAAGACGTCGAGAAGGTCCTCCAGGCCAAGACAGCCAACTACCTCGACCAAGCCTCGGCCTACGCCTACACCCCAGCCCGCCAACTCGCCTCCGTCACCAAGACCGGCGTCGAAAAGGGCGACAACGAGGCCTACGAGTACGACGCCGCCGGCAACGTCACCAAACAAACCATCGGCGCCACGACGTCGACGATGACCTACGACCGCAACCGCCTGACGTCTACCGTGTCCGGCGCGACCACGGTCAGCCAGCGCTACGACCCGTTCGGTCGCTCCACCATGTCCTACAGCGGCTCCCAGGTCATCGAAGAAAACGGGTACGACGGCTATGACCGCCTCACCCGCCAGCAGAAGTTCGACACCGCCGGCACTCCGACCTTCACCCGCAACCAGGTCTACGACCCCTTCGACCGCGTCACCACCCAGAACGAAAAGGTCGGCACCGCCAACTCGGTCAGCACCCGTTACACCTTCGTAGGCCTGGCCGCTCAAGTCGCCAGCGAAGAGGAGAAGGACACCGCCGGCACTTGGAAGGTCTCCAAGTCCTACGCCTACGGCGCCAACGGCGAAAATCTCTCCCTGGTAGACACCCCCGTCAACACCACGACCACCAAGAAGTCCTACTACGGCCTGAACCCCCACGGCGACACCGAAACCCTCACCGACGCCACCACAGGCCAAACGACCTCCACGTACCGCTACACCGCCTACGGCCAACCCGACAAAGTAGGCACCACTGGCGACGACGCCATCACGGGCGACCCCGCCCAAGACGCCGACACCGTCAACCCCTACCGCTTCAACGGCAAACGCTTCAACGGCGCTACCGGCACCTACGGCATGGGCTTCCGCGAGTACAACCCGGGCCTGAACCGCTTCCTCACCCGCGACATGTACGCCGGCGCGCTGAAAGACGTCGCCCTCGGCACGGACCCCTGGAACGCCAACCGCTACGCCTTCGCCGGCGGCAACCCCGTCAGCGGCATCGAGCTAGACGGCCACTACGCCATCGATGAAGCTGGCGATCGGTTCGAACCCCACGAGACCCCGACGATCACATCACCAACCACGACCGGCGGCAGCACCACCCCAGTCCCGAACAATGTTGGTCAAGAGATCAATGAATCGATGGGTCTGCCAGAAGGAGCGAGTCCACAGCAGCAGGCCATCCGAATGGCGCAACTCGGAATCAACCCAGCGATCGTCGGGTTCAAGCTCGGAGCCGAAGAAGCCGACAGGGCAGGCGTGGATGAAGCCATCGAGTTTGCCGCCGATGTGACAGGCGTCAAGGACGCCGAAGAGTGTGGCTACGAGCAAGATCCCAGGGCTTGTGGCATGACCGCATTGACGCTCTTTCCCTTCGGGAAGCTCGGATCATTCGCCCGTGCCATGGTCGTTCTTAAGCGCGCTGACGAAATCGCGAAACTACCGGTACTAGTCATCGATGGCGGACGTATGCCTAGCATCGCCCGAAATGTGCAGAACGCGCTGGATGCCGGGCATCCGGGAGTTCTGAGCCGGATCACCGACAAGGCAATGATCAAGGCTAATCGGAGTGCTGCGTGCAAGGGCTTCTGTGGCGTTGGAAGTCCTGACGAGTATCCCTTTGCCTCGACGGCTCAGGGCGGCGCAGGAGCTTGGGTGTCAGGTGTTCCGCTGCAAGAGCAGAGAATCCAGGGTGGCGTGATGGCTGGCTTCTACGCGAAGTATGGTATCGGGGACGGTGACATGTTCAGGGTCGTAGTGACAGGATTGCCAAAATGAATGAAATCTTGATTGAAGCCGAGATCACGCCGCTATACGGCCAGGTTCTGGTTCAGGATGTCGCAACAGTCGATGTACCCGATTGGGGTACGGGCGAGGAGGCGGTCGTCGCATCGGAGCAAGCGGTCGCTGTCGCCACGCGGTCAGATGCCGATGGCACCGTCATGATGCGTGTTGCGCGGGGTAGCGATATAGGCGTATTAGGGACTGAGGTATTCACTGGCGAGCTGTCTTTGACCTCAGCGACTCTGGAGATAGGTAGTCCTTTGGCCAGTGATTTGCATACTGTGGACGTGGGGCGCGCCGGGTCCCTTCCAATGCGTATATTCGTGAGCCCGGAGGAGATGCCGGACACGGTCACAATATTGCTCGGTCCGTGACCTTGAGTGCAGAAGACTCTGACCAGCCCCGCGACTGGGCGGCTCGGCCGCTGCCGTTTTAGCTGCGGAGTTGCTTGGCAGCTCCATTGCGTGGATGGTGGTTCGGTGAGCGTGAACTGGGACGGCTACAAGCCGTTCGACCCGGGTGTATCGGGGCCGCTGAACGAGTTGACGAGGCGTGAGGCGCGTGCCGCGTTTGAGCGACTGATGGCGGCCAAGTCGGAACGCATCGACGAGTTGCGGCGATTGCTGGCGAACAACGGTGTGGAGTTGTCATCGAGCGCTCCCGGCCTTCAGGCGCTCAATGATTGGTTCCGTAGCGAGGTCGAGGGCGACCCGGCTGTGAGTCGACTTCGACCGATCTGGTACGCCGTGGTAAACGACATTGGGTTGTTCCTGGGGGATGCGCTGATCGAGAGGAACCCCCATCTGAAATGGGTCATGTTTGACAAGGGAAAGCGTGATCTTGCGTACCAGCGGCACGTGATCATGGGCTTCACTGAGGTCGCGAACCCTAAGTACAATGTCGATCCTGACCTGCTCGTGGGGATGTATGGCCATCGGATCATCGCAGGCCAGGGCATTGAGACCGATGCTTTCGTCACCTGGGGCGGTGCCGCCTGAGTCAAAGGCAGCTGTACAAGCTGGCATGGGATGTCAACTCGACTCCTGCCGTCGGAGGCTGTCAGATGATGGCGTCGATTAATCGATAGTCACCAACGGCCGAGCCGACATGCGGATCTTGCTTACCTTGCCGGGACGGATCCTTACCACCGCGGTCAACTTGACTATCACTGGTTGGGTCGAATGTGCTTGGCGCGACGTGGCGCCCAGTTCGAGCCGTCGGCAAATCCGAGAGACCCCGAGCTGGTCTACGCCGCGGCGGTGGTGGCCAATTCTGCGGTCGCTCACTCGCTGTGCTCGGCATCGTGGGTGACCTCCAGTTTGCCTGGGAGGCCGGCCGGGCGGTGTTGGACAATTACAACCAACGGGTGTCCTTGGAGTGTCCGATCTGCAACCGCTTGGCAGGAAACGATGACGCGAGATTCGGCAAATGACATGACGAGTCTGGTTGAACACTTCGAGCGTGTTCTCGGCCCGATTCAGGCAGGTTGGGCGCGTGACCCGGATGGAGCGGAGATGCCCTTTCAGATCGTCCGGTTCTCCGGTGGGTCTGACGCTGATTCGGTGGGATACGCGACGCTTGGCCTGAGTCGCTATCCGCTGTTGTCGCCGACATCGGGGCGCACGATCCGCCAAGAGCTCCTGATGTTGGCGCCGGCCGAGTCGGTGGCGCCAGACCGAGTGGCGTTGCTTCTCCAAGTAGGGTCGATGGCTCTCGCGCGACAGCGTGTGCTGTTGCGAGGCAGCGTGCTCGGTCCGGCAGATGCGATCGTGCCCACGTCGGCCTTGACGGCGTTGTATGTGACGATGCCGGTCTATTTTCCTGACGAGTTTGCCACGTTCGCTGGCGCCGATGGCGACGTCGTCGTGGCATGGTTGGTGCCAATCACCACGGGTGAGGCGGACTTCATCGCGAGCCGAGGGTGGGACGTATTCGAGGACCGGCTCGCCGAGCAGGACCCCGATCTCGTCGACTTCCATCGCTCGGGGATGAAGCTGTAGTCCCGGCTCCGCCGGTACGTGACGACTACAGGTTTGACGTGGATTCCCAAAGCGGTAGGCGGAGCGATCGGCGTTGGACTCCTCTTTGGGGTGGCCCTATTGAATCCGGTGAATCTGCTGACAGGTGGGAGTTTTTCGTGACTATGGCGGATCGCATCGAAGAGATTCGGTTGAGTGCGGCGCGGGGGTTGGAGCTGGAGCTCAACTACTGCATGCCGCCGGACAGCCCAGAGGTCGGTCAGCGGGTCGAGTCGTGGTTTGTTGCGGCGACGGAGGCGTTTGCGGGTGAGTTTGTTCGCGAGTTCCCGCCTGGTGGGCTGCCTTCGGCGGGCCTGCGGGATCGCGCGGGCGGTCCGTTCGGTCCCGTTGGTTCGCGGTGGTGCTCGCTGCTGATCCTCGAGCAGAGGAACCGGAAAGTCGGTACCTCGCTGCGACCGTGGACGCCGAAGAACTGGGCGCGGTTTCTGTCGCTGAGTTCGGGTCCGTCCTTCGAGATGTCAGCGAAGTTTTCGACGCTGAACGGTTTTGGGCACGCAGGTAAGCCCAGCCTCACCCTCTCGGCGTATCGGCTGCGGACTGCGCAGCAGTGGTTGAACTTGTCGGCGCGCTATGTCGTCGGTGACCTTCGTACGCCGCCGATTCCGGACGAGACGGCCGAGGTCTGGTCAGCGTTCTTGCGGGCTGAGGCCGAGAGGTGGCCGCCGGTGTTCGGCTATCTTGCGGATGACTCGTTCGCCGCGGGCGGAACGAGGACTCCGCTGGAGGCGATGAGTGCTCGCTTCCCGGAGCAGACATTGCCGTTGGCCGACTCGGAAGTGCGTGGATATTCCTGGGTGACGGTGACATCGTCGGGTGTGCTGGAACGGCTGGGCGGTATCGAAACTCTGCGCAGCGGCGGGGCGTTTCACGACATCACGGCCTTGCCGTCAGGTGGCGCGGTCTTGCAGGCAACCTCGCGGTTGGCCGAGTACGAGGGCGATGCTGTCAGGCGGGTGTTCGAAGGGCTGGGTCCGGTGCTGCCCGAGGAGGCTCCGTGGCCGGACGAATTCGATCGGTTCAAGCTGATCTACGAGGCTCCCCGCAGGTAGAGGTGTCTGGTGGCTTGGTCGAGGGTGACGGGGCCCGGGAGGTTCACCCGCGGCAAGTGAATACAGTACTTCTCCGGTATGGCGTCGGCGCGCGCCTTGCTTGGGTTGTATCTCCATAGGTCGAGCCACGTCGACGTACGGCTACGCCGCGAGTGCGTGCCGAAAAGGGCTTCAGCTTCGAGATGTATTAGTTGCGGTCCTCTGATTTCAGGTGGTGGGCTAAGTCAATCAATTCCCGAAGCTGTTCATCCGAGAGGGAGGTGGTGATTGAGACCAGTTCGCCGATCTCAGCTGGATTGCGGTAGGGGGCGGAGGCGGTGGGTGGCGGTGCTGCAATACCGGCGATGACGAGCAGGTCGGCCTGGGGAATCTGCAGTACCGGTGCGATGTCTCGTACTAATTCGGGTGAGGGCAGAATTGCTCCGTGGGTCAGTTGCAGGATGGTCGACTCAGCACGGCCTGAAGCGCGACTAACGGCCCGGGACGATAGGCCGCGGTTATCCATGAGACCTTGTAGGATATCGGCGAATCGTAGAGACATTTTTTTTGTACCTTACCTGCGTTGCTGGCGGGGATGGGAGTGGATCGAATCGTGGACCGAGGGCAGTTGATCGAACTGGTCCGCAGACTGGTTGCTGGCGTCTACGGTACTTATGCGGAGTTGGATCGGGATGTCGCGGCGTTTTCGGCGGCTGTGCCGCACCCGCGGGCTGTGGATCTGATCTACCAGTGGCGTGGTGAGTTCGAGCGTGAGCCCAGTGCTGAGGAGATCGTGGACAGAACGTTGGCCTATCGACCTGTCGCGCTGTAACTATGGCGGGTTCGTCGGAGCTGATAGGAGACCTAGATGACGCCTGCTCATGCTGCGGTCGACGTTGAAGTCGACGGGTACACGCAAACGAGTCAGGCGCTGCATGTCGATGTCACGGCGTATTTGCTCGCGCGAGGTGCGCATCCGCTCGCGGGTGGCGCAGGTTCGGTCTCTTCACATGGCCCAGCTCGGAGGGCACTGGCTTGCGGTCTCGCTGGTCGAGGCCTTCGCGGAGCGACGGACATAGTGCCGCCGCTGCGGAAGGGTGAGCTGGTCGGTGACGACGAGGTGTGCTGTGTCGACGGTGGCGCGCCTTGGGATCGATGGGCTGTGGTGGCGTAGGCGAGTCCGACGGATTCTTGGACGTAGGTGCGGAGGAGGTGACTGTTTTCGCCGGTGGGGTTTTGGATGGTGAGGGAGCCGTCCGGCCAGCGGTGGACAACGGTCCAGTGGTCGCCGCGTCAGTTTCCCCAGGCTCCTACTCGGTCGTCCTGTCGGTCGCCACATGGCAGCACTCACCGAATCCCGCCATCGCGTCGCCAATGAGGCGGATTTGCGCGGCCAAGGTCCAGATCTTGCCGGATGCGGTGGACATCTGGCGCCCGGCTCGCATGTCGAAAAATGACGATCACCCCGTTCCGCTGGGTGTGCCGGTGGACAGCGGCACTGCCTCGTTTTTCGACTTCTCTGCTCGGCAATGGCTGGGTGGCTTGCAGAGGAATGACAACCATTGGGCACATGCTCTTGATTGCATGCGTCGAGATCTTTACGCGCGATTCGAAGATCCAAATTTGACTGCGAGTGTTGTGATGTTTGAATGTGGGATGGGAGACGGCGTGTACGATCTCAGTCTTGGACTCACCAAGGATGGCCGCATCGCGGAGATCGTGTTAGATCTCGAACTGCTGTCGCACAGTCTCGGTCCCTTGTAACGGCGTTTTTGTCCCCGCCGAGGTCAAGGCGGCAGCGGATCCAGGTACTGGCGACGAGGCGGACTTGGCCTGTCAAGGGGTCGTGGCAGCGACCTCGATCATCGGATCATCGCAGGCCAGGGCGCTGAGACCGGCGCCTTCGTCCGTTGGGTCGATGGTGCAGCTGCCAAGGCTTGATTCAAAGGCAACTGCGCAAGCCGAGGTATTGGAGGTCATGCTCGGCGGCTGGTCGGTCGTCTCGATTCAGGTTGCGACATCGACTTCGCAACTCCAGTCCGTGGATGGTGGTTCGGTGAGCGTGAACTGGGATGGCTACAAGCCTTTCGACCCTGGTCTGGGGACCGCTGAAGGAGTTGCCGATGCGCGAGGCGCAGGCTGCGTTTCAGCGACTGATGGCGGCCAAGTCGGAACGCATCGACGAGTTGCGGCGACTGCTGGAGAACAACGGTGTGGAGTTGTCCTCGAGTTCTGCGGGCCTTCAGGCGCTCAATGATTGGTTCCGTAGCGAGGTCGAGGGCGATCCGGCGGTGAGTCGACTTCGACCGATCTGGTACGCCGTGGTAAACGACATCGGGCTATTCCTGGGGGACGTGATGATCGAGCAGAATCCCCATCTGAAATGGGTAATGTTCGACAAAGGGAAGCGTGATCTTGCGTACCAGCGGCACGTGATCATGGGCTTCAAAGGTGTCGCGAACCCCAAGTACAATGTTGATCCCGACCTGCTCGTTGGGATGTATGGTCACCGGATCATTGCAGGCCAGGGCGAGACCGACGCCTTCGTCAGTTGGATCGATGGTGCAACTGCCAAGGCCTGATTCGAGGGCAACTGCCAAGCAGAAGTGGGACGTACCGCTCAATCGCAGCTCTGCGTCTGTGGCTGCGGAATCGAACCAGGTCCCGCCGCTGAAGTCGTCCCAGGCGGTCAGTTTGACGTAGGGCTCGGGTTATCTGACTGCGGCGCGTGGACGCCGACGTCTGAGGCCTGGACCAAGGTCCTTGCTGGCTCAAGCGATAGCATCCAGGAGGTTATGGGCTATGGCATGTCAAAAGGGTGTAACCGTCAACCTTTGGAGTATCTGAATGCAGTCACAGATGGCGGCGGTGTACAAAAGCGGGGACCGCTCGTTCACCCCTTTATGCGGATTCCGGCCGGGATGTGGGTCGTCCGCGGACCCTACGAGGTACTGGTGGGCGTTGATGCTGGTCTTCAGGAACTGGGTGACGCAGCCACGGCGGCACTCGATCGGAGTGGCGTCCTAACCGAAGCTATCGACACCAGGAAGGCACAGGACGGTGAGCTGATCCGGGCCGCCGGCTTCAAGTCGCGGAAACAGTTCGTCGCCGGCACGGCCATGTGCACCCTGCGGTGTGACGATGGGCCGACCGTAAGTGTGCGAGGGGCCACCAAGGCCGCCAAGGGGTCGAGTTGGCTTCCTGATGAGGAAGCGATCGAGGTTGACGTCACGAACAGAACAGGACTGGCCGAGGCCATCAGCTCCCTGCTGCTGAGGTAGGTGCATGATCTGGCAACCATTGGATGGGCTCGCTGGTTTGCTGCTGTCGAAAACGAAGACTTGCCGCTGTTACGCGAATTGCTTGATAGCGGCGTCGACGTCGGCGAGGTCGACGGCGGGCTGACGCTCCTTCAGCACGCGATCAACGTCGAGCTTGATGGGCACACTCAAACGGGTGAGCCGCTGCATGTGGATGTCACGGCATATTTGCTCGCGCGGGGTGCGGATCCGCTTGCGTCGCCCCTCGCCGGTGGCTCAGGTTCGGCTCTTCACATGGCCCAGATTGGAGGGCACTGGCTCGCGGTCTCGCTGATCGAAGCTTTCGTGGAGCGAACGGACGTAGCGCCGCCGCTGCGGAAGGTGCCTCGGAGGACTTGCGTGGCCTAGTGATAGTCGGCGAAAGCATCTCGGACCACGGCCTGACGGAGGTTCATGTGGGTGTTCTCAACAGGCTCGACGACTGGACGGGCGTGGTCCGCCTGCTGGTTTGGCGGCGGAGTGGATGCGGCGATGTCCTCACCACCACCGAAGACCACCCGTTCTGGAACGCCACGGAGCACGAATACCAGCGCGCCGATGAGCTGGACCCGGGCGACCAACTGCTTGCTGCCGACGGCCGCCTCGTCCGCGTAGTAGGCCTCCGCCCCGGCTCCCAACGTGGGCAAGGCCAGCGACATCCACAACCGGTTCCATGCCGCATTCAGGAAGGGCGGGGCGCTTTTCGATGCCGGATATGGGAGTAAGGACGTTCAAAGCCTCGACTGGATGGAGATGCCGGGCGCGACGTCGGCTGATCTCTTCGAGATGGAAAGTCAGTGGATAAAGTACGAAGGCGGGATCGGCAACTTGGCCAATCGGATCAATTCTCCTGGTGGATCATGAGTTTGGTGGGGCGATGAAAAGCGGCGAGTACAAGATCTTGCAGTGGGATGGCGCCTTCGATGGCCAATGGTCGGAAGGCGCTGTCGAGAAGTATCGGCGAGAGGGCTTTGACGGGTTGAGCCTGACGGCCGGAGCAGGGGAGAAGCTTCGGGATCTGGGGTTTCTGCAGGATCTGCCGGGGCTGCGCTATCTCGATGTCCTGGCCAAGGTGAAGGACGATCTGGGCGCGTTCCGGATTGGCACCCTGGAGGCGTTGACTCTCGCTACGGGGTCTCGCGGCAAAGTTCCGCAGGTGATTCAAGAACAGCTTCGGGCGTTGTGCTTGACCGACAGGCCTGGGATCGCGGTACGCGACAAGTGGCCGATACTCGAGCGTTTGCGGCTCGGTGCATGGCGCGGGTCGGACCTTGAGTTGCTGCGTGGAGCCGAGCATCTGTCGTCGGTGCACCTTGAGGGCCGGCGGCAGGAGGGGACGCTGGCCGGCATCGACGGTTGCGTTTCGCTGACCGAGTTCACGTCGATCAACTACTCCGTCGAGGATTCGGCGCCCTTGCGGAACCTGGCTGAACTGCGGACTGTCAAACTGATGTCGGCACCCCCCGGACCGCCGCACCGGCGAATCCTGTTCTCGGATCTCGCTGGTGGCAAGCTGGAAAAGATCTGGATCTCGAACGCGGACGAGTTGGTAGACGTCGGCGTATTACGTTCGCTCCCTCGGCTTCGAGAGGTACGACTTATTCATTGCCGGCTACGAACGGCCGACCAACGCACTCTGGATTCGCTGTCCGCAGCGAATGTCAAGGTGATCGA
Organism: Kribbella sp. NPDC058245; assembly: GCF_042882005.1. Classification (NCBI taxonomy): domain Bacteria; kingdom Bacillati; phylum Actinomycetota; class Actinomycetes; order Propionibacteriales; family Kribbellaceae; genus Kribbella; species Kribbella sp. NPDC058245. The sequence goes on from NZ_JBHVWY010000011.1 coordinate 224,625, forward strand.
CCCGAGAGCCTCGTGAGACTCGCCTACGTGACGAGCGACGTTTGTATAGCGGGTGCCAGAGGCCCGGAATCTGGGACCGTCGATCCCTGGCCGCCTCGATTGTTGGCAGGCTCTCGAGCGCATCGAGCTGACCCGGACCGCTCGTTTCGAGCGGTTCTCATCGGCGACGCCGGCCCCGAAGAGACCCGGGGTCCGGCTGGTTCGACTGTCGCGCTCGTTCCCGGAGCGTTTGCCACACGCCTCGCTGCCCAGGATGCTGAGGCCGCCACAGCTCGGGGGCAACTTCACTGTCATGGCGGCATACTGTTGGGCATGCGCAGGCGAGGTGGCCCATGAGAACCGCCATGGTTCGCTTGGTCGTCTCCGTTATCGCGGCGCTGGCCCTGTTCCTGATGGTCCTGGCGATTCGGCACATTGACGATTTCGGCCTCTTGGCCGGTCTGTGTCTGATCATGCTGGCCGCGGGCTTCTTCAAGTTCGGACTCACTCGCGACGACCGGATGGCTGGGAGGGTGATGAGAGGGCTTCCTGAAACTCCCGCAGTTGGCCGCAGGTGCCGAAGTAGCAATCGGGTCGTTCGGTGTGCACATTGGACCAATAGAGTTCCGGTAGTGCGATGAAATCAAAGATCAGTGGGCTGATTTACTGGATCCTGGCGATAATTGGCGTCCAGGTGTTGATAGGCGTTGGTCTCGCTCTATGCTTCGGCGAGGCGTCGCCGGCTCACTTGTCTTCAAATGCCGTTGAACGACGTCTATATTCTGCGGTTGACGTCGGGGCAGCTTTTGTTGCGATCTCGGCCCCGGCGCTTCTGGCTAGCATCGTCACGTATCTCGCTGCGCTCCGGTGGCCCAAGTCGACGATCTCGATCTGGGTACTTGGTTTGGCTTGGCCGGCATTTCCGCTGGTCTTATTCATGCTCTCGTTGAATACGCCGCTGCTTTATCTTGCCGTGCTGCAGTCGCTGGCAGGCATCCTCGTGACAAAGATTGGCAATGCCTCGGACGCCTTCGGGCCCAGGAGGCCTCCCGGCTAACAAGAGCTCCACCGCCCCACGCCGCTCGCTGACACCCACAGTTGCGGAGAGCCATTCCTCGGCGTGTTCGCGGACGGACGTGAGACGGGTCAGTTGCCGACCGGCCGTTTCGCTATCGTCTCGTGCCTTGACTGGCCGGACCTCGTTTCCAGGACGAGGCTGACCAGCCCGGGTGGGCGCGGCACCTGGCGTACCAGGCTGGTCTGTCGGTGTCGCGTACCGAGGCTTCGATTCAGCACCGCTAACTCGGTCGGTACGACGACATCGAAGAAGTCCTACTAGGGCGGCGCCCCCCACAGCGACCCGAAACCCTCACCGGCGCCACCAGTGGACAGACCAGCTCGACGTACCGCTAGACCGCCTACGGCCAACCCGACAAAATCGGCACCACTGGCGACGACGCCATCACCGGCGACCCCGCCCAAGACGCTGACACCGTCAACCCCTACCGCTTCAACGCCGCTGCGTTTCCGTGTCGCGCCCCTTGCCGCGATCTGGCAAGGTGCTGTCAGGGTTGACAGGTGCCGTCGACGACGGGATCGGGTTCGCCGGGCGAGGTCATTCTCTGCGGGCGTCTCCGGGTGTTGTTCTCAAATGGCTACGGGTAATAGGAGATCGAGATGACATCTGCTCATGGGGCTGTCGAAAACGAAGACCTGCCGCTGTTGCGCGAACTGCTGGACAGCGACGTCCAGAACCTGGGCGACGCAGCCCGTCCGGCGCTTGACCGGAGTCGCCTTCTCACCGAAGTCGTCGACACCAAGACACAGGACAGCGAGCCGATCCGGGCCGCCGGTTTCAAGACGCAAAAACAGTTCGTCGCTGTCACGGTGAAGTGCACCTCGCGGTGTGATGACGGTTCGACCGCGAGTGTCCGAGCAGCCACCAAGGCCGCAAAGGGGTTGAGCTGGCTTGCCGATGACGACGCGGTCGAGTAGACGGGGCGAACACGACAGAACTGGCCGAGGTCATCAGGTTCCTCTTGCTGAGGTAGTCCCGTGATCGACAGCAAGACCTCAGATGTGGAGCTCAGCGGCGATGCATATCCAGCATTCCAGGTGTACCGCTACTCAGCCAACGGCTCGGTGCAGGCTCTTCTGGAGAGTTCTGACTCCCGTTTTCATGGTATGGCATCCTGCCCTCAATTTCCTGATCGATATGAACACTGGATGAACGGCGTTCGGATGGGTGCAGTGCACGGTGTCCTGACTGACGGGCGGATGTCTTGATAACTTATGATCAGCTCCCGTCTCTTCTGGTGGCATGGTTTCCAGAGTCGGAAGAATCAGTGCAAGAAATGATTCGAAAGCGTCCAGGAGAAGGAGGCGTTCTGGCTTTCGGAGTTATTTCAGAATGTTTCTGGTGGAGTATTTTCGAGCCAGCCCTGCGGGCGCGCGATTTCGTTACGATCGAACGCTGCTTCCAGTTCGCCGATCTTCTGGCTGAACAAGGTGACCAGCTATTGCAGGATGCAATTTCGATCCGAGTGCTCGATTATTTGTTCGAGCCGTCTTGGAGAGAAATCGCGGTCAAGTACTCGGGCCCAACCCTGCGCGAGATCTTCACGGATCCAACACAGTAGCCATTTCTGCAGGTAAGTCACCCCTGGTGTTGTGTCGACCACGTGGGGCGAGGCGGCGACGAACCGGATTGGCAATCAGAGCGCGGGCTATCGTAATGCATGGCCGAACGGTTCGCCCTGGACCGGATATGGAGGGAACTGATGGCTAGCCTGCTGACCCCGGCTGACCTGCCCGACGGATTTGAGTACCCTCGCCAATTCATTCGGGTCGTGGAGCTCGGGCTGACAGATCTGGAGCCGTGGCGGATCGTCGAAGCCGAAGAACTTGCCCTGCTGCTTGAGGGTCTGGGTAAGCGTTACCCGACACGGACGCTGGTCCCGTTCGCTCGCCGGATCGACGACGACGACGTTGCCTGCTGGGACATCGATCGACCCGGCCGGGTGTCGATCGTCCATGACTTCGCGTCACCGGGCTGGGAACAGCAGGCAGAGTTCGACAACTTTTATGCGTGGCTACGTCAGGCAGTGGAGGACTTGATCGAGTACGACTGACGCTGACCTGAGCCGGCTGATGTCGCACGTCTTACGGCACCAGCCCTGGCTGTACGAGCTGGAGTTGGACGAGGAGGAGTGGGTGTCGATCCACCAACTCGTCGAGGCCATCTGAGCGTGTTCTCGGACCGATTCAGGCAGGTTGGGCGCTTGACCCGGATGGGGCCGAGATGCCCTTTCAGATCGTCCGGTTCTCCGGTGGGTCTGACGCCGATTCGGTGGGATACGCAACGCTTGGCCTGAGTCGCCACCCGTTGTTGTCTTCAACGTCGGGGCGCACGATCCGTCAAGAGCTTTTGATGCTGGCGGCGGAGTCGGTGGCGCCAGACCAAGTGGCGTCGCTGCTTCTCCAAGTAGGCTCAATGGCTCTCGCGGGACACCGTCCGCTGTTGCGAGGTGACGTGATCGGTCCGGCAGATTCCATCGTGCCCACGTCGCACTTGACGGCGTTGTACGTGACGATGCCGGTCTATTTTCCTGACGAGTTTGCCACGTTCGCTGGCACCGATGGCGACGTCGTCGTGGCATGGTTGGTGCCAATCACCACGGGTGAGGCGGACTTCATCGCGAGCCGAGGGTGGGACGTATTCGAGGACCGGCTCGCCGAGCAGGACCCCCATCTCGTCGACTTGCATCGCTCGGGGATGAAGCTGTAGCCCCGACTCAGCCGGTTGGCGGTATTGAATCCGGTGAATCTGCTGACAGGTGGGAGTCTTTCGTGACTATGGCGGATCGCGTCGAAGAGATTCGGTTGAGCGCGGCACGGGGGTTGGAGCTGGAGCTGAACTACTGCATGCCGCCGGACAGCTCAGAGGTCGGTCAGCGGGTCGAGTCGTGGTTTGTTGCGGCGACGGAGGCGTTTGGGGGTGAGTTTGTTCGCGAGTTCCCTGCTGGTGGGCTGCCTTCGGCGGGCCTGCGGGATCGTGCAGGCGGTCCGTTCGGCCCTGTCGGTTCACGGTGGTGCTCTCTGCTGATCCTTGAGCAGAGGAGCCGGAAGGTCGGTACCTCGCTGCGACCGTGGACGCCGAAGAACTGGTCGCGGTTTCTGTCGTTGAGTCCGGGGCTGTCCATCGAGATGTCAGCAAAGTTTTCGACGCTGAACGATTTTGGGCACGCAGGTCTGCCCAGCCTGACCTTGTCGGCGTATCGGTTGCGGACTGCGCCGCAGTGGTTGAGCTTGTCGGCGCGCTATGTCGTCGGTGACCGCCGTACGCCGCCGATTCCGGACGAGACGGCCGAGGTCTGGTCGGCGTTCTTGCGGGCTGAGGCCGAGAAGTGGCCGCCGGTGTTCGGCTATCTTGCGGATGACTCGTTCGGCGCGGGCGCAACGAGGACTCCGCTGGAGGCGATGAGTGCTCGCTTCCCGGAGCAGACGTTGCCGTTGGCCGACTCGGAGTTACGTGGGTATTCGTGGGTGACGGTGACGTCGTCGGGTGTGCTGGAGCGGTTGGGCGGTATCGGAACTCTGCGCAGCAGCGGGGCGTTTCACGACATCACGGCGCTACCGTCGGGTGGCGCGGTGTTGCAGGCAACCTCGCGGTTGGCCGAGTACGAGGGCGATGCTGTCAGGCGGGTGTTCGAGGGGTTGGGTCCGGTGCTGCCCGAGGAGGCTCCGTGGCCTGACGAATTCGATCGGTTCAAGCTGATCTACGAGGCTCCCCGCCGCTAGGAGAGCGTGGTGGCTCGGTTGGTCGAGATGGTTGACGGGGCCTGGGAGGTTCACTCGCGGCAGTGAAGACAAACTTCTCCGGTATGAAGCCGGTGCGCGTCCATTTGGTTGGGTCTCCACCGGTCGAGCCACAGTTCGGTCGCAGACGGCCAACTGCTCCGCAGGGCAAACCCTGCGGCGGCTCGCGGTCCGACGACTGGCCGCGGTCCGCCGTCGCCGCGTCGTACACCGGGCTTTCGAGCGGCCGTTGGTGGGCACAGGGTGGGGGAGACGCTCAAGGAAGGAAGTGAGATCGATGGTGTTGCCGCAGTCCGTCAGTAACGCGGAAAAGCCGTGGACGGAGAAGGAACTTGCTCGCCTGGGTGAGTTCGCCGCTTCGAATATCCCGCCGTGCGTGATCGGCATCAGGCTTGGTCGTCCGCAGGCTGCGGTGCAGCAGAAGGCAGCCCAGGCCGGCATCACCCTGCAACCGGCGCAGCGGCCGCCGTACGGCCGGTGATACCCGGACGCGATGCCCGACGCCGGTTGGGCAGGCGATGACGCATGTGGCCTGCAGTTGGGGGGTACCGGCGGTGCAGTACGGCCGAACAGACAGGAGATCAGGGTGCGGCGACTGATTGGCTGGTGCGCGGCGGGTTGCCTGATCCTCACGGCTGCCGCCGGGTGTGGTGACGCGGATCAGCAGTTGCGGTCGGAGGGTGCCAGGGCGGCTCGGGATGCGGCCTCGGCAGCTGGCGCTGCGCGGGTGGCTGGTCAGTCGTTTCTTGATCACAAGCTCTGGTCCCAGCCTGCCACCCAGCTCGTTGACGAGGCGGAGAAGTCGATGGGTAAGGCCGTGAGTACGTTCGGCCAGCAGCAACCCGAGTCGCCGGAATCCCGAAAGACCTACGAGCAGGTCTCCAAGACGCTGGACGACGCCGACGGCACCGTGACCGACCTGCGGATCGCGTTGGTGAACGGAGACCGCGACGGGGTGGCCAAGCTGGTGCGGAAGCTGGCCGACACCACAGAGGGTCTGCGGCAGCTCGGGGAGACCGCGAAGTGAAGAAGATCCTCGCCGTCAGTCTCGGCATCCTCACCGCGATCGGCGGCTTCGTCGACATCGGCGACCTGGTCACCAACGCCCTGGTCGGCGCGCGGTTCGGGATGCGGCTGAGTTGGGTCGTGGTGGTCGGCGTGATCGGGATCTGCCTGTACGCCGACATGTCCGGGCGCGTGGTCGCGGTGTCGGGACGGCCCGTGTTCGACCTCATCCGGGAACGCCTCGGCCGTCGTACCGGGTTGTTCACGCTCATCGCGTCGTTCCTGGTCACCTTGCTGACGCTGATCGCGGAGATCGGCGGCGTCGCGCTCGCCTTCGAGTTGGCGACGGGCGTGAACTACCTGCTGTGGGTACCGCTGGCCGCGCTGGCTGTTTGGCTGGTCATCTGGCGGGTCAGGTTCTCGAAGCTGGAGACGGTCTTCGGGTTGATGGGGCTGCTGCTGATCATCTTCGCCGTAGCCCTCTGGAAACTGGGTCCTGATTGGGGCCAGCTCGTCCACCAGGCGACGAACCCGCACCCGACCGGTCACGAGACGTGGGCGACGTATGCGTACTACGCGATCGCGCTGTTCGGTGCGGCGATGACGCCGTACGAGGTGTTCTTCTTCTCGTCCGGGGGCGTCGAGGAGAAGTGGACCAGGCGCGACCTGTCCACCGAGCGATCGAACGTGTTCATCGGGTTCCCGCTCGGCGGACTGCTGTCGCTGGCGATCGCCGGGTGCGCGGCGGTGCTGTACCTGCCTGTCGGCATCAAGGTCGAGACACTCGGCCAGGTGGCGCTGCCGGTAGCGGTTGCCTTCGGCAAGCTCGGGCTCGCGATCGTGCTGATCGGCGTGTTCGCGGCGACCTTCGGCGCGGCTCTGGAGACGTCGCTGTCGTCGGGGTACACGATCGCGCAGTACTTCGGCTGGCAGTGGGGCAAGTTCGTCCGGCCGCGGCAGGCGTCGCGGTTCCATGTGGTGATGATCGTCTGCTTGCTGCTGGCGATCCTGACCTTGATGACGATGGTCGATCCGGTGCTGGTGACTGAGTACTCGGTGGTGTTCGCCGCGATGGCACTGCCGCTGACGTATCTGCCGATCCTGATCATTGCCAACGACCCCGACTACATGCGCGACCAGGTCAACGGCAAGGTGCGGAACTTCCTCGGACTGATCTATCTCGCCTTGTTGCTGGTGGCATCGATCGCGGCGATTCCCTTGATGATCATCACGAAAGCGGGGCGGTGACAGTGGCTGGCAAGGTGCTGCACGCGCAGTTGCATCTACTGGATCGGCAGCTGATCGACCAGGCGTCGGGAGCGTTGCTGGGCAAGGTCGACGACGTCGAGCTGGATCTGGACGCCGATCCGCCGGTCGTGTCGGCACTCATCTCCGGGCGGGTGCGCATCCCCGCCGTACAGGTGATGGAGATCGACACCGCGGTCAAGATCGTGCCCGGAGAGTTGAACCTGACCAGCGGTGACGACTGGGCGAACAAGCACATCATCGACCACATCCCCGGAGCCGGCCATGCGCCTGAATGAGCTGCTCGGCCGGCCTGTGCTCGACGGCGACGGTCAGCGCGTCGGTGGTGTCGCGGACGTCCGATTGGTTCAGGACGGCCCGCTGGCACCGGGTGCCGCCCAGGCGGCGTTGCGGGTGGACGGCCTGATTGTCGTGGAGCGGCGGGCGACACAGCTGTTGGGGTATGAGCGTCACGTCGGCCCTGCGCTGCTCCGAGCCTTGGTGCACAGGAGGCTGGGTGAGGTCTGGTATCTGCCGTGGGCCGGCATCGCCCGGATCACCAATGAGGCCGTCGAGTTGACGACCCTGCGCGCGGATCTTCAGCCGCTCGAACAGTTGGCACGCTACGGCTGAGCGCTGCGTCGCCCTCAGCGTCACGGCGCTGCCGTTGGACCCGCGCGCTGTTGAACGGCCCGATGCCCAAGACCTTCGATCACACCCGTCCACGACCGGCCTTCTGGAGGCGGATAGATGTTCGACGGGTTCGTTCTGGAAGAGATGGATGTCGCGGGTGTGCGGATCCGCGTGCGACACGGCGGATCGGGTCCTGCAGTCGTGCTGCTGCATGGTCATCCACGGACGCACACGACCTGGTACGCCGTCGCGCCGCGCCTCGTAGCTGCCGGCTTCACCGTGGTCTGTCCGGATCTGCGCGGGTACGGCGGTTCCGCGAAACCGCTGACCGATGCCGAGCACACGCCGTACTCGGGCCGTGCGATGGCGGGCGACGTGGTGGGCCTGATGGAGCTGCTGGGGCATCGACGGTTCGCGGTGGTGGGGCATGACCGCGGGATGCGGGTCGCCTACCGTACGGCGCTCGACCATCCGGATCGGGTGACCAGGCTGGTCGTCATGGACGGGATCCCGACGGTCGAGGCGCTCGAGCGGTGTGACGCGAAGTTCGCGGCGGCCTGGTGGCATTGGTGGTTCTTCGCGCAGACCGCGAAGCCGGCCGAGCGGGTGATCTGTGCGGATCCCGAAACGTGGTACAACGCGTGGACCAGCAACGGCCCCGGCCGGCTCGGGGCCGAGAATCACGCCGACTTCCTGGCCGCGATCCGGGATCCCACGACGGTTCACGCGATGCTGGAGGACTACCGCGCCGGCGTCGGCATCGACCGCCGCCACGACGAGGAGGACCGCGCTGCCGGTCGGCAGATCACCTGCCAGGCCATGATGTTGTGGTCGACGCGCGACGACATGGAAGAGCTGTACGGCGATCCGCTGGCGATCTGGCGACCGTGGTGCCCGCAGATCGTCGGGCACGGGATCGACTCCACCCACCACATCGCCGAGAACGCCCCAGAAGAGCTGGCTGACAGCTTGCGTGCTTTCTTGACGGGTGACTAGCGATCAGCCGGGGAGTTTGCGGGTGTCGATGAGTTGCTGGGCGACGTCGCGCAGTTTGGTGTTGGTGTCTTGGGAGTAGCGCTTCAGGACGGCGAAGGCGCGGTCGGAATCGATGTCATGGCGCTCCATCAGAATGCCCATCGCTTGGCCGACCAGCTTGCGGGCGTCGATCGCGACAGCCATCGTCTCTTCGTGCCGGGCGGTGGCAACCGCCACCGAAGCGTGCCGGGCGAGGATCTGCGCGATTGCCTCGTCGTCAGGCCCGAACGCGTTCGGTTGCGCACTGTAGAGACCTAGTACGCCGACGGTGCCGGCCGATGTCGCCAGCGGCACGTCGAACACGCTGCGGACACCCAACCGCAGCACCTGAGCGGACCAGTCCGGCCAGCGCTCATCAGCGGCGGTGTCGCCGACGGCGACCGTCGTACGGTGGCGCATTGATTCCGCCAAAGGCCCGGTGTTGCAGCGGATCTGCAGCTCGTAGATGTCCGCGACCACGGGATCCGTCACGGCCGGAATCTCCAGGCGGCCGCCGCGCGTCACCAGCGCGACGCCGGCGTGCGAGCAGTCGAGAGCCTGCAGGGCGAACTCGACGACGGCCTGGACGGTTTCGTCAACGCCGTCTGAGTCGTGGAGTTCGACGGCCAGCTGAGCGAATCGGTCTGCGGACACGCCGCCGACCAGGCTGAGGGAAGGCGTAGGCTCCCCAGCGCCCTCGAACCCGGAGGTCACAGTGCGGCCGACGTGATCATGGGGCCATACTTCCCCAACATCGCTCGTCCCGGAAGGCGATCGATCAAGATCAGGCTCACCAAGCTCTCCGCCAGGTCATGCTCACTGAGCGTCACGTCAAGCGATAAGGTCGGCAAAGAGCGGGTTCGTCGGGATCGAGTTGAACGGTGGTGTTTCGATGCGGTGGGCCCGCGATCACCGTGTCTACCTGCGGCAGCGTTCGTCGTCGCAGTCCAAGCCTGTGCACGCACCCAACGCCGAAACAGGGGACTGATCCTCAAGCCCGGCTAGTCGGCGGGCCGCGCCCGCCCCCGGCGCTAACGTCCGAACGTCCGGAGGGCCCGTCTCCGGTTCTTCGGACGTTAGCCCCGGTCCTGCGTTAGCGTCCGAACGTCCGGAGGGCCCGTCTCCGGTTTTTCGGACGTTGTGAGCGGTCGGGCGGGGTTTGGGGAGAGTTGGCCCGGCCTGGAAGGCGGTCTGGGGAGGGTTTGCCCCCCGAATCGGTCCACCATCCTCCCCAAACCGGCCTTCGTCTGGCGCCTAGAAGCCTGGGAGGAACAGGCATAACACGTGGCCGTGTGGGTCGCGGATGACCCGTACGCCGTCGGGTTGGGGCTGGTGGTCCTCCACGGTCGCGCCGAGGCTGACCGCGCGAGCGGTTTCGGCCTCCAGGTCGTCGACCTGTACGTCGAGGTGCGCCTGCATCTGTTGGTCGCCGGGTTGCTGGGGCCAGACCGGTGGAGTGTGGTCGGTCTCGAGCTGGAAGCTGAGGCCGGGGCGGTCGTCGTCGGGATGGCGAAGCCGGGCCCAGGTCCGGTCGCTGCTGGTGATCGGCCAGCCCAGCAGATCGCGGTAGAAGACGGCCAGCGCCGGGGGATCCGGCGTACCGAGAACGGTGGCGACGAGTTTCGCTGGCATGGCAGACCTCCGGGTCCGTTGGGTGCTGGGCCGGTACCCAGGAATGTCACCGGGTACCGGTGCGGCTCAGCGATCCGAGGAGCAGCGTCGTGAAGGCATTGACCTGGCAGGGCAAGCGGAAGATCGAGTACGGCGAGGTGCCGGATCCGCGGATCGAGCAGCCGACGGACGCGATCATCAAGGTGACGTCGAGTGGTATCTGTGGTTCGGATCTGCATCTGTACGAGGTGATGGGGCCGTTCCTGGACGCGGGTGACGTGCTCGGTCACGAGGTGATCGGGATCGTCGAGGAGACCGGCTCCGAGGTGACGAACCTGAGGGTCGGCGACCGCGTCGTCGTACCGTTCCAGATTGCGTGCGGCTCGTGTTTCATGTGCGACCAGGGCCTGCAGACGCAATGTGAGACCACGCAGGTGCGCGACCAGGGCATGGGCGCGGCGCTGTTCGGCTACACCAAGCTCTATGGGCAAGTCCCTGGCGGGCAGGCCGAGTACCTGCGGGTTCCGCAGGCGCAGTACGGGCCGATCAAGGTGCCGCATGGTCCGCCGGACGACCGGTTCGTGTACCTGTCCGACGTGCTTCCGACGGCCTGGCAGGCGGTCGAGTACGCCGGGATCCCGGCGGGCGGAACAGTCGCCGTACTGGGTCTTGGGCCGATCGGCGACATGGCATGCCGCGTCGCGCTGCACCGCGGTCACCGGGTGATCGGCGTCGACCTCGTCCCGGAGCGGCTGGAGCGAGCGCGGCTGTACGGCGTCGAGACCCTCGAGTACGACGATGACGTGGCGGACGCGATCCGGAACCTGACCGACGGGCGCGGACCGGACTCGGTGATCGATGCCGTGGGCATGGAAGCGCACGGTTCGCCGGGTGCGAAGTTCGCCCAGCAGGCGGCTGGCTTGCTGCCCGATGCGATCCAGCGTCCGTTCATGCAGAAGGTCGGCGTGGATCGGCTCGCCGCGTTCCTGCTCGCGATCGACGCCGTACGGCGTGGTGGCACGATCTCGTTGATCGGTGTCTACGGTGGTATGGCCGATCCGTTGCCGATGCTGACGATCTTCGACAAGCAGATCCAGTTGCGGATGGGGCAGGCGAATGTCCGGCGCTGGAGTGACGACATCCTGCCGTTGCTTGGCGATGACGACCCGTTGAAGGTGGATTCGTTCGCCACTCATCGGCTCTCGCTGGCCGACGGACCGGCGGCGTACGAGATGTTCCAGGCCAAGCGCGACGGCGCCGTCAAAGTCCTCCTCACCCCGTAATCCATGCAGAGCTTCTACCGGCGCCGTCTTCCGGTTATCGGTGCTCGGGTTTGGCCAGTGGGGTGGTGGCGGGGCCGTCGAGGACGGTGCCGTCGGGGGTGAAGCGGGATCCGTGGCAGTTGCAGTCCCAGGTCGTGTCGCCTTGGTTCCAGCGCAGTGGGCACCCTAGGTGGGTGCACACCGGTACGACGGTGTGCAGGTGGCCGTCGCGGTCGCAGTAGGCGCCGACGGTTTGCCCGTCGACGTCGTACAGGCCGCCTTCGCCGACCTCCAGGTGATCCAGTCCGCCACCTAGCAGGCGGCGGAGGTGACCGGCGGCGAACTCCTTGCCCACCTTGAGGTTGTCTTTCACCAGGCTTGCGACGGCGTGCGCGTCGCCGATCCGGCCGGCGTCGTACAGGGTGGTGAAGGAGTTGGTGCGGTCGAGGACGAGGTCGCGAAGGATGCCAGCGGCAACGGTTCCGTTGCTGAGTCCCCATTTGTGCATGCCGGTGGCAACGAGGATCGGCGAACCTGGCGCCTTGCCGACGTAGGGGAGCTGGTCCGGGGTGCTGTAGTCGTGGGCCGACCATCGGTATTCGGGCTCCAGGCGGTGGTCCCACAGCGAGCTCGCCCAGTCGATCAGGGCGCGGTAGGCGGCGTCGGTGTCGGTCTGGTCGCCGACCTCGTGATCGCTGCCGACGATGATCAGCCCGTTCGGACCGCCGCCCGGCCAGGGCCGGGTCGAGCGGGTCGGGCCGTTGGCCGAGATCGCCAGACCGGCCGGAGCCGGGACGGGCAGGCGGACGGCGATGCCGTGAGACTGCTGGGGTCGGGTCCGGGCAAAGTACCCGCCGAGGATTCCGATGGGCAGCAGGGTCGCGACGATCGCCTGTTCGGCGCGGACGACGGCGCCCGGCTCAGTTTCTGCCGTGATGTCGTCGCCGTCGGCGGTGAGTGCCGTCACGCGGGTGTTTTCGAAGATTCGTCCGCCGGCCTGGGTGAAGGCACGCGCGAGACCGGCGAGGTACTGGCTGGGATGCAGCTGCACCTGGTCGTCGAAGCGGACCAGCCCGGTGGCCGTGAGCGGTAGTCCCAGCTCGGCGGGATCGGCGTAGTGCGCGGGCAGGCCGAGTTTCGCCGCAACGTCGGCTTCTTGCCGCAGGTCGGTGTCATCGGTGGCGTAGACGAAGGCCGGCGTACGGGTGAACTCGCAGTCGATGGCGAACCGGTCGACGAGTTGCGCGACGCGCTCGACGCCGGCTTGATTCGCGGCCGCGTACTGACCAGCCGTCTCCAGGCCGTGTCTGTCGGCCAGTGCGGCGTAGATCGCTCCGTGCTGTGAGGTGACCTTGCCGGTCGTGTTCCCGCTGGTCCGAGCGCCGATCCGGTCGGCCTCGAGGAGTACGACGTCGGCCCCTTCCAGTTGCAGTTCGAGGGCTGTGGTCAGCCCGATGATGCCGCCGCCCACGACAAGGACCTCGGACCTCAGATCGGAGGCGAGCGCGTCGTACTGCGGCAGATCGGCGGTAGCGAGCCAAACAGACGTGGTCATACCTCGTGCGGTACCCGGCCGGAATCTCCTTGAGCGGATCGGGCAGCGCGGGGTGTCGTTGCGTCCGAATGCTCGCAGTACGTGGTCGGCGTGTTTTCGGACGTTGCGCGCTCGCGGACGTGGTCCCAGTAACAGCGATGTCCGGCGGAATTTCGTCAACGGATTGATGACTAGGCACTTGTCAACGGAGTGATGACGCGTTATAACAGTGGGGCGTGTTGACAGAGCTTGTCGACGATTCTGGAGGTGGATGATGTTGATGCGCACCGACCCGTTCCGGGAGTTCGACCGGCTGGCCCAGCAGTTGAGCGGGGCCGCGACGCCGGGCACCTGGTCCCGGCCGGCCTCGATGCCGATGGACGCCTACCGTGCTGGGGACGACTACGTGATCGTGTTCGATCTGCCGGGGGTGAGTCCGGACGCGATCGACCTGGACGTCGAGCGCAACGTGCTGACGGTGAAGGCCGAGCGCCGGCCGGATGCCGTTGCCGAAGGCACCGAGATGCAGATCGCGGAGCGCCCGCTGGGGATCTTCTCGCGGCAGCTCTTCCTCGGCGACACCCTCGACGCCGACCGCATCAGCGCGGCGTACGAGAACGGCGTACTGACCGTGAAGATCCCGGTCGCGGCGCGGGCCAAGCCGCGCCGGATCACCATCGACAGCGCACCGCCCACGACCATCGACGGCCAGACCGTCACAGACACCCAGCAACTCGACGCCTGACCCGCGAACCGGCGCCGGACCGAGGAGCACCAGTGGCACGAAACGACGGACCGGCGCCGGTGACGGCGTTGCAGAAGCTGACCGACGTACTGGCGCAGTGTCCCTCCGCGCCAGATGGAGCGGAGAACGCTGCCATGCTTGCCGCCTTGGCACAGCTGCGTGTTCTGCGGGAGCAGTTGGACGCCTGGGAGCCACAGCTGATCGCCGCCGCCCGAGCTGCCGGAGTCAGCTGGGCACAACTCGCCTCAGCTCTCGGCCTGGCCAGCCGGCAGGCGGCCGAGCGTCGCTATCTCCGGCTCGCTCCGAACGCAGCCGAGCCCGGACTGAATCGTGAACAGCGAGTGCAGGCAGCACGTGATCAGCGCGCGGGGGACCGGGCAGTGACCGTCTGGGCTCGCGCGAACTCCGCCGACCTGCGTCGGCTCGCCGGCCAGGTCGCGGCCCTCGACGGCCTGGCGCCAGGAGCCCAGCAGGCCAGTGTCGACGCCGTGCACGACGCGCTCTCCGACGACGATTCCGCCGCGTTGCTCGCGCCATTGGCGGCCGCAGGTCACCAGCTCGGCGGAGACCATCCGCGGCTGGCCGACCGCATCTCCGAGATCACCGCACGGACCGACGAAGCCCGCCAGTCGGGCCATGACCGCAACCGCTCGTGAATCGGCACCGACACCCACAGGAGGCTGAATCGATGAAACTGCTGTTCGAGCTGCGTCCGGTCGAACACCTCGACGCCAGCGTGGACTACTACCGAACCCTCGGCCTGGAACCCTCGGCGTGGCCCGGCGACGACACCGCTCTGCTCAGTCCCGCCGGCACCAACACCCCCACGATCGCCCTGATGCGCGACCCCGCCGAGGCCGCCCTCGGTGCCGGTGGCGTGTACGACGTCGGCGATCTCACCACCTTCTTCGAGGAGCACCGCGACCTCGACTGGCTCCTCGCTCCCGCCGACAGCCCGCTAGGCCGGTACGCCGTTTTCGCGGACCGCACCGGCACCGCCATTCGGCTCCTCGAACCGCCGCCGGGCGACCTGCTGGCGCCGTACGCGACTCTCACCACCGCTGCCGCCTGACGCGGTGACGGCGGCTAGAGAGTTTCGACCGCCGCACCCTTCGGGAAGGTACGCCGGTACGCCGTACTGCGTCCCGCCGTTGTTGATGGTGTCAGACGATCCCGAGCGGAAGCAGGCAGTCGCGGAGGCGGCGAAGTCAACCAGTCGCGCGCACGGCGTCGTACCGGCGCGCGGTCTGCCAGAGCACACCGACGCTCAGGACTGATGCAAAAGGTCCGTCGCGTGCGCACGCGACGGACCGTCAAAGGCGGTAGATCAGTTGAACAGGCCGAGCAGGCCGTGGCTCCAGCCGCCGTGACCGCTCCAGCGGGAGCTGATCTCGACGTACAGGCCGATGACGATGTTGAGGCCGCTGTGGTAGTCCATGGTGTCTCCTTGGTGCGTTGGGAGGGTTCTTGCTTACCTGTCTACTTCGGAGCGGCGGCCGTCCGGGATAGGTCAAACGCTTTATCTCTTGGGGATTCGTCGGCGGACGTTGCGAAGGGCAACAGGTGCCGACGGCAACTCAGGTGTCGAGATCGGCGAACGGGGCGAGGTCCTTCAGGAGGGCTGCCTTGGGCTTGGCGCCGACGATGGACTTGGCCAGTTCGCCGTTCACGTAGACGTTGATCGTCGGGATGCTGATGACGCCGTACATGCCTGGGGTGGCGGGGTTCTCGTCGATGTTCAGCTTCAGGAACGTCACCCTGTCGCCATGCTCGCCGGCGAGCGCCTCGAGGATCGGCGTGACCTGCTTGCAAGGGCCACACCACTCGGCCCAGAAGTCGACGACGACTGGTCTGTCGCTCTTCAGCACGGTCGCGTCGAAGTCGGCGTCGGTGACATCGTTCATCTTTTCGCTCATGATCAGGTCCTTGAGGTGGGGGTCAGGCAGGGATGGTCTGGCTGGTTGTCGCGAGGTAGTCGAGGTCGGCCAGGAAGCGTTCGGCGTCCAGGGCTGCCGAACAGCCGGTGCCGGCGGCGGTGATGGCCTGGCGGTAGGTGTGGTCCACCAGGTCGCCCGCGGCGAAGACGCCGGGCAGGTTGGTCCGGGTGCTGTCCGGCTGGACGAGTACGTAGCCTTCGTCGTCCAGGTGGACCTGGCCTTTGACCAGTTCGGAGCGTGGGTCGTGGCCGATCGCGATGAACAGGCCAGTGACCGGCAGTCCGCGGGTCTGGCCGGTGACGGTGTCGGTCAGTGTGACGCCGGTGAGCTTGTCGTGGCCGTGGATCTCGGAGATCGCGGAGTTCCAGGCGAACTCGATCTTGTCGTTCGCGTGCGCCCGGTCGGCCATGATCTTCGAGGCGCGCAGTTCGTCGCGGCGGTGCACGATGGTCACCTTGTCGGCGAACCGGGTGAGGAAGGTGGCCTCCTCGATGGCGGTGTCGCCACCACCGACGACGGCGATCTCGTGGGTGCGGAAGAAGAAGCCGTCGCAGGTCGCACACCAGGAAACGCCGTGGCCCGACAGCCGGTCCTCGTCCGGGAGGCCGAGCTTGCGGTAGCCCGAGCCCATCGACAAGATCACCGCCCTGGCGCGATGCGTCGTACCGGCTGAGTCGGTGACCGTCTTGAGGTCGCCGGTCAGGTCGACCTCGACGATGTCGTCGGCGACCAGTTCGGCACCGAAGCGTTCGGCCTGGGTGCGCATCTGCTCCATCAGCGCCGGGCCCATGATGCCTTCGGCGAAGCCGGGGTAGTTCTCGACCTCGGTGGTGGTCATCAGCGCGCCGCCCGCGGTGACGGAGCCTTCGAAGACCAGCGGCGTCAACTGGGCGCGGGCCGCGTAGACCGCTGCTGTGTATCCGGCTGGGCCGGAGCCGATGATGAGGACGTTGCGGACTTCGGACTCACTCATGAGACGTCTTTCTGCTGCTGGTGGAGGTGGGATGCAGACCGGCCCGGAAGGGGTTGGTCACGGACCGGCCTGCAGTCGGAAGTGCCCTTACTGGGCAGGCCGGCTCAGCCGAAGCTGAAGGTGAAGGCCGAAACTCCGGCGGAGTAGGTCAGCGTCATCGTTTTGCGTTCCTGGACGGTCTTGTCGACCAGTTGGTAGGCGTTCGGCGTACCGGAGACCTTGATGGTCTTGTCGGGCTCGCCGGGGATCGAGACCGTGACGGTGCCTTCGCCGGACAGGACGTGGAAGACCTTCGCGGCGTTGAAGTTCAGGCGAGCCTGTGAGCCCTTGGTGGAGGTGACGCTTTGGGTACCGACGGCCCAGTTGCCGCCGAGACTGAACGTGTCATTGGGCTGTTCGGGGTTGAGGCCGAAGGCAACGGTCTTGTTCGGGGTGAGCTTGCCGGTGCCTTGCAGGTTCGCCGAACGCGAGTAGCCCAAGTAGGTCTCGGGCGTGGTTCCAGCAGCGCCGATCGAGTCGGCCTTCACCGTGCCATCGACCGGAGCCGGGAGCTGGACGTTGGGGTTCGCGTCCTTGAGCAGCTGGCGGATCTGGTTCTCGGTCTGGTCGTAGCTACCCTCACCGAACTTGATCGAGCGGACAGTGCCGGTGGCGTCGACGAGGTATTTGGCCGGCCAGTACTGGTTGCGGTACTCCGTCCACGTCGCCAGGTTGTTGTCCTGGCCGACCGGATAGGTGATGCCTTCCTTGCGGATGGCGGCGTCGAGGTTGCCGGCGCTCTTCTCGAACGCGAACTCCGGCGAGTGGATGCCGACGATCTCCAGCCCGAGCGACTTGTACGCCTTGTTCCAGGCGAGCAGGTGCGGGGTGGCGCGCTGGCAGTTGATGCAGGAGTAGGCCCAGAAGTCGACCAGGACGACCTTGCCCTTGAGCTCAGCCAGGGTGGCCGGCTTGTCGCCGGGGGTGTTGAACCACTTCTGCGTCCCGGTGAACTCCGGCGCCGTACCACACATCGCCAGCTCGGCCGCACCCGGCGTGCACTTCGCCAGCTCCTGCCCACCCTGACCAAGCGCCGGAGCGAGCACCCCCTGAACCGTCTTGTTCTCGGCGACCTTCTTCTCGAGACCACTCGTGTACGACGGCAGCGAGCGCTGGATCACGTCGGTGATGTTGAAGGCCAGCGCGATCGCGAGCAGGATCATCACGATCCCGCCGCCGATCCGGAAGCCCTTCTGGTGATCGCGGTAGGCCTTCACCCGCTGCGAGATCCGCGAACCGGCCGACGCGAAGATCAGCAGCGGCAGCGCCGCACCGATCGCGAACGACACCGTCAGTACGACGGTCCGCCAGCCAACGTTGCCGGTGGCACCGGCCACGGTGATGGCGGCCAGCACCGGTCCCGCGCACGGGACGTACAGAGTGCCGAGCCCGAGACCGAGGACGAAGGCGCCGTTGTTGTTCTTGTTGATCTTCGGCAGCCGGTAGAACGGCTTCTCGATCCAGTGACCGAGCGCCGGGAAGATCAGGCCGAGGCCGACCAGCGTCAGGATGGTCAGGCCGCCCCAGCGCAGGAAGCTGTCGGGCAGACCGAGCGCGGACAGGATCACCGATCCGGTCAGCGTGAACAGACTGAAGCTGACCACGATCCCGCCGATGATCTTCAGTGGCCTGAAATCGCGCTTCGGCTTGGCGATCTCGACCTCTTCGACGAGGACGTCGCCCTCGGCTCGGGAGGTCTTGGCAGGAACGGTTTCCTTCTTACCGGCGGTGCCGGCGAAGAAGATGATCGGCAGCATCGGCAGGACACAGGGTGAGACACCGGTGATCAGCCCGCCCACCAATCCGATAAAGGCCAGCGTCAACATCAGGGTCACTCCCAGTGGAGAAGGGTTCGAGCGGTCTCCTCTACTTCGAGTCACGGCGGCCTGACGGATGGGTGAAGAGGCCTGCCGATCGGTTACGGCGCTCTTACTGCGGCTCGCTCCGGCGGCGGTGCGAAGTTTTTCGGGTTCGGACCTATCCGCCTGCTGGACCGCGCCGAATGGAGGGCGACCGTGGTTGTGATCCAGATCACAACAGATGCGACGGGTTCGCATCTGCACCTGATGTCGACGGGGCGGTCATGAGCAGGGAGGACAAGCATGAGTGACGCAACACGTCGCGGGTTCCTGGTGTTCGCGGGGGCGGGGACCGTGGCCGCGGCCGGGGCGCTCGCCGTACCGAAGATCTTCGACGAGCAGCCTGCCGATGCCGCGCCGCAGCTCGAGGCCGCGGATCTGCCGGACGCGGAGTCGTTCGTCGTCCACGTCAAGGACGTGCGGAAGGGCGAGATGGCGATCATGGTCGGCGAGCGCGAAGTGCTGATCACCGATCGCGAGCTCGCGACCCGGCTCGCCGGAGTGAGGACCGCCTGATGTCATCGCACCGCGAAGCCCCGGAGATCTCGAAGGACCCGGTTGCCGACAACACCGACGTCTACGCGTTCGTCAGCCCGGACAAGCCGGACACGGTGACGTTGATCGCCAACTTCATCCCGTTCCAGAACCCGTTCGGCGGGCCGAACTTCTACGAGTTCGGCGACGACGTGCTCTACCAGATCCACATCTCCAACGAAGGTGACGGCAAGGCGGACATCAGCTACCAGTTCCGCTTCCACGCCGAGATCCGGAACAAGAAGACCTTCCTGTACAACACCGGCCCGATCACCTCGATCAAGGACACCACCTGGAACCGGCCGCAGTACTACTCGGTGACCCGGGTCGAGAACGGCCGCTCCCGTGTTCTGGCCCGCAATCTGGCCGCGCCGCCGGTCAATGTCGGGATCCGCAGTACGCCGAACTATGCCAAGCTCGCGGGTGAGGCGATCCACACGTTCGGCACCAGCCGTAAGGTGTTCGCCGGTCAGCGCGCGGACGGGTTCTTCGCCGACCTGGGATCGATCTTCGACCTCGGCACGCTGCGTCCGTTCCAGGCCGCACACCTGATCCCGTCGGCCGCCGCGATGGGCGTCAACGGCTTGCAGGGCTCGAATGTGCACACGATCGCGCTCCAGGTCCCGATCACCGACCTGACGCGTGACGGCAAGAAGCCCACTGATGTGATGGACGCCAAGGCCGTCATCGGCGTCTACGCCTCGGCGAGCCGCCAGTCGTCCAAGATCTTCGACGACATCCTGGGCATTCCGGTGTGGCATGGTCCGTACAGGCAGGTTTCGCGGCTGGGGAACCCGTTGTTCAACGAGGTCATCGTGCCGATGGCCGAGAAGGACAAGTGGAACAGCCGGCCGCCGCACGAGGACAAGCGGTTCGCGCAGTACGTCACCAAGCCCGAGCTCGCGGGACTGCTGCCGGCGCTGTACCCGGGCGTGTTCCCGAATCTGGCGGCGTACAAGAAACCGCGTGCGGACCTGGCCGCGATCCTGCTGACCGGTATCCCGAAGGGCGTCGTACCGGGGTTCCAGAACTACACCGGCCCGGTTCAGGCCGACATGCTGCGGCTGAATGTCGCCGTACCGCCTGCGGCGAAGCCGAATCCGCTGGGTCTGGTGGCCGGCGATGCGGCCGGATTCCCCAACGGACGCAGGGTTTTCGACGATGTCGTCACGGTTGAGATTCGCGCGGTCGCCGGATTGACGATCCCGCTGGTCGATCCGTCGTACAAGCCTGATGGGGCCGCGTCGGCCGTTCAGGACGGTACGTCGAACACGAACTCCGACTATCTGAAGGTGTTCCCCTACCTCGGGACGCCGGGCGGGGGATACCAGTCGAAGCCGGGCGTCCCGGCCGCGTCATGACCAAGCCGCTCGCGAACGCCGAGGAGAATCCGCATGCGGGTAAGGGCTCGTCGGTCCTGCTCGACATCGGTGACGGTGTCGGCGCGATCGTGATCACGATGCCGGCCGAACTGGAAGACATCGAGATCGAACGCCGTCCAGTAGGTGCAACCGCCACCGAAGACCACGGCCACGGGCACGGCCATGGTCATGGGCATGGGCACGGGTTTCCGCACGTGGCGGTCGTTCCTCGGTCCTCACCCGAGGGCGAGATCGTCCACTCCGCCGTGTTCTTCGATGTTCCTGAGGGCAGCTACGAGCTGTACGTGATCCCTGACGGGCCAGTTCAGTTGACCGTCGATGTTGCCGGTGGTCGGGTCACCGAGGCCGACTGGCCGAGCTAGCACGAGAGGCGTGAAGCCGTCGGGAGTGGGCACAGGGGCCACGCCCGACGGCCGACGCTCGCCGACCATTCGTCGAGCTGCGGATCGGTCCCGCCTGACACCGAATGCCGAAGACCCGCGCCGACGACCGCGTCATCGTCCTCGGCTACTACCGCGGCCGCGCCCGTACCACCAACCGTCCTTACCAGGCTGCATTCGCTCACGACCTGACGATCACCGACGACTTGATTGCCCGTCTCACCCAAATCACCGATACAGACCTTGGTACGACGCCTGCGTAGCACCTGCCGGCCGCACCACCTCCTGATCGCCGGCTAGTCCTTCAGGCCGGCGTCGATGTCGGCGCTCATGACGTATTTCTGGAAGACGAGGTAGAGGGCGACGAGGGGGATCATCGAGAGGACGGAAGCGCCCAGGAGGACGGACCAGTTGACGTTCTCGGCGCCGACGATGGTGGCGACGCCGATCTGCAGGGTGTATTTGCTGGGGTCGTTCAGGACCACGAGCGGCCAGATGTAGTCGTTCCAGCGCCATTGGAAGGAGAAGATCGCCAGCGTCAGCATGATCGGGCGCGAGAGCGGCAGCATGATGCGGAACAAGGTGGAGAGCTCGCCGGAGCCGTCGATGCGGGCGGCCTCGAGGAGGTCGTTCGGGACGGTGAGGAAGAACTGGCGGAACATGAAGGTGCCGGTGGCGGTGATGACTGACGGTACGACGACGGCCGCGAGGCTGTTGTAGAGGCCGAGGTTGCGGACCACCAGGAACAGTGGGGCGAGGATGACCTCGCCGGGGAGCATGGTGGTGGCCAGGATGCAGAGGGTGAACGCCTTGACCCACCAGTTCTTGTACTTCGCCAGCGCGTAGCCACAGGCCGCGCTCGCGACGATGGTGAGCAGGGTCGCCGACACAGCCACGATGAGCGTGTTGACGAAGTAGTGCGCGACGTCGAAGCTCGTCCAGGCCTGGGTGAAGCCCTTGATCGTGGGGTGCTTGGGGAAGAACGTCAGGGGATAGGAGAACAGTTCGCCGGCCGGCTTGAACGAGCTGAGCAGGAACCAGAGGACCGGGACGCCGTACACGGCGACCATGAGCCACATGACCGCGGTCGCCCAGATCTTCTTGGGGAGTTCCCCAGTGGTGGTGGCGGCCATGTCAGGAGTCCTTCCGCCGGTTCAGGGCGAGCTGTACGAGCGCGATCACCATCAGGATCAGCAGCAGCACGAACGACGCGGCGCTGGCGTAGCCGATCTGCGCGCGCTGGAAGCCCTTGGTGTAGATGTACTGGACGAGCAGGTTGTTCGCCGTTCCCGGCCCGCCCGCGTTGATCGCCTGGATCAGCGCGTACTCCTTCATCGAACCCAGAACGCTCAGCAGTACGACGATGAAGGTGGTCGGCGCGATCGCCGGCAAGGTGATGTGGCGGAACTTGGCCCACGAGCCGGCGCCGTCGAGCGATGCCGCCTCGTAGTACGACGTCGGCACGTTCTTGATCGCGGCAACGAACAGCAGCATGTTGAAGGCGGTGCCGCCCCAGGCCGCCGCGATCACGACCACGAGCATCGACAGGTTCGCATTGGACTGCCAGGGCACTTCGCTGCCGCCGAGCGAGGTGATGAGGTAGTTGACGAGGCCGAAGTTCTCGCCGAACATCCAGCGCCAGATGACACCGGCGATGATCGGCGAGATCAGCCACGGCAGGAAGAAGATGACCCGCGCGACGGCCTTGCCCTTGGTGTAGTTCGTGACGAGCAGCACCGCCGTACTCAGAGAGAGCACGAGCGTCAGCGGTACGACGCCTGCCGTGAAGACCAAGGTCCGGGTCAACGCCGCGTAGAACGCGTCGTCCTGGAGGAGGCGCTGGTAGTTGTCCAGTCCGACGTACGGCGCCGTACCGATGCCGGTGTAGCTCGTGAACGAGTACAGCAGGCCGGTCACCGCCGGCCAGACGAAGAACGTGACGAACAGCAGCAGGTTGACCGAGATGAGTACCAGCGGCGCCGCGGTGTAGTGGTTCAGGCGGCGGCGCGGCCAGATTCCTTGCACCGGTGTCAGCCCAGCTGCGCGTTGAGGCCGTTGACGATGTTGTCGACGGTCTTCTGGACGTCCTGCTCGCCGTTGATGAACTTGGCGAGTTCGGCCTTGGTCGGGTCGTCCGCGGCGGCCTTGCCCTCGAGGAGCAGTTTGGTGCCGGCGGCCTGGCCGGAGGCCGAGATCGGGTCGGCGAGCTCGATCTCCTGGGTGTAGAGCGCGAAGCCGTCGAGCGCGGCCTGGGACTTGAAGGGGTACTTGAGCGTCAGTCCGGATTCGACCGGCAGGTAGCCGTTGGACTGCGCCAGCTTGGTGTAGTTGTCGCGCTCGAAGAGGAAGTCGACCCACTTCTTGGCGGCGGCCGCGGTGTCCTTGTTGTTGAAGGCAACGACCTTGCCGCCGAGGTTGATGTCGGTCGCGTGCACCGGACCCGGGGTCGGCGCGGCGGCCCAGTCGAAGCCGGTGATGCCGTCGGCGAAGTCAGGGACCTGCCAGACACCGGAGAAGTAGGCGACGACCTGCCCGCTCTTGAACAGCGCGTTCGGGTCGGCTCCCGAGGTCCAGACCGACTTCGGCATCACCTTGTTGTCGTTCATCGCCTTGAACTTGGTCAGCGCGTCGACGGTCGCGGCGTCCGGCGTCTGGTATTTGCCGTCGGCACCGAGCTGGAAACCCTTGCCGCCGTTGTTGTAGATGAAGGCCCGGATCCGCGCCGCCGAGTTGTCGTAGACCAGGTCGTACTTGGCGCCGGTCGCGGTGCGGACCTTCGACGCGGCGGCGAGGAACTCGTCCCAGGTCCAGGTCTTGGCAGGATCGGTCGGTACGGCGATGCCCGCCTTCGTGAACAGGGTCTTGTTCACGAACAGCCCGGCCGCGGTGAGGTCGGACGGGATGGCGAGCACCTTGCCGTCCTGCTCGGTGACCAGGTCCTTGCGGATCTTGTTGGTCTCGTTGTTCGCGGTCGCGCTCAGATCCTGGAGCTGGTTGATCCACAAGGTGTCGAGCGAGGGCACGCTGGCGACATCCGGCAACGAGTTGGCCTGGGCGGACTGCCGGAGCTTGTCCTGGTAGCCGTCGTACGGCTGGTTCACGACCTCGACGGTGATGCCCTCCTTGGCCTGGAACTCCTTGGCCAGGTCGGTGTACCCCTGGATCTGCGCAGCCGTCGACAGCCAGAAGGTGATCTTCTTCGCGTCGCCGGAGCCCGAGTCACCGGAGCCGGAACCACAAGCGGTCAACGCCATCGCGGCCGCCACGCCTACCGTCAGCCACCGCCACCGCCGAAGCGAACCGCTCATCGTTTTCTCCTTGTGCTCCGTGCCGCCGGGGTAGGCGACGGTCGGACGCTAGGAGGCAAGCGCTTACCGCGTCAAGAGGAAATGGTGTATCGATATACATTTAAGTCCTGACATAAGTCCCTGGAGCGTGAGGATGCCACGATGGACAAAGATTTCCTGGGGTTGCTGACGACTGCCGGTACGGCGCAGATCGCCCGCCTGCTGCGGTCCCAGCAGCCCGTCGGTGCCGAGCCCAGACGGGTCGGAAGGGAGGTCCGGCGGCTGGTGGCCGGCTACGTGGGGGAGTCGTCGTACGGCGATGATCCGGCGGTTCTGGAGCGATTGCAGCTGCTGTCCGGGCAGCTCGCTGCCTGGCAGCACGCGGACGGGACCTACGACATCGGCAACCTGCACTCGCCGCCCGATACGGCCTTCCTGATCCAGGATCTGTGTGTGGTCTGGGAGTTGCTCGACCGCGCGGAAGACGCGGCGACGGCGCCGCTCCGGTCGGAGATCCACGGGATCCTGCAGAAGGCCGGCCCGGCGCTGGCGAGCGGTGGTGTGCACACGCCGAATCACCGGTGGGAGGTGTCGGCGGCGCTGGCGCGGATCAATCACATCCTCCCTGACCAGCGGTACGTCGACCGGATCGACGAGTGGCTGGCCGAGGGCATCGATGCCGGGCCGGACGGGATCTACAGCGAGCGGAGTGCGATCTACGCGGCCGCGGTGACGAATCCCTCGCTGCTGACGATCGCCTGGCGGCAGGATCGCCCCGAGCTGATCGAGTTCGTCCGGCGCAACCTGGAAGCAACCCTGTACCTGCTGGAGCCGAACGGTGAGGTGGACGTGATCGCGTCCCGCCGGCAGGACCAGTTTCAGATCCGCGACGTCTCGGAGTACCTGCTCCAGTTTCGTGAGTTGGCGCTCCTGGACGGCGACGGCAGGTTTGCTGCGGTCGCGCAGGACATCGAGCGTCGCGGTGCCGGGGAATTGGGTGACTGTCTGGCCGAGGTGCTCGAGCGCCCCGAGCTGGCCGCCGCACTACCGCAGGCGACGGAGTTGCCGACGGACTTCGTCAAGGAGTTCCCGTCCCAGGCGTCGGTGCGGATCCGGCGGGGGACTCGGACGGCGACGGTCTTCGGCGGAACCGATCTCCCCGACTTGCCGGTGATCGCTTCCGGTCTCTCCGTCAATCCGACGTTCTTCAAGGTGCGCCACGGGGATGCGATCCTCGACTCCGTCCGGCTCGCACCGCAGTTCTTCGGCACGGGGCATTTCCACAGCGAGTACCTGCGCCGGTGGTCGCCATCCGTGGTCGAGCTCGGCGCCGAGGTCGCGGTGCCGTACTACCAGCCGTTGCCGCCGGAGCGCCGTACCGCCGACGGCCGGTACGCGTTGACGCCGGACGGCCGCTTCTACGCGTCCATGGCCTTCGATCAACGGCCGAGGGATTACCGGGCGTTGCGGACCGCGATCACTGTGGCCGAGGTCGAGAACGGGTTCGACCTGACCTTCGAGCTGGCCGGGTCCGAGGCGCCGTACGCGATGGAGCTCTGTTTCCGACCGGGCGGAGTGCTGTCGGGGGTCGAGACGATCGATGGCTTCGGCAACTACCAGCTGGAGTCCGGTACCGGGGTCTACGCCGTGGGCAACGATCGGATCGAGTTCGGTCCCGGTTCGGGTACGGCGCGGGTGGTGATGGATCCCGGCGAGCGGTACCGGATGCTCAACGGCACGCTCGTCCCCGACGGGCTGCGTGTCTACCTGACCGGCTGCGCTCCGGGCCGGCAGAGACTCGAGATCAGAACGGCATAACGGTCCTTGACCAAGGCGTTGTTACCGCGAACACTGGCGTGTGGCGCATGTACGCAGCAACCAGGGGGTTCGGATTGACCGGCGGTAGGCAAGCGAGCTTGACCGATGTCGCGGACCTCGCGGGCGTGTCGCACATGACAGTGTCGCGGGTGGTCAACAAGACCGGTCCGGTGAGCGCGGCGACCCGGGCCAAGGTGCTCGCGGCCGTGGAGAAACTGAGCTACCGACCCAATTCGGCCGCTCGTGCCCTGGTGACCGGCAAGTCCGGCATTCTCGGCGTGGTCACGCTGGACTCGACCCTCTACGGCCCGGCCAGCACGCTGTACGGCATCGAGCATGCGGCGCGGGAAGCGGGCTACTCGGTCACGATCACCAGCGTCGGTACGCCGAACAGTTCGGCGATCGCGGAGGCGATCGAGACGCTTCGCCGGCTGGCGGTGGAGGGCATCGTGGTGATCGCGCCGCACGCGGCCGCGAGCAAGTCACTGGAGGTTGCGCCGCGTGACATCCCACTGGTCGCAGTGGGCGGCGGGCAAGAAGCGCCGGTTCCGATGATCGCCGTCGATCAGGCCGACGGCGCGCGCCGCGCCGTCGAGCACCTGCTCGCTCTTGGTCACAAGACCGTCTGGCACGTGGCCGGGCCGGTCGACTGGCTCGAGGCCCAGGATCGCGAAAAAGCCTGGCGGCAGACTCTGAAGCGGCACCGTGTCCGGGCACCGCGCATCGTCCGCGGTGACTGGAGCTCTCGGTCCGGCTACGCCGCGGGCCAGGCGCTGGCTCGTGAGAAGGACCTGACCGCGGTGTTCGTGGCCAACGACCAGATGGCGCTCGGTCTGCTGCGCGCCTTCGCCGAAGCCGGGATCGCGGTGCCGAAGGACGTGCACGTCGTCGGCTTCGACGACGTCCCCGAGGCGGCCTATTTCAGCCCGCCGCTGACCACGGTCCGGCAGGACTTCATCGAGGTCGGCCGCCGGACGTTCCGCCAGTTGGCCGAGCAGATCGACGGCGGTGAGCCCGCCGCTCGCGACCTCGTCCCCGCCGAGTTGATCGTCCGGGAGAGCACCGGACCTCGGTAGCCAGGTCTTGACGGACCGCGTTCGCTCGGCCACAGTACCAGGACTGTTAACGCTAACATCCTGGTGAGGTCTCCGTGAAGCTCAGCATCCTCCACGCAGCGACCGCAGTTCTGGCTCTCCTTGGTGGGCAGCTCCTGTTGCCCGGCGTGCACGCGGCCGCCGACGACGCCCCGGCGCCGTACGCCGGTTATGTCTTCGCCTACTTCACCGGCAACTCGATCGCGGAGGAGAAGATCTCCTTCGCGGCCAGCCGTGGCAACACCGCGCTCAAGTGGGACGAACTCAACAACGGTCGGCCGGTGATCGAGTCCACGAAGGGCACGCTCGGGCTGCGCGATCCGTTCCTGATCCGGTCTCCTGGTGGTGACCGGTTCTTCCTGATCGCCACCGACCTGTCGATCGGCCGCAACGGCGACTGGGACGCCGCGCAGCGCCACGGCAGTCGCTACTTGGAGGTCTGGGAGTCCACCGATCTGGTCACCTGGTCGGAGCAGCGCCATGTGCTGGTCTCGCCGGAGACGGCAGGCAACACGTGGGCGCCCGAGGCCTACTGGGACGAGGAACTCCAGTCGTACGTCGTGTTCTGGGCCTCGAAGCTGTACGCCGCCGACGATCCCGGGCACACCGGTTCGACGTACAACCGGATGCTCTATGCAACGACTCGCGACTTCCGGACCTTCAGCGCGCCCGCGATCTGGCAGGACCGCGGTGAGTCCCGCATCGACTCGACGGTGATCAAGGAGAACGGCGCCTACTACCGCTTCACCAAGGACGAGGGCGGTGGTGGCACCGGGTGCTCGGACATCATCCAGGAGAAGTCCTCGTCCCTGACCGCGGTCGACCTGCCGGGCCAGCCGGCCTGGGCGATGCAGGACTCGTGTATCGGGAGAGATGCGGGGACGTCGGCGGTCGAAGGGCCGACAGTCTTCAAGTCCAACCCGGGTGACACTTCTGGTTCCAAGTACAACCTGTTCGTCGACGAGTACGGCGGCCGCGGGTACATCCCGCTCGGCACGAACGACCTCGAAGCCCCGAACTGGAAGGTCCCACCGAAGTACTCGCTGCCCGCCAGCCCGCGCCACGGCACCGTGCTACCAGTCACGCAGGCCGAACTCGACCGGCTGCGCGACGGCATCGTCCTGCCGTCCCCGGTGCAGGCGGATGCGAACGGACTCGTCGCGCACTACCCGCTCAACCAGACCAGCGGTACCAAGGCAACCGACGTGACAGGTCACGGGTACGACGGTGTGGTGGCCGGCGACGCGAGTTGGGCTGACGGCGCACTCACTCTCGGTGGTACCAACGGCCATGTGAAGCTCCCCGACAACCTGATGGCCGGGCTTGGTGCGATCACGGTGTCGACCCGAGTCTGGATCGATCCCGGGCAGGCGACGCCGTACTTCCTCTGGGGGCTCGGCAATACCGCGAACGACATCGGCAACGGCTATCTGTTCACGACCGGCGATTCCTACCGTACGTCGATTGCCACCGGCAACTGGTCGACCGAGCAGACCGCTTCCGCGTCGAGCGCCGTACCGCGGGGAGTCTGGAAGGCGCTCACCTACACCCTCACGCCACAAGGCGTTGCGACGATCTATCTCGACGGAGTCCAGGTCGGTCAGAAGACCGGGGTCACCATCGACCCGGGTGACATCGGCGGCGGCCGGACGACGGCCAACTACCTTGGCCGTTCGGTGTACACCTCCGACAAGTATCTGAAGGGCAAAGTGCGCGACTTCCGGATCTACAACCGGGCCCTCTCGGCGTCCGAGATCAGGGACGCGGATGCCGATCCGCACGCGATCCTCGGCGTCGAACTGGACAGCCTCAAGGTGCCCGCGGTGATCGACGATGCGTCGTCCACCGTGACGTTGCCAGTCGTCCCGGGAACGGATCTCCGCAAGCTGGCACCGGCGTTCAAGCTGGTCTCCACCTCGAAGATCTCGCCGACCGGCAGCGTCGACCTCACCGCGCCCAAGACCTTCATCGTGAAGGCCAAGGATCGGACCATGCGGGCCTGGAAGGTCAAGGCCGTCGAGATGCACTCACCGGTGCTGCCGGGCTACAACGCCGACCCGAACATCGCCGTCTTCGGCGACACCTACTACCTCTATGTGACCAGCGACGGGTTCCCCGGCTGGGGAGGTAAGGACTTCTATGTCTGGAAGTCCAAGAACCTCAGGGACTGGAAGCGGTCGGCGAAACCGTTCCTGACCCTCGATGGCGCGAACGGCAACGTCCCTTGGGCGAGTGGGAACGCGTGGGCACCGACGATCATCGAGCGCGGTGGCAAGTACTACTTCTACTTCTCGGGGCACAACCCGACGTACAACCGCAAGACGATCGGCGTCGCGGTCGCCGACAGCCCAGAGGGCCCGTTCACCGCGCAGCCGACCGCGATGATCCTCAACAACGAGACGGTCACGTCGGGTCAGGCGATCGACCCGGCCGCGTTCCGCGATCCCCGGACGGGAAAGTACTACCTGTTCTGGGGCAACGGCTCGCCGGTGTACGCCGAGTTGAGTGCGGACATGTTGACGATCAAGCCGGAGACGCTGAAGCCGATCAGCGGCCTGACCAGCTTCCGCGAAGGAGCCTTCGTCAACTACCGGCAGGGCCTCTATCACCTGACCTACTCGATCGACGACACCGGTTCACCCAACTACCGGGTGGGGTACGCGACCTCGAAGAGCGTCGACGGACCGTGGACCTACCGCGGCGTCATCCTCGAGAAGGATCCAGCGCAGGGAATCCTCGCGACCGGACATCACTCGATCATCCAGATTCCCGGCACCGACGACTGGTACGTCGCCTATCACCGCTTCGGCATGCCCGGCGGCGACGGCCAGCACCGCGAGACCACGATCGACCGGCTGACCTTCGCCACCGACGGCACGATGAGGAAGGTCAAGCCGACCCTGACCAGCATCACCCCAACCCTTGTCCCCCGACGCTAACCACAGCCCGGTGATCCCCGTCGCCGCTGCGCACTCGAGTGGAGCAACCGTGTCGTTGGAAACCCTTTACCGGCAACACGGTTCGCACACTCGCTGACCCACTCACCACATTCGCACGGTGGCTCCACTCGCGCCGCACGGTGGTTCCACTCGCGCTGCGCGGTGGTTCCACTCGCGGGGCGGGGTGAGCCCACTCGCGGGGCGGGGTGGGCCCACTCGCGGTGCATGGTGGGTTCGGTGGCGGATTGGGGGAGCACTGAGTTCGGGTTAGAGGTCGGTGGGGCCGAGGTCTGGGGTGGGGGTGAAGCGGGCGGTGGTGTCGGCGAGGGGGTCCAGTTCGAGGATGACGAGTTCGTTGGTGCCGGGACGGAGGACGGGTTCGGGGATGTAGAGGGTGTGTTGGGGTCCGCGGCGCCAGTAGCGGCCGAGGCAGAAGCCGTTGACCCAGGCGAATCCCTTGCCCCAGGCATCGGTTCGCAGGAAGAGATCGGTGGGATCCTCGAGCACGAAGGGGGTTCGGTAGGCAGTCGGCCCGACGCCGGGCGCGGATGGCAGGGTGGACTTCCATAGCTCCGGTACGGCGTTGAGGTCGATCGTCAGCGTCTGCCAGGTGGCGGGCGTGGTCGTGCCGACGTGGAGCGGCCCGATGAGACCCTTCGGTTCGCCGATGCGGGGGCCGTAGTTGACGCGGCCCTGGTCCTCGACGATCAGATCGAGGCGGCCGCGTCCGCGCGGGAGCGTGATCGCGCGGTCGTGGTCCTCGCGGCTGAGGACGCCGATCGGGTCGTCGTCGAGGAAGACGTGCGCGCGGTCGCGGACCTCGCCGAGTTGCAGGATCGCGGGGCCGTCGAGGTCGAGTTCGGTGCGGCACAAGGCGAACTGGGCATCCAGGTCGTCCAGAGTTGGGAGTCGGTCGTGTGTGCGCCAGGTACCCCAGCTGTCCGGCCGGTCCAGCAGCCGGATCGGTTCGCCGAGGGTCGCGGTGAACTCCAGCGTGGGCGAGTGCGGCTCGAGGTCGGGCAGCGGCGGGACCGGTGCGTGCCGAGCGATGACGTCGCGGAACGCGTGGAACTTCGCCGTCGGCCGCCCGGCCTCGTCGAGAGGTGCGTCGTAGTCGTACGACGTGACCGTCGGCCGATAGACGCCCTTGTCATTGGCGCCATTGGTCAACCCGAAGTTGGTGCCGCCATGGAACATGTAGATGTTCACCGACGCGCCCGCAGTCAGGAGCGCGTCCAGCTCGGCGGCCGCCTCGGTGGCGGAGGTGGTGTGGTGTGGTCCGCCCCAGTAGTCGAACCAGCCGTCCCAGAACTCCATACACATCAACGGACCGGTCGGTTGGTGGTCCCGCAGTGTCGCCAGGCGCTCGACACTGCGGGACCCGAACGAACCGGTCCGCAGTACGCCGTCGATCCCGCCGGCGACGAGCATCTCGTCCTCCGGCTGGTCGACGGTGACCAGCGGCACCGTGATGCCCTCGGTCCGGAACAGCTCGACCAGCCATTTCAGGTACGTCGAATCGTTGCCGAAGGCACCGTATTCGTTCTCCACCTGTACCAGCAGGACCGGACCGCCTCCATCCCCATTCGACTCAGTGACCTGCAGGGGGCGGACGATCCGCAGTACCTCGCTCAGGTACTCGCCGACCGCGGCGAGGTACTGCGGTTCGTGCCGGCGAACCCCCACTCCTGGCTGCCGGAAAAGCCAGGCGGGGAGGCCGCCGTTGTCCCACTCGGCGCAGATGTACGGGCCGGGCCGGACGATCGCGTGCAGACCCGCTTCGGCCACCCGGCGCAGGAACAGCTCGAGGTCGAGCGTCCCGCTGGTGTCGAAGACACCGCGCCGGGGTGAGTGCGCGTTCCACGGCACGTAGGTCTCGATGGTGTTGAGACCCATCAGCCGTGCCTTCTCGATCCGGTCGGCCCACTGGTCCGGATGGATCCGGAAGTAGTGCAGCGCACCGGACAGGATCCGGAAGGGCCGGCCGTCGAGCAGGAACTCGGACTCACCGATCGCGAAGTATGACATATCTCCCTCAGCTAGTTGTTGTGGCTTGTCAACCGTTGACCTGCCTCAGCCGTTGACAGTGAAGCCTTGCTGGTTGCCGTAGGCCACCAGCGCGTCCTGCCAGGCCTTCAAGCCGTCGTCGAGACTGGACTTCGCTTGATACGACTTGCCCACGGTGTCACCGAAGATGCTGTTGGCATAGAGCTGGTACGGCAGGTAGCTCCAGCCTGGAGCCACCGTGCTCGCCGCGCCGGTGAGTACCTGGTTGATCTCCTGACCGCCGAAGTACGCGCTCTTCTTGCCGACGAACTCGGGCGCCTTGAGGTCGGCCGTGGTGGCCGGGAAACCACCGCTGGCCAGGAACGTCTTCACGCCGTCACCGTTGTTGAGCCAGCGGACGAACGCGGCTGCGAGCGCCGGGTTCTGGCTCTGCTTGAGAACGGCCTGGGTGCTGCCGCCGTTCTCCGCCGTCACCGGCTGCCCGTCGTACGTCGGCATCGGGGCGACCCGCCATTTGCCGGCACCAGCCTTGACCGAGGCCTCCATCACGCCGGGCATCCAGGCGCCGGTGGGCAGGGTGGCGATCGTGCCGTCCCCGAGCCCCTTGAACCAGGCGTCGGACCAGCCGGGGATGCTGGACACGAGTCCACCCTGGACCAGCTGGTTCCACTCGGCGGTCCACTTCTTGGAGCCGTCGTCGGCCAGGTTGATGGTGACGCTCTTGCCGTTCGTGCTGAACGGCTTGCCGCCGGCCTGCCAGATCATGCTGGTGGTGAACCCGGCGTCACCACTGTCGTTGGTGATGTACTTCTTCGGGTCGGCCTGGTGCAGCTTCTTCCCCGCCGCGACGTACTCGTCCCAGGTCTTCGGCACGGTCAGCCCGTACTTGTCGAAGACCTCCTTGTTGTAGAACAAGGCCATCGGGCCCGAGTCCTGCGGCAGCCCGAACAGACCCTCGCCGGCGTGCACCGCGGCCCAGGTCGACGGCGTGTACGCCGATTGGAACTGGTCGAAACCGTACTGGCGCAGGTCGACGAGTGAGCCGGGCAGCGCGAACTGCGGCAATGCCTGGTACTCGACCTGGGCGACGTCGGGCGCACCCGAGCCGGCCTTGATCGTGTTCTGCAGCTTGGTGTAGTGGTCGTTGCCGGTCCCGGCATTGACGTAGTTCACCTTGACGTTCGGATAGGCCTTCTCGAACGCGGCGACCTGGGCCTGGGCGGACGGCGTCCAGCTCCAGTAGGTGATCGTGCCGCCCTTCTTGAGCGCCTCGTCCACCGCGGCGGGGGAGCCCTGCTGCTTGCTGTCGCCTCCGCTGCCGGAGTCGTTGCCCGAACCGCAGGCTGCCAGGACCAGCGACAGCGCCGCGATCGTCGCGCCGGCGACCACCAGCCGGCGTCGTTGGAATGATTTCATGACGTTCCCTTTCACTGGTTACGCTCGCGCCCATTGCTGGTTCGGCTGGCCGTTGCAGGCCAGCAGCTGCACCGAAGTGCCGTTCGCAGTTCCGGTCGCCTGCAGGCAGAGCGCCGGGTTGCTGATGCTGGAGATCGACTTGTCCGCATTGAGTTGCCAGGTCTGGTTGGCGGCTCCGGTGCAATCGCTGATGATCGTCGCGCTCGCGCTGCCTGGGGTCAGACACTTGTCGGCGTAGATGGTGAGCTGCTTGCTCGCGGTCCAGTTCCAGCTCTGGTTGCCGCCGCCATTGCAGTCCCACAGGTCAAGCGCCGTACCGTTGGTGGTCGAGAAGCCCGGTACGTCGACGCACCGGTTGCTCTCGACTCCTCGCAACGGCTGACCGGGCGGGGACGGCGGCAACGTGTTGACCGGCTCCTTCTTGAGCAGACCCCAACCCCACTGCAGTTGCGCCAGACCGCTTGCACTGTTGACCTTCAGATCACGTTCGCTGACCTGGGTGGTCATCGAGTACGAGTCACCGGTCCGCAGACCGGGCCAGTAGACGATGCCCATCCGCTGCGCCCGCGCCGTCTCGGTCAGGGCTCCCAGGTACGCCGTGGAGACGTTCCCCTCGTGGTTTCCGTAGTTCAGGCCGATCGTCATCGGGGAACCGGCCTCGTCGATGATCGTGCGTCCGCCGTACTCGCCGATCCGTGGCCGCAGATTCGCGAGCCAGGCTGCCTCCGTGGTGTCGGAGGCCCAGAAACCGTAGAAGTGCAACGAGAGCAGCGTGCCCTTCAGTTCGGGCGCGGCGCCGACACCGGTGACGTTGTCGTTGTAGCCGGTGCCGGAGATGACCAGGCGACCGCGGGGGACGTTCGAGTGCCGGTCGGCCCAGGACGAGGTGAGCGACACCCAGTCGGGCAGGGAGTAGCCGAAGGGTTCGTTCATCGGCTCGAAGTAGACCTGTGGGTTCCTCCGGTAGGTCTTGAAGACGGTGTCCCACATGGCGGTGAAGGCCGCGGTGTCGTCGACCCGGCCGTCCTTGGCGTTGTCGGCCTCCCAGTAACTCAGGATGACCTTGAAGCCCTGGTCGGTGGCGGCGTCGATCGCCGCGCGGTAGGACGACCACCAGTTCGTCCCGACGCTGGACGGGTTGATCGGCAGCCGGACCGTGTTCGCCCGCAGCTCTTTGCGGAACTCGCCGAGGATGCCGGTCGACTTGCGATACGTGGTGCGGTAGCTGTCCGCCGTACTGAGACCGGACGGGACGACCTCGTCGGAGGCGTAGTTGTCGCGCGGATCGGCCCAGTTGACGCCGCGGAAGTCGGCCGTGTTCTGGGGGTGTGGCGGCGTGGCCGCCGCGGGGACTGTGAGGGCGGTGGCCAGCGTGGCGAGTGCCACGGTGACGCGCCAGAGTGCGGATCTCATCGGACTCCTTTACTTGACGCTGCCGGCGCTGAGGCCGGACTGCCAGAAACGTTGGAGCAGCAGGAAGGCGATCACGAGGGGGACGATCGTCAGCAGCGACCCGGTGATCACCAGGTTGTAGATCGGGTGCGCGCCGACACCGGTCGCCTGGTTGTTCCATTGGGTGAGGCCGACCGTGAGCGGATACAGGTTCGGCTTGCTGAGCATGATCAGCGGCAGGAAGTAGTTGTTCCAGGTCGCCACCACGGCGAAGAGCAGCACCGTCACCACCCCGGGCGCGAGCAACCGCAGCGCCACCGTGACGAAGATCCGGACCTCACCGGCGCCGTCGATGCGGGCTGCTTCGAGGAGCTCGTACGGGATGGCTTCGCCTGCGTAGACCCACATCAGATACAGGCCGAACGGGCTGATCAGCGAGGGGATGATGATCGCCCAGACCGTGTTGGTCAGGCCGAGCTTGGAGAACAGCAGGAACGTCGGTACGGCGAGCGCCGTACCGGGGATCGCGATCGCGCCGAGCAGCACGGCGAAGACCGCACGGCGGCCCGCGAACTTGTACTTCGCCAATCCGTAGCCGGCCGCGGTCGCGAGCAAGGTCGCGCCGCCCGCCCCGACCACGACGTACAGGAGGGTGTTTCCCAGCCAGCGCAGGAAGATGCCGTCGTCGTAGGTCAGCGTCTGCCTGATGTTGGTGAACAGCGCGAAGCTGTCGCCGAACCACAGCCCCGGCGTGGACAGCAGGTCGTCCTGGGTCTTGGTCGCGCTGATCACCAGCCAGATCAGTGGCACCAGCGTGTAGATCAGGTACAGGACCATCAGTCCGGTCAGCACCCGCGACGACTTCTTGCCGTTCACAGGGCCTCCCGGGATCCGCGGAGCTGGACGACGTACGCGATGATCGCGGTCAGGACGCCCATCACGATCGCCACCGTGGCGGAGTAGTTGAACTGCTGGCCGGCGAACGAGAGGTTGTAGGCGTACATGTTCGGCGTGTAGTACGTCGTGATCACGTTCGGCGCCAGCGTGCGCAGGATGTTGGGCTCGTTGAACAGCTGGAAGCTGCCGATGATCGAGAAGATGGTGGCGATCACGATCGCGCCGCGCAGGGCGGGCAGCTTGATCGCCCGGATCGTCCGGATCGCACCGGCGCCGTCGATCGCGGCGGCCTCGTACAACTCACCGGGGACCGTGCGCAGCGCCGAGTAGAAGATCAGCATGTTGTAGCCGACGAACTCCCAGGTGACGATGTTGGCGATCGACGGCAGCATCCA
The DNA here is from genome assembly GCF_042882005.1 of Kribbella sp. NPDC058245. NCBI lineage: Bacteria > Bacillati > Actinomycetota > Actinomycetes > Propionibacteriales > Kribbellaceae > Kribbella > Kribbella sp. NPDC058245. The sequence continues at coordinate 260,820 of NZ_JBHVWY010000011.1, forward strand.
GGACCCGCTGAGCGGCTGGATGGCGTCGGTGCCGAACAGTTTGTTGAGATCCGCGGCCAGGCCGAAGGTGTCGCCGTACAGGAAGCCCCACATCAGGACCGCGACCACACCCGGTACGGCGTACGGCAGGAAGAGCGCGATCCGGAAGAAGCCGGCGGCGCGGAGCCGGGCGCTGTCGATCGCGAGCGCGGCCAGCAGCGCCAGGACGAGCATCACCGGGACCTGGACCACGAGGAACGCGAGCACCCGGCCGGCCGACTCCCAGAACTTCGCGTCCTTCAGCACCTCGGCGTAGTTGTCGAGGCCGACGAATACGGTCCCGCCGAAGAACGCCTGGTCGCGGTACAGGCTCAGATAGATCGCGTAGCCGATCGGGGCGAGAAAGGTGAGTGCGAAGACGGTCAGGAACGGGCCGACGAAGACCCACCCTTTCGCCTCCTGGCGGCGCGCCATCCGCAGCCCTCCTGACCCCCGGTCCGGGGATTGTTGACGTTAACAATGCTGGCGGGGACGCTAGCTTGTTAACGTCAACATGTCTAGACTCCGGCGGGACGGAGGTGGGCGAATGCGCAAGCGAGGATCCTCGATGGCCGACGTGGCCCGATTGGCCGGAGTGTCGGGCCAGACCGTGTCCAGGGTCGCGAACGACAGGCCGAACGTCGACGCCGCCACCCGGGACCGGGTGCTGGCCGCGATGCGTGAGGTCGGCTACCGGCCCAACAGCGCGGCCCGGGCGTTGCGCAACGGGCAGTTCCACAACATCGGCGTGATCGTCTTCGAGCTGTCCAGCTTCGGCAACACCCGCACGTTCAACGCCGTCAGCCAGGCCGCGACCGTCGCCGGCTACGCGATCAACCTCATCCCCTTGCTCGACGCCGACCAGGGCAAGGTGACCGGTGCGTTCACCCGGCTCCAGGAGCAGGCGGTCGACGGCATCATCATCCTGATCGAGGCTCACCAGCTGGATGAGGCAGAGATCCACCTTCCGGCCGGTCTGCCGGTCGTTGTCGTCGACTCGAGCGCGCACTATGACTACCCGATCGTCGACACCGATCAGGCCCAGGGTGCCCGGCTCGCTACCGAGCACCTACTGGACCTTGGCCACCAGACTGTCTGGCATCTCGGTGGCCCGCCGACCTCCTTCGCCGCGACCCGTCGCCGCCGTTCCTGGGAGGAGACCCTGGTCTCGCGCGGGTGCCCGGTCCCGCCGGTACTCGTCGGCGACTGGTCCGCAGCGTCCGGGTACGACGTCGGCCGCCAACTCGCCGCGGACCCAGCGGTCACGGCGGTGTTCGCCGCGAACGACGAGATGGCCCTCGGCCTGCTCCGCGCCCTGCACGAGCAGCACCGCGACATCCCCGGCGACGTGAGCGTGGTCGGCTTCGACGACCAGGAGTCGGCCGCGCAGTTCTGGCCGCCGCTCACCACGATCCGCCAGTCCTTCGCCGACGTAGGCCGCCAGGCAGTCGACGCCCTGATCGCCGAGCTAGCCTCCCGCGAGCACCATCACCAACCGGTGAGTGTCCCGACCGAGCTCGTGATCCGGAGCAGCACCGCTCCACCGCGGGTCGGTCGATGACGATCGCCCAACGCTGGACTGCGTTGAGCCCGGCGATCCGCCAGGCTGCCGTGGACTCGGCGCGAGACCGAGCCGGCGTACCGGATCTGTTGCAGCGTTCCCAGTGGGAGTCGCGCCAAGCGCCGACCGTGCTTGCCCGGGCGGCGGCCAACCGTGAGCGCCCGTGGCCGCAGTTGCTGCTGTCGGATTACGCGCGGTATTGGCGAGATGGAGTCCGCACGGCCTATGAGAATCCGCTGGGGGAGTTGCTGCGGCGGACGAGTACCGCAGTCCTCGCCGCAGCATTGACCGCGGACGAACAGTACGTCGACGAGGCAGCCGACGGACTGTTGTTGCTGTGCGAGCAGACGACGTGGTGCTGGGCAGCGCATGAGTCGTTCGCGGCGGCTCGTGGGGAAGTCGTGGCGGATCCTGAGACGCCGTACCTGGATCTGGGCGCCGCGGAGACGGTGGAGGTGCTGGCGTGGGCCGATCTCGTGCTGGGGACGGCGCTGGATGAGCGTGTGCCTGGCCTCCGTCGCCGGTTGCGGGCTGAGGCGGACCGGCGCGTGCTGGAGCCATTCTTGACTGACCGTCGGTGGCACTGGCTCGGGCTCGACGGTCACCTGCACAACTGGAACCCGTGGATCCACGGGCATGTGCTGGCCGCGGCGCTGTTCCTGGAGACCGACCCGGTACGGCGAACGCAGGTGGTGGACCTGGTCGTCGACGGTCTCGATCGCTACCTCCGGGCGCTTCCGGCCGACGGCGGTTGTGACGAGGGCTACGCGTACTGGTGGAACGGGCCGGCGCGACTGGCCTCCGCCTTGGAGCTGCTTGATCGGATCACGCTGGGTGCGCTGAACCCTTGGCCTGTTGAGCCGCTGGCCGAGCTCGCCCGGTATCCGCAGCGGATGGAGTTGGGCGATGGCTGGTACGTGAACGTCGGTGATGGACCGGCCCGGCCGGACCCCGCACAGCCGTGGGATGTGTTGCACCGTTGGGGACGCAGGACTGGTGATCGGGAGGTGATGGCGCAAGCTGCCGCACACCGTGATCAGTCGGGCGCCGTCGTCGGTCTAGGACGAGCGTTGGTTGCGCTGGTCGACGACGAGTGGTGGCAGGCACCCGCCGTACCGTTGCCGTTGCCTCGCTCGAGCTGGCTGCCTCAGGTGCAGTTGCTGGTAGCGCGGCAGGAGGGTGGCTCCGCCGCGGGCTGGACGCTGGCCGTGAAGGGTGGGCACAACGACGAGAACCACAACCACAACGACGTCGGCTCGTTCATCGCTGCGCTGGACGGGACGCCGGTGCTGGTCGATCTGGGGCAGCCGACGTACACGGCGATCTCGTTCTCCGATCGCCGGTACGAGCAGTGGGTGGTCCGCAGCGAGTGGCACAACGTGCCGGTGGTCGACGGGCTGGAGCAGGAGGCCGGTTCGCGATGGCGAGCGGCAGAGTTCGCCGTACAGGGTGATGCGGGAGCCGAGGTTGACCTGTCGGACGCCTATCCCAGCGGGAATCTGCGGCGGACGGCGACGCTCGATCGGCTCGAGCAGGCCATCCGCATCGTTGACACCTGGGCAGCTGGGACCCAGGTCGCCGAACACTTCGTGATCGCCGGACAACCTCTTGTCCACGAGCCTGGCCGCCTCGTGGTCGAGACCCTGGGCGCCAGCCTCGCCGAACTGCGCTGGGACGTCGGTCTCGGCGCCGGACAACTGGAGCAGCGAGTTGTCGACGACGAGCTGCTCCAAGGTGTCTGGGGCCCCGCCGTCCATCGCCTGATCCTTGCTGCAGGCAACAATCGCTTCGAACTCACGCTCATGACCGTCGGCGGCGTGGGGTCGGTGCACTTGCGGGACTCGGTACGCCGAGATGGCCCAGGTACTGCTCAAGGGTGAAGGCGGCCATGCCGAGGGCGACCGGGTTGCCCGGGACGGCGGAGGCCTCCACGACGAGGCCGGCCAGCGAACCGGGCAGCACATGGCTGGGCAGCTCCTCGCGCACCGCGGGGATCAGCCACTGGCCGATCGCGGTCGAGGTCCAGCCGGTCAGAGTCAGGTGCGGGACGTTGAGCAGGTTGACCAGGTCTGCGAGTGCGGCCGCCAGATAGTGCGCCGTCCGGCGGGCCAGCTCGCTGAGCACGGGGTCGTCGGCGGCGAGGCCCTCCGCGACAGCGTCGACGAAGCCGCGTTGCAGGGGTTGCCGCAGGGCAGGGTGGTCGGGGTTGATCTCGGCCAGCGTCATCTCCAGCCCGTGCACGCCGAGGTAGGCCTCGACGCAGCCGCGCCGCCCGCATCGGCATTGCCGGCCGTCCAGCTGTAGCAGGGTGTGGCCCCACTCGCCGGCGTTATTGGTCGCGCCGCGGATCAGCGTGCCCTCGATCGCGAGCCCGGCCCCGACACCGGTGCCGAGGTTCACCACGGCCATGTTGTCGGTGACCTGGCCGACGCCGAACCACATCTCGGCCAGCGTGATCGCCTTGAGTGGATTGTCGACGTACACGGAGATGCCGAGGCGGCTCTCCAGCATCTCCTCGATCCGGACGTCGTGCCACTGCCAGTTCGGTGCGAACACCGAGACGCCGGCGTCCGGCTGTACCTGGCCCGGCATGCTGACACCGACCCCGATCAGCTCGGCCGGGTCGGCGGTGACGGTGGCCAGCGCGTTGTGGGTCGCCGTCACGATGCCGTCGACGACGTACGCGGGATCGTTCTTGTGTTCGTCGAGGGTGATCGCGCTGTGCCCGAGCGCGCCGAGGCCCAGGTCGAAGACGGTCGCGTCGACGTAGGTCTCGGCGACGTCGACCCCGACGATCCGGCCCCGGCCGGGGTCGATGCTGAGCCGCTCATACGGGCGTCCGACCGTACGACGTTCCACCGTGGCGATCCGCAGTACGCCGGCGGCCAGGAACTCGTTGACCAGCGTTGCGACTGTGGCCGGGCTCAGCCCGGTGTGCCGAGTGAGCTCCTGTCGGGTCGAGGGGCCGAGCGTGAACAGCGCATGGAGTACCTCGAACCGGTTCTCGTTGCGCAGGTCATGGGAGGTCTGCCGTGGCACCAGATCTCCCTTCAGATAATCGGTGGTTCCAGCCGTAGCGTACGCAGTTCAGGTCCGGCCGGGCCGTCAACACCGCGGATCAGCAGGGTCAGACCGGCCCAGCCAGGTGGTATCCAGAGCAGGTCGGGATCACCGCCCGAGAACGCGGGCCGATCGCCCAGCCAGACGCGTCCGATGCACTCACCACCGGACCAGCCGGTCACTCGAAGCTGGGTGCCCTCGAGTCTCAGCACGTAGCCGGTCTCCGAGAGGGGGACATCCACGTCGAGCCAGGCCTCCTCGCCGGCCTCGAGTTCGGTCGGTAGCTCAACCGTCTGGCCCGGGCTGGAGGACACTGCGAAGGCGGTCAGTAGTTCATCGTCCTGGACGGTGCAGGACCAGCCCGTCACCGGTTCCAGGGTCAGCAGTTCGGCGCTCAGACCAGCGCGACTCGGGTCATGCGGCAACGTGACGGCGAGCTGGCTGCTGCCGGCCGGAAGGAGGATCCACGGATTCTCCGCCGAGACGGTCACCGGGTCCGCGCCGTCGATCCGGACGAAGGCGGGTTCATCGAGGTCGCGCAGCAGCAAGGCCGCAGCGGTGGGGGAGTGGATCAGCCGCGTGTAGGTCACTCGTTCGCCGCCTCGCGTACTGCTCCAACCACCGAGCTGACGAACGGGTGCCGGCTGCCCGGCCCAGTGGCCGCTGACCGTCCACAGCGCCGACACGTCGTGGACGGCGCGAATCGTCCACACCGTGCCGAGCCCGCGCAGGGCGCCGAGCCGCAGTGCGGGGAGCCGGGTGTCGTCGAAGTTCGCGTGCCCCCAGATCTCGACGGTCGCCTGGATCGGCGTCGGTCCGGTCAGATCTTGTACGTCGATCCGCCGGTTCGCGCCGTACGTCACCAGTGGAGGCCGGACCGAACCTCCGATCGCGAGGTCGACGATATCGGCGGCTCCGGCCACCAACAGTTCGTCGACACCGGTCAGGTCCGCCGTCGTGCTGTACGCGCCGCGGCCGCGAAACACGCCTAATGACTCCAGCGGTGGCGGCAGTTCGTACTCACCGGCAGCTGCCGCTGGTGCGGATGCCGAGCGGCGGCGTACCGAGGTCACTTCGGTCATGGCGCCCGCCTTGTGGACCGGCTGCGGCGCGAACTCGAGTACGCCATCAGGCTGGATCGACGTGAGCAGGGCAGCTTCGGTCGGCGGCAGCGCAACCAGTTCGAGGTCCGCGAGGCTTGCGCGCTCGCCGATCGGCACCACGACCATGGTGTCGCCGATGACGACTGTCACTGGTACTGCGGACGAGAACACCAGCACGCCCTTCGCGGCGCCGACCAGGTCCGCTGAAGCGAAGGTGAGGGTGTGCGTGGAACCCCAGGCGGCCAGCGGGAGACCGACCGGCAGGAGCGGGCACGCCCCGGCCGCGATCTGCACCGGCACGCCGGCGATGATCGCGTGTCCGTCGGTCGTGCCGAGATTCGGTACGGCGATCAGCTGGCCACCATCACGCAGATCCAGTGCACCCATTGCCGAGCTGGTCCTGAAGTCGGTCAGCACCTCGACAGCAGGTGTTCCCGGGGCGGCGAGGGCCAGCCGCGGACCCAGTACGTCGATCAACCGGGCGAGCACCTGGGCTTCGGCGTACTCGACGCGTTCCTGTCCGGTCGAGGAGACATACCCGCCGAAGTCGTATCCGTGGCTCATGAAGTTGCCGGGATCGCCCCAGTTCCCGGTTGACGGCGTGTAGCCGAAGTTCCAGCCGGACGACTGCAGGTACGGCGCGATGAGCGCGGCGCCCGAGATCAGCAGCCGGCGCAGGGTGCGATGCCGCCGGTTCGTCTCGGTCACCAGCAGTGGAAGGTCCCGCTCGGCCAGCAGATCGCGATACCGCCGTACCTCGGCCTCGATGTGCGGCGACTCGTCATCAGGGTAGAAGTTGCACGCCGGTACGACGCCTGCCGCGTCACCGGTAGCGCCGTACAGATCGCCCTGTCCGGCGCAGGCGATCAGCGGAACCGTGATGCCGTGCCCGATCGCCAGCTTCCGCAAGGCGGTCAGGTAGCCGGGTCGATCGGTGCAGTCGAAGAAGTCCAGCTCGTTCTCCAGCTGGACCATGATCACCGGGCCGCCGACCGAATGCTGCCGGGCAGCGACGATCGGCAGCACCTGATCGAACCAGGCGGCGACCTGCTCCAGGAAACGCGGCTCGTTCTGCCGGACCTGGAGTTCGGGATCGAGCCCGAGCCAGGCCGGCAGCGCACCGCCGTCCCACTCCGAACAGATGTAGGGGCCTGGCCGGGCGATGACCGACAGCCCGGCCTCGTGGGCCAGATCGAGGAACGCCGCGACGTCGCGACGCCCCTCGAAGTCCCAGCGACCCGGGGCGAGCTCGTGGAAGTTCCACGGCAGATAGACGTCCACGCAGGTGTAGCCGGACGCCCGGACCTGGTCGAGCCGGGCCCGCCACTGCTCGCGCGGCAGGCGGAAGTAGAACAGTGACGCGCACAGCACGACCTGTGGCACGCCGTCGATCTCGATGCCGTGGGCATCCAATCCGACAGTTCTCACTTGACCCCCGCGCTGCCGCCGCTGATGTCCATCTCGTACAGGTACTTCTGGCCGAGGTAGTAGACCAGGATCATCGGCAGCGTCAGCAGGATCGACCCGACCATCACCAGGTTCCACGGCGGGGCCTGCAGGGCTTGCGACGTACTGGTGATGTACTGCACGCCGAGCGCCAGCGGCATCTTGGACTCGTCGTTGAGGTAGATCAACGGACCCATGAAGTCACCCCAGGTGGCGGTCAAGGTGAAGATGCCGATCGCGATCAGGACCGGCGCGAGCATCGGCAGCATGATCCGGCGGTAGATGCCGAAGAAGCCGAGGCCGTCCACCATCGCCGCCTCGTCGATCTCGCTCGGCAGCCGGGAGACGAACTGCCGGACCAGGAAGACGTTGAAGGCGTTCGAGAAGAAGTTCGGCACGATCAGCGGCAGGAACGTGTTCACCCAGCCGAGCTCCTTGAACAGGATGAACTGCGGGATCATCGTGATCTGGCCCGGGATCATCATCGTCGCGATGACGATCAGGAACAGCGCGTTCTTGCCCGGCGCCCGCAGCCGCGCGAACGCGTAACCGACCAGGCCGCTGGACAGCACCTGACCGGCCACCGCACCGACCGAGATGATCACCGAGTTCAGCAGGAAGCGTTGCATCGGCAGCTCGGTGCCGAAGACCCGGGTGAAGTTCTCCCAGTGGAACTCGCGCGGGATGATCGTGAAGGTGTTCGCGTTGACCGTCTGGTCACTGGACAACGCGATCGAGACCACGAAGACCAGCGGCACGCAGAGCACCGCCGAGACGATGATCAGCGTGGCATAACTGAACGGCGTGGCGCGGAACGCACGGACCGACATCTACCGGACCTCCGTTTCGTAGAAGACCCAGCGGCGTGCGCTGCGGAACGCGATCAGCGTGAAGATCATGATCACGGCGAACAACAGCCACGACAGCGCGGAGGCGTAGCCCAGGTGGTAGAAGGAGAAGGCCTGGTCGAACAGCAGCGGAACCATCGTCTGGCTGGCGTTGTTCGGCCCGCCCTTGGTCAGGATGTAGATCTGCGAGAACACCTGGAACGCACCGATCAGCCCCATGATCAGGTTGAAGAAGATGATCGGGGTGAGCTGCGGGACGGTGATACTCCAGAACTGCCGGATCGAGCTGGCGCCGTCCACCTCGGCCGCTTCGTACAGTTCCCGCGGGATGCCTTTCATTGCCGCCAGCAACAAGACGGTCGCGCCGCCGGCGCCCCAGACCGACAGCAGGATCAGGGCGGGTTTCACCCAGGCCGCCTCGAGTAGCCAGGACGGGCCGGGGATACCGGCCAGCCCCAGCAGGTCGTTCAGCGGTCCGGACGGTGCGAGCACCATCTTGAAGATCATCGCGGTCGCGACCAGTGGGACCAGGGTCGGCAGGTAGATCAGCGTCCGGAACAGCTTGCGCATCCGGACCCGCTTGTTCAGCAGGTTCGCCAGCCACAGTCCGAGCACGAGCCCGAGCGGGACCGAGATCGCCGCGTAGTAGAACGTGTTCCACAACGCCTTCCAGAACACCGGGTCGTCGGTGAGCAGGCGCCGGTAGTTGTCCAGACCGACCCACTTCGGCGGCGTGAAGGAGTCCCAGTCGGTCAGCGAGAAGTAGATCGAGGCAACCATCGGGCCGAGCAGGAACACCACGAAGCCGATGATCCAGGGCGAGGCGAACAGGTAGAACCAGAGCGCCTCGCGGCGGCGGAGCTTCGACAGCTTCGACATCCGGGGGCCTACCCCGCCGGCTTGATGACCGACTCGAGCTTCGCCTGGACCGCTGTCAGTGCGCTCCGGGCATCGGTCTTGCCCAGCCAGAAGTCGGCCAGCCCGTCGTCGAAGGCCTTCTGCATCTCGTTCCAGGCCGGGATGAACGGCGCCCGGTAGATGAACTCGCTGGACTCGCCGAAGACCTTCATGTCGACCGGCTTGGTCATCCAGGCCGGCTTCAGGAACGCGTCGCTCTTCTGCACCTCGATGGCGGCCGGGACGTCCTCGCCGGTGGCGATGATCTGCTGCTGGGCCGGCGGTGAGGTCAGGAACTCGATCGCCTTGAACGCGGCGTCCGGGTTCTTGGTGGTCCGCGAGATGGCCAGGCCGCTGCCGAACGCCGTCACCGCCTGCTGCTTGCCCCGCCACAACGGCGCGATGTCCCAGTCGATCGTGGCCTTGGACAGACCGTTGATCGCCCAGAATCCGGTCGTGTTCACGGCGACCTTGCCACTGGCGAACGCCGCATCACCGCCGACGTCGGCGCCCAGATCGGCGTACTGCTTCTGAGCCGGTACGACGCCGTGCTTCGTGACCAGATCACCAGCCCACTGCAGGGCCTCGATCACCTCGTCGGTGGCGACGGCGGGCTTGCCCGCGTCGTCGATGATCTTGCCGCCGTTCTGGTACACGAAGCTCCACCACTGTGCCCACCAGCCGGCCCCGGAGTATCCCCACTGCTTACCAGGCACAGTGAGTTCCTTGAAGGCGCTGAGGGCGTCGTCCCAGGTCCAGTCGGCGGTCGGCGCCTTGATGCCCTTGGCGGCGAACAATCCCTTGTTGTAGTACAGGATCATCGCGCCGGAGCGGTCGGGGATCGCGTACACCTTGTCCTGGTAGCTGTAGATCTTGCCGATCGAGCCGAACCGCTGGGTGAGGTCGAGGTTGACCTTCTTCGCCAGGTCGTCCAGCGGCAGCAACTGGTTCTTGCTGGAGTAGACGTTCACGTTCTCGGCCACCTGCATGATGTCCGGGCCCTTGCCGCCCGCGATCATCGTCTGCACCTTCTGCGCGTAACCGTCACTGGGGATCAGCTGCAGCTTCACCTTCAGTTCCGGATACTTCGCGACCAGCAGATCGATCCGCTTCTGGTACGTCGCCTTGTCGTTCTCGCCGCCCCAGACGGTCATCACGAGTTCGGCGGACTCGTTGGCACCGGACGATTTGTCACTGTCCGCACCGCAGGCGGTGAGCGTGATCATGCCCGCGGCGGCGCTCAGTCCGAGGAAGCCTCGGCGCGAGAGACCCCCGTTCGACGTCGATGTCATCGCCTTGCTCCTTCCGGTCCGAGGTTGAGGTGGGGGTTAACCTAACCATCAGAAAAACTCTTGCCAAGGGCTCGGCGAGGATCCGGCCGAATCGTGACCCCCGCCGTACCGATACTGCCTGTTAGCGTGAACAACTCACCACACCAAGGAGTTTCATGCCGATCGACGATTCAGCAGTGGGCCGGGTGCGCTGGGCCGGCGGTGATGTCGAGCTCGAGCTGCTCGTCGATCGATCCGCGCCGGTCAAGATCTGCTCGGTGCGCCCGGCCGGCGCGCAACCGGCGAGTGAGGAACGTGCGATCAACCTGGTCGAGCTGAGCCTGGCGGGTCAGGGCCGGACGCATCAGCCACCCGGGACCCGGCACCGCACCTATGCGGCGGCGGACGGCCTCCGGCTGGTCGACGTGTCCGAGCAGACGGATGCTGTGGGCAACGAGGTGCTGCTGATTCGGCAGGCCTCCGCGGACCTCGAGGTCGTGAGCCGGATCGAGAGCTGGGCCGGTACGTCGGTGCTGCGCGCGACGACCGAGGTGATCAACCGAGGCGAGGGCGAGTTCACCTTGACCTATGTCTCGTCACTCGCGCTGGCGGGATTCGGCGGTGGATTGAGGGCGGGCACGCGGATCCACCAGGCGCGGAACTCGTGGTGTGCGGAGTTGCGCTGGCAGGTGCTGACTCCGGAGCAGGCCGGTCTGGTGAGCATCCTGGGTTCGGGTGATCCGAAGGACCGGTTCGCCGTGACCAATGTCGGCAGTTGGTCGGGCGCTGAACTGTTGCCGATGGGTGCCGTCGAGAACGTTGCCGACGGGCTGACCTGGACCTGGCAGATCGAACACCAGGGCGCGTGGCACTGGGAGCTCGGCGGACTCAAGGAAGACCTGTACCTGCAGGTGTCCGGTCCCACTGACGGGGAGCATCAATGGCGGCAACGACTCCAGCCGGGGGAGTCGTCCACCACAGTCCCGGTCGCCGTGGCGGTAACCCATGGTGGCCTCGACGACGGGTTACGCGCGCTCACGTCGTACCGGCGGGCGATGCGGCGGCCGCAGACGGACCACAGCAACCTGCCGGTGATCTTCAACGACTACATGAACTGTCTGTGGGGTGATCCCACCGCGGCCAAGCTCACCCCGCTGATCAAGGCCGCGGCCGAGGTCGGCGCGGAGTACTTCGTGATCGATGCCGGCTGGTACGCCGATGACTCGGGCTGGTGGGACACCGTGGGGGCCTGGGAGCCGTCGCAGGTCCGGTTCCCGGCCGGCCTCGGCAAGACGATCGAGGAGATCCATGGCGCCGGTCTGGTGCCAGGGCTGTGGTTGGAGCCCGAGGTGGTCGGCGTGCGGAGCGAGATCGCCGAACAGTTGCCGCCGGATGCGTTCTTCTGGCGGGACGGACGCCGGATCGCGGAGACCGGCCGCTACCACCTCGACTACCGGTCAGCGGCCGTTCGTGAACGGATGGACGCGGTGGTGGACGGCCTGATCGCGCAGTACGGGATCGGGTACTTCAAGTTCGACTACAACATCAACCTGCCGGGGACCGACGCGCTCGGTGAGGCGCCAGGGGCCGGGTTGCTCGGTCACAATCGCGCCTACCTGTCCTGGCTCGACGGCCTGCTGGACCGCCATCCCGGGCTCGTCCTGGAGAGCTGTGCATCCGGTGGCATGCGACTCGACTACGCGATGCTGGCCCGGATGACGTTGCACTCGACCAGCGATCAGGTCGATCTGGTCGCGTATGCGCCGATCGCCGCGGCAGCGCCCAGTGCGGTCACGCCTGAGCAGGGCGCGGTGTGGGCCTATCCACGGCCTGTGCACACTCCGGAAGAAGCATCGTTCGCGCTCGTCAATGCGTTGCTGGGCAGGATCCATCTGTCCGGGCGGCCGGACGAGATGGACGCTGAGCAGCTCACCCGGGTCGCCACGGCAGTCTCGACGTACAAGGAACACCGCTCGCTCATTGCGCGGGCAGAACCGCATTGGCCGCTCGGCCTCCCCGGCTGGTACGACGAACAGCTCGCGCTGGCGCTGGTTGCCGATGACACCGCCTTGCTGGCGGTCTGGCATCGCGGCGACGGAGCCACGACTGTCGACGTACCGCTGCCAGGTTGTTGGCGGACAGCCGACGTGATCTTCCCGACTGACTTGCCGACCACCCTGGCCCTGGTCGGCGACCGGCTCGGGGTGAGTCTGCCCGCAGGCCCGGCCGCACGGCTCATCCGCCTGCAGCGCTGACCGGTCGAGGTCTTGACCAACACCACTGTGAGCGCCAACATGTGAGCGCTAACAGTCGCCCGAGTCCCCGGAAGGGAAAAGTTGTGACGAAGAGGTTTGTGGCCACCGTGAGTGGCGCCCTGCTGGTGCTCGGCCTCGCGGCCTGTGGTGGCCAGGGAGCGGGCGGAACGACCGATACCGCGAGTCAGCAGCCCGCGGACCTGACCATCGGGGTGTCGATGCCGACGCAGACGTCGGAGCGCTGGATCGCCGACGGCAAGTCGGTCAAGGAGAAGCTCGAGGCGAAGGGGTACAAGGTCGATCTGCAGTACGCGAACGACGACATCCCGACGCAGTCGCAGCAGGTCGACCAGATGATCACCCAGGGCGCCGACGTCCTGATCGTGGCCGCGATCGACGGCACCGCGCTCAGCGGCCAGCTGCAGGCGGCCGCCGACAAGAAGATCCCGGTGATCTCCTACGACCGGCTGATCCGCGGCAGCCAGAACGTCGACTTCTACGTGAGCTTCGACAACTACAAGGTCGGTGTCGCCCAGGGCAAGTCCCTGCTGCGCGGACTCGGCCTGGAGAACGCCGACGGCTCGAAGGGCACCAAGACCGGCCCGTTCAACATCGAGCTCTTCGCCGGCTCGCTGGACGACAACAACACCCAGTTCTTCTTCCAGGGCGCCATGGACGCCCTGAAGCCGTACCTCGACAACGGCACGCTGGTCGTCAAGTCCCAGCAGACCAAGGTCGAGCAGATCGCTACGCTGCGCTGGCAGCAGGAGGCCGCGCAGAAGCGGATGGAGAACCTGCTGACGTCGAGCTACAACGACGGCGCCAAGGTCGCGGGTGTGCTCTCGCCGTACGACGGCATCTCGCGCGGCATCATCACCGCGCTGCAGAACGCCGGCTACGGCACGGCGGCCAAGCCGATGCCGGCGATCACCGGCCAGGACGCGGAGATCGCCTCGGTCAAGCTGATCAACGACGGCGTCCAGAGCTCGACGATCTTCAAGGACACCCGCAAGCTGGCCGAGGAGGCCGTCAGCACGGCCGAGGCGTTCCTGCAGAAGAAGACGCCCGAGGCCAACGACACCAAGACCTACAACAACGGCGTCAAGGTGGTTCCGGCGTACCTGCTGCCGATCCAGGCCGTCTTCAAGGAGGACGTGACGAAGGCGCTGGTCGACTCCGGCTACTACACGGCCGCGCAGGTGGCCGCCGGTAAGACCAAGTGACCGACGTACTGCTCGAGATGCGGGGAATCACCAAGAGATTCCCCGGGGTGATCGCGCTGCAGGACGTCTCACTGGAGGTCCGGCGGGGCGAGATCCATGCGATCTGCGGCGAGAACGGGGCCGGCAAGTCGACGCTGATGAAGGTGCTGTCCGGGGTCTATCCGAGCGGCGGCTACGACGGCGAGATCTGGTTCGACGGCAAGCCGGCCCAGTTCGCCGGGATCCGGGACAGCGAGGCCGCGGGGATCGGCATCATCCACCAGGAACTGGCGCTGGTGCCGTACCTGTCGATCGCGGAGAACATCTTTCTCGGCAACGAACGCCGCGGTGCCGGCGGGCTGATCGACTGGAACCGGAGCAACGCCGACGCCGCGGAACTGCTCGCTTCGGTCGGACTGGACGAGCGCCCGGTCACGCCGGTGATCCAGCTCGGCGTGGGTAAGCAGCAACTGGTCGAGATCGCCAAGGCGCTGTCGAAGGAGGTCAAGCTGCTGATCCTCGACGAGCCGACCGCCGCGCTGAACGACGTCGACTCCGCGCACCTGCTCGACCTGCTCCGCCGGCTCCGGGACCGGGGCATCACCTGCATCATGATCTCGCACAAACTCAGCGAGATCACCGCGATCGCCGACTCGACCACGGTGATCCGCGACGGCCGCACGGTGGAGACGCTGCGGATGCAGGCCGAGGAGATGACCCAGGAGCGGATCATCCGCGGCATGGTGGGGCGCGACCTGGACAGCTTCTACCCGGTGCGCGACTCCGCGCCCGGAGCGGAGGTGCTCCGGATCGAGGACTGGACGGTGTGGCACCCCGTGCAGCCGCGCAAGGTCGTCGACGGCGCCGGCCTGACCGTGCGGGCCGGCGAGGTGGTCGGGATCGCCGGCCTGATGGGCGCGGGCCGGACCGAGCTGGCGATGAGCGTCTTCGGGCGCTCGTACGGCCGCAACATCAGCGGCCGGCTGTTCATGCACGGCCAGGAGGTCCGGGCGCGCACGGTGGCCGAGGCGATCGGCAACGGCATCGCCTACGCCACCGAGGATCGCAAGCGGTACGGCCTGAACCTGATCGCCGACGTCCGGACCAACGTGTCGGCGGCCGCGCTCGACAAGCTCGCGCAAGCGGGCTGGGTGAACGGCCACGAGGAGATCAAGGTCGCGGAGGCGAGCCGCCGGGACCTGAGCATCAAGACCCGGACCGTGATGGATGTCGTCGGCACCTTGTCCGGCGGCAACCAGCAGAAGGTCGTGCTGTCGAAATGGCTGTTCACGGATCCCGACGTACTGATCCTCGACGAACCGACCCGCGGCATCGACGTCGGGGCCAAGTTCGAGATCTACACGATCATCAACCGGTTGGTGGCCCAGGGGAAGGCGGTCGTCGTCATCTCGTCGGAACTGCCCGAACTGCTCGGGACGTGCGACCGGATCTACACGCTGTCGGCCGGCCGGATCACCGGAGAGGTCCCGGTCCGGGAGGCCACGCAGGAAGGCCTGATGGCGCTCATGACCATGGAGAAGGAGCTCGCTGGATGAGCACGACCGAAGACCGGGAGGCCGCGGTGGCCGAGAGCGCCCCGGCCGCCGCACTGCACGCCGGGACCAGCGATCCCCGGATGCTGATCATGCGCAACCTGCGCCAGAGCGGTATCTACATCGCCTTCGTCGTCATCGTGGCACTGTTCGCCGTGCTGACCGACGGGGTCCTGCTCAGCCCGGGCAACCTCACCAACATCGTGCTCCAGTACTCCTACATCCTGGTGCTCGCGATCGGCATGGTGATCCTGATCATCGCCGGTCACATCGACCTGTCGGTCGGTTCGATCGTCGCACTGACCGGCGCCGTCTCCGCCGTGCTGGTCATCCAGCACGGGCAGCCCTGGGCTGTCGGGGTGGTGGCCGCCATCGCGGTCGGGGTCGCGGTCGGCGCCTGGCACGGCTTCTGGGTGGCCTTCGTCGGGATGCCGGCGTTCATCGTCACGCTCGCGGGCATGCTGCTGTTCCGTGGTCTGACGTTGCAGGTGCTCGACAACGTCTCGCTGTCGCCGTTCCCGCCGGCGTACCAAAAGGTCGCCAGCGGCTTCCTGAACGGGCTGATCGGCGGCAACGGGTACGACGCGTTCACGTTGCTGATCGCCGCGCTCGCGGTCGGCGGGTACACGGTCAGCGTGTTCCGCACCCGGCTGGCCCGGATCCGGTACGAGCAGCCGGTCGAGTCGTTCCCGCTGTTCGTTGCCCGGGTACTGCTGGTCGCGGCGATCGTCATGTACTTCGCCTGGCAGCTCGCCCACGCCCGCGGACTGCCGATCGTGCTGATCGTGCTGGCCGTCCTCGTGATCGCCTATGGACTGGTGACCAAGAGCAGCGTCTTCGGCCGTCAGGTCTACGCGATCGGCGGGAACCTGTCCGCCGCGATGCTGTCCGGGGTGAAGGTCCGCAAGGTCAACTTCTGGATCTTCGTCAACATGGGATTCCTGGCCGGCGTCGCCGGCGTCATCTACTCCTCCCGCTCCAACGGCGCCCAGCCCGCGGCCGGCAACATGTTCGAGCTCGACGCCATCGCGGCCGCCTTCATCGGCGGCGCAGCAGTAGCGGGCGGCGTCGGCACGGTGGTCGGTGCCGTGGTCGGCGGCCTGATCATGGCTGTGATGAGCAACGGCATGCAGCTGATGGGTGTCGAGCAGTCGACCCAATCCGTCGTGAAGGGCCTGGTCCTCCTCCTGGCCGTTGCCTTCGACATCTACAACAAACGCCGCGCCGGGGCCACCCGGTGACCATCGTGGGACCTGCAGTACCGCGAAGACCCCCGTACGTCGCTCCGCTACCACTGAGCGCCGTACGGTTCGATCCTGCGTCGATGCTGGGCAGCTGGCAGGAGCTCAACGCGGTGGCCACCATTCCACATTGCCTGGACAACATCCGGCGTACCGGCGTGATCGAGAACTTTCGTCGGCTCACCGAGGACGACCCGCCGGGCGAGTTCTTGGGCTTCTGGTTCGCGGACTCGGATCTCTACAAGACGCTCGAGGCGATCGGCTGGGAGATGGGTCGCAGCGGTACCGGCCAGTGGACAGAGGTGCTGTCCGAGGTGGCGGATCTCCTTGAGCGCGTGCAGGAATCCGACGGTTACCTCAACACCTACGTGCAGGGGACCGCGGGCCAGGAACGCTTCGGCCGTCTTGAACAGAGTCACGAACTGTACTGCGCGGGGCACCTCCTGCAAGCCGCCGTCGCACTGCATCGTGGTGGTGGCGACACGCGCATCCTTGCGGTCGCGCGGCGAGTGGCCGACCTGATCGTCAAGGCCCTCGGCGCGGAGTTGCCACTCATCGACGGGCACCCCGAGGTGGAGACTGCGCTCGTCGAGCTCTACCGCGAGACGGGCGAGGAGTCCTACCTGCGTGCGGCCGAGCTACAGGTCGAGCGACGAGGGCAGCAGACCCTGACCGGCGGTTTCGGTCCGCCGTACTACCAGGATCATCTCCCGGTGCGCGAGGCGAGCGAAGCCAGCGGACACGCGGTACGGCAGCTGTATCTGGCCGCTGGAGTCACGGATCTCTACCTCGAGAACGGCGACGAGTCGTTGCTCAAGGCAATGGAACGACTGTGGGACAGCGCCTTCGGCAGCAAGATGTACGTCACCGGCGGACACGGATCACGACATCGCGACGAGGCCTACGGTGATCCCTACGAGCTGCCGCCGGACCGCGCGTACGCCGAGACCTGCGCGTCGATCGCTGCCCTGCAATGGTGCTGGCGGATGCTGTTGGCGACAGGCCAGGCCCGGTACGCCGAGGAGATGGAGCGCGCTCTCTTCAACGCCATCGCCGCCGCCATGGCGACGTCCGGCACCGCCTTCTTCTACTCCAACCCGTTGCAGCTCCGCACCGGCCACGACGGTTCGAGCGAGGACGCGCCGAGCGAACGGTTGTCGTGGTACGACTGCGCTTGCTGTCCGCCGAATCTGGCCCGCCTGCTCGCGTCGCTGGACGGTTACGCCGCGACCTCGGATGCATCCGGACTTCAGCTGCACCTGCTCAGCGCGGGCACGTTCGCCACGGACACGTTGACCGCCGTCGTCGAGACCGGCTATCCCTGGGAGGGCGACGTCGTGGTCACCGTCAGCGGACAAGGCGAGCTGGCGATTCGGGTCCCCACCTGGGCAGCTGATGCCGATCTCACGGTGACCGGCGCGACGGTGCTCGTCGAGCCGGAGCCGGGAGCCTATCTCCGGGTGGCTTGTGAAGATGGCGCGAGGGTGCGGTTGAGGCTGCCGATGACTCCCCGGCTGATCCGTGCTGACGAGCGAGTCGATGCTGTCCGCGGCTGCGTGGCGATCGCCCGCGGGCCGATCGTGTACTGCGTCGAGCAGGCCGATCTCCCCGATAGCGTCCTCGTCGAGCAACTGCGTCTCGATGCCTCGGCCTCGATCACCGAAGAACGCGCACCCGATGACCTGACGCCCGTCCGGCTCCGCCTCGCGGCCATCGCCAGGCCGCTGGAGACGGACCTGTACGCGGCGTACCAGCCGGACCTCCCGGCCGGTACGCCGATCACTGTCACCGCAATCCCGTACCACGCCTGGGCGAATCGTGGGCCCGGCGCGATGCGGGTCTGGCTGCCCGTAGCTACTGACCGTTAGAACGGCCGACGGAGAAATTTTGAGGGGAGATCCCCTGAGGTTGCCGGTTCTCTGTCCGAAATTTGGAGGGAGAAGGGGCAACTTCAACGGAGATCCCCCTCCCCCGCCACCCCACGCCCTCCCCCGCCGCATCCCTCTGCCCCCTGGCGAGCACGGTGGGTTCAGTCGGCGTGCAGGATCAGCGGTGCGACGTCGAGTGGAGGGAGATTGCTGCCAGAAATCGATGTCCAGCGGCACAGTGCGTTCAGTCGACGACGTACTTCCCACACTGACCGATCACATCGCTCGAGATCCTGCGATCGGACGGCAACCTGCCGGTCCGACAACGCGCGAACCACCCACACATACGTCATAAGAGCCGAAATTTGCCGGTAGCTTGACGAGTCAGAATCCTTGGGCGAGACGGTGGTAGGCCTGGGACCAGCGGAGTTCCTGGGTGAAACGGCGGGTGGTGGTGTCGGCGTCGATGACTGCGAGTTCGGTGCGGGTCATCTCGGCGAGGTCGGCGAGTTCCTCGACGCCGATCGCCGTACTGAGGACCGTGTGGTGCGGGCCGCCGGCGGTCAGCCAGGCTTCGGCTGAGGTGCGGAGGTTGGGGCGGGGCTTCCAGACGGCTCTCGCGACCGGGAGCTGGGGGAGTGGGCGGTCGGGCGTGACGACGTCGATCTCGTTGGCCACCAGGCGGAAGCGGTCGCCCAGGTCGGCCATACCCACAACCACACCTGGGCCGGGTGCGGCGTCGAAGACAAGGCGGACCGGGTCTTCGCGGCCGCCGATGCCGAGCGGGTGGATCTCGACGGTCGGAGTGCCGGCGGCGATCGACGGGCAGACCTCGAGCATGTGGGCGCCGAGGATCCGCTCCGCGCCGGGCGTCAGGTCATACGTGTAGTCCTCCATGAACGACGTACCGCCGGGCAAGTTGCCGGCAGCAACCTTCAGCGTGCGTAGCAGGACGGCGGTCTTCCAGTCGCCCTCGCCGCCGAAGCCGTAGCCGTCGGCCATCAGACGCTGTACGGCGAGGCCGGGGAGCTGGCGCAACCCACCGAGGTCCTCGAAGTTCGTGGTGAAGGCGGTGAAGCCCCCGTCGGTGAGGAACGCGCGCAGGCCGGTCTCGATCCGCGCGGCGTACCGCAAGGACTCATGCCGCTCGCCACCAAGGCGCAGTTCCGGTACGACGTTGAAGTCGTACTCCTTGAGCAGGGTGTCGACGGCGGTGTCGGAGATCTCGTCGACGACCGCGACCAGGTCGTTGACGCCGTAGGTGTTGACCGAGACGCCGAAGTGCAACTGGGCCTCGACCTTGTCGCCTTCGGTGACGGCGACATCGCGCATGTTGTCACCGAACCGGGCGACCCGCATCGTTCGCATGGCCGCGTATCCGGCCGCCGCGCGAGCCCAGACCGCGATGCGGGCCCGGACCGCCGGGTCGGCGACGTGGCCGGCGACCGTCGTCCGGGCGACGCCCAGCCGGGTCTGGATGTAGCCGAACTCGCGGTCGCCGTGTGCGGCCTGGTTCAGGTTCATGAAGTCCATGTCGATCGTTGCCCAGGGCAACTCGACGTTCGCCTGCGTGTGCAGGTGCAGCAGCGGGGTGCGCAGGGCGTCCAGGCCGGCGATCCACATCTTGGCCGGGGAGAAGGTGTGCATCCACGCGATCACGCCGATACAGGCGTCGCTGGCGTTCGCCTCCAGGCAGACCCGGCGGATCGAGTCCGCGTCCGTGAGCACCTCCTTCCAGACCACTCGCGGCGCCAGGTCCCCGGATTCCTGGAGTTGCTCGGCCAGGCCGCGCGACTGATCGGCTACCTGGCGCAGGGTTTCTTCGCCGTACAGGCCCTGGCTGCCGGTCAGGAACCAGACTTCGGTCGGGGTCACAGGAGTCTCCGTCATCGTTGGCCGTACACGTTCTGATAGCGGTCGTAGAGCCGGTCGACGTCGTCCTCGGCGATCGTGACCAGGTCGCCCGCGGATCGGGCGAGGTGCACGGTGCGGGCGACGTCCTCGCACATCACTGCCGCCTTGACGGCGGCTTTCGCGTCCTTGCCGATCGTGAAGACGCCGTGGTTGCGCATCAGGACCGCGGGGGAGCGGTGGCCGGACAGCGTCGCCACGATGCCGCGGCCGATGTCGTCGTTGCCGATCAGGGCGAACGGCCCGACCGGGACCTCGCCGCCGAACTCGTCGGCCATGGCGGTCAGGACGCACGGGATCGGTTCGCCGCGTGCGGCCCAAGCGGTCGCGTACGTCGAGTGGGTGTGCACGACGCCGCCGACCTCAGGCATCTCGCGGTACACGTAGGCGTGTGCTGCGGTGTCGCTCGAGGGATCGAGGTCGCCCTCCACCACCTTGCCGTCCAGGTCGCACACCACGATCGCGTCGGGGTTCAGGTCGTCGTACGAGATCCCACTGGGTTTGATGACGAACAGGTCCTCGCCGGGAACGCGACCGGACACGTTGCCGGCGGTCCAGGCGACCAGGCCGTAGCGGACCAGTTCGGCGTGCAGGGCACAGACCTCTTCACGGATCCGGCTGAGAGTCATTGGGCCGCCTCGTTCCGGAGGGCGCGGAGTCGATGGAGTACGCCGCTGCCGCCGTATCGCTCGCCCGCGAAATAGTCGTGCAGGGCGCGGTACTCGGCGTACAGGCGGTCGTACGCATCGGCGCGGTCGGGGTCGGGGACGAAGGCCGCCTCGGTGCGCCCGCCCATGGTGGCGGCCGCGGCCTTGACGTCCGGGTAGGCGCCGGCGGCAACGGCCGCGTGGATCGCCGACCCGAGAGCAGGTCCCTGCGCGGAACGAATCACCGACAACGGCCGGCGCAGAACATCGGCGTAGATCTGCATCACCAGCCGGTTCTTCAGCAGGCCGCCGGCGACGATGAACTCGTTGACCGGTACGCCGGACTTGTCGAAGGCATCGAGGATCGTGCGCGTCCCGAAGGCGGTGGCCTCGATGAGCGCGCGATACGTGTCCTCCGGTTGGGTCTCGAGCGTCTGGCCGATCACCACGGCGGACAGGTCGTGGTCGACGAGGACGGAGCGGTTGCCGTTGTGCCAGTCGAGGGCGATCAGGCCGTGCCGGCCGACCGGTTGCTGCTCGGCGAGCGCGGCGAGGTGGTCGTGCACGGTCACGCCGCGAAGCTGTGCGTCGGTGTGATACTCGCGCGGCACGCAGGTGTCCACGAACCAGCCGAAGATGTCGCCGACCGCCGACTGCCCAGCCTCGTAGCCCCAGAGGCCGTCGACGATGCCGTCGCGCACGACACCACACATGCCCGGTACTTCGGCCAGTTGCTCGGACGACATCACGTGGCAGGTCGACGTACCCATGATTGCCACCAGTTGACCGGGCCGGACCGCGTCGGCTGCGGCCGCGGTGACGTGGGCATCGACGTTGCCGACGGCTACTGCGATGCCTGCCGGGAGTCCGGTCAGAGCGGCCGCCTCGGTGGTGAGGCGGCCGGCCCGTCCGCCGAGCGGAGACAACTGGTGCCCGAGCTTGTCGGTGAAATCACCGAAGGCGGGATTGAGCGCCTCCAGGTACTCCCGCGACGGATAGCCGTCCTCGGTGTGGATGCCCTTGTAGCCGGCCGTGCAGACGTTGCGGGTCTCGACGCCGGTCAACTGCCAGACGATCCAGTCCGCCGCCTCGATCCAGCGGTCTGCTCGGCGATAGGTCTCCGGGTCCTCCTCCAGCACCTGCAGCGCTTTGGCGAACTCCCACTCCGACGAGATCCGGCCGCCGTACCGCGACAACCAACGTTCGCCGCGTTGCTCCGCGACGGCGTTGATCCGGTCCGCCTGGGGCTGTGCCGCATGATGCTTCCAGAGCTTGGGCCAGGCGTGCGGACGGAACCACATCCCATGTACCTCACAGAGCGGCGTACCGTCGGCGAGCGTCGGAAGCACCGTGCACGCGGTGAAGTCGGTGCCGATTCCCACCACGTCATCCACCGAGATGCCGGCCGCCGCGACCGCCTCCGGCACCGCATGCCGCAGGACGTCACGCCAATTGCTCGGCGCCTGTAACGCCCACGCCGGCCCGAGAGTGACATCGGACCCGGGAAGCCGGTCGTCGATCACACCGTGCCGGTACTCGGACACCGCCGTCCCCAGCTCAACCCCGTCCGACACTCGGACCACCACGGCGCGGCCGGACAGGGTCCCGAAGTCGACCCCGACGACGTACTGGCTGTGAGCGTTAACATTCTCGGTCATAGCGAGCCCTCTGTGGTGATGTCCGGGTCTGCTGCAACGGACGATGAGCGGGTGACTGTCAGCAGTTAACGCTAACAGTCGCTGCGCTGCAACGTCACGGGTGTGGCGGGAATCGGTTGCTGCGCCGCTGGCATTCGCACCGCAGGCGACCAGTACGCCGCCGGTCTCAGCTGTTGGTCTTCAGCTGGTGCTGGGTGCGCAGTTTGGTGAGCCAGGCGGCGAAGGCGCGGAGGTCCTCGACGTTGGTCTGGGGAATGTGGAGTTTGGTGCCGCGGGTGGAGGTGATGGTCAGGTAAGGGGCGGCGGCACCGTTCGGGGTGACGAGGGTGGTGCCCTCGAACTCGGACCACCGGATCTGCCGCCACCAGGCGAAACGGATGCCAGTGGCATTCACAGTCACTCGCGGATGGCCGAGCAGGAACAGGACGGCCAACGCGATACAGGCGGCCAGAAGTACGGCGAGCAGCCCCACCCGGATCGTGAACCAGGTGCCGCGGGTATCGAGGTCCCGAGCCACCGAGACGATCGGGATGGCGGCCAGCACCAGTGCGACGACCAGCCCACCGAAGGCCAGCGCGCGCCGGACCGCGAAGATCACCCGGCCGGAACGGTGAAACTCCGCGTCCCACGCGCCGATGTCCTGATTTCCCATCACCATGTGTCGATCCCTCCGCCGCGAAAGCTTACTTGCCATGCCCGACGGCGTGCTTTCAGGCTGCGTCGTGGAAGACGAGGGCGAGGGTGTGGCGGTGACCGCTGCGGATGGCCGAGACTCCGTGGCGCACGGGTGCCGCGGACCAGCCACGTTTTGAGGGGACCGGGCGATCGCGGGTTGTGAAGGCGTAGCCGTGGCCCTTGGGGAGCAGGGTGGCTGTGCCGCGGGACTGGGCGCGGGGACGTTGCTCCAGGAGGAGGAACTCGCCGCCGGTGTGGTCGACACCCGGGTCGTTGAGGTTGATGACCACTTGCAGCGGGAACACCAGGTCGCCGTACAGGTCTCTGTGTAGTGCGTTCCAGTCCTTCTGGTGGTACTTGAGCAGGATCGCCGTCGACTTCGTTTGGCCGGCGTCGTGGCACCTGGCGAGCCACTCGTCGAGGGTGTCGGGCCATGGGGCTTCACGACCGAGCCTGGTCCACCAGTCGCGGGCGATCGGGAGGAGTCGGGGGTAGAGCGCCTGCTTGAGTTCCTCGATGGCGGCCGGGTACGGCGTCGCGAGGTATCGGTACTCGCCTTCGCCGAAGCGGTGCCGGCCCATGTTCACGGTGGCCCGGAAAGCGTCGTCGTCGGCGTACAGGTCGCGGATGGTCGCGGTCTCGGTGTCATCGAGCAGGCGGGGCAGCAGCGCTCCGCCGTACTCGTCGAGCTCTGCGGTGATGCTTGGCCAGTCCCCGCTCTCGACGCGATCTCGCCACGGTGCGGCCTTGGGGTTGCTCACAGCGCCTCCTGTCGATTCGTTCGTCCGACAACTGAACGTTCCGGCCGGGGGAAGTGTGAGTCCTTGACCAGTGGTCAGACCGATCCGGGCATCGTTCACGCTCACTTTTGACCTTGACTTTACCAGTTGGATAACCCATCTTTACGTGGAGGTGCCCCGAGCCGAAGGTGTGAAGCCAGCCATGCCACGTCAGCGAACGAAAGCCGTCCTCGTAGTAGCCGCCTCGATCGCCTCGACACTGGGTGGCGCGACTGCCGCCGTCGGTTCGGCCGACCAGACCGGCCATCGGCCACCTGTCTGCGGTGTGTTGTTCGACGACTTCCAGTACAAGTCGGCGACCGATCCTGATCTCGCCGCCCACGGCTGGAACGCCCGCAGCGAGGTGGGTGGTCCGGGTGTACCGGGCGCGACCTGGCCGGCGAGCAACGTCTCTTTCGTCAAGCAGGACGGGCAGAACGTCGCTCAGCTCCGGGCGACGACCAACGGCACGGCGGCTGGAACGACGCACGCCGAACTTCGCCGTACCACCATGAATCTGCGCAACGGAACCTATGCGACCCGGGTCCGGTACGCCGACAGGCCGGCCGCCGGACCGGATGGTGACCACATCAACGAGACGGCGTTCGCGATCGGCCCGACGAAGTTCGACTACGACCCGATCTACAGCGAACTCGACTTCACCGAGTACCTGCCGAACGGGGGCTGGGGAGAGACCGGCCCCATCAACTTCCAGACGAGCTACCACACCTTCCGCGAGGACCCGTGGGACGCGCGATCCGCGGCCGACAACCAGGCCAGGTCACTCGACGGCTGGCATACCTATGTCGTCCAGGTTGGTCACGGCCACGCGAAGTACTACATCGACGGCAAGCTCACCGCCGACCACACCGTCGACCAGGACGGCAATACCATCCTGCCGCGCCAGGACATGAGCATGAACTGGAACCTGTGGTTCATCGATCTGGGCGCGCATCAGGGTACGGCGACCAGTGAGTACCACCAGCAGATCGACTGGGCGTACTACGCCAAGAACGAGACGGTCACGCCCTCACAGGCCGCGGCGCGCGTGACGTCGTACCGGAAGCACAACACCAGCTACCAGGACACCTTGATCAACACCGGGAGCTGCGAGAACTACCAGCCGCCGGCGCACTGATCGCGTTACCAGGCGGCCAATAGGCGGGTTCGCGACTTCTCGAGATGAGCCCGCATCGCTTGTTCGGATCCGGGCCCGTCGTGAGCTCGGATCCGGTCGCTGATCGCCTGGTGCTCAGTGGTGGTGACCTCGGCGATGCCGTGGCGGAAGTAGAGCCGGTACGAGTGGACGTGGGCGCGTAACCGGTCGAGCGTCTCGGCGATCAGCGGGTTGCCACTGGCGTTCGCGATGGTGCTGTGGAGTTTGGCATCCTCCTCGGCGAACTCGCGGTACGCCTGATAGCTGTCGCCATGGACGGCGGGCGCCATCGCCTGTACGGCGTCATCGATGTCCCGGCGGTCGCGCTCGGTCGCGTTGGTCGCGGCGCGGGCGGCTGCCGTCGGCTCGAGCAGGAGGCGGAGGTCGTAGAGGTCGAGGAGTGCGTCGCGGCTGATCAACGGCGCGACGAGGTAGCCCGCATTCGGGCGCCGAACCACCAGACCTTCGGCCTCACACCGGAAGAGCGCCTCCCGGACGGGCGTCTGGGAGACCTCCAATTCGCGAGCCAGGCCGTCGATCGACAACCGGGCGCCGGGCTCCAGGGCGTTGTCCATGAGGAGTCGTTTCAGCGACTCGTAGACGCTCTCGCGCAGCATCAGCCGCGCCGCGGGCCGCAGCCTCGGCGCCGGGCCTGGATCTGGTTCGCGCACGATCTCCTCCTGCTCTGGCCATTGACACTGGCCTGCGCAGCTCCTAATTTCCAATATCGTATCCGATTTCGATGCAGCCCCGCCCAGCGATCGAAAGGCCACCCCCGATGCCGACTCCTGATTCTCCCGCCGATGGCTTACGTCGCCGTTCAATCATCTTTGGTGTGCCCGCGGCCGGCGCGGCGGCCGCCGTACTGGGCTCGTCGGACGCGCAGGCCCATGCTGCGCCGAGGTCGACCATGACCGGTCAGCGGGTGGATGCGCAGGAGGCCCTTGCGCGACTGCGGTTCGGGCTGTTCGTGCACTTCGGGCCGGCCAGCCTGACCGGGCGCGAGACGGGCTGGGGGAGGGAGGCCTATCGAGCGGGTAAGACGGACGAGACGGCGCCGCCGTACAACGATCCGACCAAGCTGTTCGATCCGGTGTACGACGTGGCGTACAAGTCCTTCCTGCCGGCGAAGGGCTGGGCCGAGGACCTGGCTGATGTCGCCGTGTCGGCCGGGATGAAGTACCTCGTTTTGACCAGCAAGCACCACGACGGCTTTCCGATGTTCCGTGCTCGCAACTACGCCCAGTCGTTCTACCCAGACCTCGCGACCACTCCGCTCGGGAAGTCGAAGCGCGATCTGGTCGACGAGGTCGCGATCGCCTGCCGCCGCCGCGGACTCGAGCTTGGCCTCTACTACTCCGGCTGGGACTGGACGCATCCGCTGATCGTCGCGGGCAAGAACGACGAGTACTACGAGTACATGATGAGCCACCTCAAGCAGTTGATGAGCCAGTACGGCGACATCTCGTTCCTCTGGTACGACGGCATCGCGCCGACCGATCTGAGCGTCTACCGGCCTCCGACGTTCCACTCGGTACCACGCAATCTGCAGCCCGGCCTGTTGATCAACAACCGCGGCTACGCGCTCGGATGGGCGGATCCCCAACCGACGTTGGCCGGTGACTACTCGACCCCGGAGCAGCGGGTCGGGGCGTTCGACGTGGCCCGGGCCTGGGAGTCGTGCATCACGATCGGCGACCAGTGGTCCTGGCGGCCGAACGAGTCGATCAAGTCCCTCGCGACCATCGTCAAGACGTTGATCTCGACGGCGACCGGTGATGGGAACCTCCTGTTCAACGTGGGTCCCAAGCCGTCGGGCGAGGTGGACAAACCCCAACGCGATCGGCTGGCCGAGGTCGGTCGCTGGATGACGTCGTACGGGGCAGCGATCTATGGCACCCGCGGCGGACCGATCCGGCCCAGCGCTCTCGCGGCGACCACCTTCAAGGGCGCGACGATGAACCTGTTCTTGTTCCGGCGCCCGGCCAGGGACGCGAACGTCCTGACCGTGCCGAACCTGAACAATGCCGTGGTCTCTGCGACGACGCCTAAGGGCAAGGCTGTTCCGTTCACGGTCCGGAGCGACGGGCGGGTCGACCTCGACCTGACCGGACTCGACATCGCTGCTGGACCGGTTGAGTTGGTCCATGTGAGGTATCGGGATCCGTTGTCCCACGAGTATCTGAGCACCGAGCTGATCGCGGACCCGGTCCGTCCCGGCAACCTGGCCTTGAACAAACCGGCCACCCAGATCTCCACCGACTACGGCGGCGACGCGGCCCGAGCCGTCGACGGCAACACCGACGGCAACTACTTCAGCAACTCCGTCACCCACACCACGGTCGACGCCAAGGAAGCCTGGTGGCAGGTCGATCTCGGTGCCTCGGCCCCGATCGGCGACGTCGAGATCTACAACCGCACCGACGGCGACTTCGGCTCCCGCCTCAGCGACTTCTGGGTCATCATCTCCGACACCCCCATCACCGCCCCGGACCTAGCCACCGCCCGAACCGCCCCCGGCGCCACCGCCCAACGCCACGCAGGCGCCGCCGCTGCCCTCACCACTCTCAACTTTGCCGGTACCTCTGCCCGCTATGTCCGCATCCAACTGGAAAACCAAAGCGGCCCGCTGTCCCTCGCCGAGGTCAGCATCTACAAACCCTGACCAGCACATAATCCCGCTTAAGCGCTGGCAAAAGCTAAGCCATCACCCGCAACGAGTCCGGCGCTGACCACGGGATGCACCGGCGCCGATCCAGCGCTCGAGGTTTGCCGTTGGTCGTGGCGCCGGCCCGGGTGTACCGGCCAACGGGTAGTGCTCTCCAGTAATCCTTCTGCGATTGTGCCCGCAGGCGGCGCGATCCAAGGCTGGTCGAACCTCTACCCGTCGGTCGGTACACGACTCGGCAATGCCAGGCGTCCTGGCCGTCACCATCAGCCGGCCCGCGTTTGGTTGCTCGCCGCTGCGGCTGATTTGCAGAGACGGGTGGCGGGCGCCCGGCGCGTGGCTGAGGGGGATGGACCCGTCGGCGACCACAGTTGAGGTCGCCTGCGCTTCCGGGCTTCGGTTGCGGCTGGTAGCGACGAGGCCTGAAAGGTGACTCGTTGTGGCGGGTTGAGGCGAATGAGGTCGCGTTGGGCCCGGCCGCGCCCGGCTGACCCTCGCCCCCTCCGCATCTCATGGGTTCCCCCACCAGCTTGTGGGTTCTGCACCCGCATGCGAGTCCAAAGCCCACCACCTCATGGGGTAACCCATCAGATGGCCGGGGTCCGGGGTCCGGGGGCTGGGGTGCCGGGATGCCGGGCGCTGGGGGTACTGCCGCGCCTGGCAGCCCTCGCTAAGTGGTGGCTTTTCGTCACCGAGTCCCTAAAACTCACCAATTAGCGCGACCCACCCGCGCCGGGGCCCGGCTACTCGCTATTGGTGACTTTTTCGGCGCATGGACCCGAAAAACTCACCCATAACGCAGAACGCGCCCCACACCGGTCACCCCCGCTCGCTGAGTGGAACGTTTTGTCCAAATGGCGACCAGAACCGTCTACTCGGCGCAGATCTTGGACCCCAGCCACAACCCGGAAGCCCAGACAACGGCCACCGTGGTCACCGACCGAACCATCCCCCTCAGCCAGGCACCCACGCGAGCCACCCGCCACTGTAAATCGGCCGCAGCGGCGAGCAACCACAAACCCACCTCCCCGGCCGCAGACGGAATGACGAGCAACCACTCCCGCCGTACCGGACAACGCCTCCCGACCCCCTAACCGCATTTGAACGGATATCCCTTCAGATGGCCCCTTCTCCCCTCAAATTTTCAGGGGAGAAGGGGCCATTTCAGGGGTTATCCGTTCAAATTCCCGGACCGGGCGCAGGCGGAGCGGCGGGCAACCATCGCGCCGTGCGGGCCATCAATCGGGGGCTTGAACAGGAAGTGGTGGGTGGGCACAGGTCATAACTTGTTCACGGCCACGGCAGGGGGTGCGAGCCTCCGACGCGTGCACATGGAGTACGGCGGTGTGGAGGGCGATGGCTAGGGCGCACATGCTGATCATCCGGCCAGGGGTGTTGAGGCCTCGCGTCTACAGGGAGCTAGCGGGTGGGGCCGTGGCGGTAGACGCTGACGAAGACGCCGTACCGCTGCTCTCGGGGGCTTGCTGGCTCGAGTTTGTTGACGATGGTGTCGAGGTGCTGGGCCAGCGCGGTGGCCTGGCGTTCGGTCAGCCGTAGGGTGCGGTGGTTCAGGAGGGCCTGGTCGTCGCCGGCGATCTCGTTGGCCAGGTTGCTCATCATCGCGGTCAGTGGGGCGTTGTCCGGCCCGCCTTCGAACTTGATGCGCTGAGCCGGGCGGACGTAGTACTGCTCGGTGCCGCCGCGCACAGTGCGGGTGGGGCCTTTGCGCACGAGGCCGGCCTCGACGAGTACGGCGAGGTGGTGGGCGACGTTTCCCTTGTTGATCATCAGGCGATTTGTCAGCTGGCTGACTGTTGCCGCGGTCTCGCCAAGCTCCAGCAGCAAGCGGTGCCGGGTGGGATGGCTGAGGGCGCGGGCCTGGGCAGGGCCGGTGGCATCGAACATTTCGGGCAGGTCCACGAATCAAGCGTCAAGAGCAGTTGTCGCTTTGTCAAGGCTGCTGATGGACTCTGCGCATGACGATCACACCGAACCTGACCGAACGAATCGCCACTCTGGTTGGCGAGCACTACGTCTTCCCCGACGTTGCTGAGGCCATCGTCGCCGGACTCGGCGCAACACCTGTCGACAGCGAATCGGCCGAGGCCGCCACCCGATTGACCGAGCGCCTGCAGACGGTGAACCAGGACCGCCACTTGCGGGTGCGGCATCGCCCGTCCGGCGCGCTGGCCGGTCCCGTTGACTGGGAGCAGCATTATGCCGCCGAGGCGGTACAGAACGCCGGCGGCATCAAGTGCGTGGAACGGTTGGACGAGCACACCGGTCTGTTGGCGATCGCGCCGTACACGTCTCCGGTGCATCTCGCCGAGCGCTATATCGTCGCTGCGTTCGACTTGCTGGCCGGCGTCGACCGGTTGGTCATCGACCTACGTGCCGGTCGCGGCGGCGTTCCCGAGACGGTGGCATTCATCTGCGGCTATCTGCTCGGCGATGAGCCGGTGCATCTCCAGGACCTCGTCTCGCGAGACGGCACCGTCCGGCAGTACTGGACGAATCCCGCCGCCGGACGACTGCCGCTGACGGTACCCATCCGCGTGCTGACCAGCGCCGCCACGTTCTCCGGCTGTGAGGAACTGGCCTACAACCTGCAGGCCCAGGGTCGGGCGACGCTGGTGGGTGAGCGCACCGGCGGCGGTGCGCACCCGGTCGAGATGTTCGAGCTGACTGACACGTTGGAGCTGACGGTGCCGATCGCCCGCTCGGTGAACGCCATCACCGGCACCAACTGGGAGCAGGTAGGCGTCGTACCGGACATCGAATGCCCCGCCGAGGCCGCCCTCGAGCGCGCGCTCGACAGCTTCTCCTCGGTCAGCTGACGCGTTGCCACTCCTCGGTGAGCTCGACCGCGCGGTAGCCGAGTTGCGCGTTGACCGCGTTCATGGCGGTGTTCTCCTCGGCGTTCCAGGTGTGCAGGACGCGGGGCTCGGTGTGGGTGCGCTGCAGTTCGAGGTGGTTGGCAGTCTTCAGGGCCAGACCTAGCCGGTGGCCACGATGTGCTGGGGCCACCAGGGTGCCGGACTGGAAGGCATCGGTGGGGTTGTGCGTGGGGCAGAAGAGCTCGGTGTGCCCAGCGAACGTGCCGTCCGGAGCGATCGCCGCGGTGACCCAGCTGTTTCGTCCTTGGGCGACGGCCTGCTGCTCCCGGAAGCGGATCCGGGCCGCATCGTAGATCTCCGGCTCGGTCTCCAGCTCGCCCATCGGTGCTTCTGCGTTGAACGTGCTCTCAAGTGCCGCGTACGCGTCGATCAGGTCGTCCGGGCAGTGGTTCTGCCACGTCACGAGGCGATAATCGCGGTGGTGTTCGGCGATCTCGGCGGCCAGCTTCTCCAGAAAGGCCACCTCGAGCGGCAGCTGGAGAATCCGGTGCATGTCGGCGATGCCGACCGTCATCCCTTGGGCCCGTGCGAAGGTCTGTCCGGCGGACGAGCCGCCCAGCGGCGTGTGCACCATGGTCTGCACGATCGTGCGGCGGTGGTGCGCTGCCCGGTCATCGGCCAGCCGAGCCAGCGCGCTTCCGTGGCCCAGCCGGCGGTGCTCGGGCAGGACACCAACCTCCATCGACATCAGGCTCAGGTTGTCTTTCAAGGGCACGTCGACGAAAAGTGTGCCGACCATCCGCCCCGTCTCGTCGCGAGTCGCCCAGATCTCCTTTTCCCAGTACGGCGTGGGCTGGGTCATCGCGATCCGCATCTCCTCGCGCGGCCAGTGCACGGCGAACTCCCGCCCAGCGGTCACCGCAGCCACCTGCACCGCATGCCACTCGTCGAAGGCCGCCGGGTCATGTGGGTCGATGCGCTCTGTGCTCACTCTCCCGACTGTAGGTGGCCGTCGCCGGCGGACGAACTGGTTTTACGCAGGTGGTGAACTACGCAGTTCTCACCGACGCGCGGGTTGCTCCGGCGCTGCGAGGCTCGGTGGCAGGGCGGCGATCCGGTTCGCCCACCAGGAAAGGAACTTCGATGATTTACCACGGCAACCGACTCACCCTGAAAGCCGACGCGTCCCCGGAGCAGGTCGAGGTCGCGCTGGAGAGTCTGCGCAACCAAGGCCGCGTGATCCCAGCGGTGAAGGCGTTCGTCGTCGGCCGCGACTACGGCGGCGAGTACGAGTGGGGGGCGACCTTTGTGATCGAGGACCTTGAGGGGTACTGGGAGTACCTCGTGCACCCGGCGCACCTGAACACCGACCGGGTCGGTCTGCCGCTCGTCGACAAGTTCATGTCGTTCGACATCTCCGACGACCCGGACCCGGAACTGGGCGCCAAGATCGAGGCCTTGCACCGGCGTCGCTACGAGACCATGCCGGACATCAGCCGGTTGGTCGCCGATCTCGGCGAGTACGTCGGTACGGCGGCGCCCGGAGGCGCGTAACACGGCGTTCATCAGGGCGGAACAGGCCCGTCATGGGTAGTTGAAACTGTCGGACGTGGTCGGTTCAGGAACACCTGAGGGGACGACCGCGACGAAGGGGCAGGCAGTTGAGCTACAAGGCCGAGTACATCTGGATCGATGGGACCGAACCGAGCGCGCGGTTGCGCTCGAAGACGAAGATCCTTGCCGATGGCGCCGAGCTGCCGG
The DNA here is from genome assembly GCF_042882005.1 of Kribbella sp. NPDC058245. Lineage (NCBI taxonomy): Bacteria > Bacillati > Actinomycetota > Actinomycetes > Propionibacteriales > Kribbellaceae > Kribbella > Kribbella sp. NPDC058245. Next base: position 293,235 of record NZ_JBHVWY010000011.1, read on the forward strand.
AGTGGGGCTTCGACGGGTCGAGCACCAACCAGGCACCGGGCGACAAGTCGGACTGTGTGCTCAAGCCGGTGTTCTCGTGCCCGGACCCGATCCGGGGTGGGGATCACAAGCTGGTGCTGTGCGAGGTGTACCTCGTTGACGGGTCTCCGCATCCGACCAACAACCGGGCCAAGCTGCTGCCGATCGCCGAGCAGTTCGCCGAGCAGGACTCGTGGTTCGGGATCGAGCAGGAGTACACGTTCTTCCAGGAGGGACGCCCGCTCGGCTTCCCGGCCGTCGGCTTCCCGGCACCGCAGGGTCCGTACTACTGCGGTGTCGGCGCCGACGAGGTCTTCGGGCGCGAGATCGTCGAGAAGCACCTGGACGCCTGCATCGACGCGGGCCTGAAGATCTCCGGGATCAACGCCGAGGTCATGCCGGGCCAGTGGGAGTTCCAGATCGGCCCGGCGGGTCCGGCCGAGGTCGCTGACCACCTGTGGGTGGCGCGCTGGCTGCTCTACCGCATCGCCGAGGAGTACGACGTCGCCGCGACGCTGGACGCGAAGCCGGCCAAGGGTGACTGGAACGGCGCCGGTGCGCACACCAACTTCTCGACCAAGGCGATGCGTGAGGGCTACGACGCGATCATCACCGCGTGCGAGTCGCTCGGTGCGCCGGGCAAGGTCGAGGAGCACATCGCCGGGTACGGCGACGGTATCGAGGAGCGCCTGACCGGCAACCACGAGACCGCTCCGCACGACGCGTACAGCTACGGCGTCTCCGACCGCGGCGCCTCGGTGCGCATCCCGTGGCAGGTCGAGGTCGACAAGAAGGGCTACATCGAGGACCGGCGCCCCAACGCCAACATCGACCCCTACAACGTCGCCCGCCTGATCATGAACACCTGCTGCGCCGCGCTGGAGAAGGCCGGCCAGGTCTAACGTTCCCTGAGGCGAAGGACCTCCGCGCGGGCATGGGTGACCCGCGCGGATTCGGTCCCGCGGGCGGTGGCGATCTCCCGGGCCAGGTCGTTGGTTGCCTCGAGCAAGTGCCTGGCCTTGGACCGGCTGTGCAGGTGTCGGCGGTACTTCTTGCGGTCCTTGCGGAGTCCGCTGACCGCGTCGAGGAGAGGTGGGTCGACGACACCCGCCTCGACCTCGGGGCCTAGCAACGCGCGGATCCACGAGCGTTCCTGGCGAGCGGCGCGACGCAGTACGGCGAAGAGGGCGATCAGCTCGATCACGGCGATCGCGAACGGCAGGACCGCAGCCAAGGAGCTGCCGCCGCTGATCCCGGCCATGTCGTCCCAGGCGAAGTGGAAGAGCATTGCCATCAGCATCGTCAGGACGCCGCGGACGCGGTTGCGCTCTCCGGGGGTGCGGCCGAGGAGCCACATCAGTCCGGCGCAGAAGATCGCACTGAACAACGCGTGCGAGACGATCCCGGCCGCGCCGCGGATCAGGAAGACCCGCAACGACGACCCGAACTGGTCGACACCGAACAATTGGGTCGCGCCGTTGTAGACGTACAGGATGTCTTCGAAGACCTGGAACCCGAGGCCGATGAAGGCGCCGATGATGAAACCGTCGTACGCGCTGCGCACCAGGCGCGGCGCGAGGCCGATGATCAGGACCAGGCCGAGCGCCTTGCCCCACTCCTCGTTGATCGGCGCCGTGAGCCCGGCACCCCAGTTGGCGGCGAACGACGTACCGCCGATCTTGGCCCAGATGGCCAGCAACGCGCCGTTGGCGGGCAGTGCGATCCAGAAGGTCGCGGCGACGCCGCCCCAGACGAAGCCGGTGGCGAGCAGACCGGCGGGCTGCGCGGTGAATCGGTTGTGGTGGGCAAGCAAGAGGAACCACGGGACGAGGTACAGGCCGAAGAGGATGACGCCTCCGGTGAGCGCCTGGGCGTAGAACGGTGCGCCGGCGCCGAAGTACCGGAGCATCGTCAGCAGACCGCCGCCGACGCCGAGCAGATAAACCCAGAACGCGAGATTGTGCGGTTGCAGGAACTTGTACGGCTGACCCCAGCCGGACTGCTCGATCGCCTCGAGCTGTGCGGCGGTCATCGGGTCGCCCCCGGCTTGATGCTGCGCAGCAGTGCGCCGACTTCGTCCTGGTATCGCTCGAGCTGACCGGCGGCGGTTCGGACCCTGACCAGCAAGGCCGGCGCGGCGTTGGCGTCGCCGGTGGCCATCTTGAACGCGATGTCGGTGCCGTCACCGGTGGGACCGGTTCGGCTCTCGACCACCCCGACCAGGCCGGAGTCGGTCGTGAGGGTGCCTCGACCAGCAGGCAACCTGGTTCGAACTGCCTTCCGACCGCTCGACCTGCTGGAGGAAGGCGGCTGCAGTGCCGTTGTACGTCGTACCGACCAGCTCGATGCGTGCACCGCCCGAGACGAGGAGCACCTGAAGCGTGAACGCGTTGGCTCCGGCGCCACCGACCAGCGTGCCGTTCTCGAGCTGCCATCCCACCGGCGGCACCGCGGTCGCGCCCGACCCCAGATCAAGCACCTGGCCGGCCCGGATCTCGTTGTGCCACGGGATGACCGCGTTCAAACCCTGCAGGCCGTAGATCAACAGGAGGGCCACGCCGAGCGCGATCAGTCCGGGCTTGAAGGTTCGCCGATCCAGCCCGAACCACCGGTGCTCGACCGGCACCCATCCAGGCAGCGACTGCTCCGACATCGAGGCTCCATTCGTCCGTACGGCGTCTGGGCGTAGCACCACCGTAAGGGTTCAGCGGCACGACGTGTCTGAGCGTCATCACGGTTCTCCTTCGGTTGTGAGGATTCGACTTTGGTCGGATGGCACGGGAGCGCGATGTCCCTAGCCTCCTGGGCATGAGGTTCTCTGGGGATGCGCCGCTTGAGCCGGTCGCCGCGATGTGGGTACGGCGGGCGGTCGTGCTGCTGTTCGTGAATCTGGTTGTGAGCGCCGCGTTCGCCGTACTGACGGTGGCGTTCGCTACCAGCGTCGTCGATTACCAACTGGCGGCGGGCAGCGCGAAGACGGCCGAGGAACTGCGGATCTCGCTGTGGATCCGGGCGGCGATGGTGCTGGTGATCGCGGCGTTCTACTGGTTCATCGCGCGTCGCATGCTCCGCGGCCGGCGCGGCGCCTATGTCCGGGTTCGGACCCTGTCGCTCGCCGGCCTCGTTGCCGTCAGCTACCTGTTGGCGACCGCCGCGTACCCGCTGTGGCTGCGTGGGGTGCAGGTGGTCCAGTGGCTGGTGCTGTTGGCCCTGGTCATCGTGACGAACCTCCGCCCGGTCCGGGCCGCGTTCCCGCGCCCGCCGAAGGCTCCGCGCGAGCCGGGCTCCGGCAAGGCCGCGTGGACGCTTGTCCTGCTCACGCCGCTGATCGCGGAGTTCGCCCTCGGGACAGTCTCGGTCCGGATGATCTGGCTGGTGCTCCTCTACATCCCGATCTACGGCGCCGGAACCCTGCTGATCCGCGAACTCGCCCGTCGCGCCGGAGGCGGCTGGCCCACGATCGCCGTACTGGGTCTCTGTTACGGCCTCCTCGAGGAAGGGCTCGCGCTGCAGAGTCTGACCAGTCCACACCTGTACGGCGCTGCCGAGTGGGGACCGCGGTGGCTCGGGATCAACACGACGTACACGGAACTCAATCTGCCGTACCACGTGGTCTTCAGTGTCATCGTCCCGATTGCCTTGGTGGAGCTGATCTTCCGCCGCAACGCTCGCCAGCCCTACCTGCGTCGTGGCGGCATGGTGCTCGCCGGATTCGTGACCGTCCTCGGCGCCGTCCTGCTCCGCCTGGCAGTGCCGTTGTCCGAGGACCCCGGCTACCAGATGTCGCTGGCCGCGATCCTGACCGTCCTCGCTCTGATCGTTGTGGCCGGCATCGTCGCGCTATGCGTCCTCCCGCGCCGCCGCTTCGCCGTACAAGCAGCTGCGCGCGTCCCGGCACCGGCGGTGGCCGGTCTAGTCGCCGGTACGGCGTCCCTCGCGTTCCTCGCCCTGTTGTTCCCGATCGGCGATGCCCGCCAACCGGCCTTTGCCCACGGCAACTGGGTGCTCATCCCGATGGTCGTCGCTGCCGTGATCGTGATCGCCGTCGCACGCCAACTGGCCCGCTGGAGTGCCTCCCCGGACTGGACCGAACGGCACCGCCTCATCGTCGTCGGGGCTGCCCTGATCGGTCACTCCCTCTTCGGCCTCATCACCCGCGCCAAGACTCTCCCCGACCAACTCCTGATGGCCGCCGCCATCGCCGCCACCGCACTCCTCATCGTCAGACTCGCCCGCCGCGACACCATCAAGCCCGCAGCCGTGCCTGACGCTCTTCCGGCGGACTGATGGATTTGCCGGATCAGCAACAAAGTGTGCCGATTCGGGCCGGACGACGGATGCTGGTGCTATGACGACAGCAGAAGAGCACTGGGACGCCCGGTACGCCGAAAGCACCCGGATCTGGAGCGGTAAGCCGAACGTGGCGCTGGTGGCTGAGGTGGCCGGGTTGGAGCCCGGGCGGGCGCTCGACCTCGGGTCGGGTGAAGGTGGCGACGCGATCTGGCTGGCTCAGCAGGGGTGGCAGGTGACGGCGGTCGACGTTTCGCCGATCGCGCTCGCACGCGGCGCGGAGCACGCCAAGGAGGCCGGTGTCGAAGACCGGATCGAGTGGCAGCACCACGAGCTCGGCAAGACGTTCCCCGCCGGAACCTTCGACCTGGTGTCGGCGCAGTTCCTGCACTCGACGATCGACCTGCCGCGCGAAGAGATCCTCCGGCAGGCCGCCGAGGCGGTCGCGGTCGGCGGCGTACTGCTGGTCGAAGGGCATCTCGAATTCCCGGACAAGTCTCGCCACGATGCCCACGCCGACGTGCACTTCCCGTCGCCCGCCGAGGTGGTCGCGGACCTCGGTCTCGACGACGGCCGTTGGGAGATCCTGACGAGTGCCGCGCACGACAGCGTCAAGGTGATCGACGGCAAGGAGCTCCATTACCAGGACGGCACCGTGAAAGCCCGCCGCCGCTAACTGCCTCTCCCAGAAAGCCTCTGGGGAGGATTCACCCCCCAAATCGGGCTGAAATCCTCCCCACACCGGCTCGACTCCGACACTGATCCTCCCCAAACCGGTTTGGGGAGGTGTACGGCTCAGGCGCCGCCGCGGTCGTCGATCGGCATGGGACCCGGTCGAACGGGGATCATCGCAGTCCTCCTGGGACGGTTGTGGAGCGTGTTCGACCTTTGTAGGGGCAACTCCTGGGGACCGGTCCCCAGCTGCACTGCAGGTTCCCTACGATGGAGGGATGGTTCCTGGGGATCTCGTCGCGGATCGCTACCGCCTAGAGGCCGAGCTCGGCCGAGGCGGCATGGGGAGTGTCTGGCGCGCCTTCGATCTGCACCTAGGTCGTGAGGTCGCCCTGAAGCGATCCGTGGGCGAGAGTTCGGGCCACATTCGCCGCGAGGCCCGCGTCGGAGCGGGGCTGATGCACCCCAACGTCGTCGCCGTGTTCGACTCCGTGACCGACAACGGCGCGCAGTGGCTCGTCACGGAGTACGTGCCTGCGCGGAGCCTGGATCAGATCATCGAGGCCGATGGTCCCCTCCCCGAGTCCCGCGTGCTCGGCATCGGTGCTCAGTTGGCGGCGGCGCTGGTCGCGATCCACAAACGCGGCATCGTCCATCGCGACCTCAAGCCGGCGAACGTGCTGATCGCCGACGACGACGTCGCGAAGCTGACCGACCTCGGCATCGCGCGCTGGACGGAGATCACCCAGAGCGGTGGCGCCCAGCTGACCGGCACGTTGGGTTACGTCGCACCGGAGGTCGCCAACGGTGCCGAGGCGACCGCGGCCTCCGACGTCTTCGCCCTCGGTGCCACCCTGTACGCCGCCGTCGAGGGCGGCTCGCCGTGGGGCAACGGTGCGGACGGTCCGTTCGCACAGATGCGCCGAGCCGCTGAAGGCGAACCACTACCTTACGAACGGGCTCGGCAGATCGCCCCGCTGCTGGACGCCTTGATGGCCCGCGAGGCCGCGAACCGTCCGACCGCCACGGAAGCCCTGGCGATGCTGCAAGGCAGCGAGGACGCCCGAGCCCGCGTCAAGAGAAAGCGCAGCCCGCGACGTACCAAGATCCTGTACGGCGTGGGCGCGCTGGCGGTCTGCACCGCCTTACTGGCTTGGTACCTGCCACACCGCTCGGACACGGAACCGCCCGCAGCACCGCAGAGCGCCCCAGACCTGACCAAGGCCGACCCGTGCGCGGCGATCTCGCTGGACGCCCTGCGTGAGTTCGGTACGCCGTTCGTTGATCCGGAGGTGCTGAACTTCGGTAGCTGCATCGCGACGACGACCCTTAAGGATCACGGGGGCAAGATCCAGAGCGTCCTCGACCTGATGGGCCCCGACCCGTCCCCGGATCGTCCGGTTACGCCCGGCCAGTTGGGCGCCATCGAGCGCCCTCCGCCGGGCGAGGGCGGCACCTGTCGGCGCAGCATCACCCTGCCCGACACCAATCGCATCGTCATCACGACCCATAACAACCAGGACGCCGACAAGGCGCCGATGTGTCTGGTCTCGGAGACCCTGCTGGGCGACACCTTGACCATGCTCGCCAAAGGGCCGCTCCCGGCGCGGAGCTGGGAGTTCCCGCCGCAGTCACTGGAGCATGTCGACGCGTGCACCCTGCTCGCCGGGCCGCAGATCAGCAAGGAGCTCGGCAAGGTACCCGCGGCGGAGAAGGACTTCGGCGGCTGGGGCTGCAGCTGGAACGGCGACGAGGATCACGGCATCAGCATTCGCTTCTCCCGCGAGTGGCCGATCGTCCCGGATCCGGACTGGGGCGGCACGGTCGTCAAGATCGGCAACCGGTCCGCTCGCCTGATCCCGGAGGAGGGGAACAAAGCGGCGTGCGAGGCCATGATCGTGCACCGCAACTACAAACCACGCGTCCCCATCCCGGACGTCACCGAGCCGAGCTACGACGAGGTGGTCGTCGTACGGCTCGACGATCCGACCTCGCCGACCGCGGCCGCGACCTGCCAGGCGACGCGGACGCTGGCCGAGTCCGTGGTGCGATCGCTGCCTGGTCCCGCATGACCCCGGATCCGGCGCGAGCGAAGTACAACCAGCTGCGGAGTCTGCGGCACGGGCCGGGGGAGCCGCAGCCGGGCACCCTCAGCGCACTGACGATCAGCGAGAACATCGTGCTGCCCCCGACCCCTGGCGCCGAGGCGAGCTTCGGGCGGAACCGTCTCGACGTCGACCTGTGTGTCGGCGAGGACGACCTCCGGATCAGCAGGGTGCACGGGGTCTTCACCTACCAGCACGGCTACTGGTGGCTGCGCAACGTCGGCCGGCTGCCGATCCGGGTGAACACCGTCCTGCTCCACACCGGTAGCGAACCGCTTCCGCTGGCTGTCGGCTACACCACGATCTTTCTGCGCGGCAATCGGCAGCGCGAACACCTCCTCGAGGTGCTGGTCTCCGATGGCGAGGACAGGGCATCGCAGCCACGACCGAGCCAGATGACCGTGCCGCCGAAGCGGTGGCGGCTGACTCCGGAAGAGCACGTCACGCTCACGGTCATGGGTCAGCGCTACCTGGCCTACGACCCGCATCCGATGCCGTTGACCAGGCAGCAAACCGCCGCCGAGCTCGCCGACCTGCGGCCCCGCGAGGCCTGGACCGCGAAACGGGTCGAGCACATCGTGTCGCGGCTGCGGCAGCGGCTGTCCGATGCTGGAGTCGCCGGCCTGCGCCGTGAGGAGGTCGGCGAACCGATCGGACTCACGCTCACCGTGAACCTGATCCGGGAGCTCATCCAGTCCACCACTCTGGTGCCGATGGACCTCGAATGGCTCGAACTCCCGCCCGACAGCTGACGAAGTTTGGCGGTGAGCCTGCTCATCGGGGATCGTACGGTCTGTGACCGCTCCCTTGCGCGTCGACTTGCTCGGCCCACTGGTCGTGCGGCGCGGTGAGACCTCGTACGAACCTGGGCCGCTGCGCCAGCAGGCGTTGTTCGCTGTGCTCGCGTTGCAGGCCAACCGGGTGTGCACGGCCGAGGAGCTGTTCGACGCGGTGTGGGCGGACAAACCACCGGCCAGTGGGCTGCGGGTGCTCCCGTCGTACATCTATCGGCTGCGCAAGGTCCTGCCGCTGAAGGGCCTCCTGGAGACGACGCGCGAGGGGTACATCCTGCGGCTGCCCGAGGAGGTGACCGATGTCGGCCGCTTCGATGCCGCGGTGCGGACCGCAGCGGCTCGGCAGAAGGCCGGCGATACGGCTGCTGCCGCTGCGAGCTATACCGAGGCACTCGAGCTCTTTCGCGGCGAGCCGCTGAGCGGGTTGCCGGGGCACTATCTGGCGGTGCATCGGCAGCGGCTGGTGGAGCGGCGTTACAAGGTGCTGAGCGACCGGATCGAGCTGGACCTGGCCGGTGGCCGGCACGCGGACATCACTCCGGAGCTGGTGGCCGTCGTGGCCGAGCGGCCGCTCGACGAGCGGCTCGCCGGCCAGCTGATGCTTGCCCTGTACGCCGGTGGCCGGCAGGCCGAGGCGCAAGCCGTCTACACGGCGACGCGGGACATCCTGGTCAATCAGCTCGGCGTCGAACCCGGTCCCGAACTGAGGGCAACGCACCAGCGGATCCTGCGCAACGACAGCACGGCATCGTCGACCAAGGATGAGCTGCCGTATCAGGACGCGGCCTTCGTCGGACGCGACCGGGAGCTGGCCGCGATCGTTGCTGCGCTCACACCGGCCGAGCGCAGTGCGCCGCCGGTTGTCGCAGTGGCCGGCATGGGTGGCGTCGGCAAGACAGCACTCGCGATCCGGGCCGCGCGAGAGGCCGCGGACGTGTACCCGGACGGATTGCTCTACCTGCAGCTGCACGGCCACACCCCTGGGCGCGAACCGCTGGCCACGCAAGCAGCCCTGGACCATCTGCTGACCAGCATCGGTGTGAACCGGGACCGGATCCCGCGAGACCTGGACAGCCAGGCCGCGCTGTGGCGGTCCGAAGTCGCCGGTCGACGGCTGCTGATCGTGCTGGACGACACCCCCAGCAGCCGGCTGATCCTTCCTTTGTTGCCCGGGGCATCTACTTGTGGCGTCCTGGTCACCAGCCGCCGGCAGCTGACCGGGCTCGACACCCCCGAACAGTTCTCGCTCGATGTCCTCGACCCATCGGACGCGGCGAGGCTCCTGGCCGACGTCATCGGTGCCGCCCGCGCCGCTGAGGTTCCGGAAGCGACCCGCGAGCTGCTGGAGCGCTGCGGACAGATGCCGCTGGCGATCCGGATCGCCGGCGCCCGGCTGCGACACCGCCCGACGTGGACGGTCGAACACCTCAACCAGCGGCTCCAGGCCCAGGACCGGCGCCTGGACGAACTCAGCATCGACGGTCGCGGCGTCCGCTCGACCTTCGCGATGTCGTACGAGCAGCTCAATCCCGAGCAGCAGAAGATGTTCCGCTTCCTCAGCCTGCTGCCGGGCCGCGACCTGGACCGGTACGGCGCGGGCGCGCTCGCGGGCGTGGATCCGCTGGACGCGGGACTTGTGCTGGAGGATCTGTTCGACGCCAACCTGCTTCTGCAACCGGCGGCCGATCGCTTCCAGTTCCATGACCTGCTGCGTCAGTACGCCACCGAGCTGAGTCAGCAGACCGATCCGGAGCCGGAGCGGCGTGCTGCCCTCGAGCGCCTGCTGGAGTACTACCTGCAGACGGCGGACCGGGCGAGTCTGCTGCTGACCAAAGCGCAGTTCATCCGGCTCGGCGACCGTCCGCGCATCGATGGGCCTGAGCTGGCGACCTCCAAAGAAGGTCTGCTCTGGGGCGACCGGGAGAGCGGCAACATCTTCGCCGCGCTGCAGCGGGTGGCGGACGGTTCGGCCGACGAGTGGAGCTGGCTGCTGGCCGGTGTGTTCGCACGGCACTTCCACGAACGCAACCAGGTCCATCAGCGCGACGCCCTGCTCGAACTCGGTCTGGCGGCGGCTCGCCGGCTCGGCCACCACCAGGCACAGGCGCGGCTCCTGTGGCGGATGGCCAACGTCATCAAGGTTCAGGAGGGACCGCTGCGCAGTATCGAACTGGTGCGTGAAGCGCTCGACCTGATGCCTGAGGACGGCGACGCCGTACTGCGGGTGGAGCTTCTCGACGGGCTCGCCCAGCTGCTGCGGCTCGTCGATCCGGGCGACGAGGCGATCGCGGCGCACACCGCAGCCCTTGAGCTGGCCGAGGCGATCGGGGACCAGCGGATGCTGACCTACGCGACGATGGAGCTCGCGATCACCCAGGGCGCCCGGCACGAACACAAGGAAGCGTTGGAGTCCTACCAGCGCGCGCTGACGATGGCGCGGACCCACGACGACCGTTCCCTGCAGCCACATCTGCTGAACGGCATCGCCGAGTCCTGCAACGGACTCGGTCGTCCGGAGGAAGCCATCGAGGCGGTCACCGAGTCGCAGCGGATCGCCGAGGAGATCGGGATGCGCTACAGCCAGATGGACTCGTTGTGCCAGCTCGGTGCCGCGTACTGCCTGCTGGGCGACTACGACCGGTCGATCGAGACCCTGCAGCGCTCGCTGAACATCTCCTTGGAGATCGCGGATGTGTACGGCATCGACGAGGCCCGCTTGCAGCTCGGCCGTACCTACCTCGCGGCCGGTCGGCTCGCCGAGAGCCGGTCGCACTTCGGTGCGGTGGTCGCCAGTGCTCAGGACAGTCACCGCGCCCGGATCGCGGCGCTCGGCCTCGACGGGCTGGCCGCCTGCGCCGAGGCCGAAGGCACGTACGACGAAGCTGCCGCCCTCCTCGACGAGGCCCTGGACAGGCTGGGCCCGATGACCCCGTTGCACGCGGCCGATCTCCGTCGCCGCCGTGCCGCGATCGACGGATCAGAGTAAGGACCGGCCCGGATCACCTGACGCGATCCGGGCCGGCCGTAGGCGTGGTTAGGGGTAACTGACCACGTTGACTGGGACTGTGCCTGGTGGGGTCACGGCTCCGGTGTCGTTGATGACGTGGGTGATGGTGCCCTGGTAGTTGAGGGACACCGTGCAGAGGCTGTGGAAGCGCACGTTGGCGTTGTTCGGTGCCTCGAAGGCGTTGTAGGCGCTGACCGAGGGGTTGACGTTGAAGAAGTTGTAGCTGCCCATTCCCCAGGCCTCGTGTGAGGTGACGTTGTCGCCGACCTTGTACGCCGCGTATCCGTTACGGCCACTCGGCCGGTTCCAGCTCGCCTGGTTCGGGACGTCGTACGGCATCTCGTTCTGGAAGAAGATCGTCTTGCCGCCTTGGCCGTTCCAGATCACCTGCGACTTCTGGTAGTGCTCGACGAACAGGCCGGTGGCGAGCACGTTGTTGCCGTTGACAAGCAATCCGGTGTCGGCGGTCGCTTGGGTCCAGCCCCAGGTGCCCGCGTTGCCGTGGTCGGCGCGCCAGGCCCAGATGTGGTCGATGATCGTGTTGTTGCTGTTGACAACCAGGCTGGTCGTGGCGTGACCGGCGATCGAGCCGCCGATCCGGAAGAACACGTCCTGGAGGGTCGTCGGGTTGGATGCGTGGCCGGCCGATGAGCCCGAGGGGCCGACGGTCAGCAGCGCCGCGGAGTTCGTCGTACCGGCGTCGAAGAGCAGGCCCTTGATCCGGACGCCGTCGACGTCGGCGACCTGCATCGCGTTGACTCCGTTGTCCGGGATCAGCGTCGGGTAGCCGATGCCCAGTACGACGGTGTTTGCCCTTGTCACGTTGAGCGTCTGGTTGAGGTGGTAGACGCCGGGCGTGAAGAACAGGTTGCAGCCCGCCGACAGTGCCGAGTTGATGGTCGACGCGGTGTCGCCGGCCTTCACGACGTAGAACTGGCTCATCGGAATCGACGTACCGGGGGTCGAGCCGTTCGCCCAGCTCGCGCCCGATGCGTTGGTACGCAGCGACGGCGTGAAGACGCGGTACTTACCCGCGCTGTCCAGGTAGAGGTATGGAACATCCCGCGAGACCGGCGTGGTCGCGAGAGTCGTCTCGGGCGGGTTCGGGAACGTGGTCGGCGGAGCCCCCGGCGTACCGGAGAAGACCATGTTCCAGACGCCACCGGCCCAGCTGCCGAGGTTGCTGTCCCGGGTGTACCACTGCTGCTGGGAGATGGACGCGGTCTCGCCGGACACCTTGGTGTCGGCGATGTAGCCGCCGCTGGCGAAGCCGTAGCTGGCCGGGTAGAGCTGCAGGTTGCCGCGGATGTCCATCCGGCGGAACGGCGCCGCCTGCGCGACCGCCCAGCGGTTGGAGCCGCCGATCGGGTTGACCGCCATGTTCTCGGCGGAGCGCCAGAAGTTCTGCAGGGCAACGCCTTGGTCGGACTCATTGAACGCGTCGACCGTGATGGCGCCGTTGATGACGACGTCGCCGGGGTTCTGGCCGAGGCCCGCGACCGACGTGTAGTAGCCGACATCGTCATGCACGCTGTAGGAGCCGGGCTTGAACAGATGCGCCACCCGGCGGTTCGCCATCTGCGCGGTCAGCGTGTCCTTCTGCGCATTGAAGTCCGCATCGAGCTGCGCCTGGATGGTCGCGGACGACATGCTCGGGTCGAAGATGCGCGTGTTCGGACCGAAGTTCGGTACGTCGGGCTGCGTCGTACAGCTGACCGGCGTACTGCCGATCGTGTACGTCGCACTGCCGACCGCCGAGTTCGTCGAACCGGCCTTGATTCCGATCGCGTTCACCGTCCGCGACGTCGGCACGCTGATCGGGCCGCCGTACAGGGTCGAGGATGCGGTCGGAGTGGAACCGTCAACGGTGTAACGGATTGTGGCGCCTGAGGTGGCCGTCGAGATGGTCACTGTCTGCGCGCTCGTGTAGTTGCCGCCCGCAGGGGAGAAGGTCGGCGTCTCGACAGCCGGCGTGGTCGTGCCGCCATGGGTGTAACTGAAGTGCGGGGTGTCGTACTGCGGCCCGCTCTTCTCGTAGGTGAACCAGTAGTCGACCACCGTTCCCGATGACAGACCGCTCACGGTCTTGCGCCAGGTCCCGCCGCTGAGGTCCATCCGGAGGTTCTGCTGGCCTTGGCCGGCGACCGTGTAATGCACGTCGACGTAGACCGCCGCCGTGGTCGGGGTGAAGGCGATCTGGGCCTGGGTCGCGTTCAGCGACGTGACCGACTGCGTGTAGTCGTCGGCCGCCGTTGCTACGCCACCCACCAGGAGGGTCGAGCAGACGGCCAGAACAAGTGCGACGATCGCCGCACGCCAATGAGTACGACTTCGTTCGATCACGGGGTACCACCTCCGGGCGGAACAGGGCGGGTAACTGCAGGGGGGTGAGAGCGCTCTCACATGAGCGGACAGTAAGCCGATACCCACGCTCGGGGGAAGAGCTCGGCCGCAGGCGGTTCTGCACGAGCCATTGACCTTATTTACCTACTGACTGTTTAGTAGGTGAAATTCTCCAGGGAGGCCCGCCCATGAAACCTCGCCGTCGTACCGCACTGTCCCTAGCGTTCGTGATCCTCGGAGCCCAGCTCGCTCTGCCCGCCAGTGGGGCCGCCGGTGATCGGTGGCCGTGCGTGCGCGCGCTGAGTGCCGGCATCCAAACTGTCGACATCTCCTTCGAGGGGAAGTCGTATCCGGTCCGGGTCGAGGTTCCGCCGACGGCCTCCGCGCGGAAACGCTTGCCGATGGTCCTGAACCTGCACTTCAGCAACGGGAACGCCGACCAGCAAGCGGCGTACACCGGGCTCGAGGCGGTGGGGGACCGGGAGGGCTTCATCACCGTCGAGCCCAACGCGAACATCCCCGCTGCTGACCCGAACCCGAACAAGATCTGGCTCTGGAACGTCCCCGGCGTACCGACGACCGCGGGCAGCTATCCGCCGCCGGACGCGCGCGACGACATCGCGTACCTCACCCGCGTCATCGACCAGCTGACTCAGTCCGGCTGTGTCGACCAGTCGAGGGTCTACATCACCGGCCACTCCGGTGGCGCACGGATGGCATCGGCGTACGCGTGTGCTCGTCCGGACAAGATCGCCGCCGTCGGTGCCAGCGCGGGTCTGCGCGCCGGCCGCCCGGCCCCACTGGACCCAATGGTTGCCGAACTGCAGAGCTGCCAGCCGGATCGCCCGGTGCCTGTGATCACCTTCCATGGCGATGCTGACACGACGAACCCGTACCAAGGCCGCCCCACCGATCTCCGCTGGGGCTACTCAACGCCGCTCGCCGTACAGGCTTGGGCACAACTCAATCGCTGTACGACGGGCCCACTCGTGACCGTCGTCTCCGCACACGTCAAGAAGCAGTCGTACGGCGGCTGTGCCGGCCAAGCCGAGGTGATCCTCTACAAGGTGGCCGGCGGCACTCATAGCTGGCCCGGCAGTCCGGCCGACGTCGGTGCGACCCATGAGATCGACGCCTCGACCTTGATGTGGCAGTTCTTCGTAGCCCACCCACGGGCCCATCGAGCAAACGGTTGATGAATTACTTTAGGAACTTACGTTTCTTAATCGGGTGAGCCGGGGAGACTGCGGGCAATCGCACTTGTCATATCTGGAGGAACCCCTATGAGATTCCGCCCCGTCTCATCCGTTCTGACCGCGGTCGCGCTGCTGGGGGCCGGTCTGCTGCCGGCCGTCGGAGCATCCGCCGTACAGGCTGCACCCAGTAATGAGCACAGTGAGCCGTCCGGCCTGACCGTTCGCGAGACCGCGGCCGCGGCGCCGGCGGCCGGCAAGCGGGTTGTCGGCTACTTCACCGAGTGGGGGGTCTACGACCGGAACTACCACGTCAAGAACATCAAGACGAGTGGTTCGGCCGCCAAGCTGACCAACATCGTCTACGCCTTCGGCAACACGACCAACGGCCGCTGCACGATGGGTGACAGCTATGCCGCCTACGACAAGGCGTACGACGCGGCGGGGTCGGTCGATGGGGTGGCCGATACCTGGGACGCCGGAGCGCTGCGCGGCAACTTCAACCAGCTGCGGAAGTTGAAGCGCGAGTTCCCGAACATCAAGGTCGTCTGGTCCTTCGGCGGCTGGACGTGGTCCGGCGGCTTCACCCAGGCCGCTCAGAACCCGACGGCCTTCGCCGACTCCTGCTACAGCTTGGTCAAGGACCCGCGCTGGGCTGATGTCTTCGACGGTATCGACGTCGACTGGGAGTACCCGAACGCCTGTGGCCTGTCCTGTGACACCAGTGGCCCCAACGCGTTCAACAACGTGATCACCGCGCTGCGGAACCGCTTCGGCTCGTCGGCCCTCGTCACCGCCGCCATCACCGCGGACGGCACCAACGGCGGCAAGATCGACGCCACCAACTATGCGGCAGCCGCGAGCAAGCTCGACTGGCTGATGCCGATGACGTACGACTACTTCGGTGCGTTCAACGCGCAGGGCCCGACCGCGCCGCACTCACCGCTCACGTCGTACAGCGGAATCCCGACCGCCGGCTTCTACAGCGACGCCGCGATCCAGAAGCTGAAGAGCAAGGGCATCCCGGCCTCCAAGCTGCTGCTCGGTATCGGCTTCTACGGCCGCGGCTGGACCGGCGTCACCCAGGCCGCTCCCGGCGGCAGCGCGACCGGCGCCGCACCCGGCAAGTACGAGGCAGGGATCGAGGACTACAAGCTGATCTCGACGCGCTGCCCGTCCAACGGCACCGTCGGCGGTACGGCGTACGCGTTCTGCAACGGACAGTGGTGGGGCTACGACACCCCCGCCACCATCCGCAGCAAGATGACCTACGCCAACGGCCAGGGCCTCGGTGGCGCGTTCTTCTGGGAGCTCTCCGGAGACACCAGCAACGGCGCCCTGATCACCGCGGTCAAGACGATCGGCTGACGCCGTACCAGCAGCGCCCGGGGAACTCCCCGAGCGCTGTTTTGGCTACCCGGGGCGCCGGATACAACCCGGGGGTGTGCACACCCCGCGGGGACCGTGAACACGCTATGCCTTGTCCACAGCCCCCGTTTCCTGTCCACACCCCTTGCTGGTGGGCATGGTACGACGATCGCGGTTGATGCATGGACCGGGGTACTGGATGAACTGTCACGGGGGACCGGTGGATCGTCTGCCGGCGTGAGCGAAAGGAACCACCACCATGCTTTTCCTTCTGTGGATCATCGCCGCCATCCTGGTCATCTCCGGGATCGTCTCGATCGTGCGCGGCGGACTGATGTGGGGAATCATCCTGATCGTGGTCGGCCTGCTCGTCGGTCCCGGCGGAGTCAGTATCTTCAACTGATCCGCGGCACGCCCGCGGATACCTGGGGAGCGATCTGGGGAGCATTCACCCCCCGAACCGGTCGTGGATCCTCCCCAGACGAGCTCGGGCCCGGACAGGAACCCTCCCCAAACCGGTTTGGGGAGGGTTTGTTCGCCGCATCGCGCGTGCTGCTAGGACTTGCGGGCAGCGCGGAAGAGCAGTGCACCCACGGCCGTCGCCACCCCGGCCGCGGTCGCGGTGAGCAGGTCGCGGTGGCGGGACGACCAGAACTCGAAGCTACGGCTGGTGGCCTTGTCGTCGAAGGCGCCGTGCGCGCCGAAGTCGCGGTCGGCGTCGGCCGGCTTCCAGAGGTTCTCGGCGTCGGGCTTCGTGAGTTCGCTGGTCTGCTGGGATTCGTAACCGGTCCGAGCCAGGTAGCGATCGAGCAACCCCGGCACGAACTTGTCGGCGATCAGCGTGCCCAGTGTCGGCCCGCCGATCCAGTACTCGCGACGCTGCGGATGATCCGCCGCGAAGACGACCGCGTCGGCGGCGACCTCGGGCTGGAAGATCGGCGGGACGGGTTGCGGATGCTCGGGCAGCCGGGACAGCACCCAGGAGAACTGCGGTGTGTTCACGGCCGGCATCTGAACCATCGTGACGTGCACATTCGCCTTGTCGTGCAGGAGTTCCGACCGTAGCGAGTCGTGGAACCCCTGGATCGCGTGCTTCGCCCCGCAGTACGCCGATTGCAGTGGGATCCCGCGGTAGGCCAGTGCCGATCCGACCTGGACGATGGTGCCGCGATCGCGTGGCTTCATGCGATCGAGCGCGGCGCGGGTCGCGTACACGTAGCCGAGGTAGGACACCTCGGTGACGCGCTTGAACTCGCTCGGCTCGATCTCGGTGAACGGCGCGAAGACGCTGGTGAAGGCGACGTTGACCCAGACGTCGATCGGCCCCAACTCTGCCTCGACCCGGGCCGCGGCCGCCTCCACCTCGTCGTACTCGGCCACATCGACGGCGATCGGCAACGCCGTACCGCCGGCTGCTTCGACATCACGCGCCGCGGCGCGCAACCCTTCCGCACCCCGCGCGAGCAGCGCGACCTTCGCCCCCCGCCGGGCGAACGCGATCGCGCTCGCCCGGCCGATTCCGGCGCTGGCACCGGTGACTACGACAACCTGGGTCACAGCTCTCCTTCGCTCTCGACCTTCTTCTTCAACTCGTCCTTGGGCAGCCCCGACGTCCCGGAGATGTCCGCGTTCGACGCCTGCTGCTGGAGCTGGTCGCGCGTCATGTCGCCGGGCTGCTCGCCGAGGTGCTGCGCGCGGCTGGCGGCGAAGGCCTCGGCCAGTTCGGTACGGCGCTGGTCGGACAGGTTGCTGCGCATGCCGGGCAGGACCTTGGTCTCTTCTTCCTCGACGTGATGCGTGATCGCGTCGACGAGGTTCTGCAGCACCTTGTCGAAGTCCGCCGACTTCGGATCGGTGTCGGCGAGCTTGGCCAGCAGTTTGTCGGCCTCGATGTGCTCCTGCTGGCTGTGCGAAACCTCTTCCTTCTCGCCGGCCTCCGCGGCCGCGACCGGGTAGACCTCGGCCTCTTCGGCGCGGCTGTGCGCGGTCAGTAGCGTGGTGAGCACCGGCAGCAGCGTCGGACGCTTCTCCGGGTTCTCCTTGAGCTCGTCGAACAGGCGCTCGACCTCTCGGTGGTCCTGCATGATCAGGTCGACTACGTCCGCGGTCATGATGCTCCTTCGTGCGTAATGGTTCGGTGCTCTCCGGTACCCAGGCGAAACCAACGTGTACGGCGGCCCGCGCGGGGGCACGGGAAGGCCATGCGACTGACGGAGACGGCCGATGTCTGGTGGAAGAACGCAGTGATCTACTGCCTCGATGTCGAGACCTTCTTCGACACGAACGGCGACGGTTCGGGTGATCTGCGCGGCGTCGGTCAGCGCATCGACTATCTGGCCGATCTGGGCGTGACGTGCCTGTGGCTGATGCCGTTCTATCCGACGCCCGATCGAGACGACGGCTACGACATCACCGACTTCTACGGCGTCGACCCGCGGCTCGGCACGCACGGCGATCTGGTCGAGCTGCTCACGCTGGCCCAGGATCGCGGGATCCGGGTGATCGCGGACCTGGTCGTCAACCACACGTCGAACGCGCATCCGTGGTTCCAGAGCGCGCGCTCGTCGCCGGATTCGCCGTACCGGGGGTGGTATGTCTGGCGGGACGAGCCGCCGGCGAACCAGCACGAGGGCATCGTGTTCCCGGATCAGGAGACGAGCCTGTGGGAGTACGACAAGCAGGCGGGGCAGTACTACCTGCACCAGTTCTACAAGCATCAGCCGGATCTCGACATCGCGAACGCCGAGGTGCGCGAGGAGATCCAGCGCGTGATCGGCTTCTGGGCCGAGCTCGGTCTGTCCGGGTTCCGGGTGGACGCCGTACCGTTCCTGCTGGACACGTCCGGTGCGGTCGACGCGGGCAACCTGCCGGATCCGCACGGCTATCTGCGCGATCTGCGGGCGTTCCTGGAGCGGCGGCGCAGCCAGTCGATGCTGCTCGGCGAGGTCAACCTGAAGTATCCCGACGTACGGCGCTTCTTCGGTGACGAGGACGGCGACGAACTCACGATGTGCTTCGACTTCATCGGGATGCAGGCGCTCTACCTGTCGTTGGCGCGCAACGACCCGGCCTCGTTGGTGAAGGCGTTGCGTGAGCGTCCGATGGCCGCGAAGCAGGGCCAATGGGGCACGTTCGTGCGCAATCACGACGAGCTGACCCTGGACAAACTGTCCGACGCCGAACGGCAAGAGGTGTTCGACGCCTTCGGCCCCGATCAAGGGATGCAGCTGTACGGCCGCGGTCTGCGCCGGCGGCTGCCACCGATGCTGGACAACAACCAGGCGCGGATCAAGATGGTCTACAGCCTGCTGTTCTCGATGCCTGGGACGCCGGTGCTCTTCTACGGCGAGGAGATCGGGATGGGGGAGAACCTCGCGATCGAGGGCCGTCGCGCTGTTCGCACGCCCATGCAATGGACCGACGGTCCCAATGGCGGTTTCTCCACGGCCGATCCGTCGCAGCTCGCCGCGCCGGTTACCGAGGGGGAGTTCGGCCCGGCGAACGTCAACGTGGCCGCCCAGCGCCGGGACCCGAATTCGCTGCTCAACTGGATCAAGCTGCTGGTACGGCGGTATCGCGAGTGCCCGGAGTTGTCGTGGGGCGAATGCACGATTCTCGACCATAACTCGTCGACCGTCTTCGCGCATCGATCGGCGTACGAGGACGGCGTGATTGTTGCCGTGCACAACTTTGCCGATGAGTTCGCGCAGGTCAAGCTCGACGTTGCGGACGTCGGCGCGGACCTCCGTGCGGTCGATCTGCTCCGGGCAGGGACGACCGACGTCGCCGCGGACGGCACGTTGTCCCTGGATCTGGAGCCGCACGGAGTCCGTTGGCTGCGCGTCGTCGGACCGGACGACCGCTACATCATCTGAGGGCGCGGCCCTCGGCCAGCAAGGCGAGGCGCTGCAACGTCTCGGCGTTGCGCAGATGCAGGATCGGGTCGGCGATCTGGGCCGGGATGAGCATCGCCGGCCCCTTCGTCATCTGCTCACGCATGACGAGGTGGCACACGCCGTCCTTCTCGGTCGCCTCGAACTCGACTGCCCCTTCACCCGTCGGCCAGGCCCGCACCTTCAGTTCGAGCAGCCGCAGCGGTTCGTACCGGGTCACGGTCGTGGCGTCGTTGATCAGCAGCGGCCAGGCTCCGACCGAGTGGTGAATGCTGTGCCCGGGCTCCGGCCAGCCCGGCTCGACGTCCCGGATCCGGGACGCTCCGACCACCCACGCGGCATAACTCCACCCGTCGGTCAGTACGGCGAACACGTCCTCGACGGACGCGTTGATCAGGCGCTCGGTTTCACTCATGCGGGTCCAGTACCCGCGGTTCAATCCTTCCGAGCGTGGAACAGCGCGGCGCGGGCGGCATTGGAACCGCAGGCTCCGTGCACGCCACCGCCGGGATGCGCGGACGCGGACGCGAGATACAGCGACTTGATCGCCGTTTCGGCACGGCCCAGGCCTGGCATCGGCCGGAGAAACAGTTCCTGGCGTAGACCCGACGTACCGCCGTTGACGGCGCCACCGACCAGGTTGGCGTTGCGGCGCTCGAGCTCACGCGGGCTGAGGATCCGGCGCGCGGTGATCCGCTCGGCGAACCCTGGCGCGAACTGCTCGACCCGAGCCTCGATCCGGGCAGCCATCGCCTCGGCCTCGGAGTCATCCCACTGCCCGGTCAAGGCGCCGCCGGCGTCACCGCGTGTCTGTTGCGGAACGTGTGTGTAGGCCCAGGCGGACTCCGTGCCGGCCGGAGATCGGGTGGCATCGGCGGTCGTCATCTGGCCCATCAGCAGGAACGGCCGATCGGGGATGTACCCGGCGGCGAGCTGCCCGGACCATCGCCGTAGATCCGCGACCGAGTCCGCGAGATGCGCCGTACCGGGTGCCAGTGCGGGCTGGTCCCGCCACGGAATCGGTGAGCTCAACGCCCAGTCGACCTTGATCGTGCCGGGATCCCACCGGAACGCCCGCAACCGCTGATGCACATGCTTCGGCAACTGGTCGCGCGGAATGAGGTCCCGATACAGCGCGGGTGCCGACACATCCGCGAGCACCGCCCGCGCGGCGCCGTACTCGGTCCCGTCCGTTGTCCGTACGCCGATGGCCCGGCCACCGCGAATGAGGATCCGGTCAACGCGAGCCTGGCAGACGACTTGGCCGCCGTGCGCGACGAACCGTTTGACCAGTGCCTGCGAGAACTCACCAGCGCCACCACGCGGCACCGGATACCCGTACTGCTGCGCGATCATCACCAGCAGCCACCCCATCAGCCCCGATCCCGGCGCCGTCGGAGCGATATCCGCATGCTGCGAATTAGTTGCCATCAGCATCTTCGCGGCCGCACCCGTGAACCGCCGGTCGCCGACCCACTGGGTCGGTCCGAGCAGCAGTTCCAGCCGCTTCAAACCCCGCGGCCCCAAGAGGTGTCGCAGTACGCCGATCCCTGCGCGCACCGGCGGAAACGGGCTGAGCAACGCATCGATCACAGCCGGCCCCACACGCTCCCAATCGCCGTACAGGTCAAGCCAAGCCTGCCCATCACCGGCCTGCAGCGTGTCCAGCGCGGCAGCCGTGTCAGCCGGGTCGGGATGCACCAGCGCCCAGCCCCCACCCGAGACCGGATTCCCCACCGGCGAGGGCGCGTTGGACCACTCAAGCCCATACTCGCCAAGGTTCAGGTTCCTGATCGTCGGCGAGACCGCAGCCAACGGATAGAACGAACTGAACGTGTCATGCACGAACGCCGGGTCAACCTCGCTCGAACTCCGCACCCCACCGCCCACCGCGTCGTTCGCCTCGAGCAGGACAACGTCCCACCCGGCATCGACCAGCAGGTTGGCCGCCACCAGCCCGTTCGGACCCGCACCGACCACGACAGCATCACTCACACCCTGTCGGTGCCCACTCCCAAACAGGTCAGGGCCGGGTCCAAGCCAACGATTGATTGTTCGGCGAGGTCTTGCGCTCGGGCGGATCGAAGCCTACTTTTCCGACTAATCATTAGGAAAGTTTCCTAACGGTTCAGTCCCGCAGCTTCCTTTACCGCCCGGAGGACACCGCTGATGTCTTATCTACTTCGTGGGCTGACCGCTGCGGCGGTCGTTGCCTCTGCATTGTTCGTCCCACCTACTTTGGCCGCCCAGGCGGCCGACACCTTGCTCTCACAGGGGAAGCCCGCCACTGCGTCGTCTGTCGAGAGTAGTGGGTTCGCGGCCGGTCTGGCCGTCGACGGTAACGCCGGCACTCGGTGGGCCAGCGTCGAAGGTCATGATCCGGAGTGGATCCGTGTCGACCTCGGCGCCACCGCGACCATCTCCCGCGTCAAGCTGAACTGGGAGGCGGCGTACGGGAAGAGCTACAAGATCCAGACCTCGGCCGACGGTTCGACGGGCTGGACCGACGTCTTCTCGACCACGACCGGGAATGGCGCGACCGACGACCTGACCCTGTCGGGCAGCGGCCGGTACGTTCGCGTCTACGGCACCGCGCGCGGGACGTCGTACGGGTATTCGCTGTTCGACTTCGAGGTCTACGGCACGACGGGCGGCGGCAACCCGGGTGACACCACGCCCCCGAGTACGCCGACCGGTCTCGCGGCAACGGGGACGACGTCGAGCAGCGTTTCGCTGGCGTGGAACGCGTCGACGGACAACATCGGCGTGACTGGGTACGTCGTTTATCGCAACGGCACCGAGGTCGCCACCAGCGCCGGCACCACCTACACAGACACCGGCCGTACGGCGTCGACCAGCTACACGTACACGGTCAAGGCGCGTGATGCGGCCGGCAACCTGTCAGCGGTGAGCAACTCCGTGACGGCGACCACGCAAGCCGGTGGTGGCGGCGGACCCGCTGTACCGTTCGGCAGTCACCAGTTCCCGTACGCGGCCGGCATGCTCAAGCCGTCGGGTACCCAGGCTGCGATCGACCAGAAGGTGATCGACTACTACACCCAGTGGAAGTCGGCGTTCCTCAAGCAGAACTGCGGCAACGGCTGGTACGAGGTCTATTCCCCCGACGCCGATCACCCCTATGTGGGCGAGGCCCAGGGCTACGGGATGGTCATCAGCGCCACCATGGCCGGTGCCGACCCGAACGCCAAGACGATCTTCGACGGCCTGCTCAAATACGTGCTGGCGCATCCCTCGGTGAACAACGCCGACCTGCTGGCCGCCGAGCAGAACGCCTCCTGCGTAAGCAACAGCGGCTCCGACTCCGCCACCGATGGCGACATGGATGTCGCCTACGGCCTCCTCCTGGCCGACAAGCAGTGGGGGAGCAGCGGCACCTACAACTACAAGCAGCTCGCGATCAAGCACATCAACGCGATCAAGGCGAGTGAGATCAATCCGAGCACGAACCTGCTCACGTTCGGCGACTGGGCCGATTCCGGTGACGAGCACTACTACATGTCCCGGACGTCGGACTGGATGGCCGACCACTTCCGCGCCTTCAAGACGGCCACCGGCAACGCGGTCTGGGACACCATCCGGACCAAGCACCAGAGCGTGATGACCACACTGCAGGCGAACTACGCGCCGAACACCGGGCTGCTGCCGGACTTCGTGATCAACACCAACTCCACCCCGAAGCCGGCCGCGGGGAAAGTTCTCGAGGACGTGAAGGACGGCTTGTTCTGGTGGAACGCCTGTCGTGACCCGTGGCGGATCGGCGCCGACGCGGTGACCAGCGGGGACAGTGTCTCGCTCGCCGCGGCACGCAAGCTGAACACCTGGATCAAGGCCAAGACCGGCGGCAACGCCAACAACGTCGGCGTCGGCTACCAGTTGAACGGAACCCAGGTCCAGTCCGACAGCAACCCGTCGTACTTCGCGCCGTTCGCCGTCGCGGCCATGACGGATTCGGGCAGCCAGGCCTGGCTCGACGCACTGTGGACCAAGATGCTGGCGACGCCGATCGACAGTGCCGACTACTACCCGGCCAGCATCCAGCTGCAGGTCATGATCACCGTCACCCAGAACCACTGGGTGCCGTAACCACCAGATGCCCGCGCGGTCTCGGCCGCGCGGGCATTGTCCGATCAGGCGGGGGCGGCTCGGTAGGCGTTGCCCGAGGCGTTCGGGGTCGCGCCGTTGCACAGGCCGGTCGGGAAGACCTGGGTGTTGAGGGTGAACCAGGCGTAGCGCTCGACGAAGCTCTTACCGGCCAGCATCGCGGTGGACCGCTTGATGAAGTCGACCTGCTGGGCCTCACTCGGGTAGCGGGCCGTGCCGGTGGACCAGTCGACCAGCGCGTACTCAGTGATCCAGACCGGCTTGTTGTACCGGGCGCGGACCGCGTTCACGTAGCTCTCGAGCTGGCCGGTTGCATTCGAGGAGAAGTCCCCGCCGTACCAGTGCAGCGGGATGAAGTCGACGCGGTAGCCACGCGCGGCGGCGCCAGACATGAAGCGATCCAGCCAGCCGCCGGGGTCAGCACCGCCGTACGCAACGGCGGGTGCACCGAGCCGCATACCGGTCGACTGGAGCTGCGGCCACAGGTTGAGCGCTTCGTCGACCGACATGTTGGCCTGGCCGCCCATGTCGGGTTCGTTGAAGCCGAGCAGCGTGCTGCCGTTGGCCTTGGCGTCGTTGAGCGCTCCGGAGTTGACCGATCCTCGTCCCCAGATCATCGGGACGAACTCGACGCCGGCCGGTTTCGCGACACCCTGGGGATTGGTGGCCCAGGAGTAGAACCAGCTTGCGTTGACAGCGGTCAGGGCCTGCGAGGCGCCGGAGACGTTGTTGGTGCTGGCACCTTTCTTGGTGGCCAGGACCTGTGCGTTCGACGGTACGGCGAGGACGAAGGACAGCAGGACGGTCAGAGCGACGAGAAGTGTTTTTCGCATGGGTGGACTCCCTGGGGCGGTTCACCCGAGCGTCGCAGACCCTGACAGCGTTGACATCAGCTCAGCCCAAGGACTGTGGTAGTTCAGCAGGTTCTACGGATGTACGTCGGGCTGCCGGGCGCGGTGACCTCGCGGTCGCGCAGGACGACGCTCAGCCGGCGGCCGAACGTCGTACAGGCTTTGCGGAGTCCGTCGGCGGTGTACTCGACCACGAGGACGTTGTCGGCGAAGGCATCGGCGTACGTCGCACATTCGTCGTACTGGCCGCACTCCTCGGAGACGGCGAAGTCGAGCCCGACGGTCTTGCGGTCGGCGGCGAGGTCAGCCGTGTTCTTCTGGCCGATCGCCAGGCTGCGGCTGTGCGCGTGCTCAGCGAGCAGGGTCAGTAGCGCCTTGGCGTGGTCGGGGGTCAGCAGCCCTTTGGACCGGGTGTAGCTGTCGTAGTTGTCCGGCTCGATGGCTTTGTAGCCGCTCGTGGCGCAGCCGTCGATCCAGGTGTTCAGTTTGGCCGCGATCCGTGTCCGCTTGTCCGCCGTCCGCAGGTCGAGCAACGGCTCGTCCCAGTCCTCGTCGATCACGAGCTTGCCGGCGCTGTCGCGGAGCAGGAGGTCCTGGTCCCAGTCGCCGCCCTCGCCGGGCTGGGTCTGGAACGCGTTGACGTAGCAGACGTTGTACAGGCCTTCGGCGATCGGCGCTGTCCGGTCCCGGACCACGACCTTGACGTCAGCGGCCGGCGGATAGGGCCCACCGAGCTGATAGTCGAGCCCGGCATGCAGCGGCGGCGCCTCAACGGCTGCGGGTGGTTCGGATGCCTTGGGCAACCGGTTGACCACGATGAGGCCGACGGCAACCACCAGGGCAACGGCCAGCCCGATCAGCAGGGTCCGACGGTTCGCCACGCGGTCACCCTAGCCCCCTTCGCTGTCTAGACTCCTGTGATGCAGTACGCCAACGAGCAGGACCGGTACGACGCCATCCGCGCGAGCACGCTGGCCAAGTTGCGGCCGCCGCGCGCCGACCTCGCCGTACTGGATGGCGAAGCCCTGGTCCGCAAGCTCACCGAAGAAGCCCTGACCGAGTACTACGACGACCAGATCGCCGCCAACCACGCCTGGGACTACGTCGAACGCGAAGTCCGCCGGGCCGTCGACGAGGCGTAATGCAGGAGGCGGGGGAGCGGGACGCGGCTGTCGCGAGAATCCTCGCGCAGTACCGGACGCCCGCGGACCGGATGGCGGCGCTCGACCGGAGCTCCGAGTTCGGTTATGGACGACACGCCGGCAGCGACGAGCAGGCGGAGATCGCCACCGTCGCGAGCTACCTCCAGGTCAAGAGGCGCAGTTGGCGCGCCGAGCTGGCGAGCAGGGATGCGGGCAACCCGCCGCAGCGGCCTGGCTGGGAGGCCTTTCAGCAGGCGATGGACGACTTCGTCCCCGAGGTCGAGCGCACCCAGCCGAACTGGTTCCTGCAGGAGAACGGCTACAAGGTCACGGGCACGAACCAGGACGAGCTGAACGCCATCGCCGCAGCCCGCGAGCACGCGCCGCGTGACGACCCGCAGCAGCAGCTGGGCATCACCTATCAGCGGGACACCACGTACGCGATGCTGCCCGACGGAGCGATCTCCAAGCACGTCGACTCCTTCGACGCCGGTACGACGCCCGGCGCGGCTGCCGGTTGGGTCGACCACGTGGTCCGGGTACACGCGGATGCCGACGAGCTGCGGCTACGGGTGAGCGGTGTGACCGACGGCGGTGCTGGGGACGTGACCATCCAGGGGACGGTGCTCGCCGGCCCGGTCGGCAACCGCGGGCTCGCGGTGGGCTCGCCGGTCTCGCTGCAGAAGGACGGGGCGACCGGTGAGCTGACGATTGACGGGGAGCCCGCGGGCAGCGACTGGAAGGCGACGTTCGAGACCTTCGCCTATCACCAGGGGTATACCCGGGTGAACGAGGGCGTCGGCATGCACGTGCCCGGCGCCGGTCGGCCCGAGAACCGCAATCGTGGCCCGAGCCGCGCGGTCGACGACGAGCTGTTCGACCAGATCCGGGAGGTCTACAACAACGTGGAGGCGCCCGAGCAGGGATACGCCCAGACGTTGGGGCCGACGCGGACCCGGCTGAACTTCCACGAAGCCGGGTGGGATGTGCACGTGCCGCCGCACCGCAGGCTCGGCGGCGATGCCATGTTCACGGAGGCCGAGCACCCGGACCCAGCGCCGTACCAGCCCGACCTGCCGGTGGCGGCGACGATCGACGTCAGCGACCCCGGCTGGTACCACGAACTGACGAACTCGATGCCGGACCGCTTCGTCGGCGGCCGCTCAAGCAGCGCCGCCCTCTACCTGTCAGCCGCAACCATGCTCGTGCACGAAGACCGTCTCTCAACCGACGAGGCCCAAGACCTGATGGCGTTCACCGTCGCCGACATGGTCGCCAGCGGCGAACACAGCATGCCCGAATGCATGATCAGCGTCGTCATGGCCGCCGACAGCGCCGAACCCTGGCAGGACACCCCACTCAACCTCACCAAAGAGACCCCGCCCCTGAAGGCATGGCTCCACCTGGTGGGTCCGGAGACCAGGGACGAGATGCGCACCGAGGCCAAGGCGGCGCTGCAGCAGGTCCTGGCGAACCCGTCGCCTGATCCGAGAGTCGTCAAAGGCCTGACCATGATGGTGAAGGCGACAGACGAGTACGAGCGCGAGACCGGTGAGCTGAACAAGGCGCTCCAGGTCGGCCTCAACCCGACATCCGCGGCGGCCCAGCGAGTCGCTCTTCCACCGGACGCGCGCCCGCGCGCGAGCGCCGCCGTACAGGACACCGATCGCACCCGATAACGCCCCGACCTCCCGGCCCGTGCCCGGATGCCGGCGTGCCCGGTTCGCGGTCCCCAATGCCCGGTTCGCGGTGCCCAGTGCGCCCAGTGCCCAGTGCCCGTTGGGCCGGGGAGCGGAACTGACCTCAATGAACAGGCAGAACTCCCCAGCCCCTCCCTGTCTCCGGCCATCACTGGTGGCGCGAGACAGGGAGTTGGGGCTCGAGACGGTGGGCAACACGCCTCCGGCGATCACAAACTGTCTCCGGCCACCACTGGTGGCGCGAGACCGATCCGGCGAGGAGGGGCCGTACGACCGCTCCATGGCGGTCGCCGTACGGCCGCTCCGCGGCGGTCGCGGTTTTGTGGTCGCGGTTTGGCGGTCCTCCTCCCCCAAACGGTTTGGGGGGGATGACCCCGGTGCCCAGTTGGTTTTGGGGGGACCCAGGACAGCTTTCGGGGGTTGGTTCCCCCCAAACGGAC
>NZ_JBHVWY010000011.1:321182-322058 GCF_042882005.1 Kribbella sp. NPDC058245
AGGGGGCCGAAACACCCACCACGGGAGGCCCTCGATGCGACGGCCCAGCGGTGATCGCGGTTTGGGGCCGGGGTTGGGGCGTCAGCCCTCCCCAAACCGGTTTGGGGAGGATGACCGCGGTGCCGAGTTGGTTTGGGGAGGATCCAGGACGGCTTCGGGGGGTGGATCCTCCCCAGATGGACTTTTCGGAGGAGAGAGCTCTCCCCGAACCGGTTTGGGGAGAGCTCGTGCGGCAGGCTCTGAGGGGCGGTGATCGTCCGTGAACTGGGGCCGGCGCTGTCTCGCGGAGCGTCGGGGGGCCCCGATTTGCATCCGTCTGGTGAATGACAGTAATGT
This sequence comes from Kribbella sp. NPDC058245, assembly GCF_042882005.1. Taxonomy (NCBI): domain Bacteria; kingdom Bacillati; phylum Actinomycetota; class Actinomycetes; order Propionibacteriales; family Kribbellaceae; genus Kribbella; species Kribbella sp. NPDC058245. The sequence goes on from NZ_JBHVWY010000011.1 coordinate 321,519, forward strand.
TCTTCTTGTTGGGAGCGGGTGCAGGACGCGGAAGCGGCCGGACCTCCTGACCACCCTCTAAGGAAGCGTAGCTGAGACGCGTCTACGGACTCGGATCGGCCGCTGAGACACGGGTGACTGGGACGAAATCGGCCGATTTGACCGGCTGGAATCGAAACAGTAATGTTTGGCGGGTTGCCCCGGAAGCTTGAATCGAAAGGTTCGGCTGCGGTGTGCGTCCGATTCTTGAGAACTCAACAGCGTGCCGAAAGTCAATGCCGAAATAAAGCATTAACCCCGTTCACTGGCATTGGACATTCTCTTAGCCCGGTCCATTCGGATTTGGGTGTGGGTTGTCTATGTTCGGTGACGGATTCCTTTGAATGTAATTTCTGGATTCAGTCAGTTTGATTGTCTCTGATGTTCAAAGGGTCAGTTCAAAGTTGTTGACTGTCCGGTGCCTCACTTGTGGGGTTTCGGTTGTCTATATTTTTCAACGGAGAGTTTGATCCTGGCTCAGGACGAACGCTGGCGGCGTGCTTAACACATGCAAGTCGAGCG
>NZ_JBHVWY010000012.1:0-306678 GCF_042882005.1 Kribbella sp. NPDC058245
CACAGCGCCGGCGACCCACCACGGCCCAACAACACCAACCACCCGCGACAACGCCGCACCACTCATCAACCGAACAGACGAAACATCGAGGCTAGGCCGGGCCCGGCGTCACGTGGGGAGGCTCACTCCGTGACCGAGGTGGTGGGGTGGGGGTCAGGAATTTACAGAGCCAGCTCATCGGGGTGGGTGAGCTTGATTCCGGCCGCTTGGGTGACCGCGGTGGCGAAAGTCAGGGTGTCGATGGGGGAGGAGGCGGCAACGGTGGCGCCGGTCAGGGCGGACAGGCCCTTCGTCCCGTCCCAGGTGCAGTCCACGAAGAGCGCGCCGGCGGCCTTGACCTGGGAGAACTCCGCCCCGCTTAGATCACACCGCTGGAAGACTGCCCCGGACAGATCCGCCGAGACGAAGTCCGCGTTCTGCAACCGGCAGTCGCTGAACTCGACCTTCTGGAACTTCGCGAACCGGAACGACGCGTAGTCGAGCAGGCTGTCCTGCACGGTCGTGTGCTGCAGGCTGATCCCCGGTCCCGCGAACCCGGTCATCCGCGACGAGACGATCGCCACCCGGGTCACCGCCGCGTCGGACCACCGGGCATTGGCCACATCGCAGTTCAGCAGCGCGGTGTCGACCAGGATCAGCTTCTCCAGGTCCGAACCGGCCAGCTTGCTCCGCGTCAGCCGGCACCCACTGATCTCCAGGTGCTCCGCCTCCAGATCGCTCAGATCCACCTCGTCGAGCGCCAGATCAAGCAGCCGCGTCTCGTCCTCAATCTCTTCAGGCAGAGCGGAGTCCAGCTGAGCACGCAACCGAGGAACGGCGATCTTCCGAGAAACCATGAAAGAAAGCTATCGGGCCCCACCGACAGCCGAACTCCATTTGATGGGTGGGCCCATCAGCTTGTGGGTGGGTCAACCGCATGCGGCTAGCCCTCCCACAGCGGGATGGGTCAGCCCATCAAATGGGGGCGGGCGAGTGGCGTCAGGGGCCGGCGGGTCGGGTCAGAGGGTGCGGGCGGGTGGGGTCAGGGGGTGCGGAGGGAGTGGGCGGCGGCGCCGATCAGGGCTGCGTGCTCGGTGTCGGCGGTGGCGGCTACTTCGAAGGGGAAGACGTCGTGGACGAGGTCGAAGGCGGCGGAGATGGAACCGCCGAGAACCGTGCGGGTGACTTGGAAGCGGTCGATCCAGGGAGTGAGAGCCTCAGCGAGTACGGCGAAGCCGGCGCGGAGGGACTCGGATGCAGCCCGCTCACCGCTGCGGGCGCGGTCGGCGATCTCCTTCACGCCGATGCCGGGCTCGTCCGAGCCGGTCCGGGCGAGGTAGCGCTGCAGCAAGGCCCTGCCGGAGATCGAGTCCTCCAGCGGGCGACCGTCGTACTCGGTCAGGTAGAGCTCACCACCCGGCGGCACGGTCCCGCCCTCGCGCACCACATGGCCGTCGGCGAGGAACGCCGTACCGATGCCGGTTCCGACGGTCACCCCGACGGAGCGTTCGACGTCGCGCGTCAGCCCAGCGGTCCACTCACCGACGGCGAAGGCCTCGGCGTCGTTCACGAACACGAGCCGGGTGAGGCCGAGTTCGGTGCGCAATGCCTCGCCGAGCGGGTAGCCGTAGAGCGCATCGAACTTGGTCTGGCCCTGGTACCAGCCGACGCCGGTGGCGTAGTCGAACGGCCCGGGGATCGCGATCGCCAGCCCCTCGACAGTCGGCAGCTTCCGGGCGGCGTCGGCGAGCTGCCTGACCACCGCTTCGGCGGCCTGCTGCGACGCCAGATCGATCCGCTCCACCACCTCGACCTGCCACCCGTCCGGCGCGACCACCGCCGCGGTGACGTGACTTCCCCCGACCTCCAGAACCGGCACATGCATGCCGACATCATCCATGACATCGGATGTCTGACGCGATCAGCACCACGGCGCGGAGCGTAGAATGCGCGCCGTGAGTACAGCTGCCCCGGACGTCATCACGAGCGTGACGAACGCGCGGGTCAAGCATCTCGTCGCGCTGCGGCGCCGTCGGACCAGGGATGCCGAAGATGTCTGCCTGATCGAGGGGTACGACGAACTCAGCCACGCGGTCGCCGCCGGCGTCGTACCGCAGGAGGTCTACCTCTGCCCGGCCCTGATCGAGGACGACCCGCTCGACCTCGCGGCCCGGCTGGCTGCGATCGCGCCCGTCTTCCACCTCAGCCAGCCCGCCTTCGAGAAGGCTGCCTACCGCACTGGGCCTGATGGTTGGTTAGCGCTGGCACCGGGCGTCGAGTCCGCCCTCGAGGACCTCGAGTTGGGGCCGAACCCGCTCGTCATCGTCTGCGGAAGTGTGGAGAAGCCCGGCAATCTCGGTTCGATCCTGCGCACCGCGGACGCCGCCGGAGCGACGGCCGTCGTCTCGGTCGACCCCGTCACCGACTGGGGCAATCCCAACATCATCCGGGCGAGCAAAGGGGCCTTGTTCTCGGTCCCCGTCGCCTCAGCCAGTACGGCGGAATTCCTCGCCTGGGCGCGGTCCAACGAACTGTCGGTGGTGGCGACCACACCCGCCGCCACCGACTACGTCACCGACCTGGACCTGTCCGGACCGACCGCGATCCTGGTCGGGGCCGAGCACGAGGGACTCTCGGCCGAGCTTCTGGACGGGGCGGACCGGACCGCCAAGCTCCCGATGTACGGCCGCGTCGACTCACTCAACGTCGGAGTCAGCGCAGCCATCACCGTCTACGAAGCAGTCCGCCAACGGCGCATCACCACTGAGCGAAGTTGATCCGATAGCCGTTCGGGTCGAACCCGGCGGTGGAGACCTGGGGCCGGTCGCCGGGCCACGGTGACGGTTGGATCACCCGGACGGCGTAGTACGTCCCGACGATCTTGGCTTCGCTCGCGGGGCTCACCGCTGCGAGGTTGTCGAGGGCGTGGATGTTCTGCGGGAGCGCGCTGCCGCTGTCGTTGCCGACGGCAACCAGGACGGTCCGGCCGTCGTCACCATAGGTCCGGCCGAACACCGTGACCACGCTGCTCTGCTGGTTGACCGGGGTCACCCGGACGACCATCCCGTTGTTCTGGCCGAGCGCGAGATCGCCGGTGGGCTTCTCCCGCTGCGTCACGCAGAAGGCGACCTGGCCCGGGTCGGCCGGGTCGCGGCGCAACGAGGCAGAGCCGTTGGCGTCCATCAGCGTGACGATCTCGGGCCAGGTCCACGAGTTCTTGCCGAGCCGCCGGCCCTGTGACGTGTCGCACTGCTTGTAGGAGTCCTGTGATCGCGTCGGCAGGCCGGCGACCGGAGCGTCCTGGTGCTTCGGCAGGACGACGATCGCGCCGGCCACCAGTACGACGAGCGCGGTCAGCACCGTCGTACCGGCGGTGAGGTTGCGGACGCGGCTGCGGCGGCGGCCGGCGGTCAGGATCGCGGCCGGGTCGGGGGCGAAGTAGTGGTCGGGGCGATCGCTCTCCCGCTCCATCAGGGCCTTGAGTTCATTGGTCATGTCAGCCTCCCAACCCCGGCGAGTTCGGAGAAATGGGCCAGAGCGGGATTGGCGCGCAGCTTTTCCAGTGCACGCATGGTCTGGCTCTTGACTGTTCCGGGACGACAGTCGAGGGCCAGGGCGGTCTCTTCGACGGACAGTTCGTCGAAGTACCGCAGGACGACGCACGCTCGCTGGCGTGCCGGGAGGGTGGCGAGGGCCTGGGTGATCACGAGCCGGTCCTCCAGAACGGCGAGTGGGTCGGAGCTGTCCTGTTCACCTGCGAAGTAGGTTTCACCACCGACCACCTCCTGACTGGATTTGCGCCGCAGACCGTCCATGGTGGTCGAGACGACCACCTTGCGGGCGTAGGCGCCGACGCTGCCCTTGCGCTGGATCCGGCTCCAGATCCGGTACAACCGGATCAGTGCCTCCTGGGTCGCGTCCTCGGCCCGCCGCCAATCTCCACACAGTAGGTACGCGGTTCGGCACAGAGCGTTAGCTTGGTGAGTCACGAAATCGACGTAATCCTGTTCGTCGGCCTGTTTCATCCCCAGGTCTCCCCACCCATACAGCACTGAACGTGGTGGCCGCGGTCCCCGGTTGCACGATGCGGCACACTTTCTTTCGTGGCTCTTTTCATGGTCGACGGCGTCCGGGTCAACTACCACGTTTTCGGGTCTGGACCAGTCTGTATTGCCCATTCGGGCGGACCTGGGATCCACTGGCCGTACCTGCGGATGCCGTGGCTCGAGGACCGGCTGACGATGGTGTACATCGAGCCGGTCGGGACCGGGAGCTCCGATCTCCTGCCGGGTGGCGACTACTCGATGGAGGTCTACGCGTCCTTCGTCGACAAGCTGGCCGAGCACCTCGGGGAGCCGAAGGTGTTCGTGCTCGGGCATTCGCACGGCGGGTTCGTCGCGCTGCAGACCGCGCTGGACTTCCCCGACCGGCTGCGCGGGGTGATCGTCTACGACTCGATGGCCTACAACGGGCCGGAGCTCGGCGCGCAGGCGTTCGCCAACATCGAGAAGTACGTCGCCTCCCGGCCGGAAGGCGATCCGCTGGCCGCCCAGGTGCTGGCCGCCTGGAGCTCGTCGCCGGAAGGGCATGACGAGGAGCTCGACATGCTCGGGCGGCTGCTTCCGGTCTACTTCAAGGACTTCGAGGCGATCGATCCGTCGATCACCGAGTGGAAGAAGCTGGTCGACATCACGGTCGATCCGGAGCGCAAGGGCGACCTGTGGGACGTCCGCCCCCGGTTGGGCGAGATCGCCGTACCGACGCTGGTGATCGTCGGCGTCGCGGACTTCATCTGCCCGGAGAACTCGGCGCGTGAACTGGCCGCGGGGATCCCCGGCGCCGAGCTCGTCGTCCTCGAGCAGAGTGGGCACTTCGGTCACATCGAGGAGCCTGAGGTCTTCCGCGACGCGGTGCTCAAATTCGCCGCCACGCACTGAGGGGAACCGCATCACCTGGCTGAATCGTAGAGTTGTTGCGATAGTCCAGTGAGGAGGACACGTGCGCGCGGAAGCCGGTACGACGTCCGCGGTCGCGGCGCTGAGCGTCGTCGTCGCGGCAGTCGGGCATGTGCTTGCGGGTGGCGGTCCGGTTCCGCTGGTGCTGGTTGCGCCGCTGCTCGGGCTGATGGGCGTCTGCTGGTTGCTCGGTGAGTACCTGGCGGATGAGCCGGTGCTGGTCGTCTTGGTGCTGGCCGGTGTGCAGCTGTTCGTGCATGTGACGCTCGACGCGGCTCACGCTGATCACTCGATGGCGATGTCGTCCGGGGTCGGCGCCAGTGTGCTGATGACGTTCACACACTTGGCCGCACTGGGTCTTGGGGTGCTGGCGGTTGGGCGTGCGCACGAGTGGGGCCGGCGGGTCGCCGGGATCCTCGCGCGGCTGTGGCCGGTGGTTCCGTCGATCACGGTCGTTCGGCCGCTGAGCGCCGTACTGGTTGCTGTCGAGGCTGCGCCGCGGATCGTACGGCGGTGGGTCGGGTCGAACGTGTCCAGGCGGGGACCGCCGTTCGTGGGAGTGGACCCAGTGCTGCTCTGACCGGCCGCGTCGCATCGCGGTCGGGTTCCATCCCGTGTGACCGCGAAAGGTTCTCACTGTCATGTCCAAGAAGCTCTTCCTGCGAGCCGGCGCGATTGCCGCCGCGTCCACGCTCGTGCTGGCCGGTGCGGCCGGATCCGCCTCCGCCCATGTCACGGTGTCTTCGCCCGACGCCAAGCCCGGTGGGTACGCGAAGCTCATCTTCCGGGTGCCGACCGAGTCCGACGACACGTTGACCACCAAGCTCGTCGTCTCGCTGCCCAAGGACACTCCGTTCGCGCACGTCGGTGCGCAGGTCAAGGACGGCTGGAAGGTCGAGAAGACCACCGAGAAACTCGCCGCCCCGGTGAAGGTCGGCGATGTCACCCTGTCCGAGGCGATCACCTCGGTGACGTGGACCGCCTTGAAGGGCGGGATCCCGGCGAACGACTTCGACGAGTTCGCGCTGTCGGTCGGGCGGTTGCCGGACAAGGTGGATTCGCTCAGCTTCCCGGCCGTCCAGACCTACAGCGACGGCGAGGTCGTCAAGTGGGACGCGGCCCCGCCGGCCTCCGGCGGTGAGGAGCCGGAGCACCCTGCTCCTACTTTGAAGCTGGCCGCCGCAATCGTTCCGGTCGCTGCAACCACCAATGAGGACAAGGATTCGTCTGATTCGCTGGCCCGCATTCTCGGTGGTGCCGGTCTGCTGCTCGGTCTGATCGGGCTGGGCCTCGGCCTCCGCAAGCCGGCTGCGAAGGTGCAGTCGTAATCGTGCGTCGCCTTCTTGCTCTCGTCGTTGTGTCGCTGCTGGCCCTGGTGCTCACCACCGGGCCGGCGGCGGCACACGCCAAACTCGAGTCGATGACTCCCGCTGACGGTTCCACCATGCCCGCCCCACCCAGCAAGGTCGTCCTGACTTTCAACGAACCCGTGGGCAGCAACGGCACCCAGATCCAGGTGAAGTCCCCGGCCGGCGTCAACGTTGCCACCGGCAACCCTCAGGTCCTCGACAACACCGTCACCCAACCGGTCGGCGCCATGATCGAAACCGGCCGCTACCAAGTAGAAGCCCGCATAGTCTCCGCCGACGGCCACCCCATCACCGTCACCAGCGCCTTCACCATCACCCACGCCGGCCACGCCCCCGGCGCACCCCCGGTTGACCCCACCACTCCCCAACCAGCAGACAACTCCAACATCGTGACGATCGTCGCCATGTTCCTCATCATGCTGGTCGTAGTAGCCCTGGCCATCGTCATAGTGCGCCGTCGCCCCACCACCAGATGAACAAGCGGCTGGTTGTCGGGGGGATCGCGGCGGCGGTCGTCGTACTGGTGGTTGCTTTGGTACTTGGGGGAGGGGCGCCGCAGAAGCAGCCTGAGGGGTTGATTGGGGCTGGACTGCCTTTGTCTTGGGCGGTTCCGGTCCTCCGATTGATCGCTGATGGGGGTGCGATTGTTGTCGGCGGCGGGCTGCTCGTGGCGGGTTGGTTGCTTCCGGCAAGTGGTTTGCGAGCGGCTCAGGATGCTGCGATCGCGGCTGGAGTGTGGGCGCTGGCGAGTGTTGCCGGGCTGATCACCTCGGCGGCCGTCATCCTCGGGATCCCGTTGTCACACCTGGCCGAGCACGCATCGATAGCCGGTGACCTGACTCAGGTACGAGCGCTCGCGGTCACCGTCGTACTGACCGCCGTACTGGCCGTCGTGTTGAGCGGCGTCCGAACCACCCGCGGCGCACGGATCGCGACAGGATTGGCTGCGCTCGCGTTGATCCCTCCACTCCTCACCGGCCATCAAGCAATCGAGCGCCCGAACTTCTGGTCGATCACCGCGACCACCTCTCTAGTCATCCACGTCTTCGCCGCAACCGCGTGGATCGGCGGCCTCCTCGGCGTACTGCGTTACGCCCGCGACCGCATCGCCGTCGAACGCTTCAGCACCCTCGCCCTCGGCTGCGCGATCGCGATCGGCCTCACCGGCCTGATCACCGCCGAGATCCACCTCGACGGTCGCGACGGCGGCTGGGGCCTGATCACGCAGTGGGTGACCACCCCGTACGGCGCTCTCGTGTTCGCCAAGGCGGTCGCCTTCGCCGTACTGGTGTTCATCGGCTACCGGCATCGCCAAGCGACCCTTCCGAAGCTCGTCGCCGGCGACCCAGCGGCCTTCCGGCGTTTGGCGGCCGGAGAACTGGTGATCATGGCAGCCACGGTCGGTCTCGCGGTCGCCCTGTCGCGAACCCCATAGTGCCCTGACGCGCGGAGTCGGTGATATGTCAACAGATGTCCGTACACTGGCCTGATGACGGAACCACGCTGGCTGGACGCGCGCGAAGCGCATCTGTGGCAGGCGTACCGTGACACGCAGCGTGAGTTGACCCGGGTCCTCGAGGCTCGTCTGATCAGCAACTCCGGTCTGTCCGGAGCCGATTACGCACTGCTGCACCCGCTCTCCATCGCCGAGGACGGCGTCCTGCGGACCCGCGATCTCGGCCGTTCGGTCGGATGGGAGCGGAGCCGGCTGTCGCATCAGGTCAGCCGGATGGAGAAGCGTGGACTCGTTTCCCGCGAGGACTGCGCCGCCGACGCACGTGGCTCGATGGTCCGGCTGACCGACCTCGGCCGCAAGGCTGTCGAAGCGGCCGCCCCTGACCACGTCGACGCCGTCCGCACGTACTTCTTCGACCACCTCAGCGCGGCGGAGCAGCAGCAACTCACCGCCCTGTTCGAGCGCGTTCTCGGCGGAATCCCCTCCGCGGCCTGCCCGGCCGCCGAGTGTGACGACCCCGCCGTCGACTGCACCGAATAACCCACCTCGCCCCCGCCGAGGGGAGAGCTCCATCACATCTGAGTTGACATGTCATCTCGACCGAGTACTTTGGTGATGCGTCACCAAAACATGTCGATCCCCTGTGAAGGAACACCTCATGCCCAAGATCGCGATCATCCTCGGCAGCACCCGCCCGGGCCGGAACGGCGAAGCCGTCGCCCACTGGGTGCTGGACCGCGCCAAGCAGCGCAGCGACGCCGAGTTCGAGCTGGTCGACATCGCCGAGTACCAGCTGCCGCACCTCGACGAGGCCTTCCCGCCCGCGATGGGGCAGTACACCCAGCCGCACACCTTGGCCTGGGCCGAGAAGATCGCGTCGTTCGACGGCTTCGTCTTCGTCACCCCGGAGTACAACCACTCCACCTCGGGCGCGCTCAAGAACGCGATCGACTTCCTCTTCGCGGAGTGGAACGACAAGGCCGCCGGCTTCGTCAGCTACGGCTCCGTCGGCGGTGCCCGCGCGGTCGAACACCTGCGCCTGGTGATGGCCGAGCTCAAGGTCGCCACGGTCCGCGCCCAGGTCACCCTGCCGCTGGCCACCGACTTCGAGAACTACTCGAAGTTCACCCCGCTCCCGCACCAGGAACCGGCCCTCGACGCCACCCTCGACCAGGTCATCAGCTGGTCCAACGCCCTCGCCACGGTCCGCACCCCCGTCGCCGTTTGATCTGAACGCCCTCCCGCCCCGGCCACCAGTTGTGGCCGGGGCCGGTTGGGGCGAGCGCCCTCGCCGCAGTCCGCACCCCCTCGCCTGACCTGCTCCCCATCCCGCTCCGGCCGCTAGTTGTGGCCGGGGGCCGGGGGCCGGTGGGCGAGCTGGCTGGGGTTGGGAAGGCGGGTGCTTCGCCGCACCGGACCGGCCGGTTGCGAACGCGGTGGCTGATCGCCGCTGCGGCCGATTTACAGAGGTGGGTGGCGGAGGTGGGCGCGGGGCTGAGGGGGATGGTTCGGTTGGCGATCGGCTTCCCCGTTGTCTATGGCTGACGGGCCTCGGTTGCCGTCGACAAGGGCGGCGGCGACTTCTAACCCACTGTGCTTCCAGGCCCCGGTAACCACCCCGGTCGCCGGGCCTTTCCTTTCCCCGGTCGCCGGGGCCTTCTGTTTCCCCCGGTCGCCCTCCCCCTCCCCTCCGCTTCTCCCTCCCCCGCGAACATTTGAGGGGATCTCCCCTGAAGTTGTCCCTTCTCCCCTCGAATTTTCAGCAGAGAAGGGACAACCTCGAGGGGTATCCGTTCAAATTGCCGGTGGGGGAAGGTGGGCCCGGACGGCCGGGCGGGCCCCGTCGGGCGGTCGACCGCGGGGCTGGGGAGTTTTTCCTGCCGATTTGGGTTGGTTTTGCTCCCCAGTGCAGTCGGGAACACGCTCGGCACCTGATGCGGCAGTCGCCACAGGGGCGGGTCAGGTTGCATGCTTCAGTGCCAGGGACGGCAACCGAAGCCCGTCAGCCGTAGACAACGGGAAGCCGGTCGCGGAGCGCACCATCCCCCTCAGCCACACGCCTGGCTCAGCCCCCGTCTTTAATCGGCCGGTGCGGCGACCAGCCACCAACAAGCGTTGTCGGCCGAGTCGCTAATTGGTGATTTTTCGTCATATGGCGCCTAAAAATCACCAATTAGCGGTGGGGCGCGGGAGGGTGGTGACGGGGAGTGGTCGGTGGGGGTGGTCGCGGGACACGCCGTTACGGAGAGCAGTCGGGGGGTGGGGCGGAAAGAATGAGGGCGTCCCGTTCAGATGCGCGCTGAATTGACAATCGTTTTCACTAACGTGAGGATGGTCGCGTGTCCGATGCGCTGAATCGACGTGGATTTCTGGGGTTGGCCGGCGCGTTGGGGGTGGCGGCGCTCAGTGGGTGTGGGGGCGGCGGTTCCGCGTCTGCGGGGCCGACGGCGGGTGGTCGTTTGCGGGCCGTGTACGCCGGTGGTGGGGCGAAGGAGGTGCTGGATCCGCACGTCCAGAGCTTGTTCGTGGACATCGCGCGGCATAAGGCGATGTACGAGAAGCTGGTTGAGCTCGGGCCGGATCTGAAGCCGGTGCCGCGGCTCGCGGAGAAGTGGGAGCACGACGGCAAGGCGCTCACCTGGCGGTTCTCGCTGCGGGACGCGACCTTCCATGACGGGGCGAAGCTGACGGCCGATGATGTGCTGTTCAGTCTGGCCCGGATCGCGGATCCCGCCGTACCGGAGCGGGTGGCGCAGTCGTCGCTCGCGTCGCTCGATCTGCGGCGGTGCAAGGCGGTTGATCCGCGGACGGTCGAGCTAACCCTGGCTGCGCCGAATGCGGAGTTCCCGACGCTGTTGGCCGGGATCGGGACGCAGATCGTGCGGGACGGGTTCAAGGATCCGGCCAAGCCGGTCGGGACCGGGGCGTTCAAGTTCGTCTCGTTCGAGGCTGGGCGGTCGATGGTCGCCAGTCGGTACGACGGGTACTGGGACGGCGCGGCGCGGATCGAGGAACTGCAGGTGTTGTCGGCCGATGCGGAGGCGCGGGCGAACGCCGTACAGGGTGGTCAGGCGGAGTATGCGAACGACATGACCGCGACGTTCGCGCGGACTGCCGAGGCGGGGAAGTCGGTGCGGATCGTGGCCGCGAAGGCGAGCACGATGCAGGCGTTCGTGATGAAGGTGGATCAGGCGCCGTTCGACAATCCGGAGGTGCGGCTGGCGTTCAAGTTGCTGGCGGATCGGCAGCGGCTGGTCGACGTCGTACTGGCTGGGCGCGGGACGGTCGGGAATGACCTGTTCGGTAAGGGATTCCAGTACTACCCAGAGGACTTGCCGCAGCGGGAGCGGGATGTCGACCAGGCCAAGTCTTTGCTGAAGAAGGCTGGATTGGTGGGCAAGGAGATCGAGATCTTCACGGCCGACGCGTCCGCCGGGTTTGTCGAGGCGGCGACGTTGTTTGCTGAGCAGGTCGCGGAGGCCGGCGTGAAGCTCAAGGTGACGACCGGGAGTCCGCAGACCTATGCGAAGGATCTGCTGACTAAGGGGGCTATTGGCAACCACCGGTCGGGCGCGATGCCGATTCCGCAGTACATGGTTGACCGCCTGCTCACGAAGTCGCCGTTCAACGTGACGCATTGGCGGAAGCCTGCCTTCGATGCGGCGTTCGCGGCGGCGCAGGTGCAGACCGACGAGGCCGCGAGGTCGGCCAAGTACGGCGCACTGCAGCGGACGCTGCGGGATGACGGCGGGATCTTGGCTTGGGGTCTGCCGGACTACCTGGTCGCGGTCGCGCCGAAGGTGCAGGGGGTGCAGGCGGTGCCGCCGAACACCGTGGACTTCGGCCGGTTCGACAAGGTGTGGCTGGCCTGAATGCGGTCGTACGCCGCTGGGCGGGCCGCACTCGCCGTCCTCCAGCTTGCGGTGCTGTCCGTGCTGGTCTTCGTGCTCACGTCGCTGCTGCCCGGGGATGCGGCTGACCTGCGCTTCACCGAGACGCTGACCCCTGATCAAGTCTCGCGGTTGCGCGAACAGCTTGGTCTAGATCAGCCGGCTGCGGAACGTTTCGTGCACTGGTTCGGTGGGGTGTTGTCGGGTGATCTCGGTACGTCGCTGATCAGTGGCGGGCCGGTGAGTTCGATCGTGCGGCATTCGGTGGGCGCGACGTTGGTGCTGACGTTGGCGACGCTCGCTGTCGTGGTGCCGTTGGCTGTTGCCCTGGGCATCTTGATGGGTACGCGAGAGAACGGCCGCCTCGATCGGGTGATCACCTCGGTGACGCTGGCGTTGAGCGCGATCCCGGACTTCGTGATCGCGGTCGTGCTGGTGGCGGTGTTCTCACTGAAACTCGGTTGGCTACCGGCCACGTGGATCGGGAGCTCGCTGCTCACCTCACCTGTGCTGCTGGTGCTCCCGGTGACCGTGCTGCTCGGTCGCACGGTCTGCCTGCTCTCCCGCCAGGTTCGCGCTGGCACCATCACTGCCTTGAATGCCGAGTACGTCGTCCAGGCGCGCCGACTCGGTATCCCGCGCCGGCGGTTGTTGCTGCGCCACGTGTTGCCGAATGCCGCCGTACCGGGTGTGCAGGAGTTGGCGCGGACCGGCGACACCCTCCTCGGTGGAGTCCTCGTGGTGGAGGCGATCTTCGCCATCCCCGGGTTCGCGACGGCGTTGGTGGATGGAGTCGAGACCCGTGACATCCCAACGGTCCAAGGTCTCACACTGGTCCTCGCGGTCGCGGCGCTGTTGATCAACCTGGGTGCTGACCTGGTCTGCAACCGCCTGGTCCCGAGAACGGAGCTCCTCCGATGAGGGCGCGCTCCCGGCTCACCGCAGTTGCGGCGCGGATCCCCGTCGGGGTCTCGGTGCTGCTCGTGGCGCTTCCACTGCTGGTCGCTGTGTTCGGGCCGCTCATCCGATATCGGGCACAACCGGGTCTGCCCTACGCGCCTGACGGGGTGTTGGGGACTGACGGATTGGGGCGGGATGTCCTTGGCCTGTTGCTGGTCGGCGGGCGGACCGCTCTTGGGATGGCGTTCGGCGCAGTCGTGATCGCATACCTGCTGGGTGGGCTGATCGGGTTGGTGGCGGCGTCCACCCGGCACCGGTGGTTGGACGAGCTGCTGATCCGGCCGCTCGACGTCCTGCTGCCATTGCCGTCCTTGCTCGTGATCAGCGTGGTCGCGGTCGGCTGGCGCGCGTCGGCGCTCGCGATCACGCTGGCTGTTGCCATGGTCAACGTTCCGACCGTCGCGCGCCTGGTCCGGGCAGCGGCGCTGGATGCGGCAAGCTCGCCGGTGGTCGAGGCGCTCCGCATGCAGCGCGAGTCCTGGGCGACCATCCAGCTCGGGTACGTCGGTCGCGCGGTCATCGGCCCGGTCGCCGCTGACCTCGGTACCCGCATCACCCTGGCCGTCTTCCTGGTCGCCTCAGTCAACTTTCTCGGCCTCGGCCTAAGCCCAACCGCCGCGGACTGGGCCGTCAGCGTCTCCCGCAACCGCGAGGGTCTACTCCTCCAACCGTGGTCGGTTCTCGCCCCCGCCCTCCTCCTCGTCTCCTTCACTCTTGGCTTCAACCTCCTCGCCGACCGCCTGGTCCACCGCACCCGCCGCCTAGTAACGAGCGCCGCATGACCGCGCTCGCGAAGGTCACTCGGTTGAGTGCGACAGCCGGCCCCGCCGTACTGGTGGATGGGGTGTCGTTTGAGGTGTTTGCCGGTCAGGTGACCGCATTGGTTGGTGCTTCGGGGTCGGGCAAGACGACTTCTGCTCTTGCGTTGTTGGGAGAAAGCGGGAGTGGGGTGCGGCTTGAGGGAGAGGTGGTTGTCGAGGGCGTGACCGTTGTGGATGGCAACGGGGTGACTGCCGCCGCCACCGACCTGAGGGGGCGGGTGGTGGCTTACATGCCTCAGCATCCGGGGAGTGCGCTCAATCCGGCACGACGTATTGGGGTGACGCTGAAGGAACTCGAGCGGTTGCATCATCCCGGGCAGGCGGTGGTGCAGGAGGCTCTGCGCGGCGCTCAGGTGCCGGGGGATCGGGCGACGCTCAGACGGTTTCCGCATCAGTTCTCGGGTGGGCAGCGGCAGCGGGTTGCGTTGGCGCAGGCGTTGACGTGCCGGCCGAAGGTGTTGGTACTGGACGAACCGAGCACCGGCCTGGACTCGATCACGCGGCTTCAGCTTGCTGGGGAGTTGAAAGAACTGGCAGCCGCCGGGCTTGGGATCTTGTTGCTGAGTCACGATCTCGGGCTGGTCCGCGAGCTCGCCACACACGTCGTCGTACTGAATGCCGGCCAGGTGATCGCCGCCGGCGACACCGAGGTCCTCCCACCCAGCTGGGAACCACAGGAGACGGGAACCACCTACTCCGGTCAACCGTTGCTCCAGGCAATGAACCTGTCCGCGTCGATCCGTCCCCGGGGCCGCATCCCGGTGCTGCACGATATCGATCTGACTGTCGAGTCAGGGAGAAGCATCGGCATCGTCGGCCGATCAGGCAGCGGCAAGACGACCCTCGCTCGCTGCCTGGCCGGCCTGCATGAGCGCAGCACAGGTCAGCTACGACTCGATGGCGAACCTCTCCCCGTACTGCGTAAGCGCACCCGCGAGCAGAACCGTCGCGTGCAATACGTCTGGCAGGAAGTCCGCGGCTCTTTCGATGAACGCCGCCCGGTCGACCAGCAAGTCGCCCGCACCGCGCAACGCCTCCGCGGCCTCGCCCCCGACCGTGCGCACGCTGAAGCCGTCGCGACGCTCGCGCGGCTCGGCGTCGCCGCGATCACCGCGGCCCGACCACCCAGCCGCCTCTCCGGTGGCGAACTCCAACGCGCTGCCCTGGCGAGAGCAGTCCTCGCCGAGCCCGACGTACTGATCTGCGACGAGATCACCACTGCCCTCGACGACGCCGGTACGGCGCTTGTCGTCGACCTGCTCGCGGAATTGAAGACCCGCGGTACGGCGCTGGTCTGGATCGGCCACGACCTCGGTCTGGTCGCGGCGGTCACCGATCACGTGCTGGTGATCGACGACGGCCGGATCGTCGAGCAGGGCCCACCCGCGACCGTGATGACCGAACCGCACCATGAACTGACCCGGCGGCTGGTGAGCGCAGCCCTGCTGGGTCGGCCCGAAGCTCCGCCCGAGTTGCCCACTGCTGACACGAGGAGCGAACCGCGGCGATGAAGTCTGCGCGACTGCACGACCATTTGGCGGAGGCGATCAAGGACCCGGACCCGATCAGAGTCGGCGACGACCTGATCTGCCTGCGGTTCGAGACGATGAAGGTGTACTCCGCGCTCGGCGCCGTCCGGCATCTGCTGGAGACCGGCGTGGTCCGGCCGGGGGACACGTTGATCGACAGTTCGAGCGGGATCTACGCGCATGCGCTCGCGCTGGCCTGTCACCGGTACGGGATGCGATGTCACATCGTCGGCTCGACCACGGTCGACCGGACGCTGAAGATCCAGTTGGAGATCCTCGGTGCGACCATCGAACAGGTCCCGTCGTCCAACAACCTGCACCTGGATCAGAACCTTCGAGTACGCCGGATCGCCGAGATCCTGCGCGACAATCCGTCGTACCACTGGATGCAGCAGTATCACGACGACATCCACTACCTCGGGTACGGCGCAGTCGCGGATCTCGTCGCTGAGCTCGTGCCGGAAGGACCGCTCTGCCTGGTCGGCGGGGTCGGGACCGGAGCGTCGACCGGAGCGATCGCCGAGTACCTGCGCAACCGCGGCCGGGACGTGAACCTGGTCGGCGTGCAGCCGTTCGGGAGCATCACGTTCGGGGCCGGTCACACCAAGGATCCGGAGATGATCATCGCCGGGATCGGCAGTTCGATCGAGTTCCGGAATGTGCGGCACGAGTTGTACGACCGCTTGCACTGGGTGTCGTTCGACTACGCGATGTCGGCGGCGGTGGACCTCCTGCGGACCTCCGGGGTGTTCGCCGGGCTGTCGGCGGGGGCGGCGTACCTGACCGCCTTGTGGGAACACACCTGTGACAGTTCGCGCACGCACGTCTTCCTGGCCGCCGACACCGGGACCCGGTACGTCGAGTCTGCTTTTTCCCGTCATGCCGAGGCGCTCCCGATGGCGGCGATGCGGCCGCGCGAGGTCGATTCACTGGACGAGCTCGCGGTGCCGTGGTCGGCGATGTCCTGGGATCGCCGCGAACCGGCCGCGTGTCGGCGCGAAGAGTTTCCATCCGCGACCCCGTCGCATTAACTTAGGTGGGGTGACGGGGTATGTACTGCTGGAATCGTTGTTCACGGCCACCGAAGTGGAGCGCCTGCGGGCGGTGGCCGAGCAGGTCCATGCCGAGGTCGTTGCCGCGGCCGAGGCTGGTGAAACCGACGTGACGGTGTGGCCGGACGGGCACCGACTGGAGGAGGTCCGCGGTACGACGATCCACTGGGAACCGGATGCGGTCGGCAAGGCGGTCCGCAGCCTGTCGCCGGTCTCGCAACTGCATCCGGCGCTGGACGCCCTGTGGGACGAGTCGCGCTTGGTCGATCCGATGAGCTCGCTGATCGTGGCGCCGGCCGGGCGGTTCGTGGCGAAGCTGAACTTCAAGCGGGCTGGTGTCGGGTCGGAGTTCGCCTGGCATCAGGATTTCCCGTACTGGTACTGCTGTGCCGGCGACGCGGCCTACGACATCGCCACCGCGATCGTCATGCTCGACGACAACACCGTCGGGAACGGCGCCATGACGCTCATCCCGGGCAGCCCGTCGGAGGGACCCGTACGACGGGATCCGCGCGAGCCGACGGGGTTGCTGGTCGACCCAACCGCCGTCGATGTCGGCCGAGCGGTCACGGTCGAGGCGCCGGCTGGTTCGGTGCTGATGTTCCCGGGGCTGATGGTCCATCGGTCGGCACCCAATCGCACCGCGTCCGACCGTCGTTCGTTGCTCTACTGCTTCCAGCCTGCTGGACGTCCCGAGTTGTCCGCCCTCACTTACGACCCCGAAAGGCTGGCCGCCCTGCCATGACCGTCGCCGACCTGACCCAAGCCGTCCTTGATGGCGCCCACGGCCCCGATCCGTCCGCTCTCTCTGTCACCAGCGCGTTCTGGTTGCACCACACCACGCGTCTTCCGGGTGCCGACGTCACCTATCGCAACTACTACGTGCTGCTCAGGGTCGGCGAGGTCTTCGGCGCGTGCTCATTCGAGTCCGGCGAGCTCGACCCGTCGTACTGCGCGGACACCTCCGGCCGCACGCTGTCCGACGTACTGCGGTCCGACGATCCCTTGCCGGTCCGCATCGCTGCCCTGGACGCCTACCTGGCCGCCGTCGAACCACATCACACCACCGGCGCGGAAGAGGTCATCCTTCCCGCCGGTACGCCGGACGCCCGCGCCCGCGCACGTGATGCCGCCGTCGCCGGACTGCTGGATGTTGCCGAGGGCACCAAGGTTGCGCTGATCGGTGTGGTCAACCCT
Organism: Kribbella sp. NPDC058245; assembly: GCF_042882005.1. Taxonomy (NCBI): domain Bacteria; kingdom Bacillati; phylum Actinomycetota; class Actinomycetes; order Propionibacteriales; family Kribbellaceae; genus Kribbella; species Kribbella sp. NPDC058245. The sequence continues at coordinate 17,210 of NZ_JBHVWY010000012.1, forward strand.
CTCGTCGACGCGATCACCGAACGCGGCGGGATCTGCCTACCGTGCGATTTCAACCTCCGCGAAACCGCCTCCGGAATCGCCGTCTCCCAAGACATGCGCGAGGTAGTCGACGCAGCCGATGCGGTCGTTGCCACTGGCATGACCTTGTCGAACGGATCCTTCGACACCCTGCTAGCTCGTTGCCGTGAGCAAGCAAAGCCTCTCGCCATCTATGCTCAAACCGGAAGCGCCGTCGCCCGCGCCTTCCTCGGTTTCGGCGTCACCGCCCTCTCCGCCGAACCCTTCCCCTTCTCCCAGTTCTCCGCCCGTCCCACGTCCCTCTATCGCTACAGGACCACCGAATGACCACCTCAAATTCCTTGCCCGCAGCCCCCGTTTTGTCTCCAGGGGGCGGAGCGCTCCCCAAGCGAGTTGAAGAAGTGCCGAGTGACTGGCGGATGGCTCGGCGGCTTTGGCCGTTCCTCCTTGCATCCACCGTGAGTCTGATTCCGTTCACGGTGTTCGGGATGTACTTGGTGCCGATCGCTGCTGCGGCGAACGGGAAGGTGGCGGAGATTGGCGGGCTGCGGGGGCTCGGTGGTCTGGCTGCGTTGGTGGTGGGTTTCGCGCTCGCACCGTTGATCGATCGGTTGGCGCGTGAGCTGGTGGCCGCTGTTGGGTTGGCGTTGCTGGGGGTCTCCGCGCTATTAGGTGCCATTGGCAACGTTTGGGCCCTCGCCGTGTTCTGCCTGCTGATCGGTGCGTCCACGTCGATCCTTGGCCCGTCGATCGGTGCTGCCGCGGCCGACCGGTTCAACACGCCAGCCGCAGCCGGGCGGGCGGCGACGTTGGTGTCCGCGACCACGTCGGCGATGGCGATGCTGGCCGCGCCGGTGCTCGCCGTACCGGGAATGTTGTGGGGTTGGCGCGGCAACCTGATCGGTGCTGCTGCGATCTCGCTCGCGTTGTCGGCTGCGTTCTTTTGTCGCGGTCGTGGTCGGAAGGCTCCGTTGCGTGCTGAGCGGATGAGCTACCTCGCGACGTACCGCGCGCTCGGTCGGATCCCGGGCGCCGTACCGCTGCTGGTGGTTGCGATGCTGCGGACGGCTGCGTTCATGGGCTACCTCGCCTACCTGGCCGCGTTCTACGACGAGAAGTTCGACCTCGCGCCGGGCTGGTTCGCGCTGGTGTGGTCGCTGAGTGGGGCGTCATTCTTCCTCGGCAACCTGCTGTCCGGGCGCTACCTCGCGATGGACCGGCCGTGGATCGGGCCGGAGCGGATGCTGCTCCTCGGTCTCGGGATCGCGCTCGTCAGCATCTCGGCGTTTTACTTCTCACCGACCATCCCGCTGACGCTGCTGCTGACCGCGTTGATGGGCGCCAGCCACGCGACCGTCGCCGCGTGCGTCACGACCTTGCTGGTACGGCGAAGTGGCGACCTGCGCGGATCGGCGCTCAGCGTGAACGCGGCCGGGATGAGTCTGGGGACGTTCCTCGGGGCTGCCCTCGGCGGTCTGGGTCTCGGCCTCGGTGGTTACCCCGGCACGGCCCTGACTTTTGCCTCGATCACCCTGGTTGCGGTGCTTTGTGCACTGCGCGTGCGCCGATAGGCGATATATCGTTCCGTCTTATGGAGAATCTGCCCGACCGCCCGAACCCGCACGCGCATCTCCGCGCGTCCGACATCGACCGCGACCAGGTCGTCGACGTCCTGCGGGACGCGCTGATGACGGGCCGGTTGACCCAGGACGAGCATGCGGAGCGGCTCGAGCAGACCCTGCAGGCACGCACGCTGGGCGAGCTCGAGCCGATCACCAGCGACCTGCTTCAGCACCCGGTGGCACCGAGCGCACCGATGGTTCCGGCACAGGTCGCCTCGAACAGCCCGGTCCCGATCGAGTACCCGGCCAATCCCGACGACAGCTTCACCACGATGGTCGCGATCTTCGGTGGAGTGGAGCGCAAGGGCCGCTGGCGGGTGAAGCGCCGTACCAACGCCTTCGCGGTCTTCGGCGGCCAGGACCTCGACATGACCGACGCGGTCTTCGAGGGCAAGGAAGTCACGATCTGGACGTTCGCCGTCTTCGGCGGCGTGGACATCACGGTCCCCGAGGGCGTGACGGTTCGCAATGAAGGCGTCGGCATCTTCGGCGCCTTCGCCACCCAGGGCAGCGACACCGAACACCCCGACGCCCCGGTCGTCGTACTGAAGGGCCTCGCCCTCTTCGGCGGGGTCGGCGGCCAGTCGTCAGCCAAGCGCCACAAGAAGCGCTTCAAGGGACACGGCCAACTCGGCCACTAGGGCGTCGGAGCGACGGCCGGTTGGCCGGGGGTCAGATCCAGGTCTTGAACCACATCCGGCTGAGCCAGTCGGGGTGCGGGAGGACCTTGTCGGTGAGGATCGGCCAGATGTAGGCGAAGTTGAGCACGACCAGTACGACGAAGGCGCCGACCACCGCACTCCCGATCAGGCGACGGGGAGCCGCCGTACCCTCGAGGGTTCTGGCCGGTCCGAGGATCTTGCCGAGGACCAGGGCCACCGCCATCACGGTGAAGGGGATCATCGTGACGGCGTAGAAGAAGAAGATCGGTCTGTCGTCGTAGGCGAACCACGGCACCCAGCAGGTGACGAACCCGATCACCGGGATGCCGAACCGCCAGTCCCGCTGGCCGATCCAGAGCACCAGCGCGGCGAGCAGGGCCAGAGCCCCGGCCCACCACAGGATCGGCGTACCGACGGCGGAGATCACCGAGAGGCACTTCGTACCGGCCGGTGGGTTGCAGCCGGGGGTGCCAGGCTGGATGTCGTTGACGGCGTCGAAGCCGATCGGGCGGGCGATGATCGGCCAGCCGGCCGGGTTCGAAGCGTACGGGTGGGTCGCCTTCTTGATGTAGTCGCCGGTGTGGAACTCGTAGACTTCCTGGTGGTAGTGCAGCAGCGACCGGAAGTCGTCCGGGACCACCTTCATGATGCCGGTGGCCGGGTTCTTCGACGCGTAGTCGTGGTCGTAGGCGTTGTCGTGCAGCAGCCAGCCGGTCCAGGTCGCGGTGTAGGTGATACCGGCGACGAGCACGATGCTGACGAACGCCGGGATGCCGTCGATCAGCACCGACTTCACGAACGCGAACCGCGCGCCGAGCGCCCGGCGGGCGCCGAAGTCCCAGGCGAACGCCAGGATGCCGAACGCGGCCAGCACCCAGACCGCCGACCACTTGGTACCGAGGGCGAGGCCGAAGCAGATCCCGGCCAGGATGCGCCACGGCCGGATCAGCAGCCAGCGGCCGAACCTGGGGGTCGCGTCGGTCGTCACGGCGTCGGCGTGCCGGCGGCGGGTCCAGTCCCGGTCGCAGACCAGGCAGGAGACCGCCGCGACCAGCCAGAACGCGAGGAACACGTCGAGCAGCGCGACCCGCGACATCACGAAGTGCAGACCGTCGACCGCGAGCAGCAGCCCGGCGATCCCACCGATCAGCGTCGAGCGGGACATCCGCCGTACCACCCGGATCACGAGAAGGACCGTCAGCGTGCCGAAGAGCGCCGGCATGAACCGCCAGCCGAACGGCGTCATCCCGAAGAGCTGCTCACCGGCCGCGATCATCCACTTGCCGACCTCGGGGTGCACGGTCAGGCTCGGGGTGTCCTTGAAGACGTCCAGGTTCCCGGCCAGGATCGCCTTGTCGGCGGCCCCCTCCGGGTTGTCGATGAACTGCCGCGCGTACCCGAACTTGAGCAGGCTGTACGCGTCCTTGGCGTAGTACGTCTCGTCGAAGACGAACTTCACCGGGTTGCTCAGGTTCCAGAACCGCAGGAACCCGGCCAGCACGGTGATCGCCAGCGTCGCGATCCACCCGCCCTCGAAGTCCTTCGGCATCGCCGGGTAGAGCCGCTCCGGCAACGACGGCAACCGCCGTCCGAGCACGTCCCTGCCCAGCGCCTCGCGCTCCTCGGCAGTCTCGGTCCCGTCCTCGATCAAGGCAGTCACGCCCGCCATGGTACGGAGCCCGGAGTCACACCGCCTCCTCCCCTCGAACGATTGCCCCGTGGACACCCGGGATTTCATCCGCCGAGATCTTAGACTCAGTCGCATGAGCACGCCCAAGGACGAGATGCATGCGCTGATCGACTCGCTCCCGGACGAGGTTGCAGCTGACGTGCTTCGGGACTTCCAGCGGCTCCGGCGTCGGCTGGAAGCGCGCGAGGAGCGCCCCTGGCCCCCCGCGTGGTTCGGATCTGTCGGTGGAAGTCAGTCACCGGGCAGCGGCGTACCGGCCGACGGGTAGTCCTTCCGGCCGGCCAGTGCCCGCAAGCGTGAATACGCTGTAACTACTCCCGGGGTTGCCGGGCACTACCCGCTGGTCGGTACACACCCTGACTGTGAAGAGCGGTCCGGGCTGCGATGATGGGCCGTGTGACCGGGCGATTGGTGTTGGCGGGGACGCCTATTGGGGACTTCTCGGATGCCTCGCCGCGGTTGGCGAGAGTGCTCGGTACGGCGGACGTGGTGGCCGCGGAGGACACGCGGCGGCTGCGGCGGTTGACGACCGATCTGGCGATCACGCTGAGTGGGCGGGTGGTCAGCTACTTCGAGGGGAACGAGCGGGAGCGGACGCCGGAGCTGCTCGCGGCGCTGCTCGCCGGGCAGACGGTGGTCGTGGTGACGGACGCGGGGATGCCGAGTGTTTCGGATCCCGGGTACCGGCTGGTCGCGGCCGCGATCGAGGCCGAGGTCGACGTGACCGCCGTACCGGGGCCGTCGGCGGTGCTGACGGCGCTGGCGCTGAGCGGGCTGCCGGTGGACCGGTTCACCTTCGAGGGGTTCCTGCCGCGGAAGCAGGGTGAGCGCTCCAAACGGCTGAGCGAGCTGGCGGACGAGCCGCGGACGATGGTGTTCTTCGAGGCGCCGCACCGGCTGACCCAGTCCCTGGAGGCGATGGTCGAGGCGTTCGGCGCAGATCGTCGTACGGCGGTCTGCCGGGAACTCACGAAGACCTATGAAGAGGTCAAGCGTGGTCCGGTCGCGGACCTCGTCGCCTGGTCCAAGGACGGCGTACGGGGTGAGATCACGCTTGTCGTGGCCGGTGCGAACCCTGATCGCGTCATGACCGCCGAGGACCTCGCGCGGGAGGTCGCCACCGACGAGGAGGCGGGTACGCCCCGCAAACAGGCGATCTCCGACGTGGCCAAACGCTTCAACGTGCCGAAACGGACCGTGTACGACGCCGTACTGGCTGCCCGAGACCCCGGTAAATAGCACTGAGCTGCGGCACTACCCTTGACCTATGTCCGAGAAGGCCTATTACGTCACGACCCCGATCTACTACGTCACGGCGCCGCCGCACATCGGCAGCGCCTACACGACGGTGGCCGGGGATGTCCTGACTCGCTGGCACGCGCAGCGCGGTGAGCAGAAGTGGTACCTGACGGGTACCGACGAGCACGGCGAGAAGGTGATGCGCAGCGCTGAGGCGCAGGGCATGTCACCGCAGGCGTGGACGGACAAGCTGGTCGAGGAGTCCTGGAAGCCGGCGTGGGTCGATGTCGACATCGCGTACGACGATTTCATCCGGACCACCGAGCAGCGGCACACCGAGCGGGTCCGCGAGTTCTGGCAGAAGCTCTACGACAAGGGCGACGTCTACAAGGGTGAGTACGAGGGCCTGTACTGCGTCGGCTGCGAGGAGTTCAAACTGCCGACCGACATCCGCACCGACGAGGACGGCACCCAGCGGTGCATGATCCACGGCACCGAGCTGGAGACGGTCTCGGAGACCAACTACTTCTTCCGGCTCTCGGCGTACGGCGACAAACTGCTCGAGCTGTACGAGTCGCAGCCCGACTTCGTGGCGCCGGCGAGTGCGCGCAACGAGGTGATCGCGTTCGTCAAGCAGGGTCTGCAGGACCTGTCGATCACCCGGTCGACCTTCGACTGGGGTATTCAGGTCCCGTGGGACGAGGACCACGTCCTCTATGTCTGGATCGACGCGCTGCTGAACTACGTGACCGCCGCGGGTTATGGCACCGACCCGGAGCGGTTCGAGGAGCTGTGGCCGGTCGACGTGCACCTGGTCGGCAAGGACATCCTCCGGTTCCACGCGGTGATCTGGCCGGCCATGCTGATGGCGGCCGAGCTCGCGACGCCGAAGCAGGTCTTCGCGCACGGGTGGCTGCTGGTCGGTGGCGAGAAGATGAGCAAGTCGAAGCTGACCGCGATCGCGCCGCACGAGATCACCGACCACTTCGGCTCGGACGCCTTCCGGTACTACTTCCTGCGCACGATCCAGTTCGGTTCGGACGGCTCGTTCTCGTGGGAGCACCTGAGCGCGGTCTACACCTCCGAGCTCGCGAACGGCCTGGGCAACCTGGCCAGCCGGATCGCGGCGATGGTCGGCAAGTACTTCGACGGTGCTCTCCCCGAGGCCACGGACCACGGCCCCGCTGAGCAGGCACTGGCCGACAAGCTCGCCCAGACGGTCGCCACGGCGGAGCAGGCGATCGAGACCCTCGCGTTCCACGACGCGCTGGCCGCGATCAACGACCTCGTCGGCGCCGTGAACGGGTACGTCTCCGAGCAGGAGCCGTGGAAGGTGGCGAAGGACGAGTCCCAGCGGGAGCGCCTCGCCACGATCCTGTACTCCGCCGCCGAGGTGCTGCGGGCGGTCGCCGTACTGCACCACCCGACGATGCCGAAGGCCGCCGTGAAGCTCTGGGAGCTGCTCGGCGCCGAGGCCAAGCTCGGTTCACTCGCCGACCAGCGCATCCAGGACAGCGGTACCTGGGGCCAGTTGCCGGCGGGCGCCGTACTGGTGAAGGGTGACGCGCTCTTCCCGCGGCTGACTGAGGCCGACGCGTAAAAGTTCTTCGCTCCGGTGGGAATACCTCCCCTGGGGGGACGGTTGATGCTTCAAGTACCACAAACTTGAAGCATCAACTTATCTCCAGCGGAGGTTCTCATGCGGGCGGTTGTTTTCGAGGAGTTCGGCGGACCCGAGGTACTGACGGTCAGCGACGTACCGGAGCCGCAGGCGGGCGCCGGTCAGGTACGGATCAAGGTCCACGCGGCCGGCGTGAACCCGATGGACTGGAAGATTCGCCGGGGTTACCTGGTCGGTTTCATGGACGTGGCCTTCCCGGCGACACCGGGTGTCGAGGTCGCAGGCGTGGTCGACCAGGCCGGCGAGGGCGCCGACTTCGCGGTCGGCGACGAGGTGGTCGGCTGGGCCGCCACAGGCTCGTACGCCGAGTATGCGGTCGCCGGCAATGTGACGCGGAAGCCCGCGGGCGTGAGCTGGGAGCAGGCCGTCGGACTGCCGGTCGCCGGTGAGACCTCGCAGCGCGTGCTCGACCTGCTCGGCGTGAAGTCCGGCGAGACGATCCTGATCCACGGTGCCGCGGGTGCCGTCGGCTCGGTCGCCGTACAGCTTGCCGTCGCTGCGGGCCTGACTGTCATCGGTACGGCGTCGGTCGGTAACCACGAGTTTGTCCGCTCGCTCGGTGCGACGCCGGTCGAGTACGGCGACGGTCTGGTCGACCGCGTTCGCGCCGCGGCTCCGCAGGGTGTCGACGCGGCCTTCGACACCGCCGGCAAGGGCGGACTGAAGGAGTCGATCGAGCTCATCGGTGGCCCCGAGCGGATCGCCACGATCGCCGACTTCGGCGCCGCTGAGCTTGGTGTCGCTGTCTCCACTGGTGCTGACCCGGACCCGGTCCAGGTGCGCGCCGGTCTCGACGCCCAGCTCGCCGCGGCGGCCGAGGGCAAGCTCACGGTGCGAGTGGCGGAGACCTTCGGGCTCGCCGGCGCGGGCAAGGCGCAGGACATCAGCGAGGACGGCCACGCCCAGGGCAAACTGATCGTCCAGCCGTAGGCCCTCTTCGGCCGAGAATAGTGCCAACGGAGATAGTATCTCTGTTGGTACTATCTTGGCTGGAAGTATTCGGGTGCCGGGGCTCCTGCGAGGGGCTCCAGGCCACGTTCGGGCCGGAGGAACTGCTGGCGGCCTGGTGAAATCCCGTCGCTCGTGGCGATCAGACGTCTTACAGTCGGCCGCATGACCTCTCTTCTGTCTGCTGTTGCCTGGCCGTATGCCAACGGCCCTCGGCATATCGGCCATGTCTCCGGGTTCGGTGTGCCCTCCGATGTGTTCAGCCGGTACTCGCGGATGGCCGGTCATGACGTGCTGATGGTGTCCGGGACGGACGAGCACGGTACGCCGATCCTTGTGCAGGCCGAGCAGGAAGGTGTCAGCCCGCGCGAGCTCGCGGACCGGTACAACCGGGTCATCGTCGAGGACCTGCACGGGCTCGGGTTGTCCTACGACCTGTTCACCCGGACCACCACCCGGAACCACTACGCCGTTGCCCAGGAACTCTTCAAAGTCGTTCACCGCAACGGATATCTCGTCCCGCGCACCACGCAGGGCGCGATCTCGCCGTCCACCGGACGCACGCTGCCGGACCGCTATATCGAGGGCACGTGCCCGATCTGCGGGTACGACGGCGCGCGGGGTGACCAGTGCGACAACTGCGGCAACCAGCTGGATGCGATCGACCTGCGCAACCCGCGGAGCCGGATCAACGGCGAGACGCCGCTGTTCGTCGAGACCGAGCACCTGTTCCTGGATCTGCCGGCGCTGGCCGATCAGCTCGGTGGTTGGCTGCAGGGCCGGACCGGTTGGCGGCCGAATGTGCTCAAGTTCGCGCTGAACCTGCTGGACGATGTCCGGCCGCGGGCGATGACTCGCGATATCGACTGGGGGATCCCGGTCCCGCTGCCCGGGTGGGACGGCAAGCGGTTGTACGTCTGGTTCGACGCGGTCATCGGGTACCTGTCGGCCAGCATCGAGTGGGCCCGGCGTACCGGTGATCCGGATGCGTGGCGGCGCTGGTGGTGCGATCCGTCGGCGGAGTCCTACTACTTCATGGGCAAGGACAACATCACCTTCCACGCCCAGATCTGGCCGGCCGAGCTGCTCGCTCACAACGCCGCGCCGGGTTCGTACGGCGTACTGAATCTGCCCTCCGAGGTGGTGAGTAGTGAGTTCCTCACGCAGGAGGGGCGGAAGTTCTCGTCGTCGCGTTCGGTGGTGATCTACGTCCGGGATGTGTTGGAGCGGTATGGGCCTGATCCGTTGCGGTACTTCCTGTCGATTGCGGGGCCGGAGACTCAGGACACGGACTTCACCTGGTCCGAGTTCGTTCGGCGGAACAACGACGAGCTGGTCGGGACCTGGGGGAACCTGGTCAATCGGACGGCCTCGATGATCGCTCGTGGGTTCGGTGCCATTCCGGCGGCTGGGGAGCTGACGGTTGCCGACCAGGAGTTGCTTGCCAAGAGCAACCAGGCGTTCGGGGTGGTTGGGGACCTGCTGCGGCAGCATCGGATCAAGCAGGCCCTGGGGACGGCGATGGGGAACGCGGCCGACGCCAATCAGTACCTCTCGCAGCAGGCGCCGTGGAAGGAATCGGACCTGTCTCGTCGCGGCACAGTGCTGCACGTCGCGGCGCAGGTCGTCGCGGACACGAACCGCCTGCTGGCACCCTTCCTTCCGCACTCGGCTGAGAAAGTCCACTCGGCGCTGGGCGGTACGGGGAGATTCGCTCCGGCTCCCGAGATCCGCGAGGTCGACGACCTGGACGGCGGACCGGCGTACCCGATCATCACCGGCGACTACACCGCCCAGCCCCGCTGGGCCTCGGTGCCGATCGTCGCCGGTACGCCGGTCGCCACGCCCACCCCGATCTTCACGAAGCTCGCCCCGTCGGTCGTCGACGAGGAGCTGGCGCGGTTGCTCTAAGGGCAGGATGTAGATGTCTGCATAGCGAGCGGCGCCCGCGGGGATCTACCTCGCGGGCGCTGTCGTGGGCGTATACGTCCTGTCCTTCCGCAGATCAGTTGACGCGTTTGTACAAGCGCGACCCGGCCGGCCGTCGTACGGTCGGGGCATGACTGACTATCTGGCGCGTGCCGAGATCGACATCAAGGCGACTCCGGACCAGGTCTGGGAGGTGCTGACCGACCCCGGGCAGCTGAAGGAGTTGTGGTTCGGGGCTGCCGTGGAGACGGACTGGTCCAAGGGGAGCCCGATCACCTGGAACGGGGAGTGGGAGGGCAAGCCGTACCAGGACAAGGGGGAGATCCTCGAGATCGATCCGCCCCGGCTGCTCCGGTTCACGCACTTCAGCCCGCTGACCGGGCAGGACGACGTACCGGAGAACTACCACACGCTGACCTGGACCCTGACCGACTCGACGCACCTGACGCTGACCCAGGACAACAACGCCAGCGCCGAAGAAGCCGAACACTCCACCGGCATGTGGACCGAACTGCTCGGCAAAGTAAAGGCAGCCGCCGAAGTAATCTAGAGGCCATGGGTTCAGATGGTGTGGAGGTCGAACGGCCGACGCGGGAGCGGGCGGCGATCGGTGAGGACGGGCGGTCGCGGGACCGGACCAGGCCGGCAGTACCGGATCCGTTGCCGATGAGTGTGGTCGACGCCCACTGCCATCTGGATATCGCCGACGGCGAGGACGGGGCCTGGCTGAGCCCGGCCGAGGCGATCAAGCTGGCGGCGTCGGTCGGCGTGAACCGGATCGTCCAGGTCGGGTGCGACCTGCCTGGGTCCGCGTGGGCGGTCGAGGCGGCGACTCAGTACCCGAATCTGATCGCCGGCGTCTCGCTGCACCCGAACGAGGCCCCGAAGCTCAAGGCGGCCGGTGAGCTCGACAGCGCGCTCGCCGAGATCGAGCGGCTGGCGCAGAGTTCACCGAAGGTGCGGGTGATCGGTGAGACCGGTCTCGACTACTTCCGGACCGGCGAGGACGGGCGCGACGCGCAGCACGAATCGTTCGCCGCGCACATCGAGCTGGCCAAGCGGCTCGACAAGACGCTGATGATCCACGACCGCGACGCGCACGACGACATCCTGAAGATCCTCGACCGCGAAGGGGTCCCGGATCGCCTTGTGATGCACTGTTTTTCGGGGGATACCGAGTTCGCGCGCGAGTGCGTGAACCGTGGTGCGTTCCTGAGTTTCGCCGGCGTGATCACCTTCAAGAACGCCAACTCGCTGCGCAACGCGCTGGCCGTGACGCCGCTCGACCGCGTCCTCGTCGAGACGGACGCGCCGTACCTGACGCCGTCGCCGCATCGCGGGCAGCCGAACGCGTCGTACCTGATCCCGCACACGGTCCGGAAGATGGCCGGCACCCTGAACATCTCGGTCGCCGAGCTGTGCGAGGCACTCAACAAGAACGCCGACCGTGCGTTCGGGGGGACCTGGTAGATGGAGTTCAGTGAGGTGGTCCGGCGGCGCCGGATGGTGCGCAACTACGACGCCGACCGGCCGGTCCCGGACGAAATTCGCGAGCGGATCCTGGAAAACGGTCTCCGGGCCCCTTCCGGCGGGTTCACCCAGGGCTGGGCGTTCCTCACACTGGAGGGTGACGACCGGGAGCGGTACTGGAAGATCGCGGCCGCGGACCCCGACGAGAAGTATGTGGAATGGATCACAGGGCTGCGCCGGGCGCCGCTGCTGATTCTGGCCTTCGCGCACAAGGACGCGTACCTCGATCGGTACACCGAATCGGACAAGGGCTGGACCGACCGCGACGAGGCCCACTGGACCGCGCCGTACTGGTATGTCGATACCGGGATGGCGTCCCTGCTGATGCTGCAGACAGTGGTCGACGAAGGCTTGGGAGCCTGCTTTTTCGGCCCTCCGGCGGATAAAGTCGCGGCTCTGCTGACCGAGTTCGGCGTACCGGCCGGGTTCGAGATGGTGGGCCTGATGTCGGTCGGCTACCGGGCCCCGGACAAGCGGTCGCCGTCGCTCACAAGAGGGCGCCGTACGACGGCCGAAGTGGTGCACCGCGGGCACTGGGGTCAACACGGCGTGTAGTTGGCTCATTACACCTTTTGCCGACTCGCCGACCAGAGGATTGGCATTGTCGCGACTTCTTCGTTATGGTCCCGTGATGTTGGCCGGGATCGGGGAAGATGCCGGACAGCACGCCCCTCGGCGTCGATCAAGGTCGCCGGACCACCAGTCCGGAGTCTGTGACCGGTGCCTGTGCTGTCCCACCTCGTGCCCGGGTAGCCCTACCTGGGAGCTTTAGTGCGTAAGTCGATCATCGTTGCTGTCGGTCTGACAGCCGCGATCGCCGTCGTCGGTGGTTCCGTGGCCTACGCCACGAAGAGCAAGACGGTCAGCCTCTCCATCGACGGCCAGGTGCAGAAGGTCCACACCTTCGGCTCCACCGTCTCCGACGCCCTCAAGGCCGAAAAAGTTCAGGTCGGTGACCACGACGTGGTCGCGCCGTCCCTGGACTCGAAGCTGCAGGACGGTCAGGAGATCGCGGTGCAGTACGGCCGCCAGCTGACCGTGAACGCCGACGGCGTCAAGAAGGCCTTCTGGACGACGGCCGACACCGTCTCCGAGGCACTCGCCGATCTGGGTCTGCGCTACGACAGCTCGGCCTTCTTCTCCACCAGCCGCAGCGCGCCGCTCGGGCGCGAGGGGCTGGACCTGGTCGTGAAGACCCCGAAGACCGTCTCGATCGTCCGGCAGGGCAAGGCCGTCACCTCCAAGCTGATGGTCTCGACCGTCGGTGAGGCCCTGACCGCCGCGAAGATCGCGTGGGACAAGGACGACAAGATCACCCCGGCTCCGGCCACCGTGCTGAAGCAGGGCGCCGTGAACACGATCGGCTTCGTCAAGGTCGACCTCAAGCAGGTCACCCGCACGGAGAAGGTTGCCTTCGGCAGCGACAAGACCGAGTCGGCGACGATGCTCGAGGGCACCAAGAAGGTCACCGCCCCGGGCAAGAGCGGTTCCAAGAGCGTCACCTACCTGTACACGTACCTGGACGGCAAGCTCAGCGCCACCAAGGTCGTGACCAGCAAGGTGCTCACCGAGGCTGTCGACGAAGCGGTCACTGTCGGCACCAAGCCGAAGCCTGAGGCCCCGGCGCCGCCCGCGAGCGGTAACGCCGGCGCCTGGGACCGGATCGCCGCCTGTGAGTCCGGTGGCAACTGGCAGTCGAACACCGGCAACGGGTACTACGGTGGCCTGCAGTTCAGCCACGGCACCTGGGCCGCCTTCGGTGGCACGGCGTATGCCGAGAACGCCCACCAGGCGAGCAAGGCCCAGCAGATCGCGATCGCCGAGAAGGTCCGCGCAGCGCGCGGCGGTAGCTACGGTGACTGGCCGGTCTGTGGCAAGAAGGCCTGACGGTTGTTGTCTGCAAGACTGACGAGGTGACCTCGTCTGATTCATCCACCTCAGCCGGACCGAGACTGCTCGGTCCGGCTGAAGTGCGTTCACTGGCCGCCGCGCTCGGCGTCCGCCCGACCAAGCAGCGCGGCCAGAACTTCGTGATCGACCCGAACACTGTCCGCCGGATCGTTCGGACGGCGGAGCTGGCCGCCGACGGCGAGACAGTGCTGGAGGTCGGCCCGGGGCTCGGGTCGCTGACGCTGGCACTGCTTGCCGAGGGCCACCGAGTCACCGCGGTCGAGATCGACCACGTGCTGGCGACCGCGCTCCCGGACACGATCGCGACGTACGCGCCTGATCAGGCGGCCGCGTTCACGGTGGTCGAGGCGGACGCGATGACGGTCACTGCCGACCAGATCGGCGAGCCGACGGCTTGTGTGGCGAACCTTCCGTACAACGTCGCCGTACCGGTCCTGCTGCACCTCCTGCGCGTCTCGCCGTCGCTGCAGCACGGGCTGGTGATGGTCCAGTCCGAGGTCGCCGACCGGCTGGCGGCCGGGCCCGGTTCGCGTACGTACGGCGTACCGTCCGCCAAAGCCGCCTGGTACGCCGATGTCCGACGCGCCGGACCGGTCGGGCGGAACGTGTTCTGGCCGGCTCCGAACGTCGACTCCGGGCTCGTCGCCTTCTCCCGGCACGAGCCTCCGGCCACGGAGGCATCACGGGAAGAGGTGTTCGCCGTCATCGAGGGAGCGTTCTCGCAGCGCCGCAAGACTGTCCGCTCGGCGCTCGCCCGCTGGATGCCGGACCGCGCTCAGCTCGACGAGGTGTTCCGCATCACAGGCATCGACCCGGGACTGCGTGGCGAGATGCTGGGAATCGCCGAGTTCGCCGCCCTGGCTGGCGCAGCTCACTCCGTATCACCTACCTAAGGCACTAGCCTGTGCCCGTGTCTCCTTCTGCTGAGGTGACGGTGCGGGCGCCGGCCAAGATCAACCTGGGTCTGTCGGTCGGTCCGCCGTTGCCGGACGGCTTCCACCCGGTGGCCACGGTCTACCAGGCCGTCGCCCTGTACGACGACGTGACCGCCGTACTGCGGGACGACGACTCCGCGATCTCGGTCGAGGTCGTCGGTGACTTCGCGGCCGAGGTCCCGACCGACGACACCAACCTCGCGGTCCGGGCGGCCCGCCTGCTGCAGGCCGAGTACGACGTCGAAGAAGGCGTCGACCTCACCATCCGGAAGACCATCCCGGTCGCCGGTGGGATGGCCGGCGGCTCGACCGACGCTGCGGCAACGCTGGTCGCGTGCAACCGCCTGTGGGGGCTGCAGCTCTCCCAGACCGAGTTGCAGGGACACGCCGCTGAGCTGGGCAGCGACGTACCGTTCTGCCTCGTCGGCCACACCGCCCTCGGCCGCGGCCGCGGCGAGCAGGTCACCGAGGTCATGTCGCGCGGCGTCTTCCACTGGGTCTTCGCGATCGCCGACGGCGGCCTCTCAACGCCTGCGGTCTATCAGGAGCTCGACCGCCTTCGCCCGCTCCGCCGAGTCGAACCCCCGCAGGTCCGCCCCGAGCTGATGTCCGCCCTGCTCTCCGGCCGTCCCGAGGCGCTAGCCATTGCCCTCAGCAACGACCTGCAGGCAGCGGCCCTCTCGCTGCGTCCCGAGCTGGGGGAAACCCTCCAGTTCGGCCTCGACCAAGGCGCGCTGGCCGCCATGATCTCCGGCTCCGGCCCCACCTGCCTCTTCCTCGCCGCCGACTCCCGCTCCGCCGTCGACCTGGCCGTCGAACTCTCCGAGTCCGGCCTCTGCCGCATGGTCCGCCAAGCCGAAGCCCCCGTCCCCGGCGCCCGAATCCTCCCCGCCTCCGTCTCCCGGTAGTACACTTAGCTAACCTAGCTAAGGAGGTGTTGGAGATGGGTGAACCTGCAACGCAGTTCAACATTCACGAGGCGAAGACTCAGCTGTCGCGAATCATTGACCGAGTCGAGCATGGCGAAACCGTCATCATCAGCCGCGCCGGTCATCCGGTGGCCCAGGTGGTTCCCTTGCCGAGGGTACATCGGCGTTCAGGACGTGGATCGTTGGCCGGCCGGATGCCTCGCTCCGCCGACTGGGACTCGCCTGAGACGAACGACGAGATTGCCGACGACTTCGGCATGCTGTCGTGAACCAAACGAGACTCTTGCTGGATACCCATGTCCTGCTGTGGTGGCTCGAGGACAGCCCCGAACTGTCTGATGAGCTGATGGATCGCATCGACACCGAACTCGAGGTCTACGTCAGTGCGGCAACGATGTGGGAGCTGTCGATCAAATCGGCCTCCGGCAAGCTGACGCTGCCCGACGATCTGCGGGACTGGATCGCGCGTGGCGGCTTGAGTGACCTGCCGATCAGCATGGGGCATGCGGAGCTCGCCGGTCGGCTGCCGGCGATCCACCGGGATCCATTCGACAGGATGCTGATCGCGCAAGCGCTGACCGAGCGGCTGACGCTGGTGACGCGCGACGGCTTCATCCAGCAATACGACGTACCGGTGCTGAAGGCCTGACTGGAAAATCGGTCGCTCTCGAGTCGGCCGTGGTGTTACGTTCCGAAGGACCTATCGGATGGAGAAGGGGAACGGCATGCGGTGCTCAGTGATCTGCCTGACCAGGACAGTTCACTTCGAAGCATTCGCGAGGACCGTTGAACTCTTTGACGATGGGTATCGTGGCGCATGTCGACGCCGGTAAGACCAGCCTGACCGAGCGGCTCCTGTATGCCGCCGGCATCATCGACCACGTCGGCCGGGTCGACGACGGCAACACCCAGACCGACTCCATGGACCTGGAACGCCGCCGCGGCATCACGATCCGCTCCGCCGTGGTCTCGTTCACCCTGGGCGACCTCCCGGTCAACCTGATCGACACCCCCGGCCACTCCGACTTCATCGCCGAGGTCGAACGGGCGCTCTCCGTGCTGGACGGCGCCGTACTGGTGCTGTCCGCGGTCGAGGGCGTCCAGGCCCAGACCCGCCTACTGATGCGCACGTTGACGCGCCTGCGCATCCCGACGCTACTGTTCGTGAATAAGGTCGACCGTGTCGGCGCCCGCTACGACTCCCTCCTCGCTGACATCCACCGACTACTCACCCCGAACGCCCTACCGATGAGCACGATTCGCGACCTGGGCACCAGGGCCGCCGCTGTTGACGCTCTCCCCTCCGACCTCGGCGAATTCCTTGCTGAGCGCAACGACATCTTTCTGCGGCGCTATCTGGAGGACGATCTTCAGTCCACCGACTACTCGCACGAACTCCGTCGCCAGGTCGCGTTGGGCTGCGCCCACCCGGTCTACTTCGGTTCCGCGATGACCGGCATCGGTATGCCGGAACTCGTCTCGGGTATTCAATCCTGGTTGCCCGTAGCAACTGACTCACCCGTGAAACCCTTGCAGGCCAAGGTTTTCAAGGTCGAACGCGGTCCCGCCGGCCAGAAGCTTGCCTCGGCCCGCATCTTCGGCGGCACCCTCACCGCCCGTTCGTCTGTCGACGTCCACCCCGCCGACGGGCCGCCGTACCAGGTCCGTCCGAGCGCGATCGACCTGTACGACGATGGCTCCCGTCGTACCGTCTCGTCAGCGGAAGCTGGCCAGATCGTGGCGCTGCGCGGTCTGAAGGACATCCGGATCGGCGACCAACTCGGCGTACCGGCTGATGCTGTGGGCAACCTCTTTGCCCGCCCCACTCTGGAGACCGTCGTCACCGCCCGCGACCGCGTCAAACTCTTCCAGGCCCTCACTCAACTCGCCGAGCAGGACCCGCTCATCCAGGGCCACCAGGCCGCGGACATCACCGTCCGCCTGTACGGCGAGGTCCAGAAGGAGGTCATCGCGTCGCTGCTGGAGACCGAGTACGACCTCGACGTGACCTTCAGCCAGACCAGCCCCATCTACATCGAACGCCTCAACGGCACCGGCACCTCCCACCGCGACATCAGTGCCCCCGGCAACCACTGGGCCGCAGGCCTCGGCTTCCGCGTCGCACCTCACGACGAAGGCGTCGACTACCGCCTGGCCGTCGAACTCGGCGGCCTCCCACGCGCCTTCCACACCGCCATCGAGGAAACAGTCCGCCAAACCCTCGCCCAGGGCCTCTACGGCTGGGAGATCCCCAACATCCGCGTAGACCTCACCCACACCGCCTACTTCAGCCCCGTCACCACAGCCGCCGACTTCCGCCGCCTAACCCCACCCCTGCTCCTCCAGGCGATCGCCGCGGCCGGCACCACAGTCCTAGAACCCATCAACCACTTCGACCTGGACATCCCACCCGACTCCCTCTCCCGAGTCCTGGCCCTCCTCGCCGAAAACCACGGCACCCTCACCTCCACCGCCCTCACCCCCACCTCAGCCCACCTCCAAGGCACCCTCCCCGCCGCCACCACCCACACCTTCGAGTCCCACCTCCCCACCCAAACCCACGGCGAAGCCCTCCTGACCACCACCTCCACCACTCACGCCCCCACTCCAACGCCCCACCCAGTACGCCCCCGCACCGACGGCAACCCCCTGAACGAGAACGAATACCTAACCCACCTGAACGGAGCCAGATGAAGCTGGACCGTCCCTCCCGCTTCGGTGGACACCGTGAGTAGCTGCCCCGATTCGTCGGAATCCTGATGCCGCCAGGCCGTTAGTTGGTGGATTTTCGTCACTGGGTCCCTAAAAATCACCAATTAGCGTGCACTTCAGGAAGCTGTCACCGTGGATTCGCATCGGGGCTGGCTACGGGGCTGTTCGGCGTACCGGTGACTGCGACAGTGCGTGACCCGGACCAGACGCCGTACCTGACTGAATCGCCAGATCCATTGCTGGCCAGGGTTCTGGCGGATACCTGGGATCACGAGACGGTTGTCCCGTGAACGCAAGCAGCGCCCGGCGTCTGTGGGGGACGGCGGGCGCTGCGGGTGGGATCACTTCTTGGTGATCTCGAGGTACTGCTGCTTGGTGACGAGGCCGGCGACGGCGACGCGGAAGTAGTTCTTGCCGACGCGGGAGGTCTGGACATAGACCGAGTAGGTGCCCTTCGAGGTGACCTTGGTGGTCGCGGGGAAGTTGACCCACTTCTTGCCGTCGAGGCGCTGGACCTGGACCTTGGTGTTCTTGGCGATGCCGGTGGTCTTGCCGAAGTAGCGGACCTTGGAGCCGGCGGGGACGATCCAGTCGGTGCCGTCGATGGTGACGGTCTTCTTGACCGCGGCGGTGGAGGCGGCGACGGTGGTGGTCTTGACGTCGGCGCTGGCGGACGTGGCGCCCACGATCCCGACAACCGCGCCGGCGGCGAGGCCGAGGCCCGCGGCGGTGGCAGCGACCCGGCGAACCAACTGAGAACGAACGCGCATGATAGTGATTTCCCCTCGTATGCAAGGGCTCCCAGTGAGCCCGCCGCACAGATAGACGCCGCCATCTCGCGTTTGGTTGGATCACAGCCAGATCACAAAGTTCAGCCGGTACGGCGCGTCCGTCGTACCGATGGATGCCCAGGGCAACCTGATGGGGAGATTCGGTGAGCTCTGCCGGTGGTGTGGCATCGGTCGAGGCTGGCGGAGCGGTACGGGAAGGCGAGGCGAGTGGGGGCCGGGTGCCTTGTGCACCTACCAACCGGGTCCGTGGGCTCAAAGTGATCGGTGGGTGCTCAAAGTTCATGGCGCGTTGAGGGGTGCTCAGGGGGTTGGCTGCAGGGGAGTCCACCGCCAGCTGATGGGTTCCCCCATCAGGTTGTGGGTTCCGTACTCGCATGAGGGTCCAGAACCCACAACCTCATGGGTTAACCCAGCAGATGCGTGGAGGTCGCGGGCGTACAGGGTGGGCTTGCGGGACGTGGTTCGGCTGATCGAGGCGTACCGGCGGACGGGTAGTGGTGGGGGATCGGGTGGGGCGGTAGGCGGCGGGGTGGGCTCGGTGGGGGACCACTACCCGTGCTTCGGTACGGCGGGGTGGGCTCGGTGGGGGACCACTACACGTGCTTCGTACGGCGGGGGTGGGCTGGGTGGGGGACCACTACCCGTGCTTCGGTACGGCGGGGTGTGGGGGTCGGATAAGGTGGGGCGGTTATGGCTGCCGCTAATTTGGTCAACCTGGAAGCTGTGTCCAAGGGCTTCGGGACTCGTGTATTGCTGGATGCCGTCAGCCTGGGGGTGGGACGGGGCGACCGGATTGGCGTGGTGGGGCGCAACGGGGACGGGAAGTCGACGTTGCTGCAGGTGCTGGCGCGGCGTGAGGAGCCTGACAGTGGGCGGATCACGCACAACCGCGATCTGCGGTTGGGGTTTCTGGGGCAGACGGATGAGCTGGACCCGGACGAGACGGTGCTGCACGCGGTGCTCGGGGATGTCGAGACCTATACGTGGGCGGCTGATCCGCGGGCACGCTCGGTGATGGAGCACTTGCTGGGTGAGGTCGACCTTGAGGCCAAGGTGGGCACGCTCAGCGGTGGGGAGCGGCGGCGGACTTCGTTGGCGAAGCTGCTGATGATCGAGGTCGACCTGCTGGTGCTGGACGAGCCGACGAACCACCTGGACATCGAGGCGGTCAACTGGCTGGCTCAGCATGTGGTGGACCGGGCCGGCGCGCTCGTCGTGGTGACACACGACCGGTGGTTCCTCGACGCGGTGTGTACCAACACGTGGGAGGTGCAGGGCGGCGACATCTCGTCGTACGAGGGCGGGTACGCCGCTTATGTGCTGGCGAAGGCGGAGCGGACGCGGAGCGCTCAGGTCAGTGAGGTCAAGCGGCAGAACCTCCTGAAGAAGGAGCTGGCCTGGCTGCGGCGCGGTGCACCCGCGCGGACCAGCAAGCCGAAGTTCCGGATCGACGCCGCGAACGAGTTGATCGCGAACGAGCCTGAGCCTCGCGACAAGCTGGCGTTGTCGAAGCTGGCGACCGCGCGCCTGGGCAAGGACGTGTTCGACGCGGAGGACGTGAGCCTGAAGTTCGGCGATCGCGTCATGCTCGATCACGTGACGTTCCGGCTCGGCCCGGCGGACCGGATCGGGCTGCTGGGGCCGAACGGTGCCGGCAAGACGACGTTCCTCAAGGTGCTGACCGGCTTGCTGCCGCTGGACCACGGCGTGGTCAAGCAGGGCAAGACGGTCCGGGTGGCCAACCTGTCGCAGCATCTCGAAGAGATCGACGGGTCGGTGACGGTCCTCGATCACATCAGCGCCATCAAGAACACGGCGGCGCTCGCCGGTCACGGCGGTGAGATGACGAGCTCGCAGTTGCTGGAGCGGTTCGGGTTCACCGGGGATCGGCTGACCACGCGGATCTCGGATCTGAGCGGTGGTGAGCGGCGGCGGTTGCAGCTGCTGCGGATCCTGCTGGACGAGCCGAACGTGCTGATCCTCGACGAGCCGACCAACGATCTGGACGTCGAGACGCTGACCGTGCTGGAGGACTTCCTCGACAGCTGGCCGGGCGTCGTCGTCACGGTCACTCACGACCGGTACTTCCTGGAGCGGGTCAGCGACATGGTCTACGCGATCATGGGCGACGGCCGGGTCCGGCATCTGCCGCGTGGCGTCGACCAGTACATCGAGGACCTCGATGCGGGCGGGGCCACTCGCCGTACCGAGGGCAAGCCGGTCGAGGCCGTCGACAACACACCAGCAGAGCAGCCGGTCGACGCGGCGGTGGTGCGGGCGGCGAAGAAGGAGCTGAACCGGATCGAGCGGCAGATCGCGAAGCTCACCGAGTCCGAGGCGAAGCTGCACGACCAGATCGCCGCGAACGCGAGCAACTACGAGCGGCTGGCCGAGCTGGATGCCGATCTCCGCAAACTCGGCGACGAGCGCGCCGAACTTGAAACGCAGTGGTTCGACGCTGCCGAACGGGCCGAATAAACAATTCCGATCTGATCAAATCCACTGTGCTGATCAAACCTCGGAAATGAGGCGGCGCGCCCTCCGATCCCCTGTGATTCGGAGGGCGCGCCACCTTGGGTGAGCGGGCCCCGTGCCGACCGGCGTTGTCCGGGCCCCGAGCCCCGGACACCACGCGATCGCTTTCGGCGAGCCACCTCTAGCCGCCGAAGTCACCGTGTCGTTAACGTTTTGTAGTCGATTCACCACCGACAGTAAGGACCCTAGTGGCCTCGGTCACTCAGTGTCGATAGCGGTCCGCTACAGCAGTCTCTCGATCTCGTTGCAACTAGCAACGATTCGGGAGATGCGAAGTGACGGTCTGTGGTTTCGCAGAATTGCGGCGGAATTCTTCAGAATGTGTAGCCAAACACCGTCAGTGCTTTTCCAGATCGAACGGCCGGACGAGTTCGCGCAACAACTGGGCGATCCGCGCCTGGTCGCGGACGCTGATCGCGCCGAGCAACGTCCGCTCGTGCGCCAGTAAATCGGCCATGGCCGCATCTACCGCGTCCCGTCCGGCGTCGGTCAGCTGGACCAGCACGCCGCGCCGGTCGGCCGGATCCGGAAGGCGCTCGACCAGACCGCGAGCGGTGAGCCGATCGACCCGGTTCGTCATCGTCCCCGACGTCACGAGCGTCTCCTTCAGGAGCTTCCCGGGAGACAGCTGGTACGGCGAACCCGCGCGCCGCAACGCCGCCAGTACGTCGAACTCCCACGACTCGAGTCCGTGGGTCTCGAACGCCTGACTGCGCGCCCGGTCCAGGTGCCGCGCGAGCCGGCTCACCCGCGACAGGACCTCCATCGGGGTCACGTCGAGGTCCGGACGCTCCCGGCGCCAGGCTTCGAGCAGCCGGTCGACCTCGTCTTCCATGCCTGTGAGCGTACGCCATCAAGACTCTTGACATCAAGAGACCTCCGATGCCTAAGATATCTCGACGTCAAGATAAATCCCCGCAGAGCAGAGAAGGTGCCAAGGATGCGCACGTCCCCCGTCTGGAGCCCCGAGCAGTACGGCACGTACGCCGACGAGCGCGGCCGCCCCTTCGCCGACCTCGTCCGCCGTGTCCGGGCCGACGATGTGAAGAGCGTGGTCGACCTCGGCTGCGGCCCGGGCGCGCTCACCGCGACCCTGCGCGAAACGTGGCCGTCGGCAACCATTGTCGGGCTGGACAGCTCGCCGCAGATGCTCGAGGCCGCTGAGCAGTACGCCGATGACCACCTCAGCTTCGAGTTGGCCGACGTACGGGAGTGGGCGGCACCCGAGGGCAGCCTCGACGTGATCGTCACCAACGCGACCCTGCAGTGGGTTCCCGAGCAGCTCGACCTGCTGCCCGGCTTCGTCAAGGCGCTCCGCCCCGGTGGCTGGCTCGCGATCCAGATCCCCGGCAACGGTAACGCGCCTTCGCACGCGATCCTTCGGGAGATCGCCGCCAAGGACCCGTACGCCGAGTTCGCGCGCGATCGTTCGTTGCGCCCCGACGTTCCTGGCCCGGCCGACTATGTCGACGTACTGAGTGCTGAGGGTTGTGCCGTGGATGCATGGGAGACGACCTACTTCCACCTGCTGCAAGGCGACAACGCCGTACTGGAGTGGGTGAAGGGCACGGGCGCGCGGCCGGTGCTGCAGTCGCTGCCCGACGAGCTGCGCAAGGACTTCGAGGCCGAGTACGGCGCTCGCCTGGCCGAGGCCTATCCGCAGCGCGACTACGGCACGCTGCTCCCGTTCCGCCGGATCTTCGCAGTAGCGCGCAAGTCATGAAGCTCGACCACGTGCAGGTCTCCTGCCCGCCCGGCGGCGAGGATGTCGCCCGCGCGTTCTACCGCGACGCCCTCGGGATGACCGACGTCGAGAAGCCCGAGCTCCTCAAAGCTCGCGGCGGTTGCTGGTTCCGCCAAGGTGACGCCGAGATCCACATCGGCGTCGAGCAGGACTTCCGGCCGGCGCGGAAAGCCCATCCAGCACTGCAAGTCGACGACCTGGACGGCCTGGCCGCGCAACTCGAGGCGAGCGGTTATCCAGTTGCCTGGGACAACGAAACGATCCCGGGCCGAAGGCGTTTTCACACCGCCGACGGCCACGGGAACCGGATCGAATTCGTCTGATAACAGCGGCTCGCCCAGCCCCCTCAAGCCGGGCGAGCCGCTAGCTCATTACTCCGTCGCGAGCGCTCCGGCCGGTGCGACCTTGGCGGCCCGGCGAGCGGGCAGGACCGAGGCGAGCAGACCAGCCACGGCGGCGATCGCCGCGACCGCGACCAGGAGTCCGACCGGTACGGCGTACTGGACCTTCCCGTCGATCGTCTGACCACCCATCAGGGCGCTGGTACCGGTCCAGCCGTAGATCAGCCCGAGCACGATCCCGAGGCCGGCGGCAACCAGTGCCATCAGCAACGATTCGATCGCGAGCATGCTGCGCAGCTGGCGCCGGGTCAGACCCATTGCCCGCAGCAACGCGTTCTCCCGGGTTCGTTCCAGGACCGACAGGCTGAGCGTGTTCCCGACGCCGACCAGCGCGATCAGGACCGAGACGCCGAGCAGCCCGAGTCCGACGGCCAGCAGGACATCGAAGATCTTCGTGTATGCCGTCCGCTTCGCCAGCCCGCCGCTGACCCCGAGCTCCTTCACCGACGGCAGCGACTGGCTCACCGAGTCGATGATCTTGGCGCCGTCCGCTTTCGGATCCGACGCCAGCCAGAAGCTGGTGACGGGTGCATTCGGTGCCAGCTTGGCGAGGTCGGTCGCGGTCAGGTTGAACGGCTCCAGGCCGAGCCCACGCTTGAGTGTGACGGTGAGCGTGTTCTTGCCGGAGACGATCGCGACCTTCGCGCCCTCTTCGAGGTTCAGCCGGGACAGCGTGCCGTAGTCGACGAGCGCCGTACCGGGCTGGAGGTCGTTCACCAGCGCCGGGTTGTGGATGACGGTCCCGGCGGTCGCCTGGTCGATCCCGGTGACCTGGAACTCCTCGCCCTTGGACTTGATCGTGACCTGCTTGACCGGAACGACCTGCGTGATGCCCTTGATCGACTTGAGCTGGTCGGCCGCCCCGGCGGGCATCTTCTGGTTGTATGTCGAGACCATCAGGTCGACCGGGTACTGCCCGTCCATCGACACGTCGAAGGTCTTGCGCACCGACGCGATGCCGACACAAGTCAGGCTGATCAGCGTCACGCCGATGAGCAGGGCCGCGGTCGTGGCCGCCGTACGCTTCGGGTTCCGGACCGCGTTCGCGACGGCGATCCGCGACGGTACGCCGGTCCGCGCCGGCAGCGCGCCGAGTACCCGGATCAGCGCCGGGATCAGCAGCGTCCCGAGCGCCAGCACCCCGAGGAACGAGACCACGCCACCACCGACGCCGAGGATCACGTCGTGACCGCTCGCCGCTCCGGCGAGCATCGCACCGCCACCGGCGAGGAGCAGGAAGCCGAAGATGATCCGGACGATGCCACGCTTGGAGGCGGCGACCGGCGCGGCCTCGGGCCGCAGCGCAGCCAACGGCGCGACCTTGGTCGCCCGACGAGCCGGTACGACGGCCGCCGCGATCGTCGCGATGCTCCCGAGCAGCAACGGCAGGAAGATCGAGGCCATCCCCAGGTGCAGCGGGACCGGCGGGATTCCCCAGTCGAACTCTCGGGACAGCGCGAGGGCCAGCGCCGAGAGGGCAACACCGAAGACGACGCCGATCGCAGAGGCGATCACACCGACCACGGTCGCCTCGGCGAGCACTGAAGAGAACACCTGGCGCTTGGATGCGCCGACGCAGCGCAGCAGCGCCATCTCGCGGGTCCGCTGGGCGATCACGATCGTGAAGGTGTTGCCGATCACCAGACAGGCGACGAAGAGCGCGATGACGGCGAACATGCCGAACACGCCGCCAAGAACGTCGATGCCGTTGGTGTAGCCCTCGATCTCGTGCTCGATCCACGCCTTGCCGGTGTAGACCTCGATGCCGGCGCCGACCACGGACCGCACGGCATCAGCCACCGCCTGCTGGCTGGTACCGCTCTTGCCCGCGACCTCGAAGGCCTGGATGAAGCCGTTCGGCTCGTAGATCTTCACCGCCGCCGCGGTGGCGATCGCCGCCCCCTGGCCGAACGCGCTCTTGTCGTCGATCAGGCCGACGACCTTCACGGTCCAGGACTTCTTCTCGTACGACGTGATCCGCAGCGACTGGCCGACGGTCACTTTGTTCTTGTCGGCCAGCTTGTTCGGCAGCGCGATCTCGTTGGTTGCGGTCGGCAACCGACCGGCCGTCGTACTGGGGCCGGCGATCTGCGTGGTGTTGTGCAGGGCCTCGATCGGCAGCGACACCGGCCGGACGAGGCCTGGGAAGGTGGTGTCCAAGTAGGCGATCGATGTCGGCACGGCCTCAGCGACCTGCGGAAGCGCCTTCACCTTGGCCAGCGCGGCCGGGGTGAGTTCGCCGTTCTGCGGGCTGGCGTAGGCGTCGACGCCCTTGTACTGCGCGCCGATCGTCTCGTCGATGCCATGGGACGCCGACGAGTGCGCGGTCATCGCCAGGGTGCCGAAGCCGACCCCCAGCACGATCGCCAGACACGCGGCGACCAGGCGGCCCAGATGGGCGCGCAACGAGGAGAGCAGAGAACGTCGCACGTCAGGCCCCCAGCTGGCGCAGCGCGTCGAGAACGGTCTCCGGCTTCGGGTCATACAGTTCGCCGGCAAGCTTGCCATCGGCAAGCATCACGACGCGGTCGGCGTACGACGCGGCCAGCGGATCGTGGGTCACCATCACCACGGTCTGACCGAACTCGCGGACACTGCGGCGCAGGAAGCCGAGGACCTCGGCGCCGGAACGCGAGTCCAGGTTGCCGGTCGGCTCGTCGGCGAACACGACCTCAGGCCGCCCGACCAGCGCGCGCGCCACGGCGACGCGCTGCTGCTGACCACCGGACAGCTCCGACGGGCGGTGGGTGAGACGGTCCTGCAGCCCCAGTACGTCGACCAGCGTGGCCAGCCACTGCTGATCGGGCTTGCGGCTGCCGAGCTCGAGCGGGAGCAGGATGTTGTCCTTGGCGGACAGCATCGGCAGCAGGTTGAAGGACTGGAAGACGAAGCCGATCCGGTCCCGGCGGATCTTGGTCAGCTCCGAGTCGGGCAGCTGGGTCAGCTCGGTCTCGCCGAGCAGGACCTGACCGCCGGTCGGCGTGTCCAGGCCGGCCAGGCAGTGCATCAGCGTCGACTTGCCGGAGCCGGACGGGCCCATGATCGCGGTGAAGTTGCCGACCGCGAAGTCGACCGACACACCGTCCAGCGCGGCCACGGCGGTGTCGCCCTGGCCGTACACCTTGCGCAGTTCGTGTGCGCGGATCGCCGTCCGGGGCATCCCGTCCTGCGGCAGCCGCCCTGCCGCAAGCTCACCGGTCTGCAAAATCATGTCACTCCCTGGTTCCACGACAGGCCCGCCCTGTCATGCTCACCAAGTTAGTGAGAACCGCTGTCCGGTACGTCGTCCCACGGAACGTATTCCGTGTAGTACCTGGGTATTACTTGGTCGCGCGAACGAGTCCCGTCTCGTACCCGAGAACGACGAGCGCGACCCGGTCCCGCAGGCCGGTCTTGGCCAGGATGCGGCCGATGTGCGTCTTCACCGTGGCCTCGGACAGCGTGAACAGCTTGGCGATCTCGGTGTTCGACAGACCGCGGGCGACCTCGACCAGTACCTCGCGTTCGCGAGCGGTCAGGGCGGCCAGGTCGGGCCGCTCAACTCCTTGATCAGGCAGGGATCCGGCGAAATGCTCGAGCAACCGCCGCGTCGTACTGGGGGAGACGACGGCGTCACCGGAGTGCACCTGGCGGATCGCGGACAGCAGATCGGCCGGTGGGGTGTTCTTGAGCAGGAAGCCTGCGGCGCCCGCCTTGATCGCGGCGAAGGCGTACTCGTCCAGGTCGAAGGTGGTCAGCACGATCACCTTCGGTGCCTTCGGCAACGACTGCAGCTGGTTGGTGGCCTGTACGCCGTCCAGGCGGGGCATCCGGACGTCCATCAGCACGACGTCGCACGCGGTCACCGAGATCTTCTCGACCGCCTCGCCGCCGTCACCCGCCTGCCCGACCACCCGCATGTCGGGCTGGGAATCCACGAGCATCGTGAAGCCGGCCCGGACCAGCTCCTGGTCGTCCACCAGGAACACCCGGATCACATCTTCGTTGACCTCGTTCACGCCACTCCTCCGTTGGGCAGGTGGTACGGGAGCTTGGCGATCACCTCGTAACCGCCGCCCGCCTTCGGTCCCGCGCTCACCGTACCGCCCGAGACCGAGGCGCGTTGACGCATCCCCACCAGACCGTGGCCCGGTTCGGTGCTCGGGGCAACGCCGCCACCGCGGCCGTCGTCGGTGACCACCACGGTCAGTACGTCGCGCCCGAAGTCCAGGCTGACGGAGGTGCTCGCACCCGGCCCGGCGTGTTTCAGCGTGTTGGTCAGGCCCTCCTGCACGATCCGGTACGCCGTCAGTCCGAGCAGCGCGGGGAGATCGCGGGGAGTGCCGGTGACCTGGTACGCGACCGACAGGCCGGCCTCGCGGACGTTCTCGATCAGCTCGGGCAGGCTGGAGACGCCGGGCTGGGGGCGCGGCTGGTTCGGGTCGAGTTCGTGCTGCTCGTCGGCTTTGAGCAGGCCGAGCATCTTGCGCATCTCGGTCAGGCTCGCGCGGCCTGTATCGCCGATCGTGGCGAGCGCCTTCTTGGCCGCCTCGGGGGACTGGTCGGCGGCGTACAGGCCTCCGTCGGCCTGGACGATCATGATCGACAGACCGTGGGCGACGACGTCGTGGATCTCGCGGGCGATCCGGGTCCGCTCGGCCGAGACGGCGAGCTTGGACTCGCGGTCGCGATCACGCTCGGCCTGGACAGCACGTTCCTCGAGTTGAGCGACGTACAGGCCTCTGGTCCGGCGGCGCTCGCCGAGGGCCCAGACGCCGAAGACGAGCGCGCCGAGGGCGACCATCATGGTCACCTGCTGGCGCCAGTCGTCATTCGCCCAGTAGCGGGAGGTCGCCATCAGTACGCCGAGACCGCCGATGCCGAGCGCGATCCGGCTGAGGCGGACGTCGCCGTACACGGAGATCGCGTAGAGAGCGACGAGCAGGCCGATGTTGCCGGGCTGGAGCTCTACTGCGGCCAGCCACTGCAGAACGGCGAGGCCGGAGACGGCGAAGAAGACCGCCTCGGGGTGGGTGCGGCGCCAGATCAGCGGGCCGATCATCGCCAGCCCGATGATGCCGCCGAGCTTGGCCTGCGCGAGACCCAGGAAACCGGCCGACACGAACAGGGCGCCCGCGAACATCAGGTCGAACGCCTTGCTGCGCGCAGGCAGCGGCCGCGCGGTCAGAAACCCCGTCATGCGGGCCAGCGTACGGCGCAGCGTCTGCCCAGGGGTCAACCTGCGGTCGGATGTCGCCGTACGACCGTGGTCGGCGGACCTCAGACACTCACCAACTTCTCCGGAGGGAGCTGGCGCACGCTCAGCGTGGGCTGACCGGGGCCCTTTTCCCAGGGTTGGTGAGTGGGGGCGGTCCGCTACTTGTGCGGGCGGGTCGACAGGACCGGCTTGGCCTCGAGTCCCGCAAGGCCGTTCCAGGCCAGGTTGACCAGGTGCGCGGCGACGTCCTGCTTGCGCGGGCGGCGGGCGTCGAGCCACCACTGGCCGGTGAGCGCGACCATGCCGACCAGCATCTGGGCGTACATCGGGGCGTTCTTCGGGTCGAGACCGTGCCGCTTGAAGTTCTCGGCGAGGATGTGCTCGACCCGGGTCCCGACGTCGCTCAGGATCGAGATGAACGACCCCGTGGACGACCCGACCGGCGAGTCGCGGACCAGGATCCGGAAGCCGTCGGCGTTGTGCTCGATGTAGTCCAGCAACGCCAGCGCCGCCTGCTCGACCAGCTCGTGCGCGCGGCCCGCGGTCAGCGCGCCGGTGACACCGTCGAGCAAGGCGCGGACCTCGCGGTCCACGACCACGGCGTACAGGCCTTCCTTGCCGCCGAAGTGTTCGTACACGACCGGCTTGGAGACCTCGGAGCGTGCCGCGATCTCCTCCACCGAGGTCGCCTCGTAGCCGCGCTGGGCGAACAGGCCGCGGGCGACCGTGATGAGCTGCTCGCGACGCTCGGCACTGGTCATCCGGATCCGGCCGGACCGCCGCGGTTTGGGTTCCGTCACGTCGAGATCACGTCAGCATCATGCCGTACTTCGGGTGTTGCCCGTGGGAGTTTTACGGTCAGGCCGCTTTCAAGGTACGGCGTGCGTCGTCCACGCGGCGGGCTTCCAGACGTTCCTTGACCGGCCAGCGCACGTCGCTGACCCAGCCCATCTTCTCGAAGAACCAGATGGTCCGGGCGGAGGTGTCGAGCTGTCCCTTGAGCACCCCGTGCCGCGCGCAGGTCGGGTCCGAGTGGTGCAGGTTGTGCCACGACTCGCCCTGGCTCAGGATCGCCAGCCACCACACGTTGCCGGACTTGTCCCGGCTCTTGAACGGCCGGTCGCCGATCGTGTGACAGATCGAGTTGATCGACCAGGTCACGTGGTGCAGCAGCGCGATCCGGACCAGGCTGGCCCAGAAGAACGCGGTGAACGCGCCCTGCCACGACATCGACCACAGGCCACCGATCACGGCCGGCAGCAGCAACGAGATCGTCACCAGCAGCGGGAACATCCGCGACACCCGGATGATGTCCTTGTCCTTCAGCAGATCCGGCGCGTACTGCCGCTGCGGAGTCTGCTCGGTGTCGAACAACCAGCCCACGTGGGCGTGGAAGAAACCCTTGGTCAGCGCACCGATCGAGTTCCCGTACTTCCACGGGCTGTGCGGGTCACCATCACGGTCGGAGAACTTGTGGTGCTTGCGGTGATCGGCCACCCACCGGATCACCGGACCCTCGATGGCAAGCGAACCGGCGATCGCCAGTGCGTACTTCATCGGCCGGTTCGGCTTGAACGACTTGTGCGTGAACAACCGGTGGAAACCGATCGAGATCCCGTGACCGGCGACCGTGTAGAACACCGCCGCGATCACGATGTCGTGCCACCCCAGGAACCCGCCCCACGCAATCGGAACCGCGGCCAGCACCGCCAGGAACGGAATCCCGATGAACAGCGCCAGCGCGACCTGCTCCCACACCTGCTTCTGCTCACCCCCGAGCGTGCCAGTGTCGACATCGAGAGCGTCATCCTGGACAGTGCGGCTCGGCGCCTCCGGCGCGGCAACGGCGGGTGGAGTCATCGGTGTATTCCCTCGGTCGGAGGTCTGCTTACCTACGCAACCGTAACCTACGGACCCGTAGGTAAGGAACCCCTCAGCTCGTGGCCGACCCCACGCATGGCACACTGTTTCGGCGACACCACGATCCCCCGTGGGGTAATCGGCAGCCCGCGAGACTTTGAATCTCGAAGACCAGGATCGAAACCTGGTGGGGGAGCCACAAGAACCCCCAGGTCAGAGCGCTTCTGACCTAGGGGTTCTGTCATGTCCGGCCGGTTCTGCCAACGCTTTTGCTAGCAAGTGCCGGCACCGGGGTCGTCATCGTCAGGGTGGTCTCCTCAGCCGAAAGCACGAGACACAAACCATGCCATCGGCCAGGCGAACTCCGGCTTCTGGGCCGAGGTGCCCGCCGCCGTGCTCAGCGATCGTGGACCTACCGATCCGCACCACGACAACGGAGCCCAGGATGAGTACACGCCAACCCGCCACACTGGACGACCAGCCGGTCCCGGTGCGAGTCAAGCTCGCCGCCGCGTGGACAAGCTTCATGCTCCTGTACGCCTACGTGGACATTCTCAACTTCTTCACGCCCGGCGCCATCCAAGACATCCTCAACGGCAAGGTCTTCGAGTTCGACCTCTCCCAGACCTTCTCGACCACGGCACTGACCCTGATGGCCATCCCGATCCTCATGATCGTCCTGTCGACGACGCTGCCCGCCCGGCCGAACCGCATCGCGAACCTCATCGTGGCCGCGCTCTACGTCCCCGTCACGGCATTCAACGCCCTGGGCGAATCCTGGCTGTTCTTCTACGGCCTCGGCATCGCCCTGGAACTGATCCTTCTCGCCCTCATCCTCCGCTACGCCTGGACCTGGCCCCGCACCACCCCGTCAGCAACCAGCCCAGACCGTGAAACCGTTCGCGCCCACCAAGCCTGAACAGTCCTCAGCCTGGCTGATCGCCGTACCTCAACTGCTCGGCGAGCACTGTGAACGTCGAACGGCCGTCGTCGGCTGATACTCCCCAAGGGGTGATCGTCGAGATGGTGACCAGAGTCTGATCGGGACGACGGTCGACGCTCAGGATCTCGCAGTCCAGCTCGACTGCCACTGGGAACGGTGAATCGCGCGTCAGGTCATCCATGTTGGCGAATACAGGCGGCTTGTCGAAGACCGACCACACGTGACCGTCCGCATCAGTGAAGGTCACCTCGACCCAGCCGGGGATCGGCTCGTCGCTCACCCAACGAACCGCATCACAGCACAACCTCGTACTCACCTGGTGAGTATGGCAGCGCTGTGTTTGCTAACAGGAGCCACGCTCCTCGAAGTAGGAGCGGAGTCTTTGGGCGTAGGGGTGGCGGGCGGATTGGGGGGCGGGGGTGGTGAGGTGGCGGGTGTTGTAGAGGTTGTCGCCGGGGTAGCGCGGGAAGACGTGCACGTGGTGGTGCCAGGCGTCCTGGTAGCCGGCCGGCTCGTTGTGCTGGCGGGTGGAGACGCCTTCACAGCCGTAGGTGGTACGGATCGCGATGGCGATCTCGCGCACGGCATCGTGCACCGCATGACCGTCGGCCGGCGGGAGGTCGTACAGGTTTTCGTGATGAGCATTCGGTACGACGAGCACGTGGCCGACGTTGTTCGGCCACCACCGAGACGACACGAACGCCGTCGCCCGCTCAGTCCGCAGTACGACGTCCTCCTGGCTGGTCAGATCGTCCTCACCACCACCGACAACCAGACACAACGGGCACGCGTAGTCCGGGGGTTCGTGGTTGAACACAGTTCGCCTCGCTATTTGGTAAGAAATCGTCACCTAGCACCCAATTCCTACCAACTAACGACGCCTCAGTGATCTGGCGATGCACCTAACTCCGGGCAGTTTGAGTCCGCCCAGGTTGCTGTCAGGTCTTCGCAGGCGATGACGAGTGAGCCGGACAAGCAGGTGAACTCGTGCGTGCATCCGTGGTCCGTCGGCAGGATCTCGTCGAGCATGACGTCGTACAGGCGGGCGACGTCGCCGTCATTCGGTGGATTCAGCGTCACGCTCTGGATACCGGCGTAC
Organism: Kribbella sp. NPDC058245; assembly: GCF_042882005.1. Classification (NCBI taxonomy): domain Bacteria; kingdom Bacillati; phylum Actinomycetota; class Actinomycetes; order Propionibacteriales; family Kribbellaceae; genus Kribbella; species Kribbella sp. NPDC058245. Next base: position 49,586 of record NZ_JBHVWY010000012.1, read on the forward strand.
CGGATGGTCAGATCTTCTTCGTGCTTCCAGCAGTTGTGCTTGAGCTGTAGCTCGAGGCCGCCGGCGACCGGTTGGAGGTATTGGGGTTTGAGGTCCTTGATGCAGCGTCGGCCCCTGAAGTTGTAGTGCTCCGGATCGGTGGCGAAGGCGCGCGCACCGACGGGGAGAGCGGCGGCGATCGACGGCAACCGCTCCAGGTAGGCACCGGGATCGGAGTAGGTGCCGCCCCGATTGAACTCCACCCGGACGTATCTCATGAGCTCACCCGGTCGAGGAGGAACCAGTAGTTGACGGTGGGGCCTTGGGAGGCGAGGCCTCCGCCGAGGGCGTCGTAGAGGGTGCGCGCGGGGTGATTGTCGGCGGCGGTGGTGAGGAACATTTTGGTGGCACCGGCGTGGACGCCTGCGGTCATGAAGGCTTGGAGGAGGGCCTTGCCGATGCCTTGGCGCCGGTGGTTCTCGTCTACTGCCAGTTGGTGGAGGTAGAGCATGGAGGTGCCGTCGGGGCGGGGGAGGTGATAGCCCCAGCACCAGCCGAGGGGTTCGGCGCCGGCGACGAAGGCCAGGGTGCCTGGTGCGCTCAGATAGCCGGGGTCGAGCTTGCTGCCCATGAACTTGGCGACCGCCGCCTCGAACCGCGCCGGATCGGCGGCCGTGATGTCGATGCGCACGGTCAGCCGTTGCGGACGAAGCCGAGTTCGTTGCCGTCGGGGTCGGCGATGGTGAACTTGCGGGCGCCGTAGGGGGTGTCGAAGAGGGGCTCGACGATCGTGGCCTGGTCCTTGAGGTCGGCCCAGAGAGCGTCGGGGTCGTCGACGGTGAAGTTGAAGCGGCCGCCTCGGCCTTCGGCTTCCATGACCGCGAAGGTCGCACCCGACTGCGTGCGAAAGTGAGCGTAGTTAGGTGCCTCGGGCGGCCAGTAGGACTCGACCTCGAAGCCCAGCACCGTGGTGTACCACTGGACGGCGGCCTCGAGATCGGCGACGTTGGCGCGGACGTGGTCGAGCCTGGTTCCACTCATATTCGCAAGCCTGTCACAGGAATCGTGTCTACGCTGGGAAAATGCGTTATTACGAGGTGGAGCCGCGGGAGGTTTATCGGCGGGTGGTGGGGGAGGGGAAAACGCAGTGGAACGATGTTTTTGAGGTAGGGAAGGGGTTTGGGGACTTTCCTAACAAGGGGTTCCTGGAGGGGATGGTGCCGGAGCTGCCGGTGGGCGGGGCGGTTTTGGAGTATGGGTGTGGGACCGGGCCGGCGGCTTGTTTTCTCGCGGGTCGGGGGTTTCGGGTTGATGCGGTTGATGTGAGCGCGGAGGCTATTGCGCTCGCGAAGCGGTTCGCGGGGGAGCTCGGTGTCGCGGTCAACTTCGCCGTACAGGATGTTTGTCGGTGGCCGGAGGCTGCGGTTCGGTACGACGTTGTTGTCGACAGCTACTGCTTGCAGAACATCGTGCTGGACGAGGATCGCGCGGCGGTGTACCGCGGGGTGCGGGATCGGCTGGCCCCGGGTGGGCGGTACTTGATCTCGACGGCCCTGTACGACGTGGGTCGCGGGTACGGCGAGGAGTTCCGGTACGACGCGGTCACGGGGATCTGCTATCGCGGCGAACTGCCGTATCGCCGCCATCTCACGCCGTCGGCCCTCCGCGCGGAACTGACCGACGCGGGCTTCGAGGTCATGTCGTTCAGTGGCGTTAATTTGGTGTGCGTGAAGGCGTAGGAGCGGTTACGGTCCTGGGATGCCCGCCCTGCTGCCGCGATCGACGCCGTCCGCTGTGGGGATGTCTTCCCGCTCGATCATCGCACTGCTGGACCAACTGGAGGCGGAGTCGGTCGAGCTGCACTCGCTCATGGTCGTGCGCCACGGACATGTCGTCGCGGAAGGCTGGTGGGCGCCGTACTCGGCTGAGCGCCCGCACCTGCTGTATTCGCTGACCAAGTCGTTCACGTCGATCGCTGTGGGGCTCGCGATCGACGACGGGGTGCTCTCGCTGGATGATCGCGTCGTGGACGTGCTGCCCGACCACGTCCCGGACGATGTCTCGGAGCAGGGTCGCCGCATCACGGTCCATCACCTGCTGTCGATGACGGTTGGGCATGCCGAGGACAGCCTCGGTCCGGCGTGGGAGCTGGAGCCGGACGACCTCGTGAAGGGCTTCCTGCGTGTGCCGTTCGCCGAGCCCGAGGGCAGTCGGCATATCTACGACAACGCGACCACGTTCATCCTGGCGCGGATGGTGGAGCGCGTCACCGGCCGCGGGCTGCCGGAGTTTCTCGACGAGCGGTTGTTCCGGCCGATGGGTATCGAGCACGCCGAATGGGACCGGGTGGCGAGCGGACTCGCGTTCGGGTTCCACGGTCTGCACCTCACGACGGAGGCTGTCGCAGCTTTCGGCGAACTGCTGCTGCGCGGCGGCCGATGGGGCGACCGCCGGCTCGTCCCGCGGGACTGGGTTGAGCTCGCGACCAGCCGGCACATCGAGACGCTGCCGGTCGAGGACGCGTGGGCCACCGCTGACTTTCTCTGCGGGTACGGCTACCAGTTCTGGCGGTCGCGGCACGGCTACTTCGGGAACGGCGCCTTCGGCCAGCAATGCATCGTCGTACCGGAGCACGAGCTGGTCATCGCCGTCACCTCCGCCCTCGACGAGCGCCAGCCGATCCCCGGCATCTTCTGGGACTGCCTTCTGCCCGGCCTGGACGAGGCAACACCCGAGTACGACGAGCTCCTCGCTGCGCGGTTGCGGCAACTCTCGATCGTGCCGGTGTCAGGTGCTCACGGGCGCTCCGCCATGGCAACAATCGACGCCTCCGCCGAGGACTCGGCGCTGCCTGACGGTACGGCGGTAGTCGTGGAAGCCGTCGACGGTGGCTGGCTGCTGGAGCTTGGCGCGTGGCCGGCGTTCGAGGTCGGCCACGGCGATTGGCGGGAAAGCGCGCCGCTGGGCCGCCCCGTCGTCGCAAGTGGCGCCTGGCAAGACAAAACCTTCGTCGCCAAGCTCTACGTCATCCCCACCCCACACCACGTCCGCCTGCACCTCGACGCCGGCACCGGAACCGCGGTCGCCACCTGGAACGGCGTACCCATGACCGGCCCCAACCTCGAACGCCTCCTCCGATCACCACTGATGACCCGCCCAGACGTCTCCTAAGGCGTACCGACGAACGGGTAGTCGTCGCTGGTGAGGGCGTTTTCGGAGGGGCGTTACGCGGGGCGGATGCTCGTTTTGCGGAGTACTACCCGTTCTTCGGTACGCATTCGGGCGCCTCAGGGGGTGGGTTGGGGAACCCAGCAGAGGCAGAAGGGGTGGCCGGCGGGGTCGGCGTAGACGTTGGTACCGCGGGGTGCGGTGAGGTCGCCGGACTTGAGGAGGCGGGCGCCCAGGGTGAGGGCTTTGGTGTGGGCCTCGGTGTGGGCGGTTTGGCCTTCGAAGTAGAGGTCTAGGTGGATCTGCTGGGGCTGGGTGCTGTCCGGCCAGGTGGGTGGCTGGTGGTTGGGGGAGTGCTGGACGCCGAGGGCCCAGCCGCCGTCGACCCAGATGGCGTGCCAGGTGTCGCCCCACTTCTCGACGGTGCCGTCGAGGAAGGACGCCCAGAAGGTGCTTTCGGCGTCGAGGTCGGCGGCGTCGAAGACGATCATGCGGTGCTTGATGTCCATGGCCCTCAGTGTCGCGGATGATGGTCTGGTGGAGAACCCGATCGCGCGCGACGACCTGGTAGAGGTCGACCTACGGCGTACTGGGCTTGTCGACTGGAGCAACTTCGGCGGTGGCGATGGGTTGATCGACCTGGCTCTCCTATCGGTGGCGTGGTCGGTGAACTTGGTGGTGCACCTGGTGGTGTTCTGGGGCGGATGGACCTTATGGGTCCGCGAGGCCGGTGACGAGGGGGAACTTATCCGCAAGGTGCGGTACCGCCGGAAACGGCAGGCGCTGGCGGATGCGGAGCGGCAACTCGCGGAGGGGCGGGCCGCCCTCGGGGTGGAGTGAGCTCAGCCGTGAGCGGCTGGGTTGTTCACGTGCGGGCCCAGCGGGGTGACCTTGTCGGTACGCCAGATGTGGAGCGGCATTGAGGTCAATGCTTCCTGAAGCGCCGCCTCGTCCGGGGCGGCGAAGAGGCCGAAGGTGCGCCACTCGCCAGGAACCAGTGGCGGGCGCCAGAGCCGGAGAAGGTTGCCGTCAGCAATCAGTTCGCGGGCGCGGGCGGCTTCGCGGGTGCGGATGTCGTCCACCGCCGCCTCGGTCGTGCCGGCCGGGACCTGCGTCGTCATCTCGACGAGGAACTCCATCACGTTCGCCTCCATCGGTAGCGTCGCTTGCCGCAGCGCCTCCGGTGTCGAAGATATTCCTCCGCACCATCACCAACACGGTCGAGCCGGCGGTCCGGATCTCAGCCGAGGAAGGTGTTGAGCTGCGCGGACCAGAGGTCGGGGCGCTCGAAGTGGCACATGTGGGCGGTGTCGGGGATGACGGCTAGTTGAGTGTTCGGTACGGCGGCGTGTAGGCGCTCGGAGAGTTGGACGGGGAAGCCCATGTCCTTCTCCCCGTGCAGGATCAGGATCGGTTTCGCGAAGTCGCGCAGGATCGTTTCGGGGTCGCCCGGGCACCAGGGGTGGTAGAGGCCGGCCATCGCGCGCTCCCAGCTCCAGTCGCCTTCGTCGCCGAGGCTCTCCAGAAGTTCCAGGTACGCCGGGGCCTTCGCGAGGTCCCACACGAAGATCGTCGAGTTCCGTTCCTCGGGTTTCGCAGCACGTTCGCGCCGCTGGTACTCGTCCCAGCCGGCCAAATACTCTTCCGCCGCACGACCGTCGTACGCGGTCGTCGACGCCAGCACCAACCGCCGTACCAGCTCGGGGTGTTTGTCCACGAACTGCATCGCGGCCCGCCCACCGGTCGAGAACCCGAGCAGATCCACCTGTCCGAGCCCGAGCTCCTCGATCAACCGACGAGTGTCCTCCACGACGTACTCGGGTTGGAGCCGCTCCGGAGGCAGACCGCGTGTGCTCCGCCCGCAGCCGCGGAAGTCGAACAGCACCACATGCCGGTCGACGTCGGCGAACCCCGGCACCAAATACCCGTGCCCCACATCCGGTCCGCCGTGGATCACCACCAACGAAGGCTCGTCGCTCCGTTCTCCCAGCTCCCGCACGAAGAGTTGAACCTCGCCGACATCCACCATCCGCTCCATCCCCAGATATTCCCAGCCAGGTAGGACAGTTCGCCGCATACTGACGGCATGAACGGGCACGAACCGAGCGGGCTGGAGAAGTACACCTGGACGGACGCCGACTTCGAGGTGATGGGTTGGCACGACGGCAAGATCCGTGCGATCAGCGTCGGCGAACGCGAGGACGAGCAAGTACCGCGATTGCTACTGGACCTGGACTACATCGTGAAATGGGTCGATCCCGCCAAGCCGTCGCGGTACTTCTCGTTCTGGATCGCTCCGGCCACATTGGTGTTCGAAGCGGCATGGCACGTCGAGGGCGACCTTGCGCCGAACGGCAACCTGCTGGAGATCGCCGACCTGCATCGGCTCGACTCGCCGGATGGGCCGCCTGCTGCGTTGTGGCACATCGAGGGCCAGAACTTCGATCTCCGGGTGCGCTCGGCTGGGTATACGCAGTACTTCCGCAAGGAGCCGCAGCACGTCTCGGGTCAAGTACTGACCATGGCGCAGAGGGGTGGGCTCAGCTTTGCCGAGGTGCCGTTCGCCTAGGCGGTGATGGGGATGCCGACGTCCATCACCTCGCGGATCTCGCAGGCATAGGGGAGCAGTTCGGTGAGGTTGGTGGTTGCGGTGAGGTCGGGGAGGTCTACGAGGTAGACGCCGTGGAGGTCGTTGGGCGGCACCGTGGGGATGAGCGGGAGGACGGCGTGCAGGGTTCCGTGGGTGCGGACGGCGGTCGCGAAGGTATCCATGGCGGTGAGGAGCTTGTCCTGGGCGGCGGCGTCGGCAGCCGCCCAGCGGGCGTCGTGGTCGGCTTCGGTCATCAAGATCAGGAATTTGGGCATGGAGGGCCTCGTCTCGGGGTGCGGCTGTCCTGGGGATGACGGATGGGTGCGGCCGGAATCGACAGCGAGTTATGGGTGGATCAGGCAGAAGAGGATGCCGTCAGGGGATTCGAGGACGGTGAAGTCTGCGTCCTTCGGGTAGGTCCAGTCGTCGACCAGGCGTGCGCCGAGGGCTTCGAGGCGGGCAACTTCAGCGGCAACCGTCGTATCCGGGGTCGCCCAGAGGTCCAGGTGGGTGCGGTCGTTGGAGTCGAAGTGCAGGCGGGTGGCGGGGCGGCTGTCTGGTGGGAGCAGGAAGTCGTGGTTGCCGGCCTGCGGCGTGTAGTCGAGGACTTGGCTCCAGAAGGTGGAGGCCGCGGTCGTGTCGGGGACGTTGACGATGATCGCGCCGAGGGTGAGGCCCATGGTTTCTCCCGGGTCGGTGAGGTTGGACGTGATTCTCGCGCGCCGCACCGACAGTACGGCGTTCCGCTACGGAGAGTTGTCAGATGAGCTGCCCCGGCCAGGTACCTGATGGGGGATGTGGGATCGGTCACGCGGCTCTCCCCGCCTGAACAGGCCGATGCGGGATCCCCGCGAAGAAGAAGTAGGCTTGCGCGGGCACTGAATCGGGTGCCTGTGCAGATACTTGTTCCAGAAACTCGCAGGGAACTCGAGGAGAAGACCGCGTGACTTCCCATCGCCCCGCGGCGGTCGTGATCATGGCCGCCGGGCTCGGAACCCGGATGAAATCGTCGACCCCGAAGGTGCTGCACGAGATCGGCGGGCGCAGCCTGGTCGGTCATGCCGTGGTGACGGCGCGTGCGCTGAGCCCCGAGCACCTGGTGGTCGTGGTCGGCAACGGCCGTGAGCTGGTCGAGGCGCACCTGACCGCGCTGGACCCGGACGTGAAGACCGCCGTCCAGGAGCAGCAGCTCGGTACCGGTGACGCCGTGCGCTCCGGACTGACCGCCGTACCGGCTGCTTTCGACGGCTCGATCGTGGTCACGTCGGGTGACGTGCCGCTGCTGGAGTCGGAGACGCTGCACGAGCTGGTCGCCGAGCACGACAAGCAGGGAAACGCCGTCACCGTGCTGACCGCGCGGGTCGCCGACCCGACCGGGTACGGGCGGATCATCCCGGGCGCGGACGGTACGGTCGCCGCGATCGTCGAGCACAAGGACGCGACTCCAGAGCAGCGCCAGATCGACGAGATCAACGCCGGTATCTACGTCTTCGACGCGGCCACGCTGCGTGACGGACTGAGCCGGCTGACCACTGACAACGCGCAGGGCGAGCTGTACCTGACCGACGTACTGTCGATCGCTCGTACCGACGGCAAGCGGGTCGGGGCCTATGTCACCGACGACGCGATGCAGACCGAGGGCGTGAACGACCGCGTCCAGTTGGCCACCCTCCGGGCCGAGCTGAACCGCCGTACCCTCGACAAGCTGATGCGGGGCGGCGTCACGATCGTCGACCCGAACACCACCTGGGTCGACAGCACCGTCGTACTGGCCCAGGACGTCACGCTGCTGCCGAACACGCAGTTGCACGGCGCCACCACGGCCGGCAGCGGTACGTCGATCGGTCCGGACACCACGTTGACCGACGTCGAGATCGGCGAGGGCGCGAGCATCATCCGCACCCACGGGTCGAGCGCGGTGCTCGGTGACGGCGCGAGCGTCGGTCCGTTCGCCTACCTGCGCCCGGGCACCAAGGTCGGCGTGAAGGGCAAGATCGGCACCTTCGTCGAGACCAAGAACACCAGCATCGGTGACGGCGCCAAGGTGCCGCACCTGACGTACGCCGGCGACGCGACGATCGGCGAGGGCGCGAACATCGGCGCCGGCACGATCTTCGCGAACTACGACGGCGTGAAGAAGTACCCGACGTTCATCGGCAAGCACTCGTTCATCGGGAGCAACTCGGTGATCGTCGCCCCGCGGACGGTCGCGGACGGCGCCTACCTGGCCGCCGGGACCGCACTGACCGAGGACGTCGGGCCGGGCGAGATCGCCGTGGCCCGCGGGCGGCAGCGCAACATCAAGGGCTGGGTCGCGCGCAAGCGGGCCGGAACGAAGACGGCGCAGGCTGCTGCGGAAGCAGAAGCCGCGGCCGATACTGGCGACACGAAGTAACGGGAGGCCGGCCATGAGCGGGATGAAGCGAACCACCGAGAAGAACCTGATGGTGTTCTCCGGCAGAGCCCATCCCGGGCTGGCCGCCGAGGTCGCCGAGCAGCTGGGCTCCGGCCTGGTGCCGACCTCGGCGTACGACTTCGCCAACGGCGAGATCTACGTTCGCTTCGAGGAGTCGGTGCGCGGCAGCGACGCCTTCGTGATCCAGAGCCACACCTCGCCGATCAACGAGTGGATCATGGAGCAGCTGATCATGGTCGACGCGCTCAAGCGCGCCTCGGCCAAGCGGATCACCGTCGTGCTCCCGTTCTACGGCTACGCCCGGCAGGACAAGAAGCACCGCGGCCGGGAGCCGATCTCGGCCCGGCTGATGGCCGACCTGTTCAAGACCGCCGGCGCGAACCGGCTGATCTGCGTCGACCTGCACACCTCCCAGATCCAGGGCTTCTTCGACGGCCCGGTCGACCACCTGATGGCGCTGCCGATCCTGAGCGACTACGTCCGCGACAAGTACGGCGACCAGCAGCTGGCCGTGGTCTCGCCGGACGCCGGCCGGATCAAGGTCGCCGAGCAGTGGTCCGCCCGCCTGAACAACTCCCCGTTGGCCTTCATCCACAAGACCCGCGACATCGACCGCCCGAACGAGACCGTCGCCAACCGCGTCGTCGGTGAGGTCAAGGGCCGCGTCTGCATCCTCGTCGACGACATGATCGACACCGCCGGCACCATCACCAAAGCCGCCGACGCCCTGTACGCCGAGGGCGCCGCCGGCGTGGTGATCGCCGCCACCCACGCGATCCTGTCCGGCCCCGCCGTCGACCGCCTCAAGAACTGCCAGGCCAGCGAAGTGATCGTCACCAACACCCTGCCGATCGCCGCCGAACGCCGGTTCGACAAACTCACCGAGCTCTCCATCGCACCGTTGATCAGCCGAGCCATCCGCGAAGTCTTCGAAGACGGCTCCGTCACCAGCCTCTTCGACGGCCACGCCTGACCCGCCGCCGCGGTCCGAACGACTAGCGGCTCGCCTCCACCCCCGGGCCTTCGACCTCCGGCCCCGTCCTCGGGCTCTCGGCCACTGACCACGCGCCTCCCCAATTTGAGCGGATATCCCTCCAGATTGCCCCTTCTCCCCTGAAATTTCGAGGGGAGAAGGGGCAACTTGAGGGGAGATCCCCTGAAATGCGCGGCCGATACGACGGTCGCCGGCTGACGTCGGAGGTTCGGCTAACCGTCGCGGTACGTCGTCGGCCTTTGACCCGGCCGGTGGCCGGTACGACGGGCGCCGGCTGGCGGCGGCGGTGTCCGGCAGCCCCGAGCGATTTGCCTGCCTAGCCACCCAAATCAGGGGTTCCGCACCCTGGTTATGAGTACATAACCCCCCATTTCCGTGCCTAGCCAGGCAAATGTGGTGGCAGATCCATCCCAGCTTCCCGCCCAGCCCCCGGCCGTAACCCCGGACCCCGGGAACCTCGGACCCCGGGAACCTCGGACCCCGGGAACCTTGGACCCCGGCAACGTCGGACCATCCACACATCGGGTAGGAGAGCCGCATTTTCCGGGCGGCGGTGATAGCCCGGTGCGGGGATGTGATGTGCTCGGGGTATGCGGATTGTGGCGTTTCACCCGGGGGCGATGGGGTCGCGGCTGGCTGGGGAGCTGGTTGGGGCTGGGCATGAGGTGTTTTGGGTGCCGGAGGGGCGGAGTCCGGCCAGTGCCGCGCGTGCTGATGCGGCGGGGCTGATTGGTACGGCGTTTGGTGAGGCGGTCGCGAGCGCTGAGGTGGTGCTGTGTTCTTGTGCTCCGCAAGGGGCGGTGGGGATTGCGCAACAGGTAGGTCGTGCTGGGTTCAGCGGTCTGTACGTCGAGGCGAATCCGTTGTCGCCGAATTCGTTGCGGGAGGCGCAGGCCGCCGTACCGGGGGCGACGTTTGTGGATGCGGGGGTGGTGGGGCCGCCGCCGACGGGTGGGGCTAGTCCTACACATCTGATGTTGTCGGGGGCTGCGGCGGAAGAGGTTGCTGCGTTGTGGGCCGGTACGGCGGTGACGCCGCGGGTGGTTGGGGCGGAGCCGGGGGCGGCGAGTGCGGCGAAGTCGGCGTACGCGTTGTACAACAAGGGCAAGGCGGCCCTTGCGGTGCTGGCGTTCCAGCTGGCTGAGAAGCATGGAGTGACGGACGCGCTGGTGGCGCAGCAGGTTCGGGCGGATGCGGGCTCACTGCGCGACCCGCAGTTGCCGGAGCAACTGCGGGCCGTGGCGTGGCGGTGGGGGCCGGAGTTCGACGAGCTGGCCGAGACCCTGGACGAAGCGGGGCTGGAAGGGGATGCGGCCCGGGCACTCCGTCAGGTCTGGACGAAGCTCGCTTAGACGGTGCCGAAGTCCTGGACCCAATAGTGGCCGTAGGTGGCGTTGTAGTCGAAGCGATCGAGCGGTAGCTGCAGTTCAGTATGTCGGCGCCCGACCAGGCCTGACCACCGCTGCCGGGAAACCCTGTGGAGCTACCCTGCGGTCGGCCTGCCGTAGTCCTGGAGGACGAATGGTGGGATGCGCTCGATGACGCCGGTCATGGCTTCGAGACGAGCCTGTACGTCGGGGGCCGTGAAGCCGCCGTATCCCCAGGAGACGAGGGCGTTGCCGGCGAACTGCCATTCGAGGCCGGGGTTGGCGAGCATCCACTCCATGAGCCGCGGGTGCAGGACCGCGGAGGCGTAGCGCTGGTCGGGGCAGTCGATGCGGAAGGTGTCGTTGAAGACTTGGCTCTCCAGCTCGATGTTGTTGCCGAAGACTCGTTTCCTTCGAGCGAACTTCTTCGAGACCGTCAGTGGTGGGAGTGCGGCGGGGAGGCTGAGTACTACCAGGTGCACGTTGTGGGTCTGCGAGCTTTTGCCGTTGCTGGTTGTGTAGAAGTAGTCCAGCGCGCACATACCGCGACCGCGGTAATCGCCCGCGAACATCTCACCGGGTCGGCCACGCGTGTAGATCGCGGCGGCCACGTCGGCCAGCCACGGATTCGCTGCTGCCAGATACCAGCCGTACTGCGCCATCTCGTGTGCTCGCTGTTGGAGAGCGGCGCGACGACGGTTGGTGTAGGCGATGATCCCCAGCACCAGCGCGACGATCAGCACGGTGCCGCCAAGCAGCAACAACACCACGAGCACGGGCATCCCCATGGCGGCAATTTAGCGTTTCCGAGGTGCAGGGGGCTCGGCGCCGAGCCCCCTGCTGATTCTCGGTGCTGTTACGGCTGGACGGTGAAGGTGTAGGTCTTCTGTCCGGTGGTGATGGCTGTGCCGCCGGTGGTGGTGGCGGTGACTTCGAAGACGGCGGTGTAGGTGCCGGCGGCTTCGAAGGCCCAGTTGGCGTGGGCGTGGGTGTTGATGGCGATGGAACGGGTGTCCGGGAGGCCGTTGCCGCTGTCGAACCACACTGTCGGCGTACCGAGTGAGTTGGTGGTGTAGACGGCGACTGCGTCCGGTCCGCTGACCGACAGGAGCTTCACGGAGACGGTGTTGCCGGACAGGACGCCACTGGGGACGTCCTCCGTGCTGAAGCCCGGCCAGAGGATGCCGGTGGCCTGCGTCTGCGGCAGGATCCACACCGGATCACCAGGCGAGCCCAGGAACGAGTACGCCGAGTTGGACGGCACTGTGGTCTTGCTGGCTGACACAGCGTTCAGTACGACGTCAGCCGGGGCGCGATCGACAGCCGGGGTGACGGTGCCGTCCTTGAGGTCCAGCGTCAGTGCGGTACCAGTCCAGTCGACGTCGATGGCGTCGACGTGACCCGACGAGATCGTGGTGGCGGCGAACGCTGGGGACACCGACAGGACGGTGGCAGCGAAACCGGCGATCAGGGTGCCGGCCAGCCCACGCGCCTTCACTGCTGCACCTTGAAGGTGTAGGTCGCGATGGCCGAGGTGACCTTCTGGCCGGTGGCGGCGAGCGTGCCACTGACCTTGAACTTCAGCTTGTACGTACCGGCCGCCTCGAAGGCCCAGTTGGCGTGCAGGTGACCGCCGGCCGTCGTGTTGATGGTGTCCGGCAGTCCGTCGCCGCTGTCCGCCAGGCGGGTCGGCGTACCGAATGCATCGGTGGTGAAGATGCTGAAATCGGCCGGTCCGCTGACTCCGACCAGGGTGACCTTCAGAGCGTCACCGGTGAACACGCCGGCGGCGATCTCCTCCGCGCCGATCCCGGGCCAGAGCAGCTCGGGGTCCTGGACCTGGGGCAGCACCCACGCGGCGCTGCCCGCCGTACCGAGGAAGCTGTACGCAGGGTCTGCCGGTACGGCGATCTGTGAGCCAGGCTTAGCGGTGAGCTGCACCTCGGCCGGGGTGTACTCGACCCCGTGCTCCTCGTCGTGGACGTGCAGGTTGAAGGCGTTGTCCTCCCAGGCGATGCCGACGACGTCGACATGTCCCTGGTCGAGTACTACACAGCTGGCGGCGTTGGCTGGGACGGCCAGGCCGGTGAGCGCTAGCACTGTCGTTGCCGACAGCATCAAGCGATGAGTGGCGCGCATGCTCAGTTTTTTCAAAATACACTGCCTTTCAGCGGTTTTAGGCGGAAACCAAGACCCGTGTACGTGAGGTACGACGGGAGAGCAGGCCGTGCCGGGGTGCGAACACCCAGCACGCGATGAACACCGCAGTGGCGGTGAGGACGATCAACCCGCCGGCGGCGAGGTTGAACGCGTAGGAGAGGTACAGGCCGGTCAGTCCGGACACGGCGCCGATCACCGGCGCGATCAGCATCATCACGCCGATCCGGTCAGTCAGGAGCCGAGCACAAGCAGCTGGTGTGATCAGCAGCGCCAGCACGAGAATGTTGCCGACGGCCTGGATCGAGATCACGATCGACACCGTCACCATCGCGTACATGGCCAGGTCGAGCCAGAAGATCGGCAGTCCGACGGACCGCGCGGTCTCCCGGTCCAGGCCGACGGTGACGAACTCCTTGTGCAGCGCTCCGGTGATCATCAGCAGTACGGCGCCCGCGATCGCGACCGTGATCACGTCGGTGTTGCCGATGCCGAGCACCGATCCGAACAGGAACGACTCCAGCGAACCGCCGTACCCGGGTGCCGTACTCATCACCACGATGCCGAGGCCGAACGCGGCGGCGAAGAAGACCCCGATCACGGTGTCCTCCTTGAGTCGCCGGTTCTGCGAGAACACGGCCACCGACAGCGCGGTGATCAGCCCCGCGACGATGCCGCCGAGGACCAGGCTGGTCTTGAGGACGAACGCGATCGCGATCCCGGGGAAGACCGAGTGCGCCACCGCGTCCCCGATGAACGCCATCCCGCGCAGCGCGACATGGGTCCCGATGACTCCGCAGACGACGCCGGACATCAGTACGACGAGGAACGCGCGCTGCATGAACACATGCGTCCACGGTTCGGTGAAGAACTCGATCATCGGGTCACTCCCAGGCTGTGCAAGAGCTGTTCGGACCGGGCGACCCCAAAGGCGCGCAACCAGATCGCCGGGTCGCGCAGCTCGTCCGGAGAACCATCGGCGACGACTGTGCCGTTCAGCAGGCACAACCGATGACAGGTGTCGGCCGCGGCCGGAAGGTCGTGCGTGGTCATCAGGATCGCGGTGTCCTTGGCAGTGAGGTCCTTGAACAACCGCGTGAGAATCTCCTGCGTCGGTACGTCAAGACCGGTGAACGGCTCGTCCAGCAACAGCAAACTCGGCTTGAGCGCGAGCGCCCGGGCGACCAGAACTCGTTGCCGTTGGCCCCCAGACAGCTCGCCGATCGGCCGCGTTGCGAGGTCGGTCAGGTCAACCCGTTCAAGAGCCTCCTGTACAGCGTCGCGGTCGACCTGGCGTGGTCTGCGAAGCCAGCCGATGCGATGCGTGCGACCGGTCATCACCGCCGTTCGGACCTGGACCGGGTAGTCCCAGACGAACTCATGGCGCTGCGGGACATAGCCGATCGACCCGCGCGCCTCCATCGGCGTCTTGCCATCGATGGTGATGCTGCCGGCGGTGGTTGGGAGGAGGCCGAGGAGCGAGCGGAGCAAGGTCGTTTTACCGGCGCCGTTCGGGCCGATCAGGCCGACGTGTTCACGAGCCGCGATGCTGAGCGAGACATCGTGGAGGACCTGGCGACCGCCCAGATCCACGGCGACGTCAGTGACGGTGAGGACGGTCATCGGCGTCTCCGCACTACGACGACACCGGTGGTCGCGAGGACGAGTACGGCTGCGGCGGCGATGAACCACCAGAGTTCGACCCGAGTGCCCTCAGGCGCTGGGACCGCGGCCGGCGCGGCGAACGCCGTACGGGCGTCTCCGTCACCTGCGTAGATGCGAAGGGTTCGGCGATCGGTGACGGAGCTTCCGTCGGTGAGCTTGGCGGTCATCGCGACGTCGAGGAGATAGGTGCCTTGGGCATCGAACGTCCAGTTGCCGTGGACGTGGGTGTTGACGTCGATGCCGGTCTGCTGCGGGAACGGCTTGCGGCTGTCGAAGACGGGCTGCGGTTTGCCGAAGTCCGAGTTGAGGAACAGCGTGAACGCGCCCGGACCGCGGACGCCTTCCAATGACCAGGTGACCTCGCGGTCGACCCGGCTGGCCACCTCGGTGTCCTGCGTGTTCCAGCCAGGCCAGACGATTCCGGCCTGCTGGACCTGCGGGATCACCCAGACGGACTGCCCCGGCTTGCCGAGGAACTGGTACGACGGATCATCCGGTACGGCGACCTTCGCCTTGCCGGTCGCTTGGAGGACGACCGCGTCGAGGTCGCGCCAGGTGGCCGGGTCGGTGGTGTCGTCGCGGAGCTGAACCGTCCAGCGGCCGTCGACGAACTTCGGTCCGAGGTCGACGTGACCGTTGCTGATGACAACGGGTTCTGCTTGTGGCGCCAGTGGTGCGACGGCGAGGAGGAGGGCGGCGAGTAGCTTCATTTGGTGGCTCCGAGGCAGCGCTTCAGCTCGTCGGCGTTGTGGCGCATCATGTCGGCATAGGTCCTTGCGTGGTCGTCGAAGGCATCGCCGTACAGGGAGCAGACCTGGACGCCCTGGTCGCGGGCGACCTGGATCAGGACGGAGGCGCGCTGGGCGAGGTTCGGCTCGGTGAAGACGGCCGGTACGTGCAGGTTGCGGATGGTGTCGGACAGCTTGCGGACCTGCTCGACGCTGGGTTCCTGGGCCGGGTTCGGGACCACGAAGCCGGCGACGGTCATGTCGTACGCCGAGGCCAGGTAGCCGAACGCGTCGTGGGTGGTGATGAGCTGGCGGCGATCGGGCGGGATGGTGGCGAGCGTCGTACGGACGTATTCGTCGAGCTCGTCGAGTTTGCTGAGGTAGGCCTTGGTATTGGCCTC
This sequence comes from Kribbella sp. NPDC058245, assembly GCF_042882005.1. Lineage (NCBI taxonomy): Bacteria > Bacillati > Actinomycetota > Actinomycetes > Propionibacteriales > Kribbellaceae > Kribbella > Kribbella sp. NPDC058245. Next base: position 65,051 of record NZ_JBHVWY010000012.1, read on the forward strand.
GTAGGTCTGCTTGCCGTCCGGGTCCTTCGAGATCAGGGTGTCGCGCATGAGCTGGACGTAGGCCTTGGCGTTGGCGACGTCCTCCCAGAGGTGCGGGTCGATCTCGCCGTGCACGTGCTTGCCCAGGACGGCTTGTGGGAGTTGGTGAATCTGCGTTCCGGGCTTGCCGAGGAACGCGAATCGTGGGTCGTCCGGGATAGGGACGAGTGCTTTGTTCGGTACGTCGATGACCACGTTGCCGGCGGGGACCTGGGACTGGGTCCCGGCTTTGTGCGCGTCGGAGTAGGCGTAGACCTGGCCGGAGTCGAGGTCGACTGTGAGGTCCGTGTGGCCGTCTGCGAGGACGGTCGCTTTGCCGCCGGCTGCTGGTTTGACGGTGTGGGGTTCGACGCCGACCGCGAAGGTGAAGGTGCCTTGGCCGAGCGGTTGGAGCTTGCCGTCGTTGTTGTCGAGAGTGCCGTTGAGAGTCAGGTGGTAGATGCCCGGCTTGGTGAACGCCCAGTTGAGATGCGTGTGGGCGGCGGGTGGGAGCGTCGTACTGTCGGATTTGTCGAGGCCGTTGGTGGAGTCGAAGTAGCGGTCTGGTTGGCCAAGAGACTCGGTGAGGTAGGCGACCAGTTGGCCGGGTCCGTCGAGTTTGGTGGCTGCCAGTTGGACTGACGAGGTGCGCGTTGCTCCTCGCTGCTTGCCTGTCCCTCGCACCCGGAGTCCTAGCCAGAGGACGTCGAGGCCGAGGTTTTCCACGAGCGGGATGACGTGGGCGCCGTACGACTCGGCCGCTTCGGCGAGGGAGACGTTGGGGGCGTCCTTGTCGGCGTTGGCGTCGATGGTCTTGATGAGGCTCTGGGGTTCGAGCAGTAGGTGGTTGGTGAAGGTGACGTCTGCCTTGGCCACGCGCTTGGCGTCGGCCGGGGTCGGTTCATAGGAGTGTGGGTCGCCGCCTGACGGGACCAGACTCGACGCGTTCACCCGGCTGCCCCCGACCTGCTGGACGAGGTCGGCCAGGATCTCGGTCGTGGTGACGACGTTGAGCTTCCCGTCGCTACCTGCCGCCGTGGCTGCGCACCCGGTCAGCAGTGTCAGCGACAGCGCTGCTGCGATCGCCCGCTTCACTTGGCACCTCGCCGAGTCGCCACGAGCAGTGCTGCGCCCAGCAGGATGAACAGCCCCGCCGCCACGAACCAACCAACCCGTACGTCGGCCCCGGTCGCGGCCAACCCACATCCCGACCCCGCACCTTGTGCACCCACCAGCCGTTCCGCGGCACTTTGTGCACCGTTCGACCATTTGGCGGGGGTGGATGTGGTTGAGGGGTGCTCAAGGTGGAGGGAGCGGGCGCCGCCGGGGGCTACTACGACCTTGAGGGTGGAGGCGGTGTGTTGGGTGGGGGTGGCGTGGGTGAAGGTGAGGTTGTAGGTGCCTGGTTTGGTGAAGGACCAGTTGCCGTGGGCGTGGGTACCGATGGGGATCTGGTAGGTGTCGGGGAGGCCGTCGGCGGAGTTGAAGACGATCTGCGGCTGGCCGAACGAGTTGAACTCGAAGACGGAGACGCGGCCGGGGCCGGTGACCTTGTCGAGGCGCCAGGTGACGGTGTTGCCCGGGACCTGGCCGGGTTTGAGCTCCTCGGTGTTCCAGCCGAGCCAGATGACGCCCTGCTTCTGGGTCTGGGGGATCTGCCAGACGGGCGTGCCCTTGGGGCCCAGGAAGCTGAAGGCGCCGCCGGGGGAGGTGGTACCGGCTGCTGAGGTGAGGCGGATGGTGACTGCGGACGGGTCACGCCAGACCGGCGTACCGGGTTGGGTGCCGTCCTTGATGCGGGACTGCAGTGCACCAGCAACTAGCCGTACGGCGTAGTCCGCGTGACCGTTCGAGAGCGTGGTGCTCGCGGTGGCCGGCTGGGTGGTGGACGGTGTCGGTGCGGTTGGCGTGCTGCCGGACGGGCCGGGTGGCGGAGGTGCGGTGGTTGTGGTGATGCAGGGTTTCGGGTTCCCCGGCGCAGTGGTGGGCGTAGTTCCGGGGCGATCGGCCGGGGAGGCGGGGGTTGAGCTAGGCGAGCCCGGAGGGGTAGCCGGTGGCTGGCCAGAGGGCGTGGAGCCAGGCGGCTGAGAGCCGGGCGGAGGTGTGGACGCCGATGGGGGTGTCGAAGCTGGCGGGTGGGGCGAGCTGGGTGGCGGGGTGGTTGGGGGCTTGGTGGGAGTGGTGGTTGGCGGGTTGCTCGGGCAGAGGGGCTTGAGGTCGTTGCCTACGACTACCGGGAGAGTGGCGGTGTCAGTGAGGTGCTGGCCGGTCTTGGTGGTCGCGGAGTAGGTGAAGGTGAGTCGGTAGAGGCCTTGGTGCGTGAAGGCCCAGTTGCCGTGGGCGTGGGTCGGGGCGGCCAGGGCGATCGACTGGGGCAGTTGCTTGCCGCTGTCGAAGGAGACGAGCGGGCCACCGAACTGGTCGAACTGGAAGACGGCGAGCTTGCCGGGGCCCTCCACCTTGTCCAGGGACCAGTGGACCGGGCCGGACAGCTTGCTGTAGTCGACGGACTCGGTGTTCCAGCCGGCCCAGAGGAGGTTCTCGGCCTGGGTCTGCGGGATCTGCCAGATGGTGGCGCCGGGGGAGCCGAGGAAGCGATAGCGCGGGTCGTCCGGGACGAGTTCGTCACCCTCGGGCTTCACCTGGAACGCGACAGTCGCCGGATCCCGCCATACCGGAGTGGTTCCGTGCGTGCCGTCCTTCACCTGGAAGCGCAGCCGGTCGCCGACCGTACGTGCCGCCACATCCACGTGCCCGACGGACAGCACCGTGGTCACGCATGGCGGCGTACTGGTCGGTGTTGCCGAAGGAGTGGGAGTGGTCGGCTCGTACGGGCCGACGACCCAGGTGTAGGTGACGGGGCCCGAGGTGACTGCCGTGCCCGCTGCCGTCACCGCGGATGCCTGGAAGGTGAGGTGGTAGGTGCCCAACGCGGCGAAGGACCAGTTGGCGTGCACGTGCCGGCCGACGCGCTGGTGCAGGGTCTTGTAGGCAGGGTCGACCGAGCTGAAGACGCGGGGTACGGCACCGGTGAACTCGTCGTAGTTGTAGAAGACCTCGACCGCACCCGGCCCTTCGGCGTTCAGCAGCGTCAGGTCGACGGTGTCGTCGCGCAAAGCACCGGCAGGAATCGTCTCGGTGTCCCAGCCCGGCCAGATCAGCTCGGGATCCTGGGATTCCGGCGCCATCCAGACCGTGCTCCCCGGCGTACCGAGGAAGGAAAAGGCCGGTAGGTCGGGGAGTTCTATCCGGGCGGAGCCGCGGTCTTCCAGGTTGAAGATCAGACCGGCCGGGTCGGCCTCGCGGTAGTCGCCGGTGCCCACCCGACTGGCCAGGCGCAAGGCACTTCCGTCGTACGTCGTGTGGAGCGCGTCGGTGTGGACCGCACGCAGCACCTCGGGCACACCGGCAGCGCCGGCGGTCCAAGGGACGAGCAGGCAGAGGGCACCGAGAACGAGGCTCAGGAGGGCAGACAGCAGCGTTGGACGGGAGTGAGTGGCGGTCACAGCGCCGGACTTTATCTGAATCGACAATCATTTTCATTAGGGTCCGTCAGTTCCCGCCCGGATGACGCCCAAAAGTCGTCATTCGGCACCACGGGGACCGGATTTCTCGTCTGAGCGCACCCGTGGGTAGACTAATGAGGTTGCCTCGGCGAGGGACGCCCCCCGAGAACTGATGGGCGCGGCTCCGTGATCGACGCGGTGGTTCGTTGCTTGATGCCTTCTCGGTGTCAGCAGGCGCCCGCTGAGGCCGCAGCCGAGTTTCAGCCAGTCAACAGATCACCGCAACGCATCTGAGGAGTTCATCTCGTGGCCGAGGTCAAGATCCAAGCCGAATCGCGCACGGAGTTCGGCAAGGGTGCTGCCCGCCGAATCCGCCGGGACAACAAGGTGCCCGCCGTTCTCTACGGCCACGGCACGGACCCGGTTCACATCACGCTGCCTGGTCACGACACCATGCTGGCGCTGAAGACCGCCAACGCCCTGCTGCTGATCGAGGTGACCGGCAGCGAGAGCCTGCTGGCGCTGCCGAAGCAGGTCCAGCGCGACCCGATCAAGGGCACCATCGAGCACGTCGACCTGGTCATCGTGAAGAGCGGTGAGAAGGTCGAGGTCGACATCGCGATCCACCTCGAGGGTGAGGCCGTCGGCGGCACCCTGGTGGTGCTGGAGAACGCGTCGATCCTGGTCGAGGCCGAGGCGACCCACATCCCGGACGGTGTCGTCCTGAGCATCGAGGGCCTCGAGGCCGGTACGGCGATCCACGCCTCCGACCTGAAGCTCCCGGCCGGTACGACGCTGGCCGTCGACCCGGACACCCTGATCGTGAACATCACCACCGCGAGCACCGCGGAGCAGGTCGACGCCGAGATGGCCGAGGCCGAGGCCGGGGCGGGCGTCGTTCGCGACGAGCCGACCGCCGCTCCCGCCTGATAGCACTGCCGCAGTAAAGACACTGCAGTAAAGAGACTGTAGGAGGGCCGGGATCCGTGGCGGACGACGTGTGGTTGGTCGTCGGGCTGGGGAATCCCGGCCCTTCGTATGCCCGGACCCGGCACAACATCGGGCAGCTGGTGGCCGATGAGCTGGCCGCCCGGACGGGCAGCAACTTCAAGCAGCACAAGCAGGTCAAGGCCGAGGTGATCGAGACCCGGATCAGCGGGCTCCGCACCATTCTGGCCAAGCCGCGCTCGTACATGAACGAGTCCGGCGGCCCGGTCTCCGGCCTGCTCAAGTTCTTCAAGGTCGACCCGGCCAACCTGATCGCCGTCCACGACGAGCTCGACATCGACTTCGGGGTCCTGCGGGCCAAGTTCGGCGGCGGGGACAACGGGCACAACGGGCTCAAGTCGCTGCGAAAATCCCTTGGCACCGGTGAGTACTATCGAGTGCGGTTCGGTGTGGGTCGTCCACCGGGCCGGCAGAACCCCGCCGACTTCGTCCTCAACGAGTTCTCCTCGGCCGAGCGCAAGGACCTCCCGTTCGCCGTCGACCGGACCGCGGATGCCGTGGAATCGCTGATGACGGCGGGCCTGGAAACAACCCAAGGGCTCTACAACACCTGAATGGACGAACCCTCGTGAAACTCAGCGGTCTGATCGACACCCTGGTCACCGATCCGGTGGTGGCCGAGGCCGTCCGTGACGCTCGCGGGGACGTGGTCACGGCGCTGGACCTGGCCGCGCCCGGCCCGATCCGACCGGTCTTGCTGGCCGCGCTGGCGGCCGAGCGAGGGGCCGATCGCCCGGTGCTCGCGGTCACCGCGACGTTCCGCGAGGCCGAGGAGCTGACCGAGGCGCTGCAGTGCTTGGTCGAGCCCGGTTCGGTCGCCTACTACCCCGCCTGGGAGACGCTGCCGCACGAGCGCCTGTCGCCGCGGTCGGACACGGTCGGCCGGCGCCTCGCCGTACTGCGGAGGCTCGCGCACCCGGACCCGTCGGACGAGACGACCGGGCCGATCAAGATCCTGGTCGCGCCGGTGCGGTCGGTCCTGCAGCCGCAGGTCGCCGGGCTGGCCGACCTCAAGCCGGTGCAGCTGCACGTCGGTGACACCGTCGAGCTCGAGGACGTCGTCGAGCGGCTGTCCGGCGCGGCGTACAACCGGGTCGACCTGGTCGAGCGGCGCGGTGAGTTCGCGGTCCGCGGCGGCATCATCGACGTCTTCCCGCCGACCGAGGAGCACCCGCTGCGGGTGGACTTCTTCGGTGACGACGTGGAAGAGATCCGGTACTTCGCAGTCGCCGACCAGCGGTCGTTGGAGATCGCGGAGCACGGTCTGTGGGCGCCTCCGTGCCGCGAGCTGCTGCTGACCGACGAGGTCCGGTCGCGCGCCGCCGTACTGGCCAAGGAACACCCGACGCTGGCTGAGCTGTTCGAGAAGCTCGCCGAGGGGCATGCGGTCGAGGGCATGGAGTCGCTGGCTCCGGTGCTCGTCGACCACATGGAGCTGCTGGTCGACCTGATGCCGGCCGGCACGCATGTCGTGGTGAGCGACCCTGAGCGGGTTCGCGCGCGAGCGCACGACCTGGTGGCGACGAGCCAGGAGTTCCTCGAAGCGTCCTGGGCCGCTGCGGCTGGTGGTGGCGAGGCGCCGATCGATCTGGGCGCTGCGGCGTACATCTCACTCGGTGACGTCCGGTCGCACGCGCTGAGCAAGGGCCTGGCGTGGTGGAGCATGTCGCCGTTCTCGGCGGCGCCGACCGACGACGGGCCCGAGCTGCGCGACTCTATGGGTGCGCGGGTCTCGTTCGACATCGACACCGAGGCCGGTGCCGTCCGGAGCCGGGTGGTCGCGGCGCACGAGGTCGATCCGTACCGCGGTGAGACGGCGGCCGCGGTCGAGGATGTCCGCGGCTGGCTGCGCGACGGCTGGCGCGTTGTTTGCGTGACCGAGGGACAGGGCCCGGCGCAGCGGTTGGCCGAGTTGCTGTCCGAGGCCGAGGTCCCGGCCCGCGCGGTCGAGGGGATCGACTCGGTGCCCGCGCCTGGCGTCGTACTGATCTCGCAGGGTGCGCTCGATCACGGGTTCATTGCCGACGGCATCAAGCTCGCCGTACTGACTGAGAACGACCTGGCCGGGCAGCGGTCCGCGGCCGAACGCCGTTCCCAGCAACGGATGCCGAGCCGCCGGAAGAAGGCCGTCGACCCGCTCGAGCTGCAGCCCGGCGACTTCGTCGTGCACGAACAGCACGGCGTCGGCCGGTACGTCGAGATGATGCAGCGCACCGTCGGGACGGGCTCGCAGAAGGCGACGCGCGAGTATGTCGTAATCGAGTTCGCGCCGAGCAAGCGCGGTCAACCGGGCGACCGGCTGTATGTGCCGACCGACCAGCTCGACCAGGTCACCCGGTACGTCGGCGGCGAGCAGCCGAGCCTGGACAAGATGGGCGGCGGCGACTGGGCCAAGCGCAAGGGCCGCGCACGCAAGGCGGTCAAGCAGATCGCCGGCGAGCTGATCAAGCTGTACGCCGCACGCCAGGCGACCAAGGGACACGCTTTTGCCAAGGACACCCCGTGGCAGCGTGAGCTGGAGGACGCGTTCCCGTTCGTGGAGACGCCGGACCAGCTGGCCACCATCGACGACGTGAAGCGCGACATGGAGCGCGTCATGCCGATGGACCGGATCGTCTGTGGTGACGTCGGATACGGCAAGACCGAGATCGCCGTACGGGCTGCTTTCAAGGCGGTGCAGGACGGCAAGCAGGTCGCCGTACTGGTTCCGACGACGCTGCTGGTGCAGCAGCACTACGCGACATTTGCCGAGCGGTACGCCGCTTTCCCGGTGAATGTGGCTCCGTTGTCGCGGTTCCAGACCGACAAGGAGGCCAAGGCCACGCTGGACGGGCTGGCCGACGGGTCGATCGACGTCGTGATCGGTACGCACCGGCTGCTGTCGGGCGAGGTGGCGTTCAAGGATCTGGGCCTCGTCATCGTCGATGAGGAGCAGCGGTTCGGTGTCGAGGCCAAGGAGCAGCTGAAGAGACTGCGGACTGCCGTTGATGTGCTGACGATGTCCGCGACGCCGATCCCGCGCACGCTGGAGATGTCGATCACCGGCATCCGCGAGATGTCGACGATCGCGACCCCGCCGGAGGAGCGGCACCCGGTGCTGACCTTCGTCGGCGCCTACGAAGAGGGCCAGGTGACCGCGGCGATCCGTCGTGAGTTGCTGCGTGAGGGCCAGGTCTTCGTGGTGCACAACCGGGTGAACACGATCGAGAAGGCCGCCGCGCGGATCCGCCAGCTCGTGCCCGAGGCCCGGGTGACCGTCGCGCACGGCCAGATGAACGAGCACGCCCTCGAACAGGTCATCCAGGGCTTCTGGGAGAAGCAGTCCGACGTCATCGTCTGTACGACGATCGTCGAGTCCGGCATCGACATCTCGAACGCGAACACGATGATCGTCGAGCGGGCCGACCTGCTCGGGCTCTCGCAGCTGCACCAGCTGCGCGGGCGCGTCGGTCGTGGGCGCGAGCGGGCGTACGCGTACTTCTTCTTCCCGCCGGAGAAGCCGCTGACCGAGACCGCGCACGACCGCCTGGCCACGATCGCGCAGCACGCCGATCTCGGTGGCGGTATGGCGGTGGCGATGAAGGACCTCGAGATCCGCGGCGCCGGCAACCTGCTCGGCGGCGAGCAGTCCGGGCACATCGCGGACGTCGGATTCGATCTGTATGTGCGGCTCGTCGGCGAGGCGGTGGCCGAGTACAAGGGCGACACCCCGGCCGAGGAGCCCGAGGTCAAGATCGAGCTGCCGATCGACGCGCACCTTCCGCACGACTACGTGCCGTCGCAGCGGCTGCGACTCGAGATGTACCAGCGACTGGCCGCCGTCCGGGATGCTGCTGGGATCGCCGAGCTCGTGGAGGAGTTGCACGACCGGTACGGCGAGATCCCGCAGCCCGTGCTGAACCTGATCGAGGTGGCGAAGTTCCGCAACCACGCGCGCCAGGCCGGGTTGCAGGACGTGACGTTGCAGGGGAATCTGGTCCGGTTCGGGCCGGTGGATCTGGCCGATTCGAAGGTGCTGCGGCTCAACAGGCTGTACCCGAAGAGTCTGGTCAAGCCGCAACTGCGTACGATCCTGGTGCCGAGACCTGCCACCCGGCAGATCGGCGGTCAGCCGCTCCGCGACCAGGAGCTGCTGCAATGGTGTACCCGGTTGATCGACGACATTGTCGCCGAGCCGGTCGTGGTGCCCGCGTGATGTCGACTGGAGATGCGAGGAGATTTCGGTGAGCAGAGCGCTTAAGGCTCTCGGTGTGGCTGCTGCCACGGTGCTGCTGGCGAGCGGCTGTGCGGCCGGGACCCACCCGGGTGCGGCGGCCGTGGTCGGGAGCACCGAGATCAGCGTCGGCGACGTCGACAAGACCTCGCGTGCGGTGTCCGACGCGCTCGGCCAGCCGTTCGAGACGAGCGTGACGCTGAGCGAGCTGGTCAACAACGCCCTGGTCAAGGAGGTCCGCGACCAGCGCTCGGTGACGGTCAGCGACGCCGAGATCGCGGCCGCGATGAAGCTCGTGGTCCGGGACACGACGGCGTACCAGAAGTTCGAGGCCGACCCGGTGGCGCGCGACTTCCTCTCCCAGGTGGCGGCGACCGCGGTGGCGACCATCAAGCTCGGTGGCGGTACCGGCGTGACCGACCCGAAGGTGCAGGCGGCCCAGCAGGCCGGCCTGGCCGTGGTCAAGGACGCCTCGAAGAACATCACCGTCGACATCTCGCCGCGGTTCGGCAAGTGGACCGACGGCGCCATCGACGGCAAGGCCTCCGGCTCGCTGTCCGACGAGTCCGCGCAGGCCAAGGCCAAGCGCGAGGCCGGCGAGCAGGCCCAGCAGCAACAGCAGCAGCCCCAGGGCTAAGAGGTTCACTGATGTCCGGTGCCCCCGGTGGGTCGATCACGGTTGTCCTGACCAGCCCCCGGGTCGCACCCGGTCTCCTGACGCGGGTCGCGTGGACGGCCCTGTCGTCCGCCGACCTGATCGGCTCTGACGGCGGGTCGTCGGTCGAAGGACCTGCTCGGGTGCGCCCGGATGTGCAGGCGATCGTGGGCTCCGGGTTCGTCGTGACCACGGTCGTCGGCGACGTCCGTGAGCACTGGGCCTGGCTCTCCGCCGCCGCCTCGGACGGTCAGCGGGTCGTGTGGCTGGTCGGTGAGGACGGCGAACCCGGGTTGCTCCGCCTCGTCGCCGAGGAACTCAACCACGAGCCGCGGCCGCCGTACGAGGTCGAAATCCTGCACGGCTCGTACGACGTCCCCGGTGCCCGCCTGATCGACCTCGTGCGCGTGATGGACCGCCTGCGCCGCAACTGCCCGTGGGACCAGGAGCAGACCCACGAGAGCCTCGCGAAGTACCTGCTCGAGGAGACCTACGAAACCCTCGAGGCGATCGACACCGGCGACCGCACCCACCTGCGCGAAGAGCTCGGCGACTTGCTGTTGCAGGTCGCCTTCCACTCCCGCATCGCCGAGGACGACGGCACCTTCACCATCGACGACGTCGCCGGCGGCATCGTCGACAAGCTCATCCGCCGCCACCCCCACGTCTTCGGCACCGTCGACGCCGCTGATGCAGCCGCGGTCGAAGCCAACTGGGAGTCGATCAAGGCCGCCGAGAAGCAGCGCTCCTCCGTCCTCGAAGGCATCCCCACCGCCCTCCCCGCCCTGGCCCTAGCCGACAAGATCCTCGGCCGCGCCGCCAAGGTCCTCCCCGCGGACCCCGCGCTCCCCACCCCGGACGCCCAGTCCCGCATCGGCGCCGAACTCCTGGCCTTGGTCCGCGAAGCCCGCGCCCAAGGCGTAGACGCCGAACAAGCCCTCCGCACCACCCTGCTCCACCTCACCAACCAGATCCGCGCCGCCGAGTCCCCCACCTGACCTTCCACCGTCTCCGGCCACCAGTAGTGGCGCGGGCAGGGAATTAGGGGCCGGAGACAGGATGTGGCGGGCGGAGACATGTGGTGATGGGTCTCCGGCCACCAGTTCCTGTCTCAGGCCACCAGCGGCGCCGATGGGTGAGCGGTTTTCGCGGCGTGAAGGACTCAACGTCGGTCTGGGGAGCATTTCGTGCCGAATCCGGAGGGTAATCCTCCCCAGTCCTTGAAGCTCACGCCGATTGACGCGTCGCCAGCGGCACCTTGAGCACGGTTCAGCCACATCTGCGGCCCCGGACTGGTTGGTGGGTGCTCAAGGTCGAGGTGCGGAGACCGCCGGGGCGAGTGACTCCAGGATCGCGGCCTCGGTGGAGGCCCAGTCCTTGAAGAGGTAGGCGTGCCGCACGACCGGTCGTACGGCGGCGATCACGTCGGCCTTGTCGTCGACGAAATGGGTCAGCCCGAGATCCGCGCAGTGCAAGGCCTTCTCGGGCCGACGCAGGCAGAACCGGACGTGATCCGCGGCGATGCCGGTGCGATCGAAGAAGTCGTGGTGCCGCAACCATTCCATCGACCGGGCCTGAACCCGCGGACCGCACTTGGAGACGAGCCAGGTGTCGGCGAACCGCGGCACCAGGCGAGCGATCGTGTCGAAAGCATCCGGTACGGCGGGAGTCCGGAGCATCGCCGTGGTGTCGCCGGCGAAGAACGACGTGTCGCCGGGACCTGTTGTGCCGTTGATGATCACCCGGCCGATGTCGATACCTAGTTTGTTCATGGTTCCAGGGTCGACACTGCAGAACTTCAACGGAACTAGCAATTGTCGATAGAGCTATAGTTTTCCACGATGACTCTGGTGGCTGAGGATCTGCGGGTGTTCGCGGCGTTCGCGCGACACCGGAACTTCACGCGGGCTGCCGAGGAGCTGCACGTGAGTCAGCCCGCTCTGCACACCCGGATCCGCAAGCTGCAGGAGCGACTGGGTCACGAGCTGTATGTGAAGTGTGGACGCCTGCTACACCTGACGGATGCGGGCGAGCGGCTCGCGCTGTATGCCAACGAAGAGGCCGACCGGGCGACGGACTTTCTCCGCACCCTGGGTGCCGCGCCGCCAAGGCCGACCGTGTTGATGGCCGGCTCCGGCGCCTACCTCTACCTGCTGGGCGAACCGATCCGCCGGTACGTCGGCAAGGGCCGCGAGCTGCGACTACTCACCGGCGATGCGTCGCGCACGCTGGAGGCATTAAGAGCCGGTACGGCGGACGTCGGCGTGACCGCGCTCGGAATCCCACCGGATGACCTCGATTGTGAACTGCTGGGTCAGTATCCGCAGACACTCATCACCCGGTCCGATCACCGGCTGGCCAAGCGCCGTACCGTCCGGCTGAAGGACCTCCAGGACGAGACACTCGTCGTACCGCCGAAAGGTCGGCCGCATCGCGAGCAGTTGGAGCGAGCGCTGCTGGACCAGGGCGTGCGGTGGTCAGTTGCGGTCGAGGCGGAGGGGTGGGAATTGCTGGTCCACTTCGTGAAGCTTGGGGTCGGTCCGGCGGTCGTCAACGGCTCGGTGCGCACGACGAGCGCCGTACGGAAGATCCCAGTGAAGGACCTTCCACCGATCCGGTACTACGTGATCACCCGCGGCGATCGTGGTGACGAGCTCAAGAAGCTGATGCTGTGAGCACCGACAGCCGAGCGTTGTCGAAGTTGCTCCGGCACACCGCGGGTGAGCGTGGACTCGCGATGAGTGCTGACGGCTGGGCCGCGATCGCCGACGTACTCAAGATCCTCAAGCTGGACCGAGCGCGACTCGACAGAGCGGTCGAGGAGAACGACAAACAGCGGTTGCAGGTGGACGGGGAGCGGATCCGGGCGTGTCAGGGGCATTCGCTCGCCGGAATGCCGGTCACCCGTGAAGCTTTGGAGAACAGTTGGGAACGGGTTCACCCCACCGATCTCCTGTGGCACGGAACTACGCAGGGTGTGGTTCCGTTGATTCAGCGTGAGGGACTCAAGCCTGGGCGGCGGACACACGTCCATCTGGCGGCCGATCGGAGCCACCGGCCGCGGGCGGAGGTGCTGCTAGGTGTGAATCCCGTTAAGTTGGCCGTGTATCGGGCGCCCAACGGGGTGTTGCTGGTTCGGGAGGTCCCGCCGGATGCGATCGTGGACGCGGTCCACCCTGCCCGGTGGTCTCACCGCTAGGCTCGGAGCCGATTCGTCATCGAAACCTGGGAGTCAATTGTGGCCACCATCGAGGCCGTCGGCGCCCGCGAGATTCTCGACTCGCGCGGCAACCCCACTGTCGAGGTCGAGGTTCTCCTCGACGACGACACCGTTGCCCGGGCCGCTGTGCCGTCGGGTGCCTCCACCGGTCAGTTCGAGGCCGTCGAGCTCCGGGACGGCGACAAGGCCCGGTACGGCGGCAAGGGTGTCCTGAAGGCCGTCACGGCCATCCTCGAGGACATCGACAAGGAGATCGTCGGGTACGACGTCCACGAGCAGCGGCTGATCGACCACGCGCTGCTCGACCTCGACGGCACCCCGAACAAGGCCAAGCTGGGCGCGAACGCCATCCTCGGCGTCAGCCTCGCCGTCGCGAAGGCGGCCGCGGACAGCTCCGGCCTGCCGCTGTTCCGCTACGTCGGCGGCCCGAACGCGCACGTCCTGCCCGTCCCGATGATGAACATCCTGAACGGCGGCGCGCACGCGGACAGCAACGTCGACGTCCAGGAGTTCATGATCGCGCCGATCGGCGCCGCGACGTACGGCGAGGCCCTGATGCAGGGTGCGAGCGTCTACCACGCGCTGAAGGCGGTCCTGAAGGAGCGCGGCCTGTCCACCGGTCTGGGCGACGAGGGCGGCTTCGCGCCGAGCCTGGCCAGCAACCGCGAGGCGCTCGACCTGATCGCGGTCGCGGTCGAGAAGACCGGCCTGAAGCTCGGCACCGACATCGCCCTGGCGATGGATGTCGCGGCCAGCGAGTTCCACACCGACGGCGTCTACGCCTTCGAGGGCGGCAAGAAGTCGGCCGACGAGATGATCGCCTACTACGCCGACCTGGTGGCGTCGTACCCGATCGTGTCGATCGAGGACCCGCTGAACGAGGAGGACTGGGAAGGCTGGAAGAACCTCAGCGCCCAGCTCGGCGACAAGATCCAGATCGTCGGCGACGACCTGTTCGTCACCAACGTCGAGCGGCTGCAGCGCGGCATCAACGAGAAGTCCGCGAACAGCCTGCTGGTGAAGGTGAACCAGATCGGTTCGCTGACCGAGACCCTGGACGCGGTCGACCTGGCCCACCGCAACGGCTTCACCTGCATGATGAGCCACCGCTCGGGCGAGACCGAGGACACCACGATCGCCGACCTCGCGGTCGCGACCAACTGCGGCCAGATCAAGTCCGGCGCCCCGGCCCGGTCCGACCGGACGGCGAAGTACAACCAGCTGCTCCGGATCGAGGAGGAGCTCGACGACGCGGCCGTGTACGCCGGTCGCTCGGCCTTCCCTCGCTACCAGGGCTGACGCAGGAGAAAAGACATGTCGTCCCGACGGGAATCCGGTGCACGTCCAGGATCACGGCCCTCCAGCCGTACCCAGACGCGTCCACCGGCCCGTCGGGGTGACCAGCCGAAACGCCGTCCGGCGGTTTCGGCGGGCGCCGGCCCGGTCCGGACCCGAGGCTCCCGTAACCTCACTGGCCGGGCGGCCGTCGTACTGCTCGTGCTCGGTGCGCTGATCGTGTCGTACGCGCAGAGCCTGCGGGTGTGGTTCGACCAGCACCAGCAGATCACCGCGCTGAACCAGGAGATCCACGACCGCGAGAAGCGGGTCACGGAACTGCAGAACGAGATCGACCGCTGGAACGACGACGCGTTCGTGAAGGCGCAGGCGCGGCAGCGGCTCGGCTGGGTGATGCCGGGTGAGGTCGGCTACCGGGTGATCGGTGCCGACGGCAAGCCGCTCGGCGCACCGCCGGAGCCGGGCGCCCCGGTGGAGCCGGGCGACGAGGCTCCGAAGCCGGTTTGGTACACGAAGTTGTGGGGGAGTGTCGAAGGCGCCGGGAAGCCACCGGCGGCACCGACGAAGCGGCCGACGGCACCGACGCCGAAACCGATCCTGACCCCCTCGCCCGAAAGGTGATCCGTTGAGCGTCAGCCCCGACGACATCGAGGCCGTCGGCAAGCAGCTCGGCCGGACCGCGCGCGGTATCCGGTCCATCGCGCACCGCTGCAGCTGCGGCCTGCCGGACGTGGTCGAGACCGAGCCCCGGTTGCCGGACGGTACGCCGTTCCCGACGACCTACTACGTGACGTGCCCGCGGCTGGCGTCGGCGATCGGCACGCTCGAGGCCGACGGCGTGATGAAGGAGATGACCGACCGGCTCGGTGAGGACCCTGAGCTGGCCAAGGCTTATCGGGCCGCGCACGAGTCGTATCTCGCGCACCGGGAGTCGATCCAGCACGTCGACGAGATCGACGGGATCAGCGCGGGCGGGATGCCGACCCGGGTGAAGTGCCTGCACGTCCTGGCCGGCCACTCGCTGGCGGCTGGGCGCGGAGTGAACCCGCTCGGCGACGAGACGCTCGATGCGTTGGAGGACTGGGGTCGCCGGGGGCCCTGTGTCTGAGCGGGTCGCAGCCATTGACTGCGGCACGAACTCGATCCGGCTGCTGATCGCTTCCGGCGGCGCTGATGGCGGGCTGCAACAGATCGACCGGCGGATGCAGATCGTTCGGCTCGGGCAGGGCGTGGACGCGACCGGACGGTTCGCTCCGGAGGCGTTGGAGCGGGTGTTCAAGGCTGCCGACGAGTACGCCGATGTGATCCGCGCGGCCGGCGTGGTCCGGACTCGCTTCGTGGCGACGTCCGCCGCACGGGACGTGAGCAATCGGGACGAATTCTTCGCCGGGATCGCCGCGCGCTTCGGGGTCCAGCCGGAGATCATCTCCGGTGCGGAAGAGGCCTCGCTCAGTTTCCGGGGAGCCACGGGCGGGCTCGGAGCGCTCGCCGTACCGGGTCCTTACCTGGTCGCGGACATCGGCGGTGGGTCGACCGAGCTGATTCTCGGGGACGCGTCGGGAGTGCTGGCAGCTGAGTCGCTGGATGTCGGTTCGGTGCGGATGACCGAGCGGCACATCAAGACTGATCCGTCGACGGCTGCTGAGCTGGCGGCCGCGACCAAGGACATCGACGCGCTGCTGGACACGACGACCGTGCCGGTTACCGCGGCGCGGGCGCTGATCGGGGTGGCGGGGACGGTCACGACGGTTGCTGCGGTGGTGGGGAAGCTGGTCGAATACGACTCGGCGAAGATCCACCACGCGCGGATCTCGGGACCGCAGTTGCGCGAGACGTCGTACTGGCTGACTCGCTCGACCAAGGCGGAGCGCATCCAGAACCCGGCGATCCACCCAGGCCGGGTGGATGTGATCGGAGCGGGCGCGCTGATCCTGCAGCGCCTCTACGACCGGATGGCGGTCGGCGAGGTCATCGTCTCCGAGCACGACATCCTCGACGGAGTCGCGCTCTCCCTGTTGCGCTAGCGGGCCCTGATTATCGTGCTCTGACGCCGTCGAGGGCGATCTGGAGGACGCGGTCGCGCTGGGCGTCGTCGACGAAACCGGCGCCGGTGAGACCGTTGACCATCCGGAGCAGGTCGTCGAAGGAGACGTCGGTGCGTGCCTCGCCGGCGGCCTGGGCGCGCTCGAACAGCGGGGTGCCGGCCGCGTACATCGCCGCGCGGGCCTCGCGGAAGCTGTCGGTGTCGCGGTTCAGCGACTCCCAGATCGCGCGCTTGGTCGCGACGTACGCGACGAAGCGCTGCAGCCAGCTGGTCAGCGCCTCCCACGGAGGCAGGTCCGCGACGTCCTCGGCGGCGATGCAGAGCTCCTCGATCTCGCCGAAGTAGACCGCGTTCAGCAGGTCCTGGCGGGTCGGGAAGTTCCGGTAGAGCGTGCCGATGCCGACCCCGGCCTGGCGGGCGATCTCCTCGAGGGACGCCTCGACGCCGCGGGTCGCGAACGCGTCGCGGGCGGCGGTCAGCAGGGCGTCGAAGTTCCGCCGGGCGTCCGCGCGCTGCGGCCGCTTGATGTCGACCCGGAGGGCGGGTCTGGTCGTGTCCGTCGCCATGGGGTCACCGTCTCATCTTGATACCGGAGGTATGCCTCCGCTATAGTGGAGGTATACCTCGACTTTACCAGGCCGAGAAACTCCACACTTCTTTCGAAGGACTTTGGCATGCCTGGACATTCCTCGCGGCTCACGCTCGCGGTGCTCGCCACCGTCGTCGCCGCGCTCTCGATGCTGCAGTCACTGGTCAGCCCCGCGCTACCGGTGATCCAGCACGATCTGCACACCACTCCGGCGACCGCCACCTGGGTGTTCACCGCTTTGTTGCTCTCGCTGTCGGTCTCGACGCCGCTGCTCGGACGTGTCGGCGACATGTACGGCAAGGACCGTACGCTCCTGATCGGACTGGTCGCCCTCGCGATCGGCTGTCTGCTCGCCGCCCTCGCGCCGACCATCGGCGTACTGATCATTGCCCGCGTCATCCAGGGCGTCGGTGGCGTCGTCGTCCCGCTCTCGTTCGGGATCATCCGCGACGAGTTCCCGGCCGAACGCGTCCCCGCGACCGTCGGCGTCGTCTCGGCGATCATCGCTGCGGGTGGTGGGCTCGGCATTGTGCTCGCCGGTCCGATCGTCGAGAACCTCGGCTGGCGCTGGCTCTTCTGGCTGCCGCTCGCTGTCCTGATCGTCGCCATCGTGCTGGTACGGCGTTTCATCCCGGCCTCACCGCATCGCTCGGCCGGACGCATCGACTGGCTGGCCGCCGTACTGCTATCGAGTTGGCTGATCGCACTCCTGCTCCCATTGAGCAGCGGACGCTCGTGGGGCTGGGGTTCCTTCCGGACCATCGGGCTGTTCGCGGCGGCCGTCGTACTGGCTGCTGCTTGGGTGAGCGTGGAGCTGCGGTCGAAGAACCCGCTGATCGACATGCGCATGATGCGGCTGCCGGCGGTCTGGACGACGAACCTGGTCGCGCTGCTCTTCGGTGCCGCGATGTTCGCGGTCTACGCCTTCGTGCCGCAGTTCATGCAGATCCCGACCGTGGCGGGCTTCGGGTTCGGATCGACCGTCTCGGAGGCCGGCCTGCTGATGCTCCCGATGCTGGTGACGATGGCCGTCACCGGTTCGCTGAGCGGCCACCTGGCGCCGTACTTCCCGGTGAAACTGCAGGTCATCAGCGGTTCCGCGCTGAGCCTCGTCGCGTCGCTGATGTTCGCCGAGTTCCACGACCAGCCGTGGCAGGTCGCCATCTCGACCGCCATCTTCGGCATCGGCCTGGGCCTCGCTTACGCCTCGATGACCAGCCTCATCGTCCAAAGCGTTCCGCGCGAACACACCGGCGCCGCCACCGGCATGAACGCCAACATCCGCACCATCGGCGGCTCCATCGGTACGGCGCTGGCCAGCTCCATCATCACCGGCCACCTCCAACCGTCCGGCCTCCCCGCCGAGTCCGGCTTCACCAACACCTTCCTGCTGCTCTCCGCCTTCTCCGCCGCCGCCGTCGTACTAGCGCTGGCGATCCCCACCGCCCGCCGTACGACGGTCGTCGCCCAGCCCGAGCTCGTCGGCTAACACCTGCAGGGGGCGGCCGCCCCGCCGCCTCCTCGGGGAGTGAAATAGACCAGATTCGACAGGCAAAAGTCCCTGCACCCTCTGTCCCGCGCCACCACTTGCGGCCGGAGACAGGGAACTGGGGCCGGAGACGCTGTGCAACAGGTCTCCGGCAATCGCAAGGTGTCTCAGGCCACCACTGGTGGCAGGGGCTGCGCTGCAGCCAGCGTCGCTCGCGGGTACACCACCATCGGCGTGCTCCCAAGGCGATGCCGATGACTAGTCTGATGGGATGAAGCTGCCGCATCCGTTGACCGGGGAGTTGTTCGAGAGCCCGGTGCCACCGGGGACTGGTTGGCCGGAGGATCCGGCAGAGCCCGGTACGGCGGTTGCGCGGTCGGCGGATGAGGTCGTGGAGCTGGCCGTCGGGGGACTGGCGGAGATCGAGGCTCGGGTCTCGGTGTGCCGGGCGTGTGAGCGGTTGGTGGAGTGGCGGGAAGATGTTGCCCACAGCAAGCGTGCGTCGTTCGCGGACCAGCCGTACTGGGGTCGTCCGATTCCGGGCTGGGGAGCTTCAGAGCCACGGATTCTCATTGCAGGGTTGGCGCCTGCCGCGAACGGCGGGAACCGTACTGGCCGCGTCTTCACCGGCGACCGGTCCGGCGACTGGTTGTTCGCGGCGCTGCACCGGGTCGGGCTCGCCAATCAGCCCACCAGTGAACATGCAGGTGATGGGCTCCAGTTGCACGCGACCCGGATGATCGCGGCCGTACGCTGTGCGCCGCCCGCCAACAAACCCATGCCGGTCGAGCGCGACACCTGCGCCCCGTGGTTCCGCCGCGAACTCGAGCTCGTGCTGCCGACTACGCGGGTGATCATCTGCCTCGGCAAGTTCGGGTACGACGCGCTGCTGGCCGGACTCAGTTCGCTGGGCGCCGCCGTACCGAAGCCACGCCCCAAGTTCGGTCACGCTGTGGAGCATCAGATCGACGGCGTCACCGTCATCGGCTGCTTCCACCCCAGCCAGCAGAACACCTTCACCGGCCGGCTCACCGAAGCCATGACCGACGCCGTCCTCACCCGCGCCCGCGAACTGGCTGACGTCTGACCGGCGCGTAGTGGTCGAGTCGGGCGTCCAGCACCGCGAGCCCATGCGCCGCGCTCGTCAGTTCGTTGCGTAGGGCATCAATCGACCCGGTCCGCACAGCACCCCGTACGACGGCGAGCTCACTCGACAACGCGGTCGTCTCCGCGATCGCGCCGTACCGGCCCAGGACCTTCAGCACCTCCGGCATCGTCTCGCTGGGGAACTCGACGCTGACCCCGTCGATGGGTTCGCACACCGTGGTTCCGGCCTTGTCCAAAGCCTCCTTGACGACCAGGGCGGTGGTGTAGCGGACGTGGGCGGGATGCGGAGCGGCCGGTGGGTAGCCGCTCTCGACAACAGTGATCTTGGCGTCGGTGACCTGCCACCCGTTGGGCCCGGCGGCCAGGGGCTCGTCGAGATACCTGAACACCGTCTCGCGGAATCCCTCGATCGTGCCGTAGACGTGCAGCGGAAGACTCCCGTGCTCGGCGGCGACCACCAGTTCTATGCCGCTTCCAGGCGCGGCCGGTTCGACCGTGACGCCCATCGTGTACGGGTATTGCTGCTCGGGACTGCCATACCGCAGTACGGCGTAGCCCTTCCCGGCTGGGCGCTCGACGCAGATCACGGACGGTTGACCGAGCACCACCTCGATGCCGTACTCGGTGGCGAGCGTTTCGGCGATCACCTCCTGCTGCACCTTCCCGTACAGGCTCACGTGCAGCTCGTCCTGCCGAACCCGCAACGTGATCAGCGGATCGATATCGGCAAGCTCCGTCAGCGCCTTGTGCAGGTCGTTCTGCTGACCAGGATCAACCGCCGTGATGGTGGACTGCAGTGCGGGCGGCAGGAAATTCGGAGCCGGTACATCGGTCGGCCGGGTACCGATCCAGTCGCCGATCCGTGCCTGATCCAGCCCCTCGACCTGGACGATCTGACCCGCGGTCGCGCGCGTTCCGGCGATCGCACCCCCGGGTTGCTGGATCTGCAGCGCGGTCACGACACCTTGCGCCACATGGTCTCGTACGGCGAGGGATCCGGTGCGAAGGCGGATCGAGCAGACGCGGGCCCGTTTGCTTGTCCGTTCGATCTTGAAGACCTGCCCGGAGGTTGGGCCTGTGTGGTCGCCGCTCGACGTCGGGAACAGACGGAGCGTTGCGTCGATCAGTTGCTCGACACCGACTGCTGTCCGCGCCGACCCTGCCAGGACGGCCGAGACCTGCTTGGTCGATCGGAGACTCTGCCAGAGCCGCTCAGCCGAGGGCGGTCCGTGGTCGACCCAGTCCCTGAGCAGCGCATCGTCGTAACCCGCGAGCTCCGCACACAGCGCTTCCCGCCCGACCGCCTCCACCCGGGCGTTCGCCGTACCGGGATCGTGTACTGCGCTCAACGTGACAACGGATTCGGTGAGATGCCGCTGGATCTGCCGGATCGTCCGGCCGGGATCCGCGCCGGACCGGTCGACCTTGTTGACGAAGAAGATCGTCGGCACGTCGAGGCGGCGCAACGCGCGGTGCAGCACGATCGTCTGCGCCTGAATACCTTCGACCGCCGAGACCACCAGCACGGCACCGTCCAGGACGGACAACGACCTGTCCACCTCGGCGATGAAGTCAGGGTGGCCCGGGGTATCGACGATGTTGACGCCCACATCCGCGGCGTAGAAGGTCGCAACGGCCGCGCGGATGGTGATCCCGCGACGGCGTTCCATCGCCAGGCTGTCGGTCTGCGTCGTACCGTCGTCGACCCGACCGCGCTGCGCGACAGCACCACCGAGCTGCAGCAGCGCCTCGGTCAGGCTCGTCTTGCCGGCGTCGACATGCGCCAGCACGCCAAGGTTCAGCCAGTGGCGGGGGAGTACGGGAGATCGGTCCATGTGTGTCCTCGTGAGCAGTCGGTGTAGGGCAACGAGCTCACGAGTTGGCGCATGGGGTGATCCACTCCTTGTGTCGGTGAATGGCCACCGTCCTCGACCGCGGTCACCCATGTCAACCGAATAAAGGCCGGGGGAGAACTCGGGGCGATCCCGGGTGCTCTTTGTTTCGTTGCGGGTCAGGGTGGGGGGATGAAGAGACGTGTGGGACTTGTCGGAGTTGCCGTGATCGCCTTGCTGGCCTTGCCATTGCGAGCCCAGGCAACGCCGTACGGGCTGCAACGCGGGCTGGACGACGTGGTCAGCGCGGCCGCCGTCGGTACCCAAGCGGAGGTGCATAACGGCGCCGCGGTCTGGCGCGGTCGGAGCGGTGTGGCCGAGCTGGGTTCGCCGCGGCCGGTGCCGTTGACCGGGCAGTTCCGGATCGGCAGCATCACGAAGACGTTCCTGGCGACGGTGACGCTCCAACTGGTCGACGAGAAGCTGCTCCGGCTCGACGATCCGGTCGCGCGCTGGCTGCCCGGTCTGCCGACCAACGGCGCCACGGTGCGGCAGCTGATGAACCACACCAGCGGCCTGTACGACGTCCTCTACACCCTGCCGCGCCCACCCCAGCCCGAGTTCTACGCCAACCGGTACCGGACCTGGACCAACGACGAACTCATCCAGCGCGCCCTCGCCAACCCGCCGACATCCAAGCCAGGCCCCGAATACAAGTACTCGAACACGAACTACCTCGTGCTGGCCAAGATCGTCGAGAAGGTCACCGGCCACACCTACGCGTTTGAGATCGAGCACCGCCTGATCCGCCCGCTGCACCTCCACGACACCAGCGTCCCCGGCACCAGCCCCCGGATCCCCGGCCCCCACGCCCACGGCTACGTCCCGACCCCCGACGGCCAACTCCTCGACTTCACCTCCATGAACCCGTCCCTCTTCGGCGCCGCCGGCGAGATGATCTCCTCCACCAAAGACCTCGACCGCTTCATGACAGCCCTACTAGGCGGCGACCTCCTTCCGCCCGCGCTCCTCCACCAAATGAAGACCCCAGGAACCGAGAACGGCCACTACGGCCTAGGCCTGGCCCGGAAAACCACCACCTGCGGAACCACCGTCTACGGCAACGACGGCGACGCCCTCGCCTACCAAGCCTGGTCCTACGCCACCGAAGACCTCCACCGCCGAGCCACCCTCTTCGTCACCCCCACCTTCACCACCAACCCCGACCCCGCCGTAGACGCCTTCCTAGACAAGGCCTTCTGCGACTGAAGATGCGGACCGCCATCACCCACCAACCTCGTTCGGCGCCCGCCAGCCACGCTCGCGTGAGCGTGCCGACCCCAATGCCATCCGACTTGGTGGGTGATGGGCATCCTCAGAGGCACCCAGAAGGAGCCCGCTCATGGCTCCCCAAACCGGTTCGGGGGGCGATACGCCGCCATCACCCCGATGTGGGGAGGATTTGCCCCCCGAATCGGTCCGCGATCCTCCCCAAATCACCTCGGCACTGGTGCAGTTCCTCCCCAAAGCGGTTTGGGGAGGAACCTTGCAGGCGGCCGTGACCACCTGCGAACCTGCTCGGCCGGGCTGGAAGAGTGGAGCGCGGAGCGACGAGGGAAGCGGCTGCGGAGCACGCGGGGGGATTACCAGTGCCCGGGACGGGATTCGAACCCGTACGCCTTTCGGCTGCGAGGTTTAAGCTCGCTGCGTCTGCCGTTCCGCCACCCGGGCGCGGGTCGAGGGTACGTTATTTGTAGACCTTGCGGGGGTGTACGGCGTGCGCTCCGGCGACTCGGTCGAGGAAGAGTTTGCCGGTGCAGTGGTCGATCTCGTGCTGGAGGGCGCGGGCTTCGAAGGCGTCGGTGGTGATGGTGACCTGGTCCGTCGTACCGGGGAGGACGCCGGTGACCGTCAACCTGGTGGCGCGTTTGACGTCGCCGGTGAAGTCGGGGACGGACATGCAGCCTTCGCGGGCCTTCTCCTGGCGGGAGGCCTCGACGATGACGGCGTTGCAGAGGACGAAGACGCCGTGGCAGGTGCGGGTCTTGGGGTGGCCGGTGACGTCGAGGGAGAACATCTGGGCGGAGATGCCGACCTGGGGGGCGGCGAGGCCGACGCAGCCGGGGGAGACGCGCATGGTGGCGACGAGGTCGGCGGCCAGGGCGACCGTCACCGGGTCGAGCGGGTCGACGGCCAAGCCTTCAGTTGCGAGGACCGGGTTGGGGGCGCGGACGACCTCGAGGACGTCGCCGACGACGGTGAGCTGGGCGGGGCTCCAGCTGGCGAGGGTCTGGTTGAGGTGGGCGACGCTCACAGGTCGTCGCTCTCCGCCGGGCTGAGAGAGACGCCGACGCCGAGCTCTTCGGCGGCGATCTCCAGGGCGCGGTCCAGGGTTTCGAGGTCGGCGGTGAGCGGCAGCTCGACCTCTGCGGTCAGGACGTAGAGGTCGCCGCTCAGCCGGGTGGCGAGGTCGGTGATGGTGCCGCCGGCGGCGGCGAGCATCCGGGTGACCGCGGCGACGATGCCGGGGCGGTCGGCGCCGTGCACGCTCAGCAGGTACGACGGTCCGATCGCCGCGTGCTCGTTCTCCGGGCCCATCGCGCGGACCGTGATGACCAGGTCACCGCGGAGTGGCTCGACGGCTGCCTTGACCTCGTCGAGTGAACCGGAGCAGACGATCATCATCGCGAAATGACCGCGCAGGAGCGTCATCGTGGAGTCCTCGAGGTTGACCCCGGTCCCGGCGAGGGCCTCGGTGACGTCCGCGATGATGCCCGGGCGGTCCGGGCCGATGACGGTGACTGCGAGCTGACTCATGCCGGGAACCTACCGTCAACCAAAGGAGCGGATCACCTCGACTTCGGTATCCGGACAGCTTCGATGCCGCCGATAGGCGCTCGACCGGCGGTACCGTCGTGCTCATGGACCGGCCGGGACGCAGTACTCGCGACTGGATCGTGGACAGCGTCGTGTTCGTGGCCGCGATCGGTTTCGGCCTGATCGTCTTCGACGACAGCGTCAAGCCGCCGGGCGGGGAGGTGATGGCGGCGCTGGACCTGATCTCGGGGCTGGTGTTGTCCCTGACCCTGTGGTTCCGTAGGCGCTGGCCGGTGCAGCTGGCCCTGATCGCCTCGGTGGTCTCGGTGTTCTCCGAGACGGCCAGCGGGCCGACGCTGATCCTGATTTTGTCCGTTGCGGTCTACCGGCCGCTGCGGATCACGCTGCTGGTGTTCGCGGTCAACGCGGTGTCGCTGATGGTTTACCTGGAGGTCAAGAAACAGGCGGACGGGGTCGCGGTGGCGGTCGCGGCCATCGCGATCTACCTCGCGGTCGCCGGCTGGGGCCTGTACATCCGCTCCCGCCGCCAGCTCCTGCAAACCCTGCGGGACCGGGCTGATCGGGCTGAGACCGTGGCTCGGCTCCAGGCCGAGCAGGGTCAGCTCCGAGCCCGGGAAGAGATCGCTCGCGAGATGCACGACGTACTTGGCCACCGGCTCTCACTCCTGAGTGTGCACGCAGGCGCCCTCGCCTACCGCGGCGAGGACGCGTCGCCCAAGGAGGTGACCGCGGCGGCTGAGGTGATCCGGGCCAGTGCACATCAAGCGCTGCAGGATCTGCGCGAGGTGATCGGCGTACTGCGGGCTCCCGTCGGGGAGCTGCCACAACCGACGTTCGCGGACCTCCCGGCGCTGGTCGAGGCGTCCCAGGCGGCCGGCGTACAGGTGGAAATCCAGCAGGACGTGGCCGGCGCCCTCCCCGACCACATTGGCCGTACGGCGTACCGGATCGTCCAGGAAGGTCTGACCAACGCGATGAAACACGCGCCGGGGGAGCGAGTCGCCATCAGTGTGACAGGTGCCCCAGGCAACGGACTCGAGGTCGAGGTCCGCAACCCGGCCCCCAACCCGCGCCGGGGCGAGGGGCAAGGCCTCAAGGGACTCAAGGAACGAGCCGCCCTGGTGGACGGCCGATTCGATCATGGCCGCACCCCCGAGGGCGACTTCCGGCTCCAGGCCTGGCTACCGTGGCCGTCATGATCCGGGTAGTGATCGTCGACGACGACCCGCTGCTGCGCGCCGGCCTCAAGCTGATGCTGGGCGGTGCGCCGGACATTCGCGTGGTCGGCGAGGCCGGCGACGGGACCGGGATCACCGGGCTGATCGAGCGGCTCGCGCCGGACGTCGTACTGATGGACATCCGGATGCCGAACACCGACGGCCTGACCGCGACGGAGACGGTACGGCGACGCCCGGGCGCGCCGGAGATCATCATCCTGACCACGTTCGACGCCGACGAGCACGTACTGCGGGCCTTACGCGCCGGGGCGGCCGGGTTCGTGCTGAAGGACACCCCACCGGCCGAGATCGTCGAGTCGGTACGGCGGGTCGCCGGCGGGCAGCCGGTGTTGTCGCCAGCCGTCACCAAGCGACTGATCACCCGTGTCGCGGCCTCGGGGCAGGACCAGCGCAAGACCAAGGCCGTCGGCCGGCTGGCCGGGCTGAACGAGCGTGAACGGGAGATCGCCGTCGCGGTCGGCGAAGGCAAGTCCAACGCGGAGATCAGCGCGACGCTCTATCTCAGCGTCCCGACGGTCAAGACGCATGTCTCCCGGATTCTGACCAAACTCGACCTGAACAACCGGGTCCAGATCGCGCTCCTCGTGCACGACGCAGACTGGCTCCACGAGTAGGACACCTCCCGGTCACCTGTAGCTTCTATCGTTGGAACGTCCGTCCGCCCAACGGGAGGCTCCCCCATGCGCTTCGTCGCAGCCGGTCTCACCCTCGCTCTGCTGATCCCCGCCGTACCAGCTGAAGCGCACAATCCGTCCTACGACCCCGCGTCGTACGTCGATCCGCTGATCGGCTCGCAGCGCGACGGGACGACCTGGCCCGGCGCGGTCCGGCCGTTCGGGATGATCTCGTGGAGCCCGACGAGCACGCGCGGCGACCAGACCAGCACGGGTGCGGCCAACGGATACCAGTACGACGTGACGCGCGTCCGCGGGTTCAGCCTCACGCACCTGAGTGGCGCGGGCTGCAACCCCGGTGCCGCGGGTGACATCCCGATCCTCCCGTACGTCGGAACGGTCGACTCGTCACCAACAGCCGACACGAAGGATGCCAAGTACGCGACGAACTTCAGTCACGCGAACGAGAAGGCCGTCCCCGGCCGGTACACGGTCGCGCTGGACTCCGGTGTGAAGACCGACCTGGCGGTGACCACGCGGGCCGGCGTCGGCGAGTTCACCTTCCCGGCCGACCAGACCGCGAACCTGCTCTTCCGTACGTCGAACTCCCTGAACGGCAGCGAGGACGCGGAGATCACCATCGACCCGACCGGCCGGAAGGTGACCGGATCCGTGCTCACCGGCGCGTTCTGCGGTCGCCGGGCCAACGGGGGAATCAACAACCGCAAGACCTACTACCGCCTGTACTTCACCGCGTCGTTCGACCAGCCGGTCGTTGCCAACGGCACCTGGAAGAACGGCGACCTGGCCGCGGGCAGCACGCACACGACCGGCGGCGAGGGCTACGCGACCGGCGCGGATCGGGCCGGTCGTGGCTCGGGCGGTTACGTGTCGTTCGCGCCCGGCGCGAAGGTGCGGATGAAGCTGGGGATCTCGTACGTGAGCCTGGCCGGCGCCGAGCAGAACCTGCGAGCCGAGGTACGGCGGAACGCGACCGTCGACCGGATTGCGGCGGAAGGGTACGCGGCCTGGCAACGTGAACTGCACGCGATCGACATCACGGGCGGGACGGATGCGCAGCGTGCGACGTTCTACACCGCGCTCTACCACGTGCTGTTGCAGCCGAACATCTTCAACGATGTCGACGGGCGCTACCTGGGCAGCGATCTGAAGATTCACCGGCTCGCGCGCGGTCAGAAGGCGCAGTACGGGACGTTCTCCGGGTGGGATCAGTATCGGGCGCACATCCAGCTGCTCGCGTTGTTGAAGCCGGATGTCGCGGGTGACTTCGCGCAGTCGATGTATCAGTTTGCCCAGCAAAATAACGGCGTTTGGGATCGCTGGCTGCACAACAACGGTCCGACGCATGTGATGACCGGCGACCCGGCGGCACCGACGCTGGCCACGTTCACCGCGATGGGGGTGCGCAACTTCGACGTACGGGGTGCGTTCGAGTCGCTGGCGCACCAGGCTCGCGTGCAGAACGCCGAGGCCGAGAACGACGGTGGTTGCCCAGGGCAATGCACGGGGCAACGACCTGCGCTCGACACCTATATCGCCAAGCAGTACGCACCCCAGGACGCCTGCCACTGCTGGGGCGGCGCTGCCGAAACTCTCGAGAACTCGTTGGCTGACTACTCCCTCGCCCAGTGGGCAGAACGGCTCGGAGTCAGCGCACCGGATCTGAAGGCGCGAGGTAGTTGGTGGAAGAACACCTTCGACCCGGCCGTCGGTTATCAGCGTGCGCGGAGAGCCGACGGGACCTGGGAGCCGGGCTTCGCCCCCGACACTCAGACGGGATTCGCGCAGGGTTCGAGTGCGACGTACACGTGGATGGTCCCGCAGGACGTCTCCGGGCTCGCCACGCTCATGAACGGCAAGGCTGTCGAGCGGCTGGACGGGTTCTTCCACGACGCGAACGGCAACTGGGCGGTCAAGGGTGGCAGCGCAGTCCGGTACGACCCGACCAACGAGCCGGGTCTGCACGCGCCGTGGCTCTACAACGGCCTCGGCGTCGCGTGGAAGACGCAGGCCACGACCCGCGAGATCGTCGACACCGTCTACGGCACCGGCCCGGCCGGGCTGCCGGGTAACGACGACCTGGGCACGCTCTCGGCCTGGTACATCTACGCCGCCATCGGTCTCTTCCCGCAGACCGCGGGCCGGGCTGAACTCCTCGTCGGCAGCCCGTTGTTCCCGAAGGTCGAGCTCCGCCGGAGCAACGGCGTACGGATCACTGTGAACGCTCCGGCGACAACCGATGCGAATCAGTATGTGCAGTCGGCCCAGTTGAACGGGCGGCAGCGCTCCGAGTCATGGCTGCCGGAGTCGTTCACCACGCACGGCGGGCGGATCGACGTACAGATGACCGACACCCCGACCACTTGGGGCACGCCACCCGTCGACCACTGAGCCCGGCCCGCGCCACCAGTTGTGGCGCGAGACACGCACTGGTAGCCGGAGACCCCGTGCCACAGGTCTCCGGCCCCGATTGCCTGTCCCCTGCCACAACTGGTGGCCGGGGCAGGGAAGGGGAAACCGTCAGGACTCGGTAGCGCGGCGGAACTCTTCGTTGGGGGTCTGGAGGGTTCCGAGCGAGGTGACCTCGCGGCGGAAGAAGAGGGCCAGCGTCCAGTCGAGGATGACGCGGGCCTTGCGGTTGAAGGTGGGGACGCGGCTGACGTGGTACGTGCGGTGCAGGAACCAGGCCGGCCAGCCCTTGATCTTGATGCCGAACAGCTGGGCGACACCCTTGTGCAGGCCGAGGCTGGCGACCGAACCGACGTACTTGTGCTCGTAGTCCTGCGGCGCCTGGCCGTCGACGGTGCGAAGGATGTTGGCGGCGAGGCGGTTGGCCTGGCGGACGGCGTGCTGGGCGTTGGGTGCGCAGTACGCGCCGTTGTCCGAGGTCAGGTCCGGTACGGCGGCGTTGTCACCGGCGGACCAGGCATCGGTGACGCCCTCGATCCGCAGGTTGGCCAGGCACTTGACCCGGCCCCTCTCGTCGAGCGGGAAGTCGGTCGCGGCCAGGGCCGGGTTCGCCTTCACACCGGCGGTCCAGACGATCGTGTCGGCGTCGAACTCCTCGCCGTCACTGAGGACCACACGGCCCTTCTCGCAGGACTCCAGCCGGGTCTCCAGCTTGATGTCCATGTTGCGCTTGCGCAGCTGGTCGACCGTGTACTTGCCGAGATCAGGGCCCACCTCGGGCAGGATCCGGTTGGTCGCCTCGACCAGGATCCAGCGCATGTCCTCTGGCTTGACGTTGTCGTAGTACCGGGTGGCGTAGCGGGCCATGTCCTCCAGCTCCGCGAACGCCTCGACACCGGCGTACCCACCGCCGACGAAGACGAAGGTCAGCGCCGACTTGCGCAGCGCGGGGTCGGGCTGCGAGCTCGCCACGTCCAGGCGGTCCAGCACCTTGTTACGCAGGGCGATCGCCTCTTCGACGTTCTTGAACCCGGTCGCCTCTTCGGCCAGACCCGGGATCGGCAGCGTGCGGGCGATCGAGCCGAGCGCGACCACGACCTGGTCGTAGGGCAGCTCGTACTCCGGGCCCTCCTCGGGCATCACCTTCGCGACCTTGTGCTCATGGTCGATCCCGGTCACCCGGCCGGTCACCACCCGGCACCCCTTGAGCGTCTTGCGCAGCGGCACCACCACGTGCCGCGGTTCCACCGAACCGGCCGCCGCCTCCGGCAGGAACGGCTGGTACGTCATCACCGACCGCGGGTCCACCACGGTCACCTTGATCTTGCCTTTCCTGGCCGCGCGACGCAGTCCGTACGCGGTGTACATCCCGACGTAACCGCCTCCGACGACGAGGATGTGCGGCACCTGGGCTGTCATCCGGTTCACTCTCCCTGAGTGGCTTTACGACTTCATGTCTACTTCAGGTTATCCGTTCGTGAAAACTTTCACAAACCCTCTGGGAGTGATCTCACCCACCGGAATCCCTCGCGGGAGTGATCATCCACAGGCCTATCGTGACCCTGTTCCCCGCGATCACCGAGCCATCCGCTCAGCCGTCACGGAACCGCAAGACACCGCCTATTCGGTCGGCCCTTCCAGCGCCAGCCGATAGCCGCTCGGGGTCCGCAGCAGCAGCCGCCGGTACGTCCAGTCCGGCGCCGGCCGGTTGACCTCCAGCTCGAACTCCAGCCCCGCCGCCCGGCACACCTCAGCCGCCGCATCGACGTCGGACACCGCGATCTGCCACGTCAGCACACTCGGCGGATCGTTCTCCCGGCTCGCGCGCTGGATCCCGAAATGGATCGTCTCCGTACCGAACGCGATGAAGTCCGGATACTCCGTGCCCTCGTAGATCACCGGAAGACCGAGCTTCTCGTAGAACGCCCGCTCGGCGGCGAGGTCGGAGACATTCAGTACCGGCGCCAGCCGCGTGAACAACGCTTCGTCTGCCATGTACAGCAGTATGCGTACCGACGGACTGGTAGAGGGCGTGCTGAAGCCGGGATCGGCGGGCATGCTGAGCGTCGCGACGGGCAGGTTGGGTGACGTACTACCAGTCCTTCGGTACGGCCCCTCTCAGGCGACCCAATGACCCGCCCCAGCCAACGGCAATTTCAGGGGAGATCCCCTCAAGTTGCTGGTTCTCCCTTCAAAATTCGAGGGGAGAACCGGCAACCTCAACGGAGATCCCCTCAAATTTGGCGGTAGACGGAGACGTGGGAGGGGGAGGCGGCGGTGAACTCGGTGCCGGTCCAGTCGGCGTGGCGGGACTCGAGGGTGAAGCCGGCCAGCTGGGCCATCAGGTCGAGTTCGGCCGGCCAGATGTAGCGGTGGGGTGAGCGCTCGAGGTGCGCCTCGGTGCTGTCCGCGGTGAAACGGAAGTGGTACGACGTGACGTGCTGATGGAGTACGTCGTACGTGTCGAGAAGGATGTAGTCGGGGTCGGCGATACCTACCGTGGCGGGTGTGCCGGGTGGGAGGCGGCGGAGTTCGGGGACCCAGAGCTCGATGACGAAGCGGCCGCCGGGGGAGAGGTGCCGGGCGGCGTTGCGGAAGCACGCGACCTGGTCTTCCTGCGTGAGCAGGTTGGAGATCGTGTTGAACACCAGGTAGACGAGGGAGAACTCGCCCGGCACCCGGACGGCCGCCATATCGCCGATCGTGACCGGGATCGTGGCCTCGTCGGCTTTCGTGCGGAGGACCTCGACCATCGGCGGGGAGAGTTCGATGCCGCTGACCGGTATGCCGCGGGCTGCCAGCGGTACGGCGACCCGTCCGGTCCCGATGGCGAATTCCAGGGCCCGTCCGGAACCCGCGAGTTCGGCGAGCCGGGCGGTCGTCGGGCCGAGCGTGTCCGCGGAGAACATGCCGTCGCCCGGGGTGTCGTAGTGGGCGGCGACCTCGGCGGTCCAGATGTCGTTGCGCCAGCGGAGTTTGTCTTCGCGGTCGTCTTCGGCGAATTTGCGGAAGCCGAGGCGGTCGTAGAGGCGGCGGGCGTTGGGGTTGTCGCGTTCGACGCCGAGGTCGAGGGGGACGCCGCGAGCGGCCGCCTCCTCTTGCAGGGCGCGGATGATCGCCGTACCGATGCCTTGGTTCTGTACGGCGGGGTCGAGCTGGATACCGCACAGTTCGATCGACGCCGGGTGGCGGGTGACGCGGAGGCGGCCGATGGGTCGGCCGTTGAGCTCGATGACGCTGGTACCGGTGGGGTCCTCGGCGATCTGCTCGCGGGTCCAGTCGGCGTATCCCTCGCGCCAGCCCGGTTCGTCGGCCTCCGGTGACAGGCGGCCTTGGGTGCGGGTCGCCTCGATGGCGACGTTCAGGAGGAAGTCGATGTCGTCGAGCGTGGCCGGGCGGAGGGTGTGCATAGCTCAGCACGGTAGGGCGGCAGCGCTCGCCGGGCCACCGGATTACGGCTGATAGACGTCTGTGAGAGGGGTTGATCGCAGCGCGTTGAAGAGAGTCAATGGGATTGTGAATCGCAATCGTGTGCTCGCGCTCGCTCTGGTCGTGCCGCCGGTGGTGTGTGGTCTGCTCGCGTTGCTGCGGGACAGCTTCGACAATGCGAACGCCGCGCTGCTGCTGGCGGTCGTGATCGTCGGTGTCGCCGCGGCCGGGTGGCGGTCGGCGGGCGTGCTGGCCGCGGTGTCGAGTGCGGTGTGGTTCGACTTCTTCCTGACGGTTCCGTACAACCGGTTCACGATCGACAGCGGCGATGACGTCGAGACCACGATCCTGCTGGTGCTGATCGGGGTCGCGGTCAGTGAGATCGCGATCTGGGGCCGACGGCAACAAGCTCGCGCGTCCCGTCACCGCGGTTACCTGGACGGCGTGATCACCACCTCGCAGGCGGTCTCCGAAGGTGGTTCCACGCAGGACCTGATCGACCACGTGGCCGCGGAGATCACCGTCGTACTGGGGATCGACCGGGTGCGCTTCGTTGCTGGTGGCAACCGGACGTCGGCGCCGCAGCTCAACCCCGACGGCACGGTCACCCGCGGCGGCCACGTCCTCAAGGTCGAGCGCGACGGGCTCCCCACCAACGCCGAGATCGAACTCCCTATCCAGCACGCCGGCCGCGTTCGTGGCCGCTTCCTCCTCACCGCCGCGACCCACATCGCCCGCCCCGACCTCGAACAACGCCAGGTGGCCGTAGCCCTGGCCGACCAGGTCGCTACCGCCCTGATCGCCCAACCCCACTGACCGGCCTGCGGGAGCAAGACGTCCTGGGTGGCCGCCGGCAAGCGTCGTACCTGCCCATACAGGTACGACGCCAAGCCGCGCGCTCTGGCGGTCCAGACCACTCTGCGTCATGATCCTCTTCGTGGATCTCGAAGAACGCGTCGCCGCCATGGCCGTCCGGGTCGGTCACGACGCCCCGCCCATCAACCGCATCGACGGCAGTGAACAGCAGCCCTGTGCCTTCACGCTCCCACCCGGCCCCCTCGGTCCGGCGCTGGTCGTCCATTCGCATCTCGAGGAGAAGCCCGAGCCGCTCCAGGACTTCCTGATTGCCCAAGCGCTGGTGTCGGACCGCCTCGGCATCAATCGGGAGTACAAGACGCTGATCTGGAGCATCCGGATCGGCCTCATCGTGCTGATCGGCGTCATCGCCGGCGTCGGCAGCTACATCGCTGACACCTATGGCGCGGTGGTGCTGGTCCTTCCGATCGTCGCGTTCGTCGTCGTACTGGCCTTCTGCATCCTCCCGATCGCGATCTGGTCCCGGCACTTCGCCCGCCGCCAGGACGACCGCCTGATCCAGATCCTCGGTCGCGAGCAACTGATCGAAGCCCTCCGCCTCGACGCCACCACCCGCCCACGCCCGGCCAACCTCTTCTGGATCCGCATGGGCATGCGCCCCCGCTCCATCGACCGCCTCCGCCGCCTAACCTGAGCCCGTGAACGATCAGGAACTGACTGTGCGCGTGGGGGAGTTGGCGACCGCCGTGGGGTATCCACTGCCGTCGATCACTTGGGTGGACAACGCCAAAATCTGGGCAGTACTGAGGCCTCGGGGCGTGGCTGCGCCGGTCCTGCAGTTGGACCGCCGGGTGTCGCAGTGGTGTACGCCTTTGTTCGACCTTGTAGTGGCGGAGTCCCTGCAGAGAGCGGCGCTCGGCATGCACCGGCACCATCGGATCCTGCAGGTCGGCTATCTCGTCATGGCGGCAGCCTCTGTCGTGGTCGTCGACCGGCTGTTCGCGTTGCCGTTGTTGCCCGAATGGGCGGTCACCATGGCGGCGGTCGTGCTGGCGGTGCTTCTGATCTCTGCGACCTATGCGCGTTGGCTGTACCGGCGGGTCGACCGGCGACTGCAGGAGATTCTCGGCACTGAGGCCATGCGTGAGGGGCTGGAGCACGTGCGGCGCCCGATGAATGCCGCGAATGTGCTGCGCTGGCTGTGGGCTGGGGCCGGGGTGCTGCCTGCCGAGCGGTTGCGGTGGCTGAATGCATCGGTGGCTTATTGAAATTGTTGCCCCACTGGGATTTCGGTTGGGGAACGGGAGTCGGGTTCTCAGATGTTGTTAAGGGTGGGACCGTAGTATTTCGATACGGCCCCGGATGTGGGTC
Source organism: Kribbella sp. NPDC058245 (assembly GCF_042882005.1). Taxonomy (NCBI): domain Bacteria; kingdom Bacillati; phylum Actinomycetota; class Actinomycetes; order Propionibacteriales; family Kribbellaceae; genus Kribbella; species Kribbella sp. NPDC058245. The sequence goes on from NZ_JBHVWY010000012.1 coordinate 98,764, forward strand.
ACCAGGAGGAATGTCATGCAGAGCAGTAACCCGGTCCTGAACCGGTCGAGTGCGTTTGCGCCTGGCCATGGCCAGGCTTATCCGGGGGCCGCTCCGTACGGTCAGCAGCCCGGTCAGTACGGCGGACCGGGTGTGCCGCCCCAGCAGTACCAGGGTGCACCGGCCGGCAGCCGCCCCATGACGCTGGACGATGTGATCATCAAGACGGCGATCACGCTGGGTGTCGTGGCGGTCGTCGGTGCGATCGCGTGGAACAAGGTGCCGGACCGGTTGGTGCTGCCGGCCTTCCTCGGCGGTGCGCTGCTGGCCTTCGCGATCGCGATGGTGCTGTCGTTCTCGCGCAAGATCAACCCCGTGCTGGTGATGGTCTACGCGGCGTTCGAGGGCGTCTTCCTCGGGGTCGGCAGCAAGGTCATCGTCAGCTACGTCGGTGGCGACTCCAGCATTGTCGTGCAGGCGATCCTGGCCACGATGGTGACGGCCGGCCTGACGCTGGCGGCGTACAAGTACTTCGCGATCAAGGTGACACCGCGGTTCCAGAAGATGGTCATCCTCGCGACGATGGGCTTCGCCGGGGTGCTGCTGGTCAACTTCGTGCTGGGACTACTCGGGATCACCACCGGGATCAGCGGGATGGGCCCGCTGGGCCTGCTGTTCGCCGCCCTCGGCGTCGGCCTGGCGGTCTTCAACCTGATCCTCGACTTCGACATGGTGGAGCAGGGCGTTCGCGCCGGCGCCCCGCAGAACGAGGCCTGGCGCGCGGCCTTCGGCCTGACCGTCACGCTGGTCTGGCTGTACTGGAACATCCTGCGCATCCTCGCCATCCTCCGCGGCGGCGACTAGTCACCACGCACCACAGACGAATCGAAGGGTCGGCCCACCAGGGCCGGCCCTTCGGCCGTATCCGGACGGGGATTGTCCGGAACAAGGCCTAGGCTCCCTCGCATGGCTGACAACGGGTGGCGGGCTATCGGGCAGCGAACGGCGGCGTGGTTCGAGCAGCCGTCGCTGACGGCAGGGGCAGAGCTGGTACGGCGGATCGCCGCGGCTGGTCCGTTGCCCGAGGTGGATGTGCGGCCGAGCGGGGTCCGAGTCCGGGTGCCGGCGGGAGACGACACCGAGTGGATCTCAGCCCTGGCGGGGGTCCCGAGTGATCCGGCGGCGCTGCAGGAGCTGCGGATCGTCTTTGACGCGGTGGATGTGCCTGGCGTCCGGGAGTTCTGGCGCAACGGGTTCGGCTATCCAGACGGCCAACGCTTGGAGGACCCCTTGCACCGCGACCCGGAGCTCCTGGTCGTGGAGCGCCAGGACGCACGGCCGCTGCAGAACCGCTTCCATATCGATGTGGTCCGACCGGCGCAGACCGTCGAGGCCGTCAGGGCGGGGCGGCAGCCGACGGGTGCTTGGGGTGTGATGCTCCCGGACAGCGAAGGCAACGAACTGGATCTGGTCCCGGGCGACGCGTTCGCAGCGGAAGACTGGCAAACGTTGTTCGCAGCAATGACTTTCTACCCCACCACATCAGCAGAGCAGGCGGTTCAGCTGGTGACAGCCGTTGCCCACCTGGCCGATGCGGCCGGGATCGCGTTGATGCTTGACGTTCGCGCCGACGGCGTCATCATCGACCACGGCAAGGATGCGTGGGAAGTAGCCGGCGAGCCTTTCGTTGAGCTGGCAAAGCAGGTCCAGACCGCAGCACGTGATCTGGGGTTGACCGCCAAGCCGGACACGATCCGCTTCGTGCAAATCGGGCTCGCGGCAGTCGACGCACCGGCGGTGAAGGCGTTCTGGACAAGGGCTCTCGGGTATGTCGGCACCGACGACAGCTACGATCCGCGGCGGCTCAACCCGGGCTTCATCTTCCAGCAGATGGATGCGGGCGAGACCGAGCGGCGCGCGCAGCGCAACCGGATCCGGCTCGAACTCGACGTCGCGCACGACCAATTACCGGCCCGCGTCGAGCAAGCGCTGCAGGCCGGTGGAAACATCCGCGACGAACAACCGGGTCGCTGCTCGATCGCCGATCCCGAAGGCAACGAACTGGATCTGATCGCTCAGAAGCCCTTGTAAACAAAGAGAACCCGCCCCTCCACCTGTAGGGGCAGGTCCTCTCTACGGAACTCTTCTCCTGTTCGGCTGTCAGCTCATTCGCCGGTGTGCTTTGACGAGGTCGTACTCATGGACGATGGCGGTTGCGTGCCCATGCGCGAGCTCGTACTCGCTGGAGAGCCACCGCACTCGGTCGTCGAAGCGCAGGAACGACGGTCCGTCGTTCATCAGCTGGAACCACTCGGTCATGCCGCGTCCGGTGCATCTGGGCACCTTCTCCACCAAACGCTGGTGCGTTTCCTCGGAGTGGTTCAAGCCCATCGTCGCCTCCCGTTGATCGGGGTATCGCGTTGCTATCGACTGTGCACCACGAAGACGCCTACAGGCAAGGCCTTCTTCATGTCTGTCCCATTTCAGGACGTGTCCCCTTCGGGAGATGGGTTCAAGTGGGAGATGGGCTCAGGCGTGAGGCAGGGCTCAGTACTTGGTGTAGCGCGCCGAGTCGTACGTCGCAGTCAGTTGCCCGGTGTAGTTGAACGGTCCGAGCCAGCCGTCGACGCCGATCCCGGGCCACAGGTTCAGCATCATCCGCATCGGATGGGTCGGCAGCGCGCCGCGGGATCCGTTCTCCTGATGGACAAGCCGGCCGTCCACGAACCAGTTGATCGTGCCCTGGTTCCACCATTCGATCGCGTAGTCGTGGTAGCCGGTCGAGGCATCGAAGCCCAGGTTGATGATCGTCTCGTGGCCACCGACGCCGTTGGTGAAGTAGTTGGTCTGCATCTGAGTGGTGTTCTTGCCGAGGATCTCGACGTCGATCTCGTCCCACGGCTGGTTGTCACTCGAGCCCGTGTAGGTGAAGAACGACGTCACCGTGCCGGACGCCTTGACCGCCTTCAGCCGGGTCTCGAACCGCCCGTACGAGAAGAGGTTGTTGGTCCGGTATTCGCCGGAGGCGTAGGGCTTACCCGAACAGCCGCCCGGGCAGGAGGCAGTGTCCAGGTTGAGGCCCATCACCCCGCCACTGAACCAGACGTGGTCGGCACGCCAGCCGACGTTGAACATGCTGCCGTTGCTCCAGCCGTCGGCCTTGTGCCAGCGGCCGGTGTCGAACCCGTCGAAGTTGTCGACGAAGCTGCCACCGATCGCGGTGGTGGCGGCCTGGCCGGCTGTTGGTGTCAGTGCAGCACCGAGAAGACCCAGTACGGCGACGGCGAGCAGGGCGGGGCGGAACCTGGTCATGACGACCTCCGGAACTCATGGGGCGGGAGTTGGAGCGTGTGACTGGAAGCGCTCCCAGTCAACGCCCTGCCGGTTCCGGAACTTGTTTCAGCTGTTGATCAAAGACCCGGATTCGGTTTCGGCCTCCGGCTCGACCCGGTCGATCTCGGCCTTCGGGTGCCTGCGGCGGTGCCGCAGCTCGGCCCAGCGACCCCGCGGCCCGCGCGTGCGCCCAGCCACCTCGGTCGCCACGACCTCGGTGCCGGCCGTGCGAGCAGCCTGTACGGCGGCGTCCGCGATCGGCAGGATCTTCTCGCCCCGGAACGACTCCGGGTGGACGAACGACTCCGCCCCAACGCCCATCGCGGCCGCCACGGAGGGCAGCAGCGCGGCCGAGGCAGCGGCGTACCCGATGGCGGACGGGTGGAAGTTGTCCCGGCCCCACATCAACGGGTCGGCCTTGAAGGTCGGTCCGAGCAGCGAGCCGAGCGACACCGTCCGGCCGCCGGCCTCGACCACGGCGATGGTCTGCGCGGCCGCGAGCCGGCGGCTCCACGCCCGGGCGAACTGGCGCAGCGGCGGCATCATCGTCGGCACCACGCCGAGGTCCGGACACGTGCCGACGACGACCTCACAGTTCGCCGCGCGCAACCGCCGTACTGCGGCTGAGAGCAGCCGGACGGAGACCGAAGGCGACATCTGCGCCTTGATGTCGTTCGCACCGATCAGGATGACCGCGACGTGCGGTCCGGCCTGGAGGGCGGCGTCGACCTGCTGGGCCAGATCGGACGACTTGGCACCGGTCTTGGAGACGTCGACCAGCCGGACCGGGCGCTCGGCCAGGTCGGTGAGCCCGGAGGCGAGCATCACGCCGGGAGTCTCGTCAGGGGTGTCGGTGCCGTAGCCGGCCGCGCTGGAGTCGCCGAGCATGGCGAACGTGATCGGGTGACCTGGATATCTGCCGTACAGACCGCTCCCCGGAGTGGGGTAGTACCGCATCGGGCCGATCACACGCTTGGCGTACTCGGCCTCTGCGGTCAGTACGCCGTACAGCGTGGCTCCGATGAGTCCGAGCCCCCCGCCCCCGAAGGCTGCGGCCTGGGCCAATCTCTTCGCGGCCCTGGCTTTGCCTTTACTCATGAGTACAAGGATTACACGCTGTCACGTACACGCAAGTGAAATAGGGGAAACGACACGAGGATCGCTAGTCTGAGGCTGTGCGCTACGCAGAATCTCTCCTGGACCTGGTCGGCAACACCCCGCTGGTCAGACTGACCAAGACCACGGACGGGGCGAAACCACTCGTCCTGGCCAAGGTCGAGTACTTCAACCCCGGTGGCTCGGTGAAGGATCGCATCGCGGTCCGGATGATCGAGGCCGCGGAGGCCTCCGGCGAGCTGAAGCCGGGCGGCACGATCGTCGAGCCCACCTCCGGGAACACCGGGGTCGGCCTCGCGATGGTGGCCCAGCAGAAGGGCTACAAGTGCGTCTTCGTCTGCCCGGACAAGGTCAGCGAGGACAAGCGGAATGTGCTCAAGGCGTACGGCGCCGAGGTCGTGGTGTGCCCGACCGCGGTCGCGCCGGAACACCCGGACTCGTACTACAACGTCTCCGACCGCCTGGTCCGCGAGATCGAGGGCGCCTGGAAGCCGAACCAGTACGCCAACGAGAACAACCCGCGCTCGCACTACGAGACCACCGGTCCTGAGCTCTGGGAGCAGACCGACGGCAGGATCACCCACTTCGTGGCGGGCGTCGGCACCGGCGGCACGATCAGCGGCACCGGCAAGTACCTCAAGGAGGTCTCGGGCGGCAAGGTGCAGATCATCGGCGCCGACCCCGAGGGCTCGGTCTACTCCGGTGGCTCCGGCCGTCCGTACCTGGTCGAGGGCGTCGGTGAGGACTTCTGGCCGGAGACCTACGACCGTGACATCTGCGACCGGATCATCGAGGTCTCGGACGCGGACTCGTTCGCGCTGACCCGGCGGCTCGCCCGCGAAGAGGCGATGCTGGTCGGCGGCTCAGCCGGTATGGCGGCCGCCGCGGCGATCCGGCTCGCGCAGGAGATCAACGATCCCGACGCGGTGATCGTCGTACTGCTGCCTGACGGCGGCCGTGGCTACCTGACGAAGGTCTTCAACGACGACTGGCTCGCGCAGTACGGGTTCCTCGCGCACGCCCGGCAGGGCACCACGCTCGGTGACGTGCTGGCCGGCAAGGACGGCAGCCTGCCGCCGCTGGTGCACACCCACCCGCACGAGACGATCGCCGAAGCGGTCGCGATCCTGCGCGAGTACGGCGTCTCCCAGATGCCCGTGGTCCGCGCGGAGCCACCGGTGATGGCGGCCGAGGTGGCCGGCGCGGTGTCGGAGCGGACGCTGATGGACGCGTTGTACTCCGGCAAGGCGCGGCTGGCCGACATGGTCGAGCAGCACATGGATGCGGCGTTGCCGTCCCTTGGTGCCGGCGAGGCCGTCAGCAAGGCGGTCGAGCTGCTCGAGGGTCGCGACGCCCTGATGGTGCTGGACGACGGCAAGCCGGTGGGCGTACTGACCCGGCAGGACCTGCTGGTCCATCTGTCCGCCGACTGACTCTCCCGTTGGGGAGAGACTTAACGGTCTACGACCGAAGGCACGATGGCGAGCAGGGCCATCACGATGATGCCGATGACGATGGCTGCTGCTCCCGCGATCTGAAGGATTTCCATATCTCAAGGTTCCTTCAGATCGCCCTTCCGGACATCGGTCCCTAGACCGGTATTCGCTTCATCCCTAGGTCGTATACCCGACCCTGAGGACTCATCCTTAGGGAGTCCGGGCGACCCCTACTTCACGAGCACGAAGTCCGAGGGATCGAGCTTGCGGGTACGGCGCCAGTAGCTGGTCGTGAAGTGCGGCCAGATACCGGTGTTCCGCCCGTCGGCGTCCTTGTACCAGCTCGTGCAGCCCGACTCCCAGACGGTGCCCTTGAGGTCGCGCTGGACGCCGTCGACGAACTTCTGCTGAGCCTCCTCGCGGACCTCGACGTACTTCGCTCCTCGGCGCCGGAGCAGGTCGAGCGTCTGCATCACGTAGCGCACCTGCGCCTCGATCATGAAGACCGCGGAGGAGTGACCGGTGTTGGTGTTCGGCCCGATCAGCAGGAACAGGTTCGGGTAGCCGGCCACGGTGATGCCCAGGTGAGCGCCGACGCCGTCGCGCTTCCAGTGCTCGGCGAGATCGGTGCCGTCCTTGCCGAGGATCGGCATCCGGGTCAGGTTCGCCGACAGCGCGAACCCGGTGCCGAGCACGATCGTGTCGCACGGCCGTTCGATGCCGTCGGCGGTGACGACGGCGGTCGGCGTGATCCGGGTGATCGGGGTCGTGACCAGGTCGACGTTCGACCGGTTGAAGGCCGGGTAGTAGTCGTTCGAGACCATCATCCGCTTGCAGCCGATCTGATAGTCCGGCGTCAGGCGGGCCCGCAGATCGGGGTCCGGGATCTGCTTGCGCAGGTGCTGTTTCGCCTGCAGCTCAAGGGTTTTCATCAACCGCGGATTGCCTGCGAAGCCGGCACCGCGCGCCTCCAGCCCCCAGTAGATCGCGTTGCGGATCAGCCGCTGTCCGGCCGGGAAGCGGGCATGCAGAGCGCGCTCCCGCGGCCCGATCGCGCGGTCCGGCTTCGGCGTGATCCACGCCGCCGACCGCTGGTAGACGTCCAGGTGCTCGACGATCGGCGCGATCTGCGGCACGTACTGCACCGCCGAGGCACCCGTCCCGATCGCGGCCACCCGGCGGCCGGTGAGGTCGTGGGTGTGATCCCAGTGCGCGGTGTGGAACGTCGTACCGGCGAAGGAGTCGAGGCCCGGGATGTCGGGCAGCTTGGGTTCGTGCAGACCGCCGACGCCGGCCACCAGGACCGGGGCCTGGATGACCTCTTCGTCGTTGACCGTCACCGTCCAGTAGCCGCTCTCTTCGTCGAACGCGGCCTCCGTGACCTTGGCGCCGTACCGGATCTTGTCGGCGACGCCGTACTTGTCGGCGGTGCGTTCGAGGTACTCGAGGATCTCGTCCCAGGGTGCGAACATCCGCGTCCAGTGCGGGTTCTGCTCGAAGGAGAACGAGTAGAGGTACGACGGGATGTCACACGCGCACCCGGGATAGGTGTTGTCGCGCCAGGTGCCGCCGAGGCGGTCGGCCTTCTCCAGGATGACGAAGTCCTCGCATCCGGCCTGCTTGAGCTTGATCGCCATGCATAAACCGGCGAAACCGGACCCGATGATCACGACCTCTGTCATAGGGCCCGAGGTTACCGGTCGGTCACGCCTCGTGGGAACCGGTCTTTCCGCTTCCTGCCAGGCGATGCAGCACCTCACCGGCATTCGGTACGACGAGAGTGTCGGGGTCGGCGTCGTACGCGGCCAGATCGACGGTCGCCGGGTCGAGGTAGTTGAGGTTCGCCCCCCGTACGACGTCCTCCGGAATGCCGGTCGCGAGGGTGACCTGGACGCGGAGGTGCTCACCGGTGACCGGATCCCAGGTGCCCGCGCCGCGGAGGTGGGTCGAGTGGGCCAGGACGCCCCAGTGGACGTCGCGGAACTTCTCCCACTGGCCGAGGAAGTAGTCGCGGCAGTGGTACCCGATCTCCTCGATCTCGGGGTGCATCGCGGCGATCCGGGTGACGTGTGGCGCGTAGAGGATGACCTCGCCGCCGTCGGCGACCACGGGCTCGAGCTTGTAGAAGCCCTTCGCCGCGGTCCAGATGTCGGCGTACTTCTCGGGCATCACCGAGACAACCCGTCGTACCGGCTTGTCGAGGTAGGTGACGTGGGTCTGCGCGGAGACCTGAGCCGCCTCCTGCCACGCCTCGACGGTGTCGCCGAACGCGATGGCGTGCAGCGCATCCGTACCGGATTGGGCGACGACGGCGAGTGCCAGCTTCTCGGCCGGGATCAGCGCGGCGGCCTCGTTGATCAGGGCGCGTACCGGGGTGACGCCGAGGGTGCCGATGATGCTCGCGCTGGTGATCAGGGCGCCGAGCCAGTGCGAGACGTCGATGACCTCCTGGCCGGCGACACCGGGGAAGAAGTACTTGTTGCCACCGGAGAAGCCGACGACCTCGTGCGGGAAGACCGGGCCGACGACCAGCGCCACGTCGTGCTCGACGACGGCTCGGTTGAGCCGCACCGGGACCTCGTCGTTCAGCATTCCGTTGGAGATCTCGCGGACCCTCTCAGCGCTGATCGTGCCGAGGTCGACGAAGGTTTCCGGCTTCCACCACTCGTGGTTGAGCACTCCGTCGTACTCGCCGCCGAGGTGCTTGCGGAGTTCCTCCGGCGTCATCTCGGCATGGGTGCCGAGGGCAATCAAGATGGTGAGCTTACTGACTTTGCCGTGCAGCGCATCGTGCACCGCGCGGATCAGCAGCGGCAGCGGGCAACTACGCGTCGCGTCCGGCACGATCACACAGACGCTGCGGCCGGCAAGGTTTGCACCGTCCAGCGCGGTACCGATGAACGTCGTGACCTCGTCCTCACTGAGGACCTGACCTGCTCCGCCGATGATGCTCACAGTTCAGACTTTACGGGGACGGCTGCTTTGGTCCACTGCTGGTGGACGACGACGGCATACGTGACGGCGGCGAGTGGGGCGGCCCAGAGGCGGAAGAACGGGAGTTGGCCGGTGAGGCCGGTGGCCGCGACGACCACGCCGAGGATGATCGCACCGGTCGCGGCGCCGCGGCGGCGGCTGGCGAGCGCAGTGCTGGGGAGTGGACCGGTATGGCGGTCCAGGACGGCGGCGAGCGCGGCGAGGCCCGCGAGAGCGGTGATCGCGAACAGGATCCCACCGATGAGCTCGCCGAAGATGATGGCTGCCACATTGAGCCCGGTCAGGACTGCGACGACCACGAGTACGTCGAGAGCGCCGTACAGGAGGTGGTTGCGGTGCCTCCGTTTGAGATCGACGCCGTCGGCCGATCTCGTCAGGCCCGGGTCGCCTTTGAGGCCTTGGAGGGTGAAGGCGATGCCCGCGACGATGATCGCCAGGATGAGGAGGCCGGCGATCGAGAGGACCACCGACTGGGTGGTCGAGAGGTAGTCACGAACGTCGCCGCCGCCGAAGTCACAGGTCGCGGACGGCGGGAACCAGCCGGTATGGACGGTCGCGTCCGGGCTGACCCTCGGGCCGAGTTTCTCGAAACACGACTTGCTCGGATCCCACCAACTCGGCATCGACGCCGACACCACCACCGCCCAGACCAGTCCCAACCCAAGTCCGGCCGCCAACGCCCACCGCTTCAACGCCTCCACGCCCCAACCCTCTCACCTGATCGGTGCGCTCACGACCTACCGGTGCGTTCAGAGCTGGTAGCAGCGTTTGGTGCCGTAGGCAATGAATCCGATTCTGAGGAGGGTGGGGGCGCTGGTCGCGGTGCGGGCGCTGACGAGCGCGAGGTTTGCGCCGGCCTGGACCGCGGCCTCGCATCGGGCGGCGATCAGGGCTCGGTAGGCACCTCGGCCGCGCGCCTTCTCCAGGACGCTGGCACCCCACAGGCCGACCACGTCACCGAGCAACGTGTACCCGGCCGCGCCCACGATCTCGCCGTCGATCTCCGCCACGAACCGCAGCGGCGACCGCTCACCGCGCGCCGCCGCGGCAATCTCGTGATCGAGCTCATTCCGGCTCGGCGGCGGCCATCCGAACACCTCGGAGTCCACCGCCGCGGCCGCCTCGATGCTGGCCGCATCCAACGCCGGCCGCACCACCACATCATCCGGTACGTCGAGCCTCGCGCTGAGGTCGCCTGGCAGCTCATGCGCCAGCACCTCAACCACCTCGACCTCGCGAAATCCCTTGCCCTGCAAGACTTCTCCGGTATCCGCCGGCCGGGTGCGATCATCCACCCACCACCGCACCGGCTGTCCCAGTTCGCGCACCTCCGCGATCACCTCATCGAGCGGCCGCCCGGTCGACGACCACTGCACGGTCGGCCCACGTCCGCCGTACACAATCGCCCGGTAGTCGTCGGTGACGACGTCCCGCGCATCCGGCGGCACCCAAGACCACTCCGCCGCCGCCCTCAATACCCGCTCACGCATGCCGAAATTCTAAGGCGTGGTGGGGTTTCAGCTGACATGCTTTTGCGATGGTCACTCGCACCGAGATCACCGACGGCCTGCGACGGTTGGGGCTGGACCGGTCGTCCGACGTACTCGTGCACTCGTCGCTCAGTTCCTTCGGGTACGTCGATGGTGGGGCGGAGGCGGTGTGCCAGGCGCTCGTGGAGACCTGTGGCACGGTGTTGATGCCGGGGTGGACCTTCGACCTCACCGGGGTTGGGGCGCCGCCGGGGTTGGCGCGATCGCACAACGCGTATCCGCCGACCGAGGACTGGGCGACCTTCGACGCGAGCGTCGCCCGCGCGACGGCGTACCGGGATGATCTGCCGGTCGATCGGTGGCTGGGGCGGATCCCCGACGTACTGCGGACGTCGTTCGCGCCGCTGCGGAGTTCGCATCCGCTGATGGCGTTCCTGGCCGTGGGGGAGCGGGCGTCGGAAGTTCTAGCGGCGCAGCGGTTGGACTGGCCGCTCGGCCCGATCGAGGCGCTCGGCGGTGACGTACTGCTGCTGGGAGTCGGGCACACGTCGAACACGACGATTCACGTGGCTGAGCAGCACCTGGGGCGGTCGCGGTTCTACCGGTACGCGAAGGTCGGCGACGGGTCGTGGGCGGAGCTCCCGAACATCTCCGGGTCGAGCACACACTTCGATCTGATCGAGCCACTGTTGCGTCCGGCAACCACCGAGGTGATGATCGGCGACTGCCGCGCCCGCCGGGTACCGATCGCCGCCGTCCTCGACGCGACCCGCCAACTGGTCCTCGACGATCCCGCCGCGATGTTGTGCACGGACGATCACGACACCCGCTGCCCCGCCGCGATACAGCAGCGACTACAGCAACTGTAGGTCCCGCTCGGCGTACAGGCGGTGCTGCCATTCCTCGTTGAGGATGATCTCGAGACACATCTTGATGTCGTACGCCGCCGCCGGGGCCAGCTCGGACCCTCGACCGGCGTGGTCTGTGAATCGAGTTCCGCGTCGGTCAACTGGTCGACGTACCGGCGGACGCGGCCCATCCGGTCGTGCCGCAGTTTCAGCACCTCGTCGAGACTCGGCTGTACGTCGAGGTCCCACGGCAACCGCGGATCCGGCGTCGCCCCGTCGAACGGCAGGCTCAGCGCATCCCACGGCTCCGGATCGCCCTGAATCACCCGGCACATCCACACGTCCGTCGCATAGACGAGGTGCCGCAACGTCTGGATGAACGACCACTCACCGTCCACCCGTTCATGCAACTTCGCCGGCGGCAACGCGCGGGCCCGCTCCACAGTCCCCGCCCACAACCGCTCCACCACGTCCCACCCCTCGCGGAACCCGTCCGCGTCGGCAGGCCGCATCTTCACCCGCTCGGGATCCCGCCGATCCAGCTCCGCCTCGATCAACGGCCCCACCTCCACCCCGTTGATCACCAACCCCTCGATGTCCCCATCGACCGAAGCCCGGTTGAACTCCACCCCACGCATGACGGCTCCGATGAACCCCACCCGCTCGAACCGAGCGCCCCGAAAGTCCACCTCCCGCACCAAACCCCCACGAAAGTCCCGCCCCACCAAGTTCTCAGTCATAGTCCTCACGCTAACGACGATTCCGGACGATCGGCGTCCGGCTAAGTTTTGGGCTCTTCTGATCCATTCGTGGGTGGTGCGGCGTACTGGTCTCTTCCCCGTGTGGTGGGTCGGTTGACCGGTGGGCTGGCTGGGCGCTGTGCCACCGTTGGCGGTGGGTGACGTGCTTGTAGTTGCTGGGGGTGTGGACAGGAAATGGGGACTGTGAACAAGGCATAGCGTGTTCAAGGTCCCCGCGGGGGGTGCTCATCCCCGGATTGTGTCCGGCGCGCGCCCCCGGGATGCCGGACCTGGGTCACCGTCTAACCTCTCGTGCGGCTGCTCGTGCAGGTGATGCTGAGCGTGGACTGTCCGAGCCGTGCAGAGTTCGACGGTGCTGGCGGTCCGCCCCCGCCACCCCCACGCCCTTCCCGCCGCATCCTCTGCCCCGGCGAGCACGGTGGGTTCAGTCGCTGTGCAGGACCAGTGGTCCGATGTCGAGTGGTAGGAGATTGCCGCCAGGAATCGATGTCCAGCAGCACAGTGCGTTCAGTCGCCGACACACTCGCCACATTCGCCGATCACATCGCCCGAGACCCTGCGATTGGACGGCAACCCGCCGGTCCGACAACGCGCGAACCACACCTATGTCACAAGCCCTAAATTTTGTGGCCGGGCCTACCACCGGGGGTACCCGATGGTGCCGCGGCTACACCGTCTGGCGAGTGGAGCGGATGCGGCGCCGCGACGTACTGGGTGAGCTCGCGGCTGACCTTGCACGGCTCGGTGCGCTCAGCTCGCGGTACGGAGCCGACAACGTGCGTTGGGTCGTGTGGTTCGACAGCTGAGTCAGGGCTTCAGGTCCTTGGTGAACATGAGGGTGAGGGAGTCGTCGTTGCGGACTGTTTCCATGGGGGCGACTTGGCGGCCGTCGTAGATGAGGCCGCGGCCGTCGGGGAGGTAGCCGCGGCGGACGTAGAGGCGTTGGGCGTTGCCGTAGTCGGGGTAGAGGCCGACGCCGATGCCGACGGTGGGGGAGCGGGTGGCGACGAGGGATTCGGCGGCGTCCATGAGCGCCGTACCGATGCCTTGGCGGCGGAGGTTGGGGAGGACGTTGAAGTCCTGGATCTCGGGGATGCCGTTGAAGGGCTGGTACGGCGACTCCCAGCGGATCGTGACATAACCGGCGTACTGGCTGTCGACCCAGGCGACGAGGATGTCGCGGGTGCCGGCGGTCTGCTCCTCGAGGTAGCGCTCGTACTGGGAGGCCGGTTTGGGCCAGCCGAGTTCTTCGAAGGCGGCGGCGATCACCGGTGGGTCTTCGGGCTGCAGCGCGCGGATCTCCATGGGCGCAGAGTAGGTGCCGGGCGGTCGGGAAGTCTTCTGATTTCGGGGGAGGTAGAGGACATCATCTGGCCGCTACTTCTCTTAGAGTCGAAGCATGACGACGAACGAGCGGGACGACATCATCGACCTCCTGGGCAGCCGCCGGCACTTCCTGCGGTACACCGCGCAGGGGCTGACCGACGAGCAGGCGAGTACCCGGAGCACGATCAGTGAGCTGACGGTCGGTGGGCTGATCAAGCACGTGACCGCGGTGGAGAAGAACTGGCAGGACTTCGCGCAGGGCAAGGACACGACGAAGGAGTACACCCCGGAGGTGATGGCCGAGTGGGCCGACAACTTCCGGCTGGTCGACGGGGAGACGCTGGCCGACGTACTGGCGGCGTACGAGAAGGTCGCGGCCGCCACCGACGACCTGGTGCGCACCCTCGACCTGGACGCGAGCTACGAACTCCCGGCCGCCCCGTGGCAGCCGCCGGGCGTCTTCTGGACGGTACGGCGGGTCTTCCTGCACGTGACCGCGGAGACCGCGCAGCACGCCGGCCACGCGGACATCGTTCGCGAGGCCATCGACGGTCAGAAGTCGATGGGCTGACGCCGTCGCAACTGGTCGAAGGCCGTCGGGGGTCCGGCGGCCAAGCGGTCACGGATGAGCAGCGCGCACTCGCGTGGGGAATTCCGCTCGGTGTCGACCTCAACGTCGTACAGGCCGTGGGCGTGGACGACCGGGAACTGCATGGCGGCCTGGCCGATCCTGCGGTTCCCGCGGGCGGTCTCGCGGCGTTCGAGTTCGGGCAGTGAGCAGCGAACGCCGACGAACAGGACTGGCACATCCTTGAGTACGTCGAGGGCGTCGGCCAGCCGCCAACGCTCGCCGAGGACGTAGTCGGCGACCACGTTGTTGCCGCCCGCCGCCATCCCCGCCACCGCGCGGTGGAAGCCGAGGACGGTCCGCTGAAGGACCGGGAGGTAGGCCTCGTCGGTCCAGTCGCGGTGCGGCAGCATCCGGCGGAAGGCGTCGATCTTCACGTGGTACCAGACGTCCTCCAGTACGTCGAGCAGCTCCGTCGCGATACTCGACTTGCCGGCGGACGACGTACCGTTGAGCACGATCACCCGGCCCGGGCGGTTGCTGATTGCCTCGGGCATCAATTCGTGAGTGATCATGGGGTCGATTCTAGGTGCGGTCCTCCGGGGCGATGTAGGTGAAGGTCGGACCGGGGGTGGTGCCGTCGGCCTCCTTTCGCGTCAGGAGCTGGAGCGTCGCGGCCTTGAGCCCGAACATGGTGCGGGTCGCGTCGCGGATGAGCGTGGGCTCACCGTTGAACGCCTGCTCCAGGAGGTAGAGCACAGTGCAATACATGTTGTCGAAGGCCTGCTGGGCTTGGCGAATCTCCGGGTTCTTCGACGGCTGCGGGTTCGCCTGCATCGGGATCACACCGGCGAGGTCGACCGTCACCGGGTCGCCGGTCGGGCCGGACTGCAGGGTGTCGCCGCGCTGATAACGGCGGCCGAGCTTGAGCTCCTCGAAGCGGTAGTAGTGCGCGACCTCATCGCGGTCCGGGTGGAAGAAGTCGCCGTCGCCGTCCCAGACCCCACCGCGCGACGTACCCTCGCCCTGCTCGACGATCTCCTCCAGCGCGGCCAACGCCGATTTGAGATCCGTGACCTCGCTCAACGTCCCATCCGTGTGGTGGAACGGCCCCGCCGTCACCTGCCGCGCCGGGTCGCCGGTGAACACCTTGTCTTCGCCGAGCGTCTCGCACAGATCCTTCAGGCCGGCTTCGACCGCGTCGTAGAACTGCCCGATCGTCTCGTACTCATCGCCTTCCACCGGCGCCCCCGGAGCCTCGGGCAGTTCGAGCCGCAGGAACATCTCCAGTGCCTCGGACCCGAACGGCAGCAACTCCAGTTGGATGTCGCTGTGCGGCAACTGGCACGGATACCCCGGCAACAGGTCCGGGGTATCCAGCCGCGGGTCGCCGCCCACCGCATTCAGCAGGTTCGCAGCGATCGAGAGGTGGATCATCTCCTCCACGAACACACTGCTGACGACCTCTATCGCCTCCGCGTTCACCGCGGGATCCAGCGAGTACAAAGCGCACAGGTACGGCGGGAGCGTCGCGTGCTCCAGTTCCACCGCCCACTGCAAGTGTTCCCGCAACCCCGCCACCGTCTCGATCATCCGCTCCTCGCTCTGTCCGCCCGACGTACAAGAGGTCAGACAGAACACGGCGAGCAGATGTGACAGCCGAGGGTGGGTCAGATCAAGGTGGTCCAGATCTTGACGCTCTTCTCGTTGCCGACCCAGGGCTTGTTGACGGCCCACAGGAGACCTTCACGGTTCTCGGGGACGTCGAAGTCGCACATCACCCAGCCACCGGCCTCGCCGCGGGTGTTGAAGCACTCGCGGTACCAGTCCGGCCCCGAGTCGGTGTTGTAGATCGTGCCGACGGCGCTGTCACCGTTCGCCTTGGTGTCCTTCACCCACACCTTGTCGGCGGCTTCACCGAAGCACGCCTTCGCCCCGGTGGTCGAAACGCACGTCACGCCGAAGCCCGACGGCGGCGGTCCACTGGGCTTCCCCGTGGCAGCAGACGCCGCGACCGTTGTTCCCGCCGAGATCAACACCACCGCTGCCGGAATCCCAACCAGCGCACGCATCAACTTGCTCACTACTGCTCCTCACTTCGGCAAAGTGAGATTCAATCACGGGCCCTGGGCAACGGTTGCCGCGGGTTCACACCCCGACCGGTACCGATTCGATCCACCACTCGTCGCCCGCGTCCGCTTCCCTCCGGGCGCGCTCACTCTCTGCCTCACCCCGCGTCAGGAAGACCGAAGTCACGTGGCCGCCGGTATCAGGACCGCCTTGCCAGCGGTACATCAGGGCATAGACATACCGGTACGACGATCGCTCCGGCAGCCGCCGTACGTCCAGCGACCTCCGCGGTCAATCCACCGAACCGGTGACCACCGGCCGGCGTCCATCCCTGCATGACCCGACACCTCTACCTAGTCCGGCATGCCGAAGCACTACCCGACGAGAGCGGCCTGACCGACCGCGGCCGTCACCAGGCAGTCCTGCTCGGCCAACGACTGCAGGACGTTGTCTTCAACACCATCCACCACAGCCCCCTCCCACGAGCCACCCAAACAGCCCACCTCATCAGCGAGCAACTGCGCCACCAAGCCCCGCTCAAGTCCTCTGCAGTTGCCGGTGACTACATCCCATACGTCCCGCAGCCGGCGGAGCTCCCACCAGACTCCGCCGCCTACTACCTCGACTTCCTCGCCCAGGCCACCCCCGAAGAACTCACCACCGGACCCCGCCTGGCCCAAGAGGCCCTAACACGATTCACCGGCCCGACCGACCTCTTAGTCACCCACAACTTCCTCATCGCCTGGCTCATCCGCGACGCCCTAGAAGCCCCGCCCTGGCGCTGGCTCACTATCAACCACGCCAACGCAGCCCTCACCGTCATCACCTACGCCCAGGGGCGCCCCGCCACAGTCGAGCATCGTTAGCCGAGCAGGTTTCCCGGCTGGTTACGGTCAGGATGGCTTCTCGATCGCCGGCCCAGGAGTAGTCGCCCAGACACGTGAAGTTGATGTGGTTGCTGGCGGCAAGCAGTAGCCGCATGACGTGCAGATCCGGTGCGCCGCCGTACCCGTCGAACAACGGCTCCCACCACGGGTAGCCGGTTCCGCGTTGCTGCCCGGCCAGCTCGATGAACAGCTTGGTGAAGTCGAAGAGCGGGCAACCGGCCGACGATGCCCGCCCCCGCATGCTGCCACAGCAACAACGCCAACCCGGCTTGCGGACCTCCACCACCGACTAAGTCTCGGCGCCTCACCCGTCCCACGCTCAGCACCTCTCGCTCGAGGGCCCTCCAGGCGGGTTAGTGGGTGGCAGCGGTCCGCCCGCGCTGGAGACACCGAGCCCGCGGGCCGAGGCATGCGCATATGACGAAGGCCCCACGCGGTGCCGGGTTGGTTGGCATCGCGGTGGGGCCGAAAGGTGGGCGCGATCACGCCCACCCGGGAGGGTTATGCGCCAGCCGGGAACTTGGCGCCGGTGTTGCTGTGGCAGCGGTAGCCGTTGGGGTTTTTGTGCAGGTACTGCTGGTGGTAGGGCTCTGCGTAGTAGTGGGAGCCGAGCGGGGCGATCTCGGTGGTGATGTCGCCGTAGCCGAGGGGCTTGATGACGGGGGCGTAGAGGTCGCGGGTGCGTTCGGCCTCGGCGCGCTGGGCGTCGGTGGTGTAGTAGATGGCGGAGCGGTACTGGGAGCCCAGGTCGTTGCCCTGGCGCATGCCCTGCGTCGGGTCGTGGGTCTCCCAGAAGACCTTCAGCAGGTCGGTGAAGGTGGTCTTGGTGGGGTCGTAGACCACGCGGACTGCTTCGGTGTGGCCGGTGCCGCCGGTGCAGACTTCCTCGTACGTCGGGTTGGGGGAGTAGCCGCCCGCGTACCCGACTGCGGTGGTGTAGACGCCGGGGAGCTGCCAGAAGATCTCCTCGGTACCCCAGAAGCAGCCGGTACCGAACCAGACCTCCTCGAACCCCTCAGGGGCGGTGGCGGTCTGCGGTGTGTGCAGCACGATGTTCTCGGCCGGCACGGTGTAGCCGGGGGTGGGGCGGCCGGGCAGTGCGCGCTCCGGCTCGACCAGGGCTGTGTTCCGCTTGAAGAACGACATTCTCACGCCTCTCGCAGTTGACTCTCATAGTCTCTCAACAAGGCCCCTGGGGTGAACCTTCCCCGGCCCCCTTACGGGACGATGACGTCAGGCGATCATCGCCGGGGTGAAGCCTGGGGTGCTCCGGGCGTCGGTAAGAGACCGGTACGACGCAGCCAGTTGGTGGACGCCGTCCCGCAACGCATCTGGTTCCAGCGTGTAGGGGAGCCGGATGAAGGACTCCAGGCCGCCGTCAGGAGAGAAGCGGGAGCCGGCCACGATCAGTACGCCGTTCCGCTGGGCCACGCCGACCAGACTGGAGCCGACGGGTTCCGGGAGCTCGCACCACAGGGACAGGCCGCCACCTGGCAACTCAAACCGCCAGTCCGGGAGCTCAGTCGACACAGCGACCGCCAGGGCGTCGCGACGCCGCGCCAGCTCGGCACGGCGCTCCGGGAGTAGGGTCGCGCGGTCCCGCAACAACTGAGCGACGACGAGCTGGTCCAGCACAGGTGCGCCCAGGTCGAGTGACGCCCGCGCATCGAGCACCCGGGCGACCAGGTGTGACGGGACGCGCATCCACCCGATCCGCAGCCCACCCCAGTACGACTTGCTGACCGAACCGAGCGTGATCACGCCCTCGGGGTGGTACGACGCGAACGGCGGCGGCATCTCCTGGCCGTCCAGCCACAGGTCGCCGAGCGTCTCGTCGATGATCGCGGTCGTCCGGCTGCGTGCGAAGGCGATCGCGAGCTGCTGCCGGTCCGCGGCCGGAAGTAACCAACCGGTTGGATTCTGGAAGTCGACCACCATCCAGGCGGCCCGCGGCGACGTCTGCCGGATGGTTGCCTCCAGCAACGGCAGGTCCCAGCCGTAGGGGCTCATCGGCGCGGCCACGACCCGGCAGCCGCTGCGCCGGATCGCGTCGACCGAGTTCGGGTGCGTCGGGCTCTCGGTCAGTACCCGGTCGCCGATCTGCGTGAACGCCCGGATCGCGATCGAGGTCGCGGCCAGCGCTCCGGCGGTGACGATGATCTGGTCCGGTGAGGTCGGCAACCCGCGTTCGTTGTACGTCGCCGCGATCTCGGCCCGCAGCTCCGGCAACCCCTGCGGGTGATACCCCGGCGTCGCCAGGTGACCCGGCAACTCCACGGCCGCCGCGGCGACCGCCGTACTGATTCCCGGTACGGCGGCCGGTGCCGCGCAGGTGAAGTCGTACAGCCCCTCCGTGTCGATCCCGGGCGCGTGGTGCCGCCCGAGCTCCGGCCCGACCTTCGACGGCAGCGCGGTCACACTCCCGGACCCGCGCCGGCTGACCAGGTAGCCACTGTCACGCAACTCCCGGTACGCCGATGCCACCGTGGTCCGGCTGACTCCGAGTGCATCGGTCAGCTCCCGCTCACTCGGCAGCCGCGCGCCGGGCATGATCCGCCCGTCCGCGATCAGCAGGCGGAGCCGCTCGGCGAGCACCCGGTACGCCGGTCCCGCGTCGTCCGACCACGCTCCGAGCAGACCACTGAGCGTGCTGGCTGGAAGCTGTTGCCCAATCATGCAGTCCACTATTGCGCAATTGGCTATCGATCACCAGGCCAGTTGGCCTGCAAACTGAAGAGGTGACCGCCACTTCCGTAGCCCCTCCCCGTCAGCTCGCCGTGCTCAACCCGATCCAGCAGCTCAAAGCAGGCCACCTGCCGCGCCGCCTGGTCCAGCTGTACGTCGGTCTCGTCCTGTACGGCGCCTCGATGGGCCTGATGGTCCAGGGCAATCTCGGCCTCGACCCGTGGGACGTGCTGCACTCCGGCATCATCAAGCACATCCCGCTGAGCTTCGGGACCGTCGTGATCGTGATGAGCTTCGTCGTACTGCTGGCCTGGATCCCGCTGCGCCAGTGGCCGGGGCTCGGCACCATCAGCAACGCGATCGTGATCGGCCTCGCCACTGACCTCACGCTGTCGACGGTCGACCGGCCGGATGCACTCTGGCTGCGAATCGTCTTCATGCTCGCCGGAGTGGTCGTCAACGCCCTGGCCGGCGCGCTCTACATCGGCGCCCAGTTCGGTCCCGGTCCGCGGGACGGCCTGATGACGGGTCTGGTCCGCCGTACCGGCTGGAGCATTCGCCTGGTCCGCACCTCGATCGAGATCGCGGTCGTCGCGATCGGCTTCGCGCTCGGCGGGGTGATCGGCTTCGGCACCATCATCTACGCACTGTCGATCGGCCCGCTCCTGCACTGGATGCTGCCCCTGTTCACGGTCCGCCTCAAAGCGACCGAGTAAACGGCAAGGGGATCCCGGACCAGGGGGCCCGGGATCCCCTCGCCCCACCAACCTTGAGCACGGCTCAACCGTTCCAGAGCCCCGATGACGGTTGGTGGGTGCTCAAGGTTGCCGGGCGCGCGCACTTTGTGCACCGGTCAACCATGTGGAGCGGGTGATTGTGGTTGAGGGGTGCTCAAGGTGGTGGGGGGTGGACCTTGAGCACGGCTCAACCGTTCCAGAGCCCCGACGACGGTTGGTGGGTGCTCAAGGTCGCCGGGCTGGCGCACCTTGTGCACCGGTCAACCATGGAAGGGTCGCGAATGTGGTTGAGGGGTGCTCAAGGTTGGGCGTCGAGGTGTGCTTTCAGGGCATCGAGGTTCGAGTCCCAGTTGGTGGCGAGCGCCGCGAGGAACTGTTGGGCCAGCTGGATGGGGCCCGAGTGCAGGCGGTAGCGGACGCGGCGGCGTTCGCCGGGCTCGGCGATCAGCAGACCGGCCTCGGAGAGCAGGGTCAGGTGCTTGGCGATCGCCTGCCGGGTGATCGGCAGCCGGTCAGCCAGGTCGGTCGCCGTCGCGGGGCCGCTCGCGGCCAGCTCGGCGAGGATCGTGCGCCGGCTCGGATCCGCCAGCGCCACGAACACCTGCTCGGCGACCGCCTCACGATCGAGGGATGGCTCAGGCTGCATTGAGGTACTCGACCAGTTCGCCGAGCTCCAGCTCCCAGCCTTCGGTGTTCCCGCCGAACGCCTTGGCGTACTCGTCCTCCGGAAGCTGTGCGAACCCGGACTCGACCACGGTCAGCCGGGTGCCGGCGGCCGTCGGCTCGAGGGTGAATTCGACATAGGTACGGCGGGGGTCGTCCTCAGGCAGTCCGTAGATGTGCCAGGTGTACCCGAAGACGGCCGGCTCCTCGAGCCGCTCGATCCGAAGCTCGACCTTGTCGCCGTTCTCCCATGTCAGTACGGCGTTGCCGCCCGTCTGCAGGTCGATCGTGGCGTTCTGCCCGAACCACGTCCCGAGCCCGTCGGCCGTCGTCAGCGCCGTCCACACCTTCGCCGGCGGATGCCCGAGCTCCAGCGTCCGCTCGATCCGATCCGGAAATCCCATCACTGCCTCCATGTATCGCAACCGACTAGTTGCCATAAAACTATTGCAACTAGTCGGTTGCGTCAAGTCGGCCGACGTTACTTGGTGAGGTCGGGGCCCTTCTCCGGGTTGCCTTGAGTGGTGGGTCCGTCCGGCGTTTGTGCCGGTGTGGCAGTGACCGCACCGGCGGCCGGGGCTTGGCCGGAGTTGATCAGCGCGGCCATCAACATCGCCTGGTTGTCCTTGTCCATGGATCCGACGAGCGAGTTCAACGCGGCCTGTCGATCTGCCGGTGACCCTGCAGTCTCGAACGCGTGTACCTGCGAGGCGACGCCGGTGATCGCGGTCGCGGAGAGCTGCGGGCCGCCTGGGGTCGGGGCCGACTGGGCGTTCAGGTCGGGTGCGCTGAACTCCTTCATCGCGTGGAAGCCGGCGGCGGCACGACCGGTCGTGTTGCTGACCTTCTCCTTGAACCAGCGGGACACCCGGCCGGTTGTCGCGGCGATTCCCTGGCCCGCGGAAACGGCCGCCCGGCCGGTGGCCTGAGCCGCCGAAGCTGCAGCACGGCCAGTGGCCTGAGTCGCGGTAACGGCTGCACGGCCAGTGGCCTGAGTCGCGGTTACGGCTGCACGGCCAGTGGCCTGAGTCGCGGTTACGGCCGCACGCCCAGTCGCTTGAGTCGCGGATACGGCTGCGCGGCCGGTCGCCGTGGCACCGGAGACGACGGCGTCACGGGTGGCAGCTGCGCCGGTGCTGATGGCGCGACCAGCGCTGTCGAGGCCGTCGTTGACGCGGATGGCGGCCACCTCAGCGGCGACGCCAGCCTGGTCGCGCAGGTCGGCGGCGCGGTCGACGAGGTCCGCTCCGGTTCGGCCGGCCCAGGAGGCGGCGTCGCGGCCGTACTGGCGGGTCTGCGAGGCGAGCGACACCGCACTCGCGCTGATGGTCTGACCGGCGCGACGAGTGAAGTCGATCGAGCGGTTGACGGCGTTGTAGATCGGGGCGAGCGACCGTTGGGTCTGCATCGAGCGGCGCAGCGCCACCTGGTCGGCGCTGTCGAGGCTGGCGAGCCAGCGAGAGGCGGCGTCGATGTCGCCTTGCTGCCACATTCCGGGGCCTTGGTGCGGCGTGGTCATGGTCGATCTCCTAATCGATGTAGACCGCGTAGCCGACATTCACCGTGCGCGTCAGCGGGTCCGGGGTGGGTTGGTCACTGAACAGGTGGATCTGCGCACCGGGTCGCTGCCAGACGGCGACATGCCGTCGCGGTCCGAAGCCGCTCGGTGTCCATTGCCGAAGGAACCGCGGGTCGCTGTGGTCACCGAGGTGGTCGGGCTCACCCCAGTGCTTGCGGGCCAGCGCCAGGTGGTCCGGCCAGACCTTGTCGATGCCGGCCTCGGCCTCGGCCATGTCCTCGGGCTTGACCTCGTACCCGACCCAGCCACTGTTCCGGGTGTCGGGGAACACGAGGCCGTCGTACGCGACCAAGGTGCTGCCGCGCTTGGTGGTGAAGGCCCAGGAGGACATCGTCGCGTCGATCTCCTCGCCCGGTGCGAGCGGGACCGGTTGCCAGCCGGTGGCGTTGGTTACGCGGGCCACGAGGGTGCGGACGAGGGCTGGGCCGGCGTCGTCGCTGTCGGGGCCACCTACTGGGGTCCAGTCGGTGATCTCGGCCAGGTCGGCCATGGCCAGGTCGTCGTCGTGGAGCGGCCTGTCCGCTGTCTTCATCCGGTCGTCCTCCTGTGTAGCAGTGTGCTTTGGGATTGGCAGGTCAGCGGGAGCCGCGGCCGTTGGGGTCGTTCTTCTGGGCGTTGGTCTGCCCGGTACTGCGGTCTGCCTTGTTCGGGTCGGACTGCGCGGTCTTGGCGGCCTGCTCCGGCGTGCTCCGCTGGACCTCCGCGGTGCCGTAGAAGGCGGCCGCGGCCGCGCGGGTCGCCTGCGCCTTGCGGTCGGCCTGGTTCGGCTCCTCGCCTGCGGCCTGGAACACGGGCTGCTCCACCCGCGGTTGGGCCGGCTGCCCAGGTCGTGTGGTCGGCGCCTCGCCGGCCGCCTGGAACACAGGCTGCGCGGTCCCTTGCGGCTGCTGCTGCCCGGACTCCGGTACGCCGGTCTGCGGCGTACCGCCCTCCTGTACGGCGCTCTCCGGCCCGGCCTGCTGAGCCGCGGGCTGCTGTGTTTCTGCCGACTGGGGTGCTGCCTGTGGGGTTTCGCCTTCGGCTGCGGCGACCCACTGCTGAGCGGCTTCGCGGTCGGTCGGCACGGCCTCGTGCTGACCGACGTGCTGCTCAGAGTCGGGCTGCTGGACTACGGGGGACTGGGCCTCGCTCGCCTGGGGCACCGGCTGCGGAGTCTCGCCCGCGGCTGCGGCCACCCACTGCTGGGCAACCTCGCGGTCAGCCGGCACAACCTCGTGCTGACCAACATGCTGCTCTGCCGACTGAGCCTCGGCGGACTGAGCCTCCGGCTGCGGAGTCTCCGCCGACTGGGCATCAGGCGACTGGGCCTCCGGCTGCTGAGTCTCGGCCGACTGTGCCTCAGGCGACTCCGCTGACTGTCCCTCGGTGGACTGCAGTTCGGGGGACTGGGTTTCGGCTTGGGGCTGGGGTTCGGCCGCTTCTAGCTGGGCTATCTGCTGCTCGAGGTTGGCGATCTGCTCGCGCAATTGCCTGACCTCGCCGCGGAGCATCTCCAGCCGTTGCGCCTGCGCCGGTGCGTACTCAACCTGGTTACGCGGCATGAACGACTCGCGTTGCGGCCCCAGATCCATCTGCTGACCCGGGGCGCTCTCGAAGTCGCCCGGTGACTGCAGTGCCTGGGTGAGGTTGCGTTGGGCCAGGTAGCTGAGGTCGCCGCGCGTCATGTTGGAGTGCCCGATCTGCGCGCGCACCATCGGGTCCATCGTCTTGGCGTCCTTGGCCGCCTGTGCATACGCGGCCTTCAGCATCTTCGTGCCGCGGCGCAGATCGTTCCACCGCGACACCGAGTTCGACAGCATGCCGACCAACGACGTCGACTGGTTCCGCGGACCCGTGCCACGGCCCTGCGCCGCCTGCCCCAACGCAGCGAGCTGCGCGCGGTCGCGGTCGCTGTGAACCCCGCTGACACTGCGCTGCGCCATCGCACTGAGATCGCTGACGGTCAGGTTCGCCCGGCCGATGCCCTCGCGCAGCGCGGGGTCCATGTTCTTGACGTTCTTACGCGCCATTGCGAACGCGGCCTTCGCGTCCTTGGTGCCCTGCCGGCCGGCTCGTCGGTACTCGCGGTTGAGGCGCCGGAGCTGCGGCCTGGTGAACTCTGGAGTGTTCTGGCTCATCAGCTCTCCTAGTCGAGGTACACGGCGTAGCTGACGCCGACGGAGGTGGTCAACGGGTCCTTGGACGGCCGGATGCTGTACAGCCGCAGCTCTGCGCCGGGCCGCATCCACACGGCGAGGTGACGGTGGTCAGCACCGGCTCCGGGCGCCCACTCGTCCTCGAAGTCGGGGTTGCTGTCGTCGCCGACGTAGTCGGGTTGACCGAAGTGCCGGGTGACCAGAGCCAGGTGGTCCGGCCAATGCGCATCCAGACCGGCCTCGGCTGCGCCGATGTCGTCCGGTCCGATCTCGTACGCCGACCAGCCGCTGTCCGGGCAGTCCGCGAAGACCAGGCCGTCGAACACGATGAGCGTCGTACGGCGGGGTGTCACGAACCCCCAGGACACCATCTCGTCGGCGATGGTCTCGCCCGCCTGCAGCGGCCAGGGCTGCCACGGCGTCTGACCCATCACGCGGTGGACGAGGGCACGCACGACCTCCGGGCCGGACTCGTCGCCGTCGGGACCGGCCAGCACGGTCCAGTCCTGGATCTCGGCGAGATCGGCCAGCGCCAGGTCGTCCTGGTCGAGCGGCCTGTCCTGCGTCTTCATCCCGGTCCCATCTCTCAGCGGTACGGCGTCGTCAACTACTGACCGCAACCGTAGGCTGCGGCGTGGGTCAGTTGCCAGGGGGTTCGACGCATCTGTGGATAACTCGGATCCCTGCTGTCTCGCCGCTGGAACCGTGGTTCGGCGTACGGCAGACCAGGCCGTACGCTGGTCCGGTGAATTCCGAACACCACTACGGCTTCGAGACGCTCGCCATCCACGCCGGGAACGAACCTGACCCGACCACTGGCGCAGTCGTCCCGCCGATCTACGCGACCAGCACCTACAAGCAGGACGGCGTCGGCGGTCTGCGCAACGGGTACGAGTACTCCCGTTCCGCGAACCCGACCCGTTCCGCGCTCGAGGAGTGTCTGGCCGCGGTCGAGGCGGGCACCCGCGGGTTCGCGTTCGCCAGCGGCCTGGCCGCCGAGGACACGCTGATCCGGTCGCTGTGCGTGCCCGGTGACCACGTGGTGTTCCCCGACGACGCGTACGGCGGCACGTTCCGGCTGTTCTCCAAGGTGCTCGGCGCGTGGGGTGTCGAGATGACCCCGGCCGCGGTCACCAACCCGGAGGCGATCCGCGCCGCGATCCGCCCGGGCAAGACCAAGGTGGTCTGGCTCGAGACCCCGACCAACCCGCTGCTGAACGTCGCGGACATCGCCATCGTCGCCCAGATCGCGCATGACGCGGGCGCGCTGCTGGTCGTCGACAACACGTTCGCCTCGCCGTACCTGCAGCAGCCGCTGGAGCTGGGCGCGGACGTGGTCGTGCACTCGACCACCAAGTACATGGGCGGCCACTCCGACGTCGTCGGCGGCGCACTGATCGTCCGGGACGCCGGCCTGGCCGACAAGATCGCCTTCCACCAGAACGCGATCGGTGCGGTCGCCGGCCCGTTCGACTCGTTCCTGGTGCTGCGCGGCATCAAGACGCTCGGTGTGCGGATGGACCGGCACAGCGACAACGCCGAGAAGGTCGTCGAGTTCCTGCAGCGGCACCAGTCCGTCAGCCAGGTGCTCTACCCGGGCGTCGAGGGCCACCCCGGCCACGAGACCGCCGCCAAGCAGATGAAGCGGTACGGCGGCATCGTGTCGTTCCGCGTCACCGGCGGCGAGGCGCAGGCGCTCGACATCTGCAACAAGGCCGAGGTCTTCACGCTGGGCGAGTCGCTCGGTGGCGTCGAGTCCCTGATCGAGCACCCCGGCAAGATGACGCACGCCTCGGTCGCCGGTACACCGCTCGAGGTGCCGGCCGACCTGATCCGCCTGAGCGTCGGCATCGAGACCGTCGAGGACCTCCTCGAGGACCTCGACCGCGCCATGTCCTGACCGCCCGACCTCCTGGCATCTGATGGGTTAACCCATCGGCTTGTGGGTTCTGTACCCGCATGCGATGGGTTCACCCACAAGCTCGTGGGTGAACCCATCAAATGGTGGAAGGGCCGCCCGTCAGATGGTGGGGGCTCACAAGCTCGTGGGTGAACCCATCAAATGGTTGAGTCGCGCACGGGGGGGGGAGACCCCATTTGATGGGCTGACCCATCCGGTTGTGGGTGGGCCAGCCGCAGGCCGTGGGCTTACCCACAAGCGCGTGGGCAGGCCCACCAAATGGGGGCGGTGGTTGGGTTGACGAGCGAGCGGGGGTGAGTGCGGTGGCGTTGGTGGTGGCGGTCGACTTCGGGTCGACGTTCACGAAGGCGATCGCGGTTGATGCGGGCTCGGGTGACCTGGTCGCCCGGGCCGAGCATCGGACCACGATCGACACCGACGTGATGGACGGTTGGCATGCGTGCCGGACGGCCTTGCTGGCGGTCGATCGCGGGGTCGCGCAGGCCGACGTACTGGCTTGTTCCAGTGCGGGCGGTGGGCTGCGGATCGGTGTGGTGGGCAACGAAGAGCTGGTGACCGCGGAGGCGGGCAAGCGGGTTGCCCTGTCCAGTGGTGGGCGAGTCGTTGCCGTGGTCAACGGTGGTCTGACGCCGACGTCGTTGAAGGAACTGCGCAAGGATCGGCCGGACGTCGTCCTGTTGTCCGGGGGTACCGACGGCGGCAACTCCGCCGTCCTCCTCAAAGCGGCGCAGACCCTGGCGACGTACAAGTGGCGACGGCCGGTCGTTGTCGCAGGCAACGTTGAGGCCCAGGCCGAGATCGCCGCCATCCTCACAGATGTCCCGCATGTGCTGGCGGCCAACGTCGTCCCCGAGATCGGGGTGTTCGCGCCGGACAGCGCCCGCGCCGCGATCCGCGAGATGTTCCTCGCGCACGTGATCGGCGGCAAGAACCTCTCTCGCGATCCCGCCTTCGCCCGGATGGTCCGAGCAGCCACGCCGGACGTCGTACTGCGTGGTGTCGAGGTGCTCTCGAAACTTCACGGCGACGTGGCGGTCGTGGACATCGGCGGCGCGACGACCGACGTGCATTCGGTCATCGAGCTTGATCCCGAGGACGCGAACCTCGGCCGCGAGGTGGTCGCCACCCACCCGGTCACGCGCACGGTCGAAGGTGACCTCGGCATGCGCTGGAGCGCCGTACCGGTCGTTGCTGCCGGCATCGAATCCGGCCTGCTTCCCGACGACGAAGACCTCGGTACGGCGGCCGCCCGGCGGCACGCGGACCCGGCGTACCTGCCGGATTCACCGGCCGAGACGCAGTACGACGTGACCCTGGCGAGCGTGGCCGCAACCGTGGCGCTGCGCCGGCACGCGGGTCGGCAGCGGATCGTCTTCGGTCCGGGCGGCCGGGTGATCGAGCGGTCCGGGAAGGATCTGCGCGAGGTCGACCTGCTCGTCGGGTCGGGCGGCGTGCTGCGGCACAACGGTCCGGAGGTGGCCGCGCGGATCCTCGGGTCGGTCGCGGTCAACGCGCAGGAGGAGGGCTGGCTGGTCCCCGAGCGCGCTCAGATCTGCGTCGACAAGGACTATGTCCTCGCCGGTGTCGGCCTCCTCGCCGACGCCGATCCGACGGCAGCCGAAGGCCTCGCCGCCAACATTCATAAAACCGTCCGAACCGGGCACTAGTCTCAGCAGCAAGCAAAGCTGCGGAGGGGTGCATGAGCGAGGACGGGAAGGCGAAGGACGAGAGTCCGGTCGCTGACAACAGTGTGGCCGAGGAGACCGCCGACACGGTGGTGCCCACGGACGATCACGTGATGGCGACGTCGAGCCGGGGGCGGATCGATACCGGCGTGACGTCGGGGATGCAGATCGCGAGCGCCTGGTCCTGGCGGTTCCTGGTGATCGTGGCCGCGGTGGCCGTGATCGGGTACGTGATGCAGTACCTGTCCGAGGTCGTCGTACCGGTGACCGTCGGCATCCTGCTGACCGCCTTGCTGGTGCCGATCACGAACGGCCTGCAGAGGCTGCGGCTGCCGCGTGGCCCGGCGGCCGGGATCACCGTGGTCGCCACGATCGTGCTCGTCGCCGGCCTGCTGACCCTGGTCGGGACGCAGATCGCCGGGCAGTTCGAGAGTCTGTCGACGCAGGTCGGCGAGGGCGTGCAGAAGCTGCGCGAGCTCGCCCGGCTCAACTTCGGGCTGACCGACAAGGACATCACCGACGCCTTCAAGCAACTGCAGGACACGATCACCTCCGGCGGCGCGCTCGGGCAGCGCGCGGCCGAGGTCGGCTCGACGGCCACGCATGTGGTCGCCGGGCTCTTCATTTCGTTGTTCTGCCTGTTCTTCTTCCTGTACCAGGGCGACAAGATCTGGGCCTGGCTGGTCCGGCTCTTCCCGCGTCAGGCCCGGGACAAGGCCGACTCGTCCGGCCGGAAGGCGTGGGTCTCGCTGACCGCGTTCGTCCGGGCCACGATCATCGTCGCCGCCGTGGACGCGATCGGCATCTCACTCGGTGCGGCCATCATCGGCCTGCCGCTGGTGAGCGCGATCGGCATCCTGGTCTTCGTCGGTGCGTTCATCCCGGTCGTCGGCGCCCTGGTCAGCGGCATCGTCGCCGTCCTGGTCGCGCTCGTCGCCAAGGGCCCGGTCGTCGCCATCGTCATGTTGGCGGTCGTCATCGGCGTCCAGCAGCTCGAAGCGCACGTCCTGCAGCCGTTCCTGCTCGGTCGCGCCGTCAGCGTGCACCCGCTGGCCGTCATCCTCGCCATCGCCACCGGCGTCGTGATCGCCGGCATCGTCGGCGCACTGATCGCCGTACCGACGGCCGCTGTCCTGAACGCCATCGTCAACCACCTGGCCGGCAACGACGTCGATCCCGAACCGCCGCGCCGCCCACCGCTGCCCCGACGAAAACCACGACCCGAGCCGGCTCCGCTGGAGGACTGACCCCAGTGGTCTAGGCGACTCGTTTTACCTGCTCAGGGGCTCCGGCGAGGATTGGAACCCCCGAGCAGGAGGTATACATGCGACTCGTCGGCATCGGTTCGGCCATTGCCCTGGTGGCGGGCCTGCTGGTGGCTGTCGGTAGTACACCGGCCGCCGCGGTGAGTACGGATGTCTGGACCGAATCGTCGTACGCGAGTGTGTTCCGCGACAGCGGGCCGTCGGCGGATGCGGGCCGGGTGGTGCGGCTCGACGCCGCGCGGAACGAGTACGAGGCGGCGCAGATCGTCGTACGGCGGAACGAGGCGTTCACCGTGAACGCGGTGACACCGTCCGCGCTGACCGGGCCGGGCGGGACCATCGCGGCCGACAACGTCACGTACAACTTCGTCGACTACCAGTACCTCAACAGCAACACCCACAACGGCGACACCGGGAAGATGGACATCTATCCCGGTGTCCGGACCGGCGCGGGACTGTATCCGGACCGGCTGACGAACGAGCGGTCCAAGCAGGTCGCTGCCCGCTCGACACAGTCCATCTGGGTGCGGGTCTTCGTCCCGCCGACGGCAGCGGGCGGTGTCTACACCGGCACCGTCAACGTCGTGACCGACAAGGGCACGACCGCCGTACCGGTCCGGGTCGACGTCCGGGCGGTGACACTGCCCGAGTCGGATCAAGGTGCTTTCACCACGAGCCTTTGGCACCTCTTCACCGGCAACATCAGCTGGGACGAGGGGGGTGGCGAGACGATCGACTTCGGCTACGGCTATTCGCGGTACACCCCGCAGTGGTGGGAGCTGCTGCAGAAGGTCGCCACGATGTTCAAGCAGTACCGCACGAACAACCTGATGCTGCCGATCACCAAGATCCTCGCCGACGCCGGCTCGCTGCCGGACGGGCACGGCGGTTACACCTTCGACTGGACCAAGTTCGACCAGATCGTCGAGCTCTTCCAGGCTGCCGGCGCGGTCAAGCGGATCGAAGGGTTCCCCGAGCCGGCGTTCACCCGCGGGTACGACGGGAGCGGTAACGGGATCCGCGACATCGAGGTCATCCGCAACACCAACGGCCGGCCGACGCTGACCTGGGTCGACTGGTCGTCGACGGAAGGGCAGAACTGGCTGCAGGGCTATCTGCCCGCGCTGCGAGCGCACCTCGAGGCCAAGGGCTGGAACGACATGTTCTGGACGCATGCCGGTGACGAGCCGCAGCCGGGCAACGTCACCGACTACCGCCAGCTCGCGCAGCGGATGCAGCAGATCTGGCCCGGCATCAAGCTGGGTGACGCGGTGGACCAGGTCAGCGTGCAGTCGCAGATCATGGATCTCAACCACCAGGCCGTCGCCCAGGAGTACGTGTACGACGGCCTGCGCGACTACTTCGACGACGTGATGGCCGGTGGCAAGGAAGTCTGGCTGTACAACTCGACGGCGCCGCGCGGCAACTACCTGAACAGGTTCATCGATCAGCCGGAGTGGTACCAGCGGATGACGATCTGGTACGCCTACAGCCGGGGCCTGACCGGATACTTGCACTGGGCAATGAACAACTGGCAGTACCCGATCGACGTGCAGGATGCCAAGGGCGACGGCCTGATCGTGCGGCCGGACAAGGAGCGCAACACGGTCGAGGTGACGCCACGGTACGAATCGCTGCGCGACGGCATCGAGGACTACGAGCTGCTCAACCTGGTCGGCCAACGGGACAAGGGATTGGCGCGCGGCCTGGCCGCGGGGCTGGTGCAACGCACCGACAAGTTCACGCCCGACACCGCTTATATGCAAAGGATCCGGGCGATCGCGCTCGACGCGGCGGCCGGCAAGCCGATGCCCGCCGATCCCGCCCACGGCGCCACGACCACCTCCTCCGCTGGGAATGGCGCTCTAGCGGTCGACGGCAACGCCGCAACGAGCTGGCAGCCTGGAACAGGCTCGCAGTGGCTGCAGGTCGACCTCGGACGTCAGGTACAGCTCGACGGCGTCAACCTGCGCTGGACAACACCCGGCGTCGGCTTCAAACTCCAGACCTCGTACGACGGAACGCGCTGGACCGAGGTGGCCGCCAACCCGGCGAGTGACGGCGGCACCGACTTCATCGGCCTGAACGGGAAAGGCCGCTACCTCAGGCTGGAGACCACAGCCGGTACGCCGTCCTTGGCCGAACTCGAAGTCGCCGGAGCACCACTCGCGAAGACCAACCTGGCCGGCGGCCGGAGCTACACGCGCTCCAGTGCACCGAACGACCAGCCGGACTCGGGATTCGAGTCCACTGACGGCGTACTGGCGGATGCGTGGGACGACGGACGCACGTACGCCTACAAGGCGCCGACCGGGACAGTGGACGTCACCATCGACCTCGGTAGCGCGCAGAACGTCGACAGTGCCGCGATCCACGCGTACGAGGAGTATCCGGGCTACCGGCCGGACAAGGTGCGCATCGCGACCAGTGTGGACGGTTCGACGTACACCTCGCGTGGGCAGCAGTTCACGCCGCAGGGGCCGTCCGGTGTCTGGTACAGCTTCCAGTTCCCGCGGGCGAACGCGCGGTACATCCGGATCACCTTCGACAAGTCCTACACCGCCGACGCCTCGTCGCTGATGATCGACGAGATCGAGGTCTACGCCGCCGACGCCCCGAGCCTCACGGCCGGTCTTCCGTATCGCAAATCACGGTCAGTACCGACAGATCCGTCGTACCCGGATGTCGATGGGAAGGAGTCGACGGACGGCGTGGTCGCCACTGGCTTCGCCGCGGGCTACGGCTACCACCTCACCACCGCGGGCGAGACCCTGACCGTCGACGTCACGCTCGACCTCGGCACCCCTCAGCCCATCAGCAAGATCAGGACGAGCCGGTACGACGATGGCACCCACGACTACGCGCCATCAGTCATCCGCGTCTCCACCGGCGACAGCCCAGTCGCCCTGACCTCCCGCGGCACGACAACTCAGAACGGCCGCTGGTACGAGCTTCCTGTCACCACGACCGCCCGTTACGTCGAGCTCCGCTTCGAGAAAACGCGAACCCAGGACTTCGCCGACTACCTCTTCCTCGACGAGATCGAAGTACTGAACCAGGCCGGCACCAACCTCGCCCTGAACAAGCCTTACCGCACCTCACGCCCGGCCGACCCGGATCCGTCGTACCCGGACACTGGAGGCAAGGAGTCCACGGACTCGGTGATCGCAGGTGCTTTCAACGACGGCTTGAGCTACGGCTACCGCCTGCCCAACGCAGGGGACACACAGACCGTGGACCTGACCTTCGACCTCGGAACCGCCCGCGCCGTCTCCACCGTGCGCCTGCACGCTTACGACGACCACGTCCACAACTACGCACCGGACAACGTCCAACTCTTGGCCGGCGACAACCCGCTCGCTCTCCAACCGATCGTCGAGACCAGCAGTCCCCGGGATCAATGGTTCGAGCTACCTGCCGCGGCGACCGCTCGCTACCTGACCGTCCGCGTCACCAAGACGCGAACTCAGGACTTCGCCGACTACCTCTTCCTTGACGAGGTCACCGCCACCTGACGGCTA
Organism: Kribbella sp. NPDC058245; assembly: GCF_042882005.1. NCBI lineage: Bacteria > Bacillati > Actinomycetota > Actinomycetes > Propionibacteriales > Kribbellaceae > Kribbella > Kribbella sp. NPDC058245. The sequence goes on from NZ_JBHVWY010000012.1 coordinate 131,763, forward strand.
CTGCCAGACGCCACCGGAACCCAGAGCGGCCAGCTCTGGGAAGGCGTCGTGCCAGCGGCGGACGCAGTATCGCGGTGGGCGCAGCTGCGGCCAGAGCTCGATCAGCAGGTCCTTGTTCAGCGCGTTGCAGAGCTCTTCGAGCGTTGACGCGTCGCTCATCACCCGCTGGTAGAACAGCTGCCGGTCGTCGGCGTCGTCGAGCTCATAGGCCTCGTGGTCGCCGCGTGGCCAGGTGATGGTGCCGTGCTGCGGGCCGACGAGGTCGTCGAGGGACTCCGGTACGACGTAGGGAAACCGGGAGGCATAGCTGTCTCCCGGCTGGGTCAGGTTCGGCTCGTCCACAGCGTCATCGTCTCGCAACGGCGAACGACCGGCCGCCTCGGGTGAGGCGACCGGTCGTCGAGTGGTGCTTGATCAGTGCATCGAGGCGGCGGCCGAAGCCTCCAGCGCTACGTCGTCGTCGGACTTCGGACCTTCGTTGCGGCCCGCGAGGCGCTGTTCCGGGGTGATGACCGCCAGGACGAAGGCGATCGCCAGGAACGGCAGCGAGACGAGGAAGACGTCGCCCATCGCGTCGACCAGGCCGTGCAGGGCCCAGCCCTTCATCGGCTCCTGCAAGGCATGCAGCGCCGGGACGCTGTTGGCCGCTTGGGCCAGCTTGTCGAGCAGGCCCGGTGCCGGGTTCGGGACGATGTCTGCCAGGTGGACGGTCAGGCGGCTGGTCAGGACCGCACCGAAGACCGCCGTACCGATCGCGCCACCCATGGAGCGGAAGAAGGTCATCGTCGAGGTCGCCGTTCCCATGTGCTGACGGGGAACGCTGTTCTGCGCGGCGGTGACGGTGATCTGCATCGACAGACCGAGGCCCGAGCCCATGATGAACATGAAGATCGCCAGGTGCCAGTACGGCGTGGTCGTGCTGATCGTGGAGAGCAGCAGCATGGCACCGGCGACCAGGACCGCGGAGATGATCGGGTAGATCTTGTAGCGGCCGGTCTTGCTCATCAGCTGGCCACTGGGGATCGAGGCGGAGAAGATACCGACGATCATCGGCAGCAGCGCCAGCCCCGAGCGGGTCGGGGACATGTCCTTGACCGCCTGCAGGTAGAGCGGCAGGAAGATCAGGGCACCGAACATCGCGACACCCATCAGGAACGCGAATCCGGCGTACCCGGAGAAGATGCGGCCCTTGAACAGGTCCATCGGGATGATCGGCTCGGACACCCGCAGCTCGACGAAGACGAAGGCGACGGCGAGTACGACGGCGGCGACCAGCAGGGCGATCGTCGTCCCGTTGCCCCAGCCATTGGTCGGCCCGCTCCAGGAGATCGCCAGCAGCAGCGTGGTGACGGCCGCGGTGACGACAGCGGCGCCGACGTAGTCGATCTTGTGCGAGCGCTTCACGTGCGGCAGCTTCAGGACGGCGGCGACGACGCCCAGGGCAACCAGGCCGATCGGCAGGTTGATCCAGAAGATCCAGCGCCAGCCGGGACCGTCGGTGAGCAGACCGCCGAGCAGCGGGCCGGCCACCGAGGACAGACCGAAGACGGCACCGAAGTAGCCCATGTACTTACCGCGCTCACGCGGCGGGATCACGTCGCCGATGGTGGCGAAGGCGAGCGACATCAGGCCGCCGGCGCCCAGACCCTGGACGGCCCGGAAGCCGATCAGCATCTCGATGTTCTGCGACAGGGCGGACAGCACGGAGCCGGCCAGGAAGGTGACGATCGCCGCGATGAAGAGCGGGCGGCGGCCGTACAGGTCGGAGATCTTGCCCCACAGCGGAGTGGAGGCGGTCGAGGTCAGCAGGTACGCCGTGACCACCCAGGACAGCTTGTCCAGGCTGTTGAACTCACTGACGATCTGCGGCAGCGCCGTCCCGACGATGCTCTGGTCGAGTGCGGCCAGGAACATACCGGCCATCAGGCCGCCGAGAATGACGAGGATCTGCTTGTGGGACAGGTAGTTCGGGGCGTTGTCACCCGGCCCGGAGGCGGGTGCGGGGCCGCCAGTGGTGGCGGGCTCGGTGGTGCTCATGTGGTGCTCTCCAGGTTCTGCTCGGTGTTCCCACGGGCGGCGTCGTCGTCGGCGCCGGGCGCGGAGTCTTGGGGACGGCCGGCGGTCGGCATGGCCGCCCAGCCTTTGTCGGCCCACGCCATCCCTGGCGGGGCTTCGATGCGGGCGGTGACGGCGTCTGCGAACCGGGTCATCAACCGTCCGAAGGTCTCGACGTCTTCCTCGGACCAGCCCTCCAGCGCGGCGCCCAGCAGCTCCATCCGGCGGCGGGCGTTGTCCTCCCACTGCTCGATGCCCTGCTCGGTCAGCTCGACGCGGAAGGCGCGGCCGTCGGCGGGATCGGGGGAGCGGCGGACCAGGCCGAGCTGCTCGAGCGCGCGGACGTGGCGGCTGGTGGTCGACGCGTCCAGCTCCATCCGGGCGGCCAGCTCGGACAGCCGCAGCGCGCCGCTGCAGCGCAGTGCGAACAGCGCGATGTGGGCGCTGTGGTCGATCGTGTCGCCGGGCTGCTTGGCCTTCAGCCGGCGGCCGATCCGGGTGAACGCGTGCATGACGCCCTCGATGGCGGTCTGCGGGGTGTACGCGTCGTTTACTTGCATGCTGCAAGCATATACATAGTTGTGTTACGCACGCAAATAGTTTCCGTTACCAATGAGTGAGTTGCCACTCATTTGCTCTTCGTGCCTGATTCGTCACTCCGTGTGTTCATGGTGGGGTTAGTACCACCCAGGAGGGTGGTTCAGGGTCCTCGCGGCTACCGTCCGTGTCCGTCACGCTTGCGGGGTGACGATGACCGCGGTGCAAGAGAAGACGCTGACGAGACGCCGATTGGTTGAGTTCGGCGTGATCTGCCTGGTGCTGACCTGGGTGCCCTACCTGTTCCTGGGCGTGCTGAAGGTGGATATCGACCAGCCGGTGGGCCGGCTGATCTTCGGACTGGCGGCCTCCGGGCCGTCGCTGGCCGCCCTGGTGATGTGGCTGTGGCATCGGGAGCGGCGCCGGGTGGTTCGCTGGTCACTCAGCTGGCCGATCGCTGCCGTCGTACTGGGAGCTGCCGCTCCGCTGATCGCGACCGCGCTGATCGGGAACCTGGCGGAGCTGCCCGGCCACGCGAGCTCGGTGATCGCGGGAGCCGGCGGGATTCTCGGGGCAGCCGCCTACACGCTGGTGGCCGGCCCGCTCGCGGAGGAGTTCGGCTGGCGCGGCTACGTGCAGCCGCGACTGCGTCAGTACTACGGTCTGCCCGCGACGACTGCGATTCTCGGTACGGCGTGGTGGCTGTGGCACGTGCCGCTGTTCTTCCTGCCGGGGACCGGTCAGCACGACGACGGGCTGTTCACCCAGCAGGGGCTCATCTTCTTCCTCGAGATCTTCCCGCTCACCTTCCTGATGCTCTTCGTGACCGAGCGGCTCCGGGGCGGCGTACCGGCGGCGATCCTGCTGCACGCGGCGTGGAACCTGACGACGGAGCTGGTGCCGCCGCTCGGCCACGCGGCCTGGCTGGAGTTCATCGCGGTGACCGCCGTGGCGGGCGCTGCCGCTCTGTACTGGCGGCGTACCTTGCCTGCATGACTCAGGTGGCAGTGGTGACCGGTGGTGGGTCCGGACTCGGACGCGAGATGGCGCTGGCGCTGGCAGCGGCCGGGTACGACGTGATCGTCACCGGCCGCACCGAATCGAAGCTCCGGGAGACCGTGGAGCTGGGTGAGGTCAAGGCCTACGTCGTGCTGGACGTGACCGACGGAGAGGCGGTACGGCGGTTCTTCGGCGGACTCGACCGGATCGACGTGCTGGTGAACAACGCCGGGACCGGCGCGCCGGCGGCCGCCGTACCGGATGTTTCTGAGGAGGACTGGCGGCGGGTGATCGACACCAACCTCACCGGGTCTTTCCTGTGTGCGCAGGCTGCGTTCACCCGGATGCTGTCGCAGGACCCGGTCGGTGGGCGGATCATCAACAACGGCTCGATCTCCGCGCACGTGCCGCGGCCGCAGAGCATCGCCTATACGGCGAGCAAGCATGCGATCACCGGGCTGACGAAGCAGTTGGAGCTGGACGGGCGGCCGCACGGGATCACGGCGTGCCAGATCGACATCGGGAACGCCGCGACCGCGATGACCGAGCGGATGGAGCAGGGAGCGCTCCAGCCGGACGGGTCGATCGCGGTCGAGCCGACGTTCGACCCGAAGATCGTGGCGGACTTCGTGGTGCAGGTGTCGAAGCTGCCGACCTCCGTCGCCGTACCGCATCTGATGGTGATGGCGGCCGGGATGCCGTACGCCGGGCGCGGCTAAGGCAGCTTCAGGTCCACGTCGGACAGCGGGTACCACTGGCCGGACGGTGGCTGGTTGAGCATCGGGTCCTTCCAGCGGATGCGGACGCGATCCGGCTGGGCCTCCACGATGGTTGCCTCCTGCCAGTCGCCGTTTGTGCGCGCCCACCAGATCTCCAGGAGACTCGAAAGCCCCTTGCTCTCCACGGTTTTCACCGCTGTGTCGTGGTCGCTGACCGGGCCGAGGGCGGCGCCGAAGACGGTGGTCGGGAGTGAGCCGTCGGCCACTGGTACGACGTGGCCGAGCAGCTCGCCGTCTTCGCGGCGAATCTCCTCGGGAGAGGGGAGGCCGGGCCACATCTGCTTCAGGGCCGTCATGATGCGCTCGGTGGTCTCGCCGATGAAGTCGATGCCGGCTAGCTCGGTCGCGTCGTCCATCGGTACGGCGACCGCACCGGCAACCCAGGTACGGCGGATGTGCTGCGTGGCCGTGATGTCGGTCAACGGATCGCCGTCCACGAGCACCAGGTCGGCTCGCGCGCCCACGGTCAGTCGTCCACGATCTCTTAGCCCGAACACCTCCGCCGGTGCGGACGTTGCTGCGATGAGCGCCTCGGACGGGGTGAGCCCTGCGTGGACGAGGTGCTGCAGTTCCCGATGGAGTGCGGCGCCGAAAACGAGACCGGGGTTGGGGGCGTCGGTTCCGGCGAGAACAAGCGCGCCCGCGCGGAGCAGTGCGAGCGTGTTGGCGCGTGCGTCGGTGTAGTCCGGCGGCTGTGGCGGCATCCAGCGGCGCGACTGGCCATCCAGGAGGCGCCGCCAGCGAGCAGGCATCCGCTTCATCAGCTCGGTCTCCCCGAGCAAGGGCAGTTGGCGGTCCGGGCCGGTGAAGCCGTCGGGGATGTCGAGCGTGGCGATGACGGCGACGCCTGCGTTGGCGACCGCCTCTACCTGGGCAGGAGACATGAGGTCGGTGGGGGCGTGGGCCAGGATGTCTACGCCGCATTGGGTGACCGTGACTGCGGCTGCTGCGGTGGAGATGTGGGCGACGACTTTCAGGTTGTGGGAGTGGGCGGCCTCGACGAGGGCTCGGACGGTGGGCTCGTCGAGGGCGGGCATGTTCAGGCCGGCGCTGGCGCCGTCGTCGTAGATGAGCTTCAGGTGGTCGGCGCCCTCGGCGATGCGGTCGGCGACGAACTGCTGGGGGTTTTCGACGTACGGGAAGGGCGGGAAGGCGATGGTGGGATGACCGCCCGGGGCGGTGGCGCCGGTGGAGGACGTGCGGAAGTCGGCGCCGGCGGCGCGTTCGGCGGCGATCAGGTCGGGCGGGCTGAACTGGTCGATCAGAGTGGTGACGCCGTACCGGGCGGCGAGGCGGGTGGCTCCGGGGACCAGGTGGACGTGGGCGTCGATGAGGCCAGGGAGCAGGGTGCCGCCGTGGACGAGCTCGTCGCCGGCTTGCGCGATGCCGGGACCGCCGATCGCGGTGATACGGCCGTCCTCGACCCGCAGGCAGTCGGCGGGCAGGGGTGCGCCGCGGTCGACGAGACGGGTGTGAAGGAAGGTGATTGCCATGCGCCGGACGCTAAAGGCTGACGTAGCGTCACCCTCCAGCGATTAAAGTCGGATGTCGTGGAGCGCACGGTGAAACAGGTGGCGCAGCTGGCCGGGGTTTCGGTCCGGACGCTGCGGCACTACGACGCGATCGGCCTGCTGCCGCCCGGGCACGTGGCGCCGAACGGCTATCGGTACTACGGCCGCTCGGAGCTACTGCGCTTGCAGCGGATCCTGCTGCTGCGCGAGCTCGATGTCTCGCTGCCGGAGATCGCCCGGATCCTGGCCGAGCAGACGGACGAGATCGGAGCGCTGCGCGACCACCGCGAGCAGCTCGAGCGCGAACGCCGCCGCCTCAACGACGTGATCGGCGCGGTCGACCGGACTATCGAGGGATTGTCCGGCGACGAGTCGGTCGGCGACGAGGAGTTCTTCACCGGCCTGGATGCGGCTCGTTCACGGTTGGAGCAGGACCTGACCGACCGCTTCGGTCCGGGGGTGGGCGCCTCGTTCGTAGAGGCAGTGCGCGCGACGGACGGTTGGACCCGGGAGGACTACGAGCGGATGGGCGACGAAGGACGCCGGTTGCTGCTGCGGATGGCGGCCGCGCGGGCGCGCGGCGTACTGCCGGACTCCGTCGAGGCGCGCCCGCTCATCGAACTGCACTACCAAGGTGTGCAGGAACTGTGGTCGCCCGACGCGACGGCGTACTACCGGTTGGGTGACGTCCTGCTGGAGAACGCGGAGCAGCGGGCGATGATCGCCACGGTCGATCCGGAGCTCCCGCCATGGCTGTCAGCCGGTGTGAAGGCTTACGCGATCCGTCAGCTCGGGTATCGCCCGAACTGACAAGAAACTGTCGGCAACCCGGTCTAGGGTCGTGGGCGTGGATGAGCAGCGGGAGTCCTTGGTTCATGTGCGCGGTCTGAGGAAGTCGTACGGCGACTTCGAGGCGGTGCGCGGGATCGACCTGGACGTGTGGCGGGGCGAGGCGTTCGGCTTCCTCGGGCCGAACGGCGCCGGCAAGTCGTCGACCATGCGGATGATCGGTGCCGTCTCACCGACCAGCGGTGGCACGCTGCGGATCCTCGGGATGGACCCGGCGACCGAGGGACCGGCGATCCGGGCCCGGCTCGGCGTCTGCCCGCAGGACGACACCCTCGACACCGAGCTGTCCGTCCGGGAGAACCTGACCATCTACGGCCGGTACTTCGGCCTCAGCCGGGCCGAGTGCCGTGAGCGGGCCGACGAGTTGCTGGAGTTCGTCGCGCTGACCGAGAAGGCCAAGGTCAAGGTCGACGAGCTGTCGGGCGGGATGAAGCGGCGGCTGACGATCGCGCGGTCGCTGGTCAGCAAACCTGACCTGCTGCTGCTCGACGAGCCGACCACTGGGCTCGACCCGCAGGCCCGGCATCTGTTGTGGGACAAGCTGTTCCGGCTCAAGCAGGCCGGCGTCACGCTGATCATCACCACGCACTACATGGACGAGGCCGAGCAGCTCTGCGATCGGCTGGTCGTGATGGACGGTGGGTTGATCGCGGCCGAGGGGTCACCGGCCGAGCTGATCCGCGACTACTCGACGCGTGAGGTGACCGAGCTGCGGTTCGGGCCTGAAGTGATGATGTCTGATCATGATGCCCTGGCCGGGAAGGTTTCCGACCTCGCGCAGCGGATCGAGGTGCTGCCGGACCGGCTTCTGCTCTACACGGATGACGGTGAGCGCGCGGTCGCCGCCGTACACGAGCGTGGTCTGCGCCCGGCCGCAGTGCTGGTACGGCGTTCAACCCTGGAGGACGTGTTCCTGAGGCTGACCGGCCGGACGTTGGTGGACTGATGTCAGTCGCGTTGGAGAACGGCCGCCGTCAGTACGACTACTGGGTGACGGTCTACAAGCGGACCTGGAAGGGCACACTGATCAGCAGCTTCCTGCTGCCGATGCTGTACCTGGCCGCGATGGGGATCGGGCTGGGCTCGTTCGTCGACAGCAAAGGCACGGATGCGCTGGGTGGCGTGAGCTATCTGCAGTTCATCGCGCCCGGCCTGCTCGCCTCGACCGCGTTGCAGATCGCGGTCGGCGAATCGACGTACCCGGTGTTGAGCGGGTTGAAGTGGCAGAAGTTCTACCACTCGATGATCGCGACACCGTTGCGTCCGGCTGATGTGGTTTATGGGCAGCTGACCTTCATCGCCTTTCGGGTGGCGAGCACCTGTGTCGTGTTCCTGGGCGTGATCGCGTTGTTCGGCGGGCTGCATTCGCCGCTCGGCGTGCTCGCGCTGCCAGTCGTGGTCCTGGTCGGGATGGCGGCCGCGGCGCCTGTGGTGGCCTTCGCGAGTTCGTTGGAGAACGACTCCGGGCTGGCGATGGTGTTCCGGTTCGGCGTGGTTCCGGCGTTCTTGTTCTCCGGTGCGTTCTTCCCGGTCTCGCAGCTGCCGAACTGGATCGAGTGGCTGGCCTACCTGAGCCCGCTGTGGCACGGCGTTCAGCTGTCGCGAGATCTCAGCCTCGGCACGATCCATCCCTGGCTCGTGCTGCTCAACCTTGCGTACCTGCTGGCCTGGTTCCTGGTCGGCGCCCGGCTCGCCGTGCGCGGCTTTACGAAGAAGTTGATCAGCTGATGGCGACTCTGGCAGTCCGGGTCGTCCCGGTCCCGCTCCGCCTCGGCGGCCGGCACATCGTCGAGCGCAACTTCCTGCTCTACCGGCGCTCCTGGGTCGTCTTCCTGTCCGGCTTCACCGAGCCGGTCTTCTACCTGCTCTCGATCGGCATCGGCGTCGCCCAGCTGGTCGGCGACTTCACCTTGGCCGACGGGACCAAGATCGGGTACGCCGCCTTCGTCGCGCCCGCGATGCTCGCCAGTTCGGCGATGAACGGGGCGATCTTCGACTCGACGTACAACATCTTCTTCCGGATGAAGTACGCCAAGCTGTACGACTCGATGCTGGCCACGCCGATGCGGCCGTGGGACATCGCCACCGGTGAGGTGACGTGGGCCCTGCTCCGCGGCGCCTGCTACTCGGCGATGTTCGTGCTGGTGATGCTCGCGCTCGGCCTGGTCACCTCGTGGTGGGCGCTCGTCGCGCTGCCCGCGTCGATCCTGATCGGGTTCGCGTTCGCCGGGGCCGGGATGGCGCTGACTACCTTCATGCGCAGCTGGCAGGACTTCGAGTTCGTCCAGCTCGCGACGATCCCGATGTTCTTGTTCTCCGCCACCTTCTACCCGATCGAGACCTACCCCGGCGCGATCCGCTGGCTCGTCGAGATCACCCCGCTCTACCAAGGCGTCCACCTCGAACGTGCCCTCACCACCGGCACCGTCGGCTGGTCCCTCCTGATCAACGCCGCCTACCTCACCCTCATGGGCGCCACCGGCATGTACATCGCCTCCCGCCGACTCGGCAAACTCCTCCTGAAGTAGCCCCGCCGCCGACGACGCCGAACCGCGTACACCCACTGGCGACCGCGGACACCCGACCAGATGTCCCCGCCCCCCATAAGGTGTCCGCAGTACCCATCCCCGGCCACCCCCGGCCGCAGTGGTTGACCACGCCAAGGCACCAGATCCACGGATACCTACGGTCAAATACCGGCAGTCATCCTCCGTGAACCCGATCTCGACCGCGTGCAGGTTGCCGAGTGTCAGGAGATTGCTACGGAACGGAACGATCGGGTTTGGGGCGGCGTCGGAGAGGGATGATGCGGCGGGTGAGGAATCCGATGGGGGCGTTGCGGCGCGGGCAGCAGTTGCGGGCCCGGTTGAAGTTGCCGCGGGAGCGGTTGGTGGGTGGGCGGCGGCGATGGATCCGGTCGTCGATGGACTGGCTGGTGGGGGAGTTCGGCGACGACGTGATCCGGCGGCCGATCGTGGTGCCCGCCGAGCTCATCCCACCGGGGTACGACGGTTCGCTCGCGGCGGCTGAGCACTTGTGCGCCGAGGTGGCTGAGCGGATGGGGCTGGCACCGGGGCAGTGTGCGTTGAGCTTTGGGCTGGTGGACGGTGCCCATCGGCACCGAGTGGGGACGGTGCGGGAACCGGCGGGTCGATGGGTCCGAGCAGTCACCGGGAACGAGATTCACTTGGCGCCGAGTCTGGCGACTGATCCGGTGGCGCTGGTCGCGATCTATGCGCATGAGGTCGGGCATGAGTTGCTGCTCGGGACCGGGCGGATCACCTTCGCGCATCGGCCCGACCACGAGTCGCTCACCGACCTGCTGACCGTGTTCTACGGACTCGGGATCTTCACCGCCAATGCGGCGTACGAGCGACGCCCGCGCCCCAACGGCCGCGGGAAGCAACCGCTCGCGCGCGGCTACCTGCGTGAGACGGCGTTGGCGGAGGCGCTCGCCTACTACGCGTGGTTACGCGACGAGCGCCATCCAGTGTGGGACCGGCACCTCGATCCGCCGGTCCGCCGGGTGATGCGCAATCACCTCAACGTACTGTGCCGTTGACGAGCCGGAGCCACCAACCGGCACCGCGCACCATGGCCTCGCGGTCCGGGCCGGTGAGGTTGGCCATCAGGTGCAACGACGTCATTGCCTGGAACAGTGCGCCGAGCTTGTTGGCGAGTTCGAGCGCGCGTCGCAGGTCGGCCATCGGCGCGTACTCCGTCCACTCCGCCAGATAGGCGTCCCGCACGCGATCGTCCATCGACAGTGGTGAGCGCTTCTCGACGAACGTCACCAGATCCATGAACGGGTGCGAGACCGCCGCATCCGTCCAGTCGAACGCGAGCACCTCGCCGTCACGGACCGCGATGTTCCGCGGGTGCAGGTCGGCGTGCAGCAACGTCTCCGGTATCCCGATCGCCGCCAGCTCGGCGATCGCCGTACGCATCTCTGTACTTCGTGCCGCCAGTTCGGCTCGCTCGTGCGGCTCAAGCCACGCGGTGCCCGGGTTGTCGCCGAGCAACTGGTCCACCTCAGCATCCAGTACGGCGAGCCGCCGGTCGACGCAGCTGATATCGAGCAGGTGGTCAGCGCGGCCGACGTACGAGCGTTGCAGCCTTGCGTGGCTCTGCATTGCCTCGATCCAGAGCGCGATGTCCGTCTGGTCGGCCAGCGGCGCGCCCAGGTCGGGCAACAGCATCCACACGCGCTTCTCGTCGATCGCGATCGGCCGTGGTACCGGGCCTTCGAGCGACGTCAGCAGCCGTGGTTCGTGGGCGAAGAGCAGCGGGAGCGTCGCCGGCGGGAGAGTGCTCGAGTGTGCGTGGGCTTTGAAGTACACAAACCCATTCACGGTCGGAACACGCAGCACGTTCGACAGACCCCATACACGTACCTGAACCGGGGGACCCGTCCGGGTCACGTGCTCGTCGATCCAAGGCAGCGCATCGGCGTACCAGCCCGCTTGGTCCCACGTCGGCGCGGACGGCGCGGGCGGTGCGTCGATCGGCATCATCACGTACGTCGTGTTGTCCGGCTCGGCCTGTTGGCAGCTGAGCACGTAGGCCGCGATGCCGTGCTGTTCCTGTAACGCCTGCAGGACCGGTTCGACATCCGGGAACCAGCCCTTCTCCGGGACATCGATTTCGAGCTGCACGAGCGCGGTCACCTTCATCGATGAAGAGTAGTTGGCGCAATTCCCGAACACACACGCTTTTCGTGCGTAGTGTGAGGGCGTGATCGATGCCAAGGACATCGCGCGGGCCGCGGATCTGTTGCACGACGTGGTCGCGCCGACGCCGTTGGAGTACTCGCGGTGGCTCAGTGAACTGGTCGGTGGGGACGTTTTCCTCAAGTGCGAGAACCTGCAGCGCACCGGATCCTTCAAACTCCGCGGCGCCTATGTGCGGATGGCGCGGCTGTCGAAATCCGAGCGGGCGCGCGGGGTGGTCGCGGCGAGTGCGGGCAACCATGCGCAGGGGGTCGCGCTCGCGGCGCAGCTGCTCGGGATCAAGGCCACCGTGTTCATGCCGCACGGCGCGCCCATCCCGAAGGAGAAGGCGACCCGCGCGTACGGCGCGGAGATCCGGTTCACCGGGACGTCGATCGACGACTGCCTGCGGGAGGCGCTGAAGTTCGAGGCGGAGACCGGCGCCGTACTGATCCATCCGTTCGACCACCCGGACATCGTCGCCGGACAGGCGACCGCCGGGCTGGAGATCGTCGAACAATGCCCGCAGGTCCGGACGGTCGTCGTACCGACTGGTGGTGGCGGTCTGCTGGCCGGGATCGCGACCGCGATGCAGCGCGACGGCATGCCGATCGGCGTAGTCGGAGTCCAGGCGGCGGGAGCAGCGGCGTACCCGGCTTCGCTGGCGGCCGGCGTACCGGTCCAGCTCGCGGGCATGAGCACGATGGCTGACGGTATCGCGGTCGGGCTGCCGGGCAAGGTGCCGTTCGAGGCGGTCCAGCAGTACGTCGGTGATGTCCGCACGGTGACCGAGAATTCGTTGTCGAAGGCCCTCTTGCTGGTGCTGGAACGGGCCAAACTCGTGGTCGAACCGGCCGGTGCGGCAGCGGTGGCCGCCGTACTGGACGATCCCAAGGCCTTCAAGCCGCCGGTCGTGGTGGTGCTGTCCGGCGGCAACATCGACCCGCTGCTGCTGATGCGGGTGATCCGCAACGGCATGGCGGCGGCTGGGCGATACCTCTCGCTGCGCGTGCGGATCCCGGACACGCCAGGCGGCCTGGCCAAGCTGCTGACGCAGCTCGCCGAGCTGGACGCGAACCTCATCGAGGTCGTGCACGAGCGCATCTCGGAGTCGCTGAGCCTGGACGAGGTCGAGGTCGCGCTGCAGCTCGAACTGCGGGGTGAGGACCACCGCGAGCGGGTATTGACCGGACTGACGGGCAACGGCTACACGTACACGCTGAACTGAGGAGCCGAACGTGAAGAAGACGATCATCGCGGCGGTGGCGCTGGCGCTCACCGCGACCGCCTGTACGCCGGGATCGGGCAGCCCGAGTGGCGGTGCGAGCGCGCCGAGCACGGTGAAGACGGATGCCGCCGCCCTCGGTCAGGTCGAGCTGACGGTCTGGGACCAGGAGGTCCGCGGTGGTCAGGCGGCCCAGATGGCCGCGCAGATCAAGGGGTTCGAGGCGAAGTACCCGAACATCAAGATCAAGCGGGTGTCGCGGTCCTTCGACGACCTGAAGACCACGCTGCGGCTGGCGTTGTCGGGCAACGACGCGCCGGACGTCGTACAGGCGAACAACGGCCGGTCGGACATGGGCGAGTTCGTCAAGACCGGCCAGCTGGTGCCGCTGGACAAGTGGGCCGAGGCCTACAAGTGGGGCGATCGCTACCCGGCCTCGGTGTTGCAGTACTCGCGGTACTCGGCTGACGGCAAGACGTTTGGCGAGGGCAACCTTTACGGGATGCCGCAGGTCGGTGAAGTGGTCGGGCTCTACTACAACAAGACGAAGGTCGCGACGCCGCCGGCTTCGTGGGCTGATTTCGAGGCAGCGCTCGCAAAGGCGAAGGCGGCCGGTGACGTGCCGCTGCAGTTCGGCAACCTGGACAAGTGGCCGGCCATCCATGTGTTCGGCACGGTGCAGGACCAGTTCGTGCCGGCCGACCAGATCACCAAGCTGGCGTTCGGCCGGCCGGGTGCGTCGTGGAAGTCGCCGGAGAACCAGAAGGCTGCCGAGACGCTCGTGTCCTGGGTGGACAAGGGGTACTTCAACAGCGGCTTCAACGGGCAGGGATACGACCCGGCCTGGCAGGACTTCGGCAAGGGCAAGGGCACGTTCCTGATCGCCGGCACCTGGCTGCAGGCCGACCTGCAGAAGGCGCTCGGCGACAAGGTCGGCTTCATGCTGCCGCCGGGCGGGAAGCCGGTCACCGGTGGTACCGGACTGCCGTTCGCGATCACGAACAAGTCCAAGAACCCGGACGCGGCCGCGGCGTACATCAACTACATCACCAGCCAGGACGCGATGAAGGTGCTGACCTCGACCGGCAACCTGCCGATCGCCGACACGACCGCGCAGCAGCCGCCGGCCGGTCTCGCCGGTGACATCTTCAAGAGCTTCGGCGGGGCGGTCTCCTCCGAGTCACTCGTCCCATATCTCGATTACGCGACCCCGACCATGTACGACACGATCGGTGCCGCGCTGCAGGACCTGCTGGCGAAGAAGGCAACCCCACAGCAGTTCCTGGACAAGCTGGAAGCCGACTACGGCAAATTCGCGGGCAAGTGAGTTCACCACCTGGCGAGCCGCGTCGGGTCGGGTATCTGTACATCCTCCCGGCGTTGCTCGTGTACGGCGCGTTCCTGCTCTACCCGTTGATCCGTGCGGTCCACCTGTCGCTGTTCGAGTGGGACGGGATCACGCTGGGCAAGTTCGTTGGCCTGAGCAACTATGCGGACGTGGTCCGGGACGCCGGACTGCGGGCTGCGTTCGGGCATGCGTTGGTGCTGATCGTCTTCTATGCGGTACTTCCGGTGGTGATCGGCCTCGCGCTCGCGACAGTGTTGCAGCGGGCAAGGGTTCGCGGGCTCGGGTTCTTCCGGACGATCGTGTTCCTGCCGCAGGTGGTCGCGATGGTCGTGGTGGCGGTTGCCTGGCGCAACATCTACTCGCCGGACGGTCCACTGAACGACGTACTGGGTGGCTCGCGGGGATGGCTGGGTGACTACACGTTCGCGTTGCCCGCGGTCGGGGTGATCGGGACGTGGGTCGAGACCGGGCTGGTGACGGTGTTGCTGATGGCGGGGATGGCGCGGATCCCGGCGGAACGGTATGAGGCTGCGCGGCTGGACGGTGCTGGGCCGGTGGCCGAGTTCTTCGCGGTGGTGCTGCCCGCGGTTCGGGGCGAGATTGCGGTGGCGGTGACGTTGACCGTGATCGCCGCGCTGCGCACCTTCGACCTGGTGTACGTGACCACCAGTGGAGGACCCGGTACGTCGACCAGCGTGCCGTCGTACGAGGTGTATCACCGGGCGTTCGAGCTGGGACAGGTTGGTTCGGCGGCAGCCATTGGTGTCTGCCTGACCGTGCTCATCTTCGCGATCACGCTCGGCGTCAACCGGCTCGCGGATCGGGGCACCGCATGAGGGCGTCGCCGGGGGAGCGGATCGGCAACTACACGCTGCTGATCGTGTTCGGGCTGTTCGCGCTCGGTCCGATCGTGACGATCCTCGGCGCTGCGCTCGGTCCTGATGACGCGGGTGGTGGATCGAGCGGGTTCGGGAACTTCGGCAAGGCCTGGGAGATCGGCCACTTCGGCACCTACCTGCGGATGAGTATCGCGGTGTCGGTGACCGTCGTGGTGGTCAGCGTGCTGTTCTCGATCCTGTCGGGCTATGCCTTCGGCACCATGCGATTCCGCGGCGCCTCGGCGTTGTTCTACCTGTTCCTGATCGGCATCATGATGCCGACCGAGGCGATCGTCGTACCGCTGTACTTCGACCTCCGCACCCTCGGGCTGACGAACACCTTCTGGGCGGTGATCCTCCCGCAGATCGCGCAATCCGTTGCCTTTGGCACCTTCTGGATGCGGGCGTACTTCCGCTCCTCGTCGCGCTCACTGGTCGAGGCGGCGCGGCTCGACGGCGCCGGCCACTGGCGAACCCTGTGGCTGATCCTCGTCCCGCCGGCTCGTCCGGCATTGGTGACGCTGATCGTGCTCGTCTTCATGTGGACCTGGAACGAGTTCCTGATCCCGCTCGTGATGGTGACGAGTGAGTCGCTGCGGACCGCGCCGCTCGGGCTGGCCTTCTTCTCCGGTCAGTACACGTCGGGCTTCACGTTGCTCGCCGCCGGAGCCGTCATCGTGGGCACACCCGTCGTACTGGTCTATGCGTTCCTGCAGCGCCACTTCATCGCGGGCATGCTGGAAGGCGCCGTCAGGGAGTGATCAGAGGCCGGACGTAGGTGAGCAGGCTGACCAACGTCTTGCCAGGCTCCTCCCAGGGCGCGAGATGGGCGGAGTTCTCAAACCAAACAGCCTGCTTGTACGGCGCTTCAACCGTGGCCAGCCAGCTCTCGACCGGTGCCGTCGGTGTCGTGTAGTCGTGCCGCCCGAAGAACATCACCACCGGGATCGGGAACTCGGTCATGGTCGTCAGGTCGGTCGCGAGCATCTCGTCGAGCACCCGGCCGAGCGTGAACATGTTGCCGTCGTTGATCGTCGCGACGTCCTCCGGTGCGTACTCCGGCGACAGGCTCGGGGCGCCGAAGTAGTAGGCGCTCTCATGTCGATAGGCGCTCAGGCCACCGCGGTACTGCGCCCACTGGCGAGCGATGATGATCCGCTCGCGGGTGACCGGCTCATTCCCCGGGTACGGCGCGATCGAGGCGAGCTGCTCAAGTGCTTCGGTGTCGTGGTGCAGCTCGGCCTGGCCGACGGCGTACTCGTAGCAGTGCGTCTCGTTGGCCCGGGCGTCGATGATCTGCCCGACTCCGACGTACGCGTGGAAGAGGTCCGGACGGCGCGCGGCCGCCTGGATACCGATCAAGGTGCCCCAGCTGTGGCCGATCAGCACGAGCTTCTCGACGCCGTACCGGGTGCGGATCTGCTCGGCGAGCTCGATCGCGTCCTCGACGTACTGGGCGATGGTCAGGGTGTCCGCGATGGTAGCCGGGTCGACCTCGCGCAAGGTACGGCCCGCGGCACGCTGGTCGTAGGTGACGACCGTGAAGTACTCCTCGATCGGTCGCTGGAACTGCCACGCCATCGGCGCGAGCGGACCGGCGGGACCACCGTGGATGAAGAGGATCACCGGATTCGACCGGTCCTGGCCGCGGGCGTAGACCCAGTGATCGATCCCGCCCGCGCGCAGCCGGAAGTTCTCCTGGATGCCGTCGGGCGCCACGATGTGGTGCAGGTCGGCGATGATCTCGCGAGCTTCGTCGGTCACTCGCGGATCGTTTCAGTCCGCGGGGTCGCAGCTCTTGACGAGCGGGGCGTGCAGGCGGTCGGCGAGGACCTCGCGCTGGGTCGGTAGCGCCTCGGCCTGGCGGCGGAGGCCTTCGTCGGTCAGGCAGACGATCACCGCGCGACGGTCTTGCGTGCAGACGTCGCGGGTGACCAGGCCGTCGGACTCGAGGCGCGCGATCACGCGGGAGAGCGCGCTCTGGCTGAGGTGGACCGACTTCGCGATCGTCGCGATCTTGGAGGAGTGGTCGGGGAGCTCGGCCAGTCGCTCGAGCACCTCGTACTCACTCATGCCGAGGGAGTGACCGGCTTGCAGCGCGCGGTCGAGAGCGCAGGTGATATCCGCGTGGCGGGCGAGAAGCTCGCGCCAGGCGCGCACATCGGCGCTGGTCTCACCAGTCTCAGCGCTGACCTTCGTCACGGTCATGGTGCCGAACATAGCATGCACACGCAATCTATGCAAACACATTTAATGCCTAGACATTAGATGCACGTGCATGCAATAGTCTCTTCTCGTGACACAGACAACGCACATCACATCGCCAGAACGCATGACCTGGGACGCACGGCTGTGGGGAGCCCTGCTGGTGGTCTGCGGCGTGATCTTCCTCGACGGCCTGGACGTCTCGATGGTCGGCATGTCCCTGCCGTCGATCGGCGCCGACCTGGGCGTCTCCCTTTCGTCGCTCCAGTGGGTCGTGACCGGCTACGTGCTCGGGTACGGCGGCCTGCTGCTCCTCGGCGGCCGGACCGCCGACCTCCTGGGCCGCCGCCGGGTCTTCCTGGTCGCGCTGGCCGTCTTCGCACTGGTCTCGATGCTCAGCTCGCTGGCCACTTCACCCGAACTGCTCATCGGTGCGCGGTTCGTCAAGGGCGTCGCTGCCGCGTTCACCGCGCCGGCCGCGCTCTCCATCATCACCACGACCTTCCACGAGGGCCCGGATCGCAACCGTGCCCTCTCGATCTTCACCACCTGCGCCGCGAGCGGCTTCTCGATGGGCCTGATCCTCGGTGGCGCGCTGACCGAGGTCGGCTGGCGCTGGACCTTCCTGATGCCTGGCCCGGTCGCCCTGATCGTGCTGCTCTTCGCGATCAAGCTCATCCCGAACAGCCCGCGCGACGAGGTCGCCGGCGGGTACGACGTACCGGGTGCAGTCACAGTCACGGGCGGCATGCTGTCCCTGGTCTACGCGGTCGTCGGCGCCGAGAGCGCCGGCTGGGTCTCCTTCCAGACGATCGGGATGTTCGCGCTGGCCGCCGTACTGCTGGCTGCTTTCATCGTGATCGAGTCGCGCACCAAGAACCCGCTGGTCCGGCTCGGCATCCTGCGTGACGGCGCCCTGCGCCGGGCGAACCTGGCCGGCTTGACGGTGTTCGGCGCGTACGTCGCCTTCCAGTTCATCGGCACGCTCTACCTGCAGAACCTGCTCGGCTGGTCGTCGCTGCAGACCGCCCTGGCCTTCCTCCCGGCCGGCCTGCTGGTGATCAGCCTGTCCCCGAACGCCGGCAAGATCGCGGACCGGATCGGCACCGACAAGATGATCATCGGCGCGATGGCGCTGTTCGTCGTCGGATATGGGCTCAGCCTGCGGATCGGCCCGGAGTCGGCGTACTTCTCGACGATCTTCCCGAGCATCATGCTGATCGGCATCGGCTTCGCGATCGGGTTCCCGGCGCTGAACATCCAGGCCGTCTCCGGCGTGGCCGACGACGAGCAGGGCCTCGCCTCCGGTCTGTTCAACACCTCGACCCAGGTCGGCGGCGCGGTGGTCCTCGCGAGCGTCACCGCGGTGATCAGCAGCCAGTCGGTCGGCGTGACCGCGCCGGCCGGGATGCTCTCGGCGTACAAGCCGGGTCTCGCGGTCGTCACCGGCGTCGCGGTTCTGGGCCTGGTCATCGCTCTGACGGGCCTGCGCGGCCTGAGCCGTCGCCGGGCGCTCGAAGAGACCGAGGCGGCCGAACTGACCGCCGTACAGAAAGAACTGGCGGACGAGGAGATGACTCCGGCCGCCTGAGTCACATATGAGATCTGCGGGTCCCGGGCTACTCAGCCGGGACCCGCACGGCTTTGCTACAGCGGTCTGGCCAGGACTGTGGCGAGGGCGATGGTCACCGCCATCACTGTGAGCTCGACAGTCGCCAGTGTGGCGAGTGCGACGGTCTCCTGGCGTTGTACTGCTGGTAGGAGGATCTGCCTGATCGCACCACCTGTTGCGGCCAGGATCATCAGACCTACCAGCTTGCCGAGTACCAGCCAGCCCGCAGGTGTCTCGAACAGGGCGTGGATGAGTACGGACGGGTGTGGCGTGAGCTCCTTTGTCAGCCGCGGTCCTGCGAGCAGTACGCCGGTGACCGCGACTGTGGCAATCGCACCGCCGGCCACGGTCGAGAAGCGTGGCAGGACCAGTGCGAGTGCGGAGCGGTTGCGTGCGACCAGTAGCGTGACCAGTGCGAGCCCGCCGACCCACAGGCTCACTGCACACATGTGCGCAGTGATGGCAGGTGTGGTCAGCCAGGCCGCCTCACTCTGCGATGCATGCCCAGTGACCGGTACGGCGACCAGTCCGACCACCGCGCAGCCGAGTCCGAGTGCTGGTCGGCGGCCGGCGGTGGCCGCGGTGTACCCGATCGCAGCGAGCACAGTCAGGACGAGTGCGGTGCCCGAGCTGACGTTGACCGCGTACGACGCCATCCCGGCGAACGGCATCTTCGCGCCGGACCGTGAGATCGCGGCGGCCTGAAGCCACCAGGTCGTCGTGGTGGCGGTGATCCAGGCGATGCCGACCGCGATCCCGATCACCCGGGCGCGGGTGGCAATGGCGTCGTACCGGTCTCTGCCCTGGGTGCCGAGCAACAACAGCAGCAGTACGGCGCCGGCCGCGAGGATGGCCGCTCCATTCGTGACGAGGCGGGCGAGCGGGGTCATGTAGAGGACGCCCGGGCCGGCTGTCGCCATGGCCGGCTCGGGAGCCGGACGGGTCACGATGATCGCGCACACCAGCGCGGTGACGCTGGTGGTCGCGATGGCTGCGACTACGGCCGGGCGTCGTGCCTTGACGACCGGGATGGCCACATCCATCGCTAGTCCCGGGTGGTTTCGAGGCGGGCCTGGATGATCGGTCTGCCTTGCTCGGCCCGCCAGCGACGGAAGCCCTGCAACAGCAGGAGAGCGGTGGCGAGCTCGAGGATCCAGATCCAGGCAGGGACGCTGCCGCCGGGCATGGGCATGACGGCGGCGGGCGTGCCGGTGTCCGGGCGCGCAAGGCTGATGGTGATGTGTCCTGCGATCGGATGGCCGTCGCCGGAGACGACGCGGTAGCTGATCGCGTAGGTGCCGGCGGCGCCGAGACGGTCGCAACTCGCGTAGAGGGTGTTGCCCTCGATCCGGACCGACCGGGCCGGGTGGCGGATGCCGCTCGGTCCCGTGACGAGGACGGCGTCCCAACTGGGGACCGGCTGCAGCGTCTGGTCGAAGGTGAAACTGAGTGAGTCAGGTGTGGCGGCCAGACGTGCGCCGTTGGCCGGCGTACTGGCAGTGAGCTTGCTGTGCGCGGCCGCGGGGAGAGCGGGCGCGACGATCAGGGTGGTGGTGATGGTGAGGGCGGCCAGGATCGGTGCACAGCTCCGCCGTAGCGAGCGCAGCCGGGAAGTCATGGGCGAGGACATCCGGATCCTCCTGTCGGAGAAATGTCGGGGGAAATTGGATATCGCTGATAAATGCCCGTCGGGTCATTTCACCGTAACAATTCCGAGGCTTCGGGAAATGGCCCGGAAACCTCTCATTGTTACGATCGGGGTGTGAGGTCGAACGGGCTGGAGATGTGGATCACCCGTGGCCGCGGATGGGACTCCGCGGCCACGGGTGATCGAGGTGGTTCCGGTTCGGCGCCGGTCAGTTCAGCCGGCGCGGTGGCCGGTCAGGTCTCAGTGGCCGTGATCGTGGCCGGTGCCGTCATCGACGGACTTGTGGCCGGTGAGGGTGAGACTCACGACGTTCACGCCGACCGGCACCACGTGGCTTGTCGTGTAGCCAAAGGGGTTTGCGAGCGCGGGGTAGAGGCCCAGGGCCTCGTCGTCCACGTGCAGTTGGACCTGGTTGGTGGCGTAGGCGGCCGCGACGCCGACGTTCGCGATCGGCGTCGGGTGGTCGTGCGCCGACGCGGTGGTGGCGGACACGGCGGCCGCGCCGACGGCCAGCGCGAAGCTCGCGAGCGGGACGATGGCCAGGCGGGAGCTGAATTTGGGCATCACGAATTCTCCTTGGGGAATGGGAGGGCAGAACCGGTCGCCGTTGACCGGTGAAAGGTGTTTCGGCAGCGCCCGATGGCCAGTCAATGCGGCGCTTGAAATGAATGTATTGAATCCGGTACCTGGATTACAAGCAATTCGTAGTTTCTTGCTCACGGAATGATATGAATGCTGCGCTGTCAAGCTCACATCACAGCGCTTTCCGGCGCGGGTCCGTGAGAGGTTCAGGGTGTGCCGGGCCACGGTTGGGGGCGATCCCGGATTGGTTTCGGCCCCCTTGGGTGCTGCACTGGGGGCATGAGCAATCAGAGTGAGCACGACGGGCGGGTCAAGGACATCCTGGATCGGGTGGCCAAGGGGCATCTGTCGCCGGACGAGGCCACGACCCTGATCTCCGCGTTGCGGCCGACCGATACTCCGGTTGCGGACACCACGCCGTCCCCGACGGCCTGGGCCGAGGCAGTCGACGAGCCGACGACCGTGGTCGACGCCGCTCCGGCCGCCCCTGTTGCTCCGGTCGGCCCTGTTGAGGAAGCTGCTGTTGAGGCTGCGGAGGAGGAGATCGAGCACAGTTCCGTGCCGATCCCGTCCGGTGTGCAGCGCGTGACGATCCGGGCGATCGGACGCCGGGTCCGGCTGATCGGCGAGCCGGCCGTGAACGGCGTCGCTGTTGACGGACCGCACGTGATCAAGAAGGACGGCGACACGCTCGCGATCAACAGCGAAGGCGACATGGGCGTCTCGATCGACGGGTTCAGCATGCTGCGCAACCCGACCGACCTGAAGGCGCACGTCAACGGTCTCGCCAAGGAACTGCAGATCCGGGTCAACCCCAACCTCGAGGTCGAGGTCGAGGTCACCGGCGGCAGCGTCAACGCCGAGCGCGTCCCGGGGCTGTCGCGAGTGCGCGTCACGGCCGGTACGGCGAAGGTGACCGACGTCAACGGGCCGATCGACGTACTGGTGCAGGCGGGTTCGGTCACCCTGGACGCCCAGATCACCAAGGGCCGCTCCCGCGTTCGCGTCGAATCCGGCATGGCCACGGTCAACCTGCGCCGCGGCTCCGACGTCCACGTCCACACCGAAGCCCAGCTAGGCCGCGTCAACTGGACCGGCGCCGTCTCCGGCCAGTCCAAAGACGTAGAGATCGGCCGCGGCCGCGCCGGCCTCGACGTAGAGGTCCTAGTAGGCAGCGCCCAAATCACCGCCGAATAACCCCACCACCTCCGATCGCGACGACGGGTCGTCCCCGTGCCGCCGACCCGGCACGGACGCCCGCCCACGCCCGCCCGCCGTACGCCGTCCGCCCGCACCCCCCGTCCGCACGCCGCACGCCCGCCCCCGCGCCGCGAAATTTGAGGGGATAACCCCGGAAATTGACCCTTCTCCCTCCGAAATTTCAGGGGAGAAGGGGCAAGTCGAACGGAGATCCGTTCAAATCTCGGGGTGGGTCGCGAGGGAGTCGTGGAGTTCACGGGGTGCTCCGCAGTGGCTGGGGTCGGGCAGAGGCATTCGGGCGGACCGCCACCACTCAGTAAGTGCTTCGGGTGGGGGTTGGGGCGTGGGGGTTGAGCGTGGATGGTCAGGTGTCGCGGGGGTTGGTGAGTGGCTGGGGTCCGGCTTCGTGGACTGGCTCGGGTAGTCGGGCGGTGCGGAATGAAAAGATCAGCAGCGTGAAACTTGCCTTTCGGGAGTACGGGCGGCCGGATGCGCCGGCGATGGTGCTGTTGCATGGGCTGACGTCGGACCGTACGTCGTTCGACGGGATCGTCGGCGTACTGGCGGAGCGGTGGCGGGTGCTGGTGCCGGATCAGCGGGGGCATGGGGAGACCGGGGCAACGGACGCGTACTCGTTCGAGCTGTTGGCTGCCGACCTTGGTGAGTTTCTGGACGAGCATCGGCTGGAGGTGCCGGTGGTGGTCGGTCACTCGATGGGCGCGGTCGCGGCGTACCTGCATGCGGCGCGACGGCCAGAGCGGGTGAGTGCGCTCGTGCTTGTTGAGTCACCGCCGCCGTTCCCGCAGCAGCGGCCGATTCCGGAGCGGCCGGACGGGGTGCTGGGGTACGACTGGCGGGCTCGGGTGGACCTGGTCCGCCAGGTGAATGCGCCGGGCTCCGGGTGGTTCGAGGAGCTCAAGGCGGTTCGAGTGCCGACGCTAGTGGTGGGCGGTGGGTCGACCAGCCCGTTCCCACAGGAACAGATGCGTGCCATGGCTGACCAGGTGCCTGGCGGCCGCTTCCACGAGATCACCGTCGGTCACAGTGTCCACCGCGAGGCGCCGGAGGCGTTCGTGGCGCTACTGACCGAGTTCCTTGACGGCGACGATCGTGAGGTCGCCGGTGGTCGTGACGTCGGCGGGGGCAAAGCCAGCTAGCTGGAGCATCCACAGGAGCTCGTTGCGGAAGTACCAGCGCCCCTGGCCGGTACGGATCTCGGTGCGAAGGAGCTTTGCGTCGTCGTACAGGTCGTAGCGGCGTTCTTCGTGCCAGGTCTGCTCGACGCGATCGAGCGCGGTCCAGCGGGCGGCGACCTCCAGGTGGTGACCGTCGGGAAGGTCGGTGCGGACGGTGGGCTGCCACGGGGTGGGGAAGTCGTCGGCGGGTGGTTCGGTGTAGTTGATCGGGACCGGGAAGACGTTGAAGACGAGGATGCCGCCGGGTTCGAGGTGTTCGCGGCAGCGGCGCAGAGTTTCGAGTGCCGCTTGGCGATCCATCACGAGGACGAAGCTGCCGCAGGGGATGTACATCGTGCGGAACTCGGCCGGTACGGCGAGGTCCTGCATCGCCTGTTCGTACAGCGTCGGCGTCAGTCCGGCGAGTGCTGCCTCGCGCCGGCACATCGCCAGCATGTCGGCCGAGATGTCACACCCCTCGACCTCCAGGCCCTCAGCCAGGAACGTCAGCAACAGCCGACCAGTCCCGCACCCGAGCTCCAGCGCCCGTCCACCCTGCGCACGGATGACGTCGCGATAGAACGCCGCATCCAGCCGTTGATCGCTGCGCGAGTTCGCGGCCCACTGCTCAGCCGCCAGCCCCGCGAACAGTTCACCCTCGTCCATCATCCGAGTCTCGCCGTACGACGCCCCGCCCCGCACGCCAATTTGCCCGAACAGGAATCCCGCCGACCGGCCAACTCCTGGCGGCAACCGATCAGCGGATACCTACTGTCACCAGCGGCAGTGATCATCCGCAACCGAGCTCGGCACCCAACCCAACTCGCGGTGGTCAGCCCATCGCTTGGTGGGTGGGCCACCCGCCTACGGCTAGCCCACCCACAACCGGATGGGTTAACCCACGAGATTGTGGGTCCACCCGCATGCGGGTCGATATCCCACCAGCCCATGGGTTAACCCACGAGATTGTTCAGTTCCCCACTCGCAGGTGGGTCCATAACCCGCCAGCCCATGGGTTAACCCACCAGATTGTGGGTTCCTCACCCGCATGCGGGTCCATATCCCGCCAGCCCATGGGTTAACCCACGAGATTGTTCAGTTCCCCACTCGCAGGTGGGTCCATAACCCACCAGCCCATGGGTTAACCCACCAGATGCCCGCCGATACGGTCGCGCGGAGCGCAACGTCGTACGGGCGGACTTTGTGCACGGGGCAACCGTGGGGCGTCCGGAGAAGTGGTTGAGCCGTGCTCAAGGTCGGAGGGCGCGCGCACTTTGTGCACGAGTCGACCACTTTTGGGGTGGGCAGATGGTTGAGCCGTGCACAACGTCGTACCGGCTGAGGTGTGGAGGCCACTCGCTCCCTGCGATTCGTCGCCCCACCCATTTGATGGTCAGCCCGTCGGGTGAGCCCACTGCGTGCGGTTGGCCGACCCACGCTGGGATGGGTCAGCCCATCAAATGGGGGATCAAGACCATCAAGTGGGGGAATGGCAAGCGCCCCGGTGGGGGTCCACCGGGGCGCTGCGAAGGTGGTGGGGTCAGCCGGTGAAGGGCTCGGCGGAGACGATCTGGACCGTCACGGGGGTGCCGTTCGGGGCTTCGTAGGTCGCCTTGTCGCCCTTCTTCTTGCCGAGGATCGCGGCGCCGAGGGGGGACTGCGGCGAGTAGACGTCGATGTCCACCGAGGCGTCCAGGGCCAGGAGCTCGCGGGAGCCGAGCAGGAAGGTCTCGACCTCGTCGTCGCCGGCGAAGGTGATGGAGACCTTCATGCCGGGCTCGACCTTGCCGCCCTTCTTCGGGGTCTCGCCGACCTGGGCGCGCCGCAGCATGTCCTCGAGCTGACGGATCCGGGCCTCGATCTTGCCCTGCTCGTCCTTGGCGGCGTGGTAGCCGCCGTTCTCCTTCAGGTCGCCTTCGTCGCGGGCGTCACTGATCCGCTGCGTGATCTCGGCCCGGGCCGGGCCCTTCAGCTGCTCCAGCTCCGCCTTCAGCTGGTCGTAGCCCTCCTGTGTCAGCCAGACAACGCTCGCCTCTTCGATTCTTTGCGTCACGGGCTGCTCCTTGGGGTTGGATAGGTGGGCAGAAAATGCTGCTGGCCGCCGTCGTCGACGGCGACCAATCCACCCAGCCTAGCAAGATCCGACCGAGAACCCCACCGTTCTGACGCCTCTCAGACGCCAGGAGAACGCTTTCCTGACGGTTTTTTCCGCCCTGGGAACCAGGAATCGGCAACCGGTTGCCGATTCAGCTTTTCCGGGCGCCGAAAACCCGCGCTGACCTGCGGTTTTCTGGGTCAGTGCGGGCGGTGCGAGTCGGCCGTCGTACAGCCGACCAGGACCACCGAGGTGGCGGTGCGCTGGGTGGTGAGGGTGGCCGGCAGCGACTGGTGCCGGGGGGAGTCCGCGGGGATGGTCAGCGTCAGCTCGCCGACGATCGAGAAGTCGGCGGCCTTGGCCTGGACCCGGCAGGTGGCTTCGACGGACTTGCTGCGGTCGACCTGCACCGTCGCGGTCGTCTGCGTCTCGGAGACGACCTTGAAGGCCAGGAGTCGCGACGTCACCGGCGGGTTCGACCCGATCACGGCGGCCCACAACAGCCAGCCCAGGCCGGCCGCGGCGATCACTGCGACGAGGGCGATGATCAGCGGGCGACGGGACCGTCCGGTGCGCCCGTAACGGGAGTCGAGGGTACTGCTGGCTGGCTCTGTCAACGGGGGTCCAGGGGGTTGGTTGTGGGTTTTGGGGTCCGGTGGAGGACCATTGTGTCTTGTGAGTGGAGAGTTGCGGTTGTTGCATGTGCATGCCCACCCGGATGACGAGTCGAGTAAAGGGGCAGCTTCCACGGCCAAGTACGTGGCCGAGGGCGTCGAGGTGCTGGTCGCCACGTGTACCGGTGGTGAACGCGGATCCATCCTGAATCCCAAGATGGACCGCCCGGAGGTGCTCGCCAACATCAGCGAGATCCGCCGCAAGGAGATGGACGCGGCGCGCGAGATCCTCGGTATCCGGCAGGAGTGGCTCGGCTGGGTCGACTCCGGGTATCCCGAGGGTGATCCGCTGCCGCCGCTGCCCGACGGTTGTTTCGCGCTCCAGAAGGTGGAGGACGCGGCCGCGCCGCTGGTGAAGCTGATCCGCGAGTTCCGTCCGCAGGTCGTCACGACGTACGACGAGAACGGCGGCTACCCGCACCCGGACCACGTCATGTGCCACCAGATCACCGTGGCGGCCTTCGAGGCGGCCGGCGACGAGAACGCCTACCCCGAACTCGGTACGCCGTGGCAGCCGTTGAAGCTGTATTACCACCACACGTTCCACCGCGAGCGGATGAAGGCGCTGCACGACGCGATGATCGCGCGCGGCCTCAAGTCGCCGTACGAGGATCGTCTGAAGGACTGGAAGCCGGACCCGGAGAACGAGCGCCGGATCACCACGCGGGTCGAGTGCGCGGAGTACTTCGAGCTCCGGGACCGGGCGCTGCTGGCGCACGCGACGCAGATCGACCCCGAGGGTGCGTGGTTCGCCGTACCGCTGGAGGTCCATCAGACGGCCTGGCCGACCGAGGACTACGAGCTGGCGCGGAGTCTGGTCGAGTCGGAGATTCCAGAGCACGACCTCTTCGCGGGGCTCCGCTGAGGGCGGGCGAGGCGATCAATGAGAGACTGGTGGCGTGATAGCGATGACCTTCCTTGCGCCGGTCGAGATCGACCCGAACTCGGTGCGTCCCGGTTGGGTCGCGCTGCTGATCGTGCTCGCTCTCGGTGCCGCCACGGTGCTGCTGTGGCGCAACATGGGCAAGCAGCTGAAGAAGATCGACTTCGAGGGCGACGACGCGGACGCCCCAGCAGCGTCTTCCGGCCCAGCGAGTCCCGGCAGTTCTGCGGACCCGGACGCTGCCGAGCCGATCCCTACGGCGGGTACGACGTCGACCCCGACGCAGAGTGAGCCCAAGTAACGCCAACAGCACGATTTGGGCAGTCCGGCCGTACCGGGATCACGAGATGGTGTCGGACTGGGCTGCCCACCGATACGTGACCCTATAGTGGCCGCGTGCCCACCCTTGCCGGGCACGGGTCCTCGCGATGAGCACGACCCGTGCCACTCGCGCCGCCAGGCACCGCATGCCCGGACGTCTGGTCGTCGGTGGGCTCAGTGCTGTCGTCGTTGCCACGATCGCCTTGGTGATCGCTCTGTTCGCCGCCGGCAGCCAACCGCATGACACCGGCGGTATCGGCGGCCCGAGCCTGTTCGTCGCCTGGCTCCTCCCACTGCTCCGGCTGATCGCGACCCTGGCCACCGTCGGCTGCGCCGGCGCACTCCTCGCCGCGGTCGTCCTGCTCCGGATCGAAGGCGGCCTGCTCGGCACCCAGGGCCGCCGCGCGGTCCACGACGCCAGCAACTCGGCCATCATCTGGGCCGCCTGCTCCTTCGTCGGCGCCGTCGTCAGCGCCGCAGTCATCCTCGACACCCCGGTCGACCTGCTGTACCTCCGCCTCGACGACGCCCTCGGCGTACCCGAGGTCAAGGCACTCCTGATCACCGGCATCCTGGTCGTCGCCCTGGCCATCGGCATCCGCCGCGTCCAGACCTCCCAGGCCGCCCTTCTCGGCGTCCTGGTCGCCATCGGCGCCCTCATCCCGAACGCCCTCACAGCCTTTCCCCGCAACGAGTCGTACGTCGTCCTGGCCGGTGCGGCGCTGGTTGTCCACGTCATCGCCGCCACCACCTGGGTCGGCGGCCTGGCCGGCCTCGTCCGCTACGGCCGCGCCAGCCGCGGCGGCCTCCCGATCGTCCTCGAGCGCTACAACCAGGTCGCCTACGTCTCCTCGATCGCCCTCATCATCAGCGGCCTGATCAGCGCCGCCGGCCGCCTGGCCGCCAAAGGCGGCGGCTGGGGCGGCGTCTTCGACGTCCTCACCTCCGACGCGTACGGCGTCCTCCTGATCATCAAGCTCCTCGCGGTCGTCCTCCTCCTCGCCTGTTCCTCCCTGAGCCGCCGCCGAGCCACCGACAACCTCCTCGAACGCAACATCCCGTTCTGGCAGATCGTCGTCACCGAACTGGTCATCATGGCCCTCGCCCTAGGCCTCTCCGTAGCCCTCTCCCAGACCGCCTAACGTTGGGGGCATGACCCCCGTCAATGAGCTTGGTCGGAGTACTAGTCCTTACTTGCGGCAGCATGCGGAGAATCCGGTGGCGTGGCGGGAGTGGTCCGCGGAGGCGTTCGCGGAGGCTCGGGAGCGGGACGTGCCGGTGTTCTTGTCGGTGGGGTACTCGGCGTGTCATTGGTGTCACGTGATGGCGCACGAGTCGTTCGAGGATGTGGCGACGGCCGAGTATCTGAACGCGAACTTCGTGTGTATCAAGGTGGATCGCGAAGAGCGGCCGGATGTGGATGCGATCTACATGGCGGCGACGGTGGCGATGACCGGTCAGGGTGGGTGGCCGATGTCGGTGTTCCTGACGCCGGAGGCGGAGCCGTTCTTCTGTGGGACGTACTTTCCGAAGGATGCGCGGCACGGGATGGCGACGTTCCGGCAGGTGCTGGAGTCGCTGATCGAGGCGTGGGGGAGCAAGCGGGACCAGATCGACGGGATCGGCCGGCGGGTGGTCGAGCAGTTGGGGGCTCGGCAGCACGCCGCTGGTGGGGAGATGGATCTGGATCGGGCCGTTGAGCTCCTCAAGACGGACTTCGATCCGCTGGATGGTGGGTTCGGGGGAGCGCCGAAGTTCCCGCCGTCGATGGTGCTCGACTTTCTTCTGAGGCACTATCGGCGCACTGGATCGGCGGATGCGCTGCGGATGGCGGCGGAGACCTGCGAGCGGATGGCGCGGGGTGGGATGTACGACCAGCTCGCCGGTGGTTTCGCGCGGTACTCGGTCGATGGGCAGTGGGTGATTCCGCACTTCGAGAAGATGTTGTACGACAATGCGCTGTTGCTCGACGTCTATACCCAGTGGTGGGCAATTTCCGGCGAGCCGTTGGCGCGGCGGATCGCTGAGGAGACGGCCGAGTTCCTGCTGACGGAACTCCGGACGCCGGAAGGCGGTTTTGCGTCCGCTCTGGATGCCGATACCGAGGGCGAAGAAGGCCGGTACTACGTCTGGACGCCGGCCGAAATCCAGGCCGCGCTGCCCGCGGAGGACGCCGCCTGGGTGGTCGAACTCTGCGACGTCACCGGCACTTTCGAGCACGGATCCTCGGTCCTCCAGCTCCGCCAGGACCCCGATGACGCCGACCGCTGGCAGCGGATCCGCAAGCAACTGAAGCAGGCTCGTAGCAGCCGCACCTACCCCGGTCGCGACGACAAAGTGGTCGCCGCCTGGAACGGTTTGGCCATCACCGCGCTCGTCCGGGCCGGCATCGTCCTGGGACATGCCGAGTACGTCGATGCTGCCGCCGGTGCGGCCGAATTGATCCGGACGGTTCACGTCGATCAGGCCACTGGCCAGCTGCACCGGACCTCGCGGGACGGCGTGGCCGGTACGGCGCACGGCGTACTGGAGGACTATGCGGCGTACGCACAGGGGTGTCTGACGTTGTTCGGTGTCACCGGCAGCATCGAGTGGTTCGACACCGCGCAGGCCTTGCTGGACCGGACTCTTGAGCAGTTCGTTGCCGATGGCTCCTATTTCGACACGGCGGCGGATGCCGAGGAGCTGGTCTGGCGGCCGCAGGACCCGACCGACAACGCGAGCCCGTCCGGGGTGAGCCTGGCCGCGGAGGCGTTCACGACGCTGGCGAGCCTGACCGGATCAGTCCGGTATGAGCAGGCCGCCGAGCAGGCGCTGAGCGCCTCGGCGGCGATCGCGGCCCGGGCGCCGCGGTTCGCCGGGCGAGCGCTTGCGGTGGCCGAGACGATCGCCGCCGGACCGCTCGAGATCGCGATCGCCGGTCGTTCGCCGCAGCTCCTTCAGACCGCGTTCACCCAGGCGCCATGGGGTACGGCGATCGTCCAGGGCGAGCCCGGTCTCGCCGTACCGCTGATGGCCGAGCGCTCGTTGGTTGATAACCAGGCGGTGGCATACGTGTGTCAGAAATTCACGTGCCAACTGCCCGTTTCAGACTCGGAAGTCCTGCGCGGGCAGCTGATCTGACCATCGTGGGCAGTGCGGGTTTTCCCTGTCATTTCGCGGCAATCGCTTGACTCCGGGCCCGCCGCAGACCAGAGTCCTCCCTCAGTCGGATGTAACAGAAATCGCATGTCCTGACACGCACTGTCACAAGTGAGCAGTGGCACTGCTGGGCCAGGCATCCGGCGTCCCCAACTGAATTTGGTCGCTGCGCCCAAACAGCGACCACACCGTGAGGAGATGTTGTCTTGAAACGACTGACATCAGCAGGGGCGGTGGCCATCGTCGCAGCAGCTGGACTGGCTGCGGGCTTCACCGGCACGCCCGCCGGTGCGGCCGGCCGTACGGCGCCGCTCCCGGCATCCGGCTTCGACCAGCCGGCTGCCGTTCAGGCCGAGAAAGCGCTGACCGCGCAGACGGCCGCAGCCCTTGGCCTGGCCAGTGGCGAGCAGCTCCAGGTGCGTGACGTGGTCAAGGACCCCGACGGCACCGAGTTCGTCCGGTACGACCGCACCTTCAACGGCCTCAAGGTCGTCGGCGGTGACCTGATCGTGAAGCGCAACGGCGAATCGATCGGTTCGGTGAAGTACAACTACAACGCCAAGGCCGTTGGTGTCGCGACGACCAAGCCGACGCTGTCGCAGTCGGCCGCGCTCGCCAAGGGCGCCGAGGCCGCCAAGTTCAAGGCCACCGGTAACAAGGGGACGCTGGTCGTCTTCGTGACTCCGTCCAAGCCCGTGCTCGCCTACGAGGTCGTCACGACCGGCGTCAAGCCGGACCAGACCCCCTCGGTGCTGCACTCGTTCGTCGACGCCAAGTCCGGCGCGGTGCTCGCTCAGGACGACGAGATCAAGTCCGGTACCGGAAACTCGATGTACGCCGGCCAGGTATCGATCGGTACGTCGGGCAGCGCGCCCAGCTTCTCGCTGACCGACCCGAGCCGCGGTGGCAACTGGACCACCGACCTGAACGGTGCGACCTCCGGCAACGGAACCACCTTCACCGACGCCGACGACACCTGGGGCAACGGTGCCGCATCCGACCGTCAGACGGCCGGCGTGGACGCTCACTACGGTTCGCAGTTGACCTGGGATTACTACAAGAACGTGCACGGCCGCAACGGCATCTTCAACAACGGCCAGGGCGCCCGCTCGCGGGTCCACTACGGCAACGCGTACGTGAACGCGTTCTGGGACGGCACCCAGATGACGTACGGCGACGGGTCGGGTAACACGCACCCGTTGACCGCCATCGACGTCGCCGGTCACGAGATGAGCCACGGTGTCACCGAGGCGACCGCCAACCTGAACTACTCCGGTGACGCGGGCGGCCTGAACGAGGCCACGTCGGACATCTTCGGCACCATGGTCGAGTTCTACGCGAACAACTCCACCGATGTCGGCGACTACCTGATCGGCGAGAAGATCAACATCAACGGCAACGGAACGCCGCTGCGCTACATGGACAAGCCGTCCAAGGACGGTGCCAGCAAGGACTGCTGGACCACGAGCACCGGTGGACTCGACCCGCACTACTCGTCCGGCCCGCTGAACCACTGGTTCTACCTGGCCTCCGAGGGTCCCGGCACCAAGACCATCAACGGTGTCACCTACACCAGCACCTCCTGCGACGGCGCCACCTTCGCCGGTGTCGGCCGCGATGTCGCGTCGAAGGTCTGGTACCGCACGCTGAGCACCAAGCTCAGCTCGGGCAGCACCTACCTCGACGCCCGGGAAGGCGCCATCACCTCCGCCAAGGAGCTGTACGGCAACGACTCGGCCGAGTGCAAGGGCATCCAGGCCGCGTTCAGCGGTATCTCGGTCCCGGCCGGCGCCGCCGCCTGCGGTGGTACCACCGAGCCGCCGACCGGCGACAACCTGCTGCAGAACCCGGGCTTCGAGTCCGGCGCCGTCAACTGGACCGGTACGTCGGGTGTCGTCACCAACAGCACCTCGAAGCCGGCCCGTACCGGTTCGTACAAGGCGTGGCTGCAGGGCAACGGAACCACCGGCACCGAGAACACCGGCCAGTCGGTCGCCATCCCGGCCACCGCCACCTCCGCGTCGCTCTCGTTCTGGCTCCGGATCGACACCGCGGAGACCACCACCTCCACGGTGTACGACACCCTGAAGGTGCAGATCGTCGACGGCAGCACGACCACCACGCTGGCGACGTACTCGAACCTGAACAAGAACACGACGTACACGCAGAAGACGTTCAATGTCGCGGCGTACAAGGGCAAGACCGTCACGGTGAAGTTCCTCGGCGCGGAAGACTCCTCGCTGCAGACCAGCTTCGTCGTCGACGACACCTCCCTGGTTGCGGGCAGCTGATCCAGCTACCCCGGGTCCGGGAGCTGCGTTGGCTCCCGGCCCCACCTTCCCCTGTGTCAAGGACGTGCAATTCCATCGCATCAGGTCGCTGCGCCCATTCAGCGGCCATCACGTGAGGAGAGCTGTCTTGAAGCGAGTCACATCTGTTGGGGCCATCGCGGTCATCGCGGCCGCCGCTCTTGCCGCCGCCCCGGCCGGAGCGAACCTGGCCTCGGCCCCGCTGCCCGCGTCGGGCTTCAACCAGCCGTCGGCCGTCCAGGCCGAGCAGGCGCTGGCCGCGAACACCGCGGCGGCGCTCGGGCTGGGCAAGGGTGAGGTGCTGAAGGTCAAGGACGTCGTGAAGGATGCCGACGGCACCGAGTTCGTCCGCTACGACCGCACCTTCAACGGCCTCAAGGTCGTCGGCGGTGACCTGATCGTCAAGCGGGACTCCGCGGGTACGGTCAGCCAGATCACCTACAACCGCAACGCGAAGGGCGTCGGCCTGACGTCGACCAAGCCCACGCTGTCGCAGGCGGCCGCCCTGGCGAAGGGCGCCAAGGCAGCCGGTTTCAAGGCCACCGCGAACAAGGGTGACCTGGTCGTCTACGTGACGGATTCCAAGCCGGTGCTGGCCTACGAGGTCGTCACCAGCGGCGTCAAGGCCGACCAGACGCCGTCGGTGCTGCACTCGTTCTTCGACGCGAAGACCGGTGCGCTGCTCGACTCCGACGACGAGGTCAAGACCGGTACCGGCAACACGATGTACGCCGGTCAGGTCGCGCTCGGCACGTCGGGTACCTCGGGCAACTACCAGCTGAAGGACAACGCCCGAGGTGGCAACAACACCACCGACCTGAACGGCGGGTCCTCCGGCAACGGCACGCTGTTCACCGACGCCGACGACGTCTGGGGCACGGGTGCGGCGTCCAGCCGCCAGACCGCCGCCGCGGACGCGCACTACGGTTCGCAGCTGACGTGG
The DNA here is from genome assembly GCF_042882005.1 of Kribbella sp. NPDC058245. Lineage (NCBI taxonomy): Bacteria > Bacillati > Actinomycetota > Actinomycetes > Propionibacteriales > Kribbellaceae > Kribbella > Kribbella sp. NPDC058245. The sequence continues at coordinate 165,441 of NZ_JBHVWY010000012.1, forward strand.
GACTACTACAAGAACGTCCACGGCCGCAACGGCATCTTCAACAACGGCGCGGGTGCCCGCTCGCGGGTCCACTACGGCAACGCGTACGTGAACGCGTTCTGGGACGGCACCCAGATGACGTACGGCGACGGGTCGGGCAACACGCACCCGTTGACCGCCATCGATGTCGCGGGTCACGAGATGAGCCACGGCGTCACCCAGGCCACGGCCGGGCTGGCGTACTCCGGCGACGCGGGCGGCCTGAACGAGGCCACCTCGGACATCTTCGGGACCATGGTCGAGTTCTACGCGAACAACGCCACCGACAAGGGTGACTACCTGATCGGCGAGAAGATCAACATCAACGGCAACGGTACGCCGCTGCGCTACATGGACAAGCCGTCGAAGGACGGTCGCGGTAGCCAGGACTGCTGGACCACCGGCACCAAGAACCTGGACCCGCACTACTCGTCCGGCCCGCTGAACCACTGGTTCTACCTGGCCTCCGAGGGCACCGGATCGAAGACGATCAACGGTGTCAACTACAGCAGCACCTCCTGCAACGGTACGACGTTCGTCGGTGCGGGCCGGGACGTGGCGGCCAAGGTCTGGTACCGGACCCTGACCACCAAGCTCAGCTCGAACTCCAACTACGCGGCGGCCCGTAACGGTGCCATCACCTCCGCCAAGGAGCTGTACGGCGCCGGCTCGGCCCAGTGCCTCGCGGTGCAGCGCGCCTTCGCCGGCATCAACGCCCCGGCCGGTACCGCTGCTTGCTAGCAGCAACTAGTAGTCATTGACACTCGAGGTCCGGGGGCGGGCCATGCCCGTGGCTCGCCCCCGGACCTTCTCTTGTAAGCAAGGAGAAAGTCCCCATGCGTAGATCCTTGTCTGCAGCCGCTCTCGGCCTCGCACTCGCCGCCGGTGCGCTTGTCGTTCCTGGCTCCCCTTCCTTCGCCACCGCCGCAGTTGTCGACCCGGACATCTCGGCGACCAACACCAAGGCGCACCTGGACCAGTTCCAGACCATTGCCAACAACAACGGTGGCAACCGCTACACCGGTCGCACCGGCTACAAGGCCTCCGCCGACTGGGTGAAGGCCAAACTCGACGCGGCCGGCTTCACCACCACGTTGCAGTCGTTCTCCACCTCGGCCGGTACGTCGTACAACGTGATCGCCGAATGGCCGTTCGGCGACGCGAACCACGTCGTGATGACCGGCTCGCACCTGGACAGCGTCAGTGCCGGTCCGGGCATCAACGACAACGGTTCGGGGAGCGCGGGCGTCCTGGAGACCGCACTCACCTACGCCGCCAGCGGCCAGACGCCCAAGAACCGGCTGCGCTTCGGTTTTTGGGGTGCCGAGGAGCTCGGGCTCCTCGGGTCCAAGTACTACGTGAACAACCTGCCGGCCGCCGAGCGGGACAAGATCGAGCTCTACCTGAACTTCGACATGATCGCGTCGCCGAACCCCGGCTACTTCATCTATGACGACAACGCGGCCGGCAACGAGGCCCGGGACGAACTCAAGACGTACTTCACCAGCAAGAACGTGCAGACGGAGTACATCGACGTTCAGGGCCGGTCCGACCATGCGGCCTTCCGCTCGCTCGGCCTCCCGACCGCCGGTACCTTCTCCGGTGCCGAGGAGATCAAGACCTCGGCCCAGGCGACCAAGTGGGGCGGTCAGGCGAACGTTGCCTTCGACAAGTGTTACCACAGCGCCTGTGACACCAACACCAACCTGGACCTGACGTCGCTGGATCGCCAGATCGATGCCATCGGCCACATGGTGTGGAACTACGCGCAGAAGGACTACGGCAGCGGTCCGCCTCCTGGTGGGTCGAACCTGCTCGTCAACCCGGGCTTCGAGTCCGGTGCCGTGAACTGGACCGGTACGTCGGGTGTCGTCACGAACTCGACGTCGAAGCCGGCCCGGACCGGGACCTGGAAGGCGTGGCTGCAGGGCAACGGCAGCACCAGCACCGAGAACACCGGTCAGTCGGTGGCGATCCCGGCCGCGGCGACGGCGGCGACGCTGTCGTTCTGGGTCCGGATCGACACCGCCGAGACCACCACCTCGACGGTCTACGACACGTTGAAGGTGCAGGTGGTCGACGGCAGCACGACGACCACGCTGGCGACGTACTCGAACCTGAACAAGAACACGACGTACACGGAGAAGACCTTCAACCTCCTTGCCTACAAGGGGAAGACGGTCACCGTGAAGTTCCTCGGTGCCGAAGACTCGTCGCTGCAGACCAGCTTCGTTGTCGACGACACCGCCGTCACCGTTCCCTAACTGTGTCTTCTCTATAGCGGCTTGCAGAGATTCCCGGGGGGAATCTTGGCCTCGGTGAGCAGCTTGCCCACCGGGGCCACCAGCGGCTGGAGCAACGGGTCGTCGAGCCGGGCGACCTTGCCGTTCGCGGTGACCGCGATGACCATGTCGTCAGGGTGCCGCGCGGTCGGCTTGACCACGGCCAGGCTGGCCCAATCGACCTGCTGAGCTGCTGACGCGAGGGGTGTCAGCAGTGTCGGGTCGAGCTTGCAGCGGACCGTCTCCTTGCCGCGTGAACTCACCGTGGCGTTGCCGTCGGCGTCGACCAGCACCTGGTCGTCGAAGCCGGCGAAGCCGCCCTTGCGAGTGACCGTCATCGGCAGTCCGACTCCGACCGGCGTCGACTCGGTCACCGACGGCGTACTGGGCGTGGGTGTGGTCGCCGGTGCACCACCGGCGCTGGACTCGTCACCGCATCCGCTCAGAACCAGTCCAGCGAGGGCGGCGACCGCTGTGTACCTCAGTAGGTTCTTCACGTAACAGGGATACCCGATCGCCCTCGGTTCGTTGCACCCGAAACACGACTGAGATCTAAACGACTGTTGAGACCAGGTCTACGAGTACTCGGGTGAGGCGTACGCGCTGCTCGAAGAGCTCCTGGGTGACGGGATCAGTCGGCTTGGTGATCTCCTCCAGTGGCAACGCGGTGAACGTCGCCCGCGCGCACAGTGAGCCCAGGTAGCCGTACAGCACCTGCTCCTCGCTCACCTCAAGGCCTTCCTCGGCGATACCCGCCAGAAACGCCTTGAGGATCACCTTGTGCACGGCCGGTACCGCCTCTGGTGAGAGCTCACCTGCGTGCGCCAAACCGATCAGCAGCTGTCCCAGGTCGAAGCCGACCGCTTGTGGGCAGTCGAAGCCCCAGTCGATCACCACGAACTCATCTGGCGAGCCCTGCGGTACCAGAAGGTTCTGCGGACTCGCATCCCCGTGCTGATAGCACTGCGGCAGTGCGTCGAGTGCATCCAGTACGGCGGGCAGTCGCGCGCTCAGCGCCAGGAGATCCTCCCGCAGGGTGTGATCACCCAGGTTGCTGACCGCAGCCGCGAGCATGGGGTGTTTCCACGTCTCCGGATCGGCAATGGCCGGTACGGCGTTCATCATCACGCGCCCGCCGGTGTAGTACCGCAGCGCGATGCCCGGCGTGCTCACATTGCCGCGGGGGAGTAGCGGCTCGACCAGATGCGTCTGGCGACGGGCCGACAGCCGGCCGAGCAGGTACGCCGCTCGCTCGAACCGCGAGATCGGCCATGGCCCCGGCTCCGGGGTGACGTTCTCCATCCACAGGGTGCCGCGATCGTCGTCGTACAGGTCGACGCGGTAGAGCTTCGGAAGGCGCATACCGTCCGGGAGCAGGCTCGCGACGCCACTGCGGTGGACGGCGATCTCCAGCTCCCAGGGGAGGTTCTGGACGAACGCCTCCCGGAACGCCTCCGGCACCATCGCCATGTGGGCCCAGTGCCGGGCGGACTGGAGTTTCTTCACGAAACAGGACCAGGTGGCACCGTCCGCCGTACCGAAGACGCGGTACAGGCCCTCGGTGCTCGGAGTGCCGATCGGGTAGTCGACGACCTCGACCCGCACGTCCTCGATGCGTGCGGTGGGTACTCCGGCGACGGTCCGGCCCAGTTCGGTCAGCTCGTCAGCGGTCAGTGCGTCCAGAATGCTCATACCTCAGAGTCGCGCGCGACCCTTCAGCCAGCCTTCAGACGCGCACAATCAGGACTGGTACGTCACGATGCTGACGGCGATGTAGTGGCAGATGAACGCGGCCACGGTCAACGCGTGGAAGATCTCGTGGAAGCCGAACCAGCGCGGGGACGGGTTCGGGCGCTTGGTGCCGTAGATCACCGCGCCGACCGAGTAGAGCAGGCCACCGACCGCGATCAGCGTGACGACCGCCGCACCGCCCTGGTGGTAGATGTCGCCCATCCAGAACACCGCGACCCAGCCCATGGCCAGGTAGATCGGGGTGTAGAGCCAGCGCGGTGCGCCGACCCAGAAGACCCGGAACAGGATGCCCAGCGTGGCGCCGCCCCAGACCAGACTGAGCATCAGGATGCGGTCCTTGCCGCTCAGCAGCAGCATGCCCAGCGGCGTGTAGGTGCCGGCGATCAGCAGGAAGATGTTGCTGTGATCCAGCCGGCGCAGGATCGCCTCACCGGTCGCACCCCAGTAGAAGCGGTGGTAGAGCGCGGAGATGCCGAACAGCAGCATCGCGCCGACCGTGTAGACGGCGGCGGCCCAGCGCGCGTTCGCGTGCGGTGCCAGGCAGATCAGCACGATGCCGCCGGCCGTGGCCAGCGGGAAGGTGCCGGCGTGCAGCCAGCCGCGCAGCTTCGGTTTGAGGGGGCCGAGCCGGCCGGACAGGCCGTGACCGGCTTCCTGGGGCTGTGTGCTGGAAGTGGTCATCGCCGTCCTCTCCTGGTGCTGGGCGGTCTGCGTATGAGCTTACCTACGCAACCGTAACCTACGGAACCGTAGGTCCAATCCTCCCGAAGAATGAAATGTAGGCGAAGTCACCACCTCCGCGCACTTCCTCCCGTGTCTACGATGCCACCGGCAAGTGAAAAGTTGGGCCTCTCTTTCGGTGCGGGTTCTGGGCTAGCCTCGGGGTGAGGAAGTTGGAGGCGAAGACCTGCTCATGCAGACACCCGGCAAGCAAAAGCTGCGCGACGCGCTGATGATGATCTATGAACGCCGTGTGCAGCGTTCGCTGCCGCCGGAGCGAATTCCGCGGCATATCGGCGTCATCATCGACGGGAATCGGCGGTGGGCCCGCTCGGCCGGCAACCCCGTGTCGCACGGCCACGAGGCCGGGGCGAGCAAGATCACCGAGTTCCTGCACTGGTGTGACGACGTCGGCGTCAAGGTCGTCACGGTCTGGATGCTGTCCACCGACAACCTGACCCGGCCGGCCGACGAGCTGGAGCCGTTGCTGCGGATCATCGAGCAGGCGGTCGACGAGCTGAAGGCGATCGGCCGCTGGCGGATCCACCCGGTCGGCGCCCTGGACCTGCTGCCGAGCGCGACCGCCGAGACGCTCAAGCGGGCCGAGACCGCCACCCAGGACGTCGACGGCATGCTCGTCAACGTCGCAGTCGGGTACGGCGGCCGCCGCGAACTCGCCGATGCCGTCCGCTCGCTGTTGCTCGAGGAGGCCGCCCAGGGCATCTCGATCGAGGAGCTGGCCGAGCGCGTCGATGTCGAGCACATCGCCCGGCACCTCTACACGAAGGGCCAGCCGGACCCGGACCTGGTCATCCGGACGTCGGGGGAGCAGCGCCTCGGTGGCTTCCTGCTCTGGCAGAGCGCGCTGAGCGAGTTCTACTTCTGTGAAGCCCTCTGGCCGGACTTCCGGCACGTCGACTTCCTGCGCGCGGTCCGCAGCTACGCCCAGCGCGAGCGCCGCTTCGGGACCTAGGACTAGACAAAACTGACATTGGTCCGGACCATTTAACGAGTTGTCCGGACCAATTTCCCTGCCGTGGCCCCCTGCTGTTCACGGCAGGTTCGCCTGCGCTGCTCACGCTCCGGACGGAACCACAGATCTGTCCAGAGATCGGAGAAGCCCGGATGACCACCGTTTCCCGCCGTACGGTGCTCGGGGGTGCCGTCGGCGCCGCCGTACTGGCTGCCCTGCCGCCCAGCCTCCAGCAGGCCCTCGCCGCCCCCGCGCGGCCCGGCCGGCTTCAGGACATCGAGCACGTGGTGATCTTCATGCAGGAGAACCGCGCGTTCGACCACTACTTCGGAACCGCCGCCGGGGTGCGCGGTTTCGGTGACCGCACCGCCGTCCGCGGTGTCAACGGCCTGCCGGTCGGCTTCCAGCCGGACCCGTCGCGGCCCGAGGGCTGGCTGGCGCCGTTCAGCATGAACGCCGCGCACACCAACGCCTACCGTCAGGGTGCGCCCGACTTCGGCTACGCGACCTCGATGGGCGCCCGCGCGGACGGCATCGCCGACGGGTACGTGACCCGGCGCAGCGGTGGCTGGCTCGGTCAGGGGTACTACGAGCCTGCTGACATGCCGTTCTACAACGCGCTGACCTCGACGTTCACCGTCTGCGACGCCTACCACTGCTCGATGGAGACCAGCACCAACCCGAACCGCGAGCACTTCATGACCGGCACCAGCGGCGGTACCGTCCGCGACCTGCCGGTCTTCGACAACACCGAGATCACCGGCGGGTACGAATGGACGACGTACGCCGAGCGTCTCGAGGCCGCCGGGATCAGCTGGAAGACCTACCAGGCGCTGGACAACTTCGACGACAACGCCCTGGCCTGGTTCAAGCCGTTCGCGCAGGCGAAGCCGGGCTCGTCGCTGTACGAGCGCGGGATGCGGATGGTCGGCGACGGCAGTCAGGAAGGCGACCCGTTCGCCATGGGCGACGCCCTGGTCAAGGAGTTCGCCGCTGACGTCAAGGCCGACCGCCTGCCGCAGGTGTCCTGGCTGGTCGCACCGGCCGCGCTGTCCGAGCACGCCAACTACGCACCGCCGAACGGTGAGCACCTGACCGCACAGCTGCTGTCCACGCTGGCGGACAACCCGGCGGTCTGGGCCAAGACGGCGTTCATCCTGAACTACGACGAGCACGGTGGCTTCTTCGACCACGACCTGCCGCCCGTGCCGCCACTGGCCAACGGCCGGGGCAAGAGCACGGTGAGCACCGACGGTGAGCTCGTTGTCCGCATCACTACCGCCAACGGCGGCACGGGCTATCGGCTGGTCAACCAGCGCGGCCAGTACCGCGTGAGGGGCGCGGACGGTCGACTCAGCTGGTCGGACACGCTCCCTGCCGGTGAGACCAAGGCATCGGGCCCGTCCTCACTCGGACTCGGCATCCGAGTGCCGATGATCGTGGTGTCGCCGTGGAGTCGCGGCGGTGCGGTCGACTCGACCGTCTACGACCACACGTCGGTCATCCAGTTCCTGGAACGGCGGTTCGGCGTTCAAGAACCCAACATCAGCGCGTGGCGCCGGGCGATCACCGGTGACCTGGTGTCGGCGTTCGACTTCTCCGGTGAGGAGCCGGCCTGGCCGGAACTGCCGGACACCAGTGGCAACCGCAAGAAGGCCGACGACGCTGCGACGCGACCTGCGCCGACTGTGCCCGAGCCGCAGGTGCTGCCGCGACAGCAGCGCGGTACCAAGACCATGCGGCCGCTCCCGTACGCCGTCTCGCTGACCAGCCGGATCCGCCGTGGCTCGGTACAGCTCGGCCTCGGCAACGACGGTGCGCAGGCTGCGGTGCTGTCGGTCTACCCGGAGCCCGGTGTCGCGCCGCGCAACTACACGATCGGCTCCCGCGAGCACGTCTCCGACGAGTGGTCGTACGGCAGCGCAGGCTTCGACCTGCGCATCCACGGCCCTGCTGGAACGCTCTGGCACCTGCGTGGTCGTGACGGCGACCTGAACGCTGAGCTGAACGCCAAAGCCAGCGTGATGCTCGTGAAGCTCACCAACGGCACGCGCCGCAGCCAGACCTTCCAGGTCGGCGACCTCGCGTACGGCGAAGGCATCCGCGAGGTCCACGTCCCTGCGGGTCAGTTCCGCGAGGTGCCGGTCCGCATCAACACCCACGGCTGGTACGACGTCGCAGTCACGGCCGGCGCGGACGCGTACTTCCTGCGCCGTCGCGCCGGTCGTGTTCCGTCGCTCCGAGCCGGCAAGACCGACCCGGCACTCGGACTGCCCGAGCCGCTGCTCACCTGGATCACCCTGCCCGCGCCGCCGACCGGAGACCGGCTGAGTATCGTCCCCGGTCGCCCGACCTTGCTGACGGCCCACCTGGCCGCCGAGTCGAAGGTGACCGGCCTGCACGCGGTGCTCGATGCACCGGCTGGCTGGACGGCACAGGTGGTCGACGCGACACCGGCAACGCTCACGGCCGGTCAGACGACGACTGCGACCTGGCTGGTGACCGCTCCGGCCGGTACGACGGATCAGGATGTACGGCGGGTCCGCGTCCTGCTGCAAGGACGTTCAGGCGATCGGTTGGTGATCACCGAGGGTGCCGCGATTCCGCGGGTCGCGCCGGTGGTGGGAATCGCGCTCGCGCTCGCCAAGCCGTCGCCCACGATCGACGACGCCGTGATCCTGCCGGGTAAGGCCACCACGCTGACCGCGAAGCTCACTGCAGCCGACGACCTCACCGCAGTGACGGCAGCACTCGACGTACCGGCTGGTTGGGCGGTGAAGGTGCTCACTGCGGCACCTGCGTCGATGAGTGTCGGTCAGAGCGCTACTGCGTCGTGGGAGGTGACTGCACCGGCCGGGCTGACCAGTGCGGACCCGCGGACGCTGAAGGTCGCCGTACGGGGCACAGTGCATCAGCAGGTCACGGCCGAGGCGACGGTCACTCCGCTGGTGGCTCCGGTGATGACTGGGCACCTGCTGGACGAGGACTTCGAGTCGTTGGCCGACAAGCTGCAGGTTGCTGCTCAGCGTCCCGCACCGGCTGGCCTGCTCGGGTGGACGCTGACTCCGCCGAGCGGGTGGTCTGTGGTGAACGCTCCGGGCATGCCGCAGGGTCCGAAGGACCTGCAGGGCTGGACGTTCATGACCAAGCGGATGCACAGCACAGGTGGTCAGGACCGCGACCTGTTCAAGCTAGGTCTCGGCGTACTGGCTGTTGCGGATCCTGACGACTGGGACGACCTCGATGGTGCGTCCGGGCGCGGTGCGTTCGACTCGACGCTGGTGTCGCCGGCCGTCGCACTCCCGGCGGTTACGTCGAAGCTGTACCTGGTCTTCGACTCGCACTACCGCCAGGAGGCGCCGCAGAAGGTGCTGGTGACGGCCACCTTCGACACCGGTACCCCGGTGGATCTCCTGCGGTACAGCAGCGACGCCACTGGCAACGACAACGCTGGTGGGGATGTGGAGAACAAGGAGATCCGCAAGGAGTTCGCCGTACCGGCTGGTGCGACTGCCGTGACCCTACGGTTCCGGATTTATGACGCGCGCAACAACTGGTACTGGGCGGTCGACAACATCAGGCTGGACGGGCGACCGATCAGCTGAGCGTCCACACCGTCGTACAGAAACGACCACAAGGCTGTTGCGCAGCCCACCAGGACCGGCCAGTTCTTCCGCATGTCACGAGGGTCGGCCGCGACACCGTCGCAGCGGATCACTCGGCGGGGTGAACCGGCTCCCCCGGGTGTGGGGAAGGTGTAACACCCTGTTAACCCCGGGGACGGGCGTGTCGGGCTGCGGGGTTTGCAGGACCCTCCTACTCTGACAGAGACAGTCGGAGGGGAAGCCGGCTGTTACGGGAGGTGCGATCAGCTTGAGAATCGTTCGCCAGCCGGATGCCCCTTGCAGGGGTAGAACGGAGTACCCGAGACGCTCTGTCTCGATCCGGCTGATCCCCGACTCCCGGTCCAACACCTAACACTGGTGGGCCGGGCGTGGTGCACGTCGCGGCCCGAGAGGACGTGCGACATGGCTGCCACCCACGCCAAGGCGTCAAGTACCTCATCCACACCGGAACAGCGCACTTTTGTGCTGGACACTTCGGTGCTTCTGTCGGACCCGCACGCGATGCTGCGGTTCGACGAGCACGAGGTGGTCGTCCCGGTGGTCGTCGTCACCGAATTGGAGGCCAAACGGCATCATCCCGAGCTCGGCTACTTCGCTCGCACCGCATTACGCCTGCTCGACGAGCTCAGGATTCAGCACGGACGTCTGGACGCACCCCTGCCAGTGGGGGAGAACGGTGGAAGCCTGCGGGTCGAACTGAACCACACCGACCCCGAAAGCCTGCCGGCCGGTTTCCGGCTCGGCGACAACGACAGCCGCATCCTCGCGGTCGCGTGCAACTTCAAGGCCGAGGGCCGCGACGTCACGCTGGTCTCCAAGGACCTGCCGATGCGCGTGAAGGCCTCGGCCTGCGGTCTGGTGGCCGAGGAGTACCGCGCGGAGATCACGTTCGAGTCCGGCTGGACCGGGATGGCCGAGCTCGAGGTCGAGACCGCGGTGGTCGACGACCTGTACGAGGAAGGCGTGCTGGAGCTTCAGCAGGCCGGTGAGTTCCCGACCCACACCGGGCTGGTGCTGCTGTCCGACCGGGGCAGTGCGCTCGGCCGGGTGATGCCGGACAAGCGGGTCCGGCTGGTCCGCGGCGATCGCGAGGCCTTCGGGATCCGCGGCCGGTCGGCCGAGCAGCGGGTCGCGCTCGACCTCCTGCTCGACCCGGACGTCGGGATCGTCTCGCTCGGCGGTCGCGCGGGGACGGGCAAGTCAGCGCTCGCGCTGTGCGCCGGTCTGGAGGCGGTGATGGAGCGCCGCCAGCACAAGAAGGTGGTTGTCTTCCGGCCGCTCTTCGCGGTCGGCGGCCAGGAGCTCGGCTACCTGCCGGGCAGCGAGTCGGAGAAGATGCAGCCGTGGGCACAGGCGGTCTTCGACACGCTGGGCGCGTTGGCCGGTGGTGACGTGATCGACGAGGTGCTGGACCGCGGCATGCTCGAGGTGCTGCCGCTGACCCACATCCGCGGCCGGTCACTGCACGACGCGTTCGTGATCGTCGACGAGGCGCAGTCGCTGGAGCGCAACGTGCTCCTCACCGTGCTGTCCCGGGTCGGCGCGAACTCGCGAGTCGTGCTCACCCACGACGTGGCCCAGCGGGACAACCTCCGGGTCGGCCGGCACGACGGCGTGGTGGCGGTGGTCGAGCAGCTCAAGGGCCACCCGCTGTTCGCGCACGTCACGCTCACCCGCTCGGAGCGCTCGCCGATCGCCGCGCTGGTCACCGAGATGCTCGACGACCTGCAGATCTGACTGACGTGTAAGGAGTCATGGTGAGCTTCGCTCATCACTATCTGTAAAGCACGCGTAAGACTTCGTCCGCCACGGCGCGGTCGCCCCTGCGGCGGCCGCGCCGTCGCTCGTGACCTGCTTGTGATCACGCTCGGTTTAGGCCAAAGTATGGTTCTGTTGCAGCCGACGGGGGTCGGGTTTCTCGGAAGGAAAGATGAAAGCGAAGCGCTCCGTCGCGGCTCTCTCAGTGGCAGGGATCGCCGTGGTCACCGTGGTAGCAGGGATCGACCTCTTCAGCGCCGGCAGCAGTTCGGCCTCCGGCCGCGCCGAGCTCGCCGTGATGAACAGCGAGAAGGCCCAGGCGGTCAAGCAGCCGACGCAGAAGATCCTGACCGCGCAGGAACAGGCCGAAGAGGCCATCCGGATCCGGAACCAGGTCGAGGCCCAGGCGCAGGAGATGAAGGCTTCCCAGGATGCCGCTGAGCGCGAGCTGGTGGCCAAGAACGCTGCCCTCAAGCGCTACCAGGCGCTGCAGAAGACGGACCGCAGTTCGCGCGAGGAGCGCGCCAGCCGGGACGCCGAGCGGAAGAAGTTCGAGGGCACCCCCAAGCAGATCGCGATGAACCTGCTGCCCGACCACGGCTGGAGCCAGGGCCAGTTCAGCTGCCTGGAGAAGCTGTGGAACAAGGAGTCGCGCTGGAACCCCCGCGCCGACAACCCGACCTCCTCGGCGTACGGCATCGCCCAGGCCCTCCCGGGCAACCGGATGGCCGCCTACGGCGCCGACTGGCGGACCAACCCTGTCGTCCAGATCAAGTGGGGCCTCGACTACATCGAGGTCCGCTACGGCTCCCCCTGCTCCGCCTGGAGCCACTCCCAGGCCAAGGGCTGGTACTAACCCCTAACGTCCGAACACCCGCAGTACGTGGTCGGCGTGTTTTCGGACGCTAGGAGATTTTCAGCCGGTAGACGGGCGCGTAGGAGCCGTCTGCACCTTTCAGTGTGGTGTTGCCGCCGGTTGCTGTGACTGCAACAGCAGCCGGTACGCCGAGGTGCGTGGCCGGGCCCTTGAGCGTGACCCCCTGGATGACGATGTCGCCCTTCGGCTTTCCGAGGACGGTGGCGTAGAGGTCACCACCGCGCTGTGTGAACGTCACGGTGTCACCGGCCGCCGTCTTGGCGGACGACTGCGTCCACGGCCGCGTCCCGTCGTACGCCTCCCGGTTCGTCTTGAGCCAGGCGCCGATGTCGGTCAGCCGGCTCAGCTGCGCCGGTACGATCTCGCCCGCGCCGCCGCTCGGTCCGACGTTCAGCAGGAACGCACCGTTGTTGGCACTTGCCTTCGCCAGTTCGCCGATCAGCTCGGGCGACTTGGTGTAATCGGCCTCGCCCTCGTTGCGGTTGTAGCCGAACGACCCGCCGATCCCGCGGTCCTGCTGCCAGAACTTGGTCTGGATCGAGTCGAAGCCGGCGTACTCCGGAGTCCTGAAGTCGCTGTGCGGCACCTCCTGCGGCGTACTGATGCTGTCGGCCGCATCCGGGAGCTTGAGCAGCCCGTGCATCAGCTGATCGAACACCCAGCGCATCGGCTTCGGACTCATGAATTGCCGGCCGAGCGACGCCGTGGTCAGCCGATCGTCGATGACGCCCTCAGGGACGGTGTTGTAGTAGTCCGCGATCACGGCGTACAGGCGCTTGGAACCGGTCGGCCAGGAGATGTCGTTCCAGAGGATGTCCGGCTTGTACCTGTTGATCAGCTCGCGCACCTGGGCGACGGCGTACTGGCGGTAGTCCTCGCCGTAGTGCAGGAACGAGTAGTCGCCCAGTGTGTTGACCCGCTTGGTCTGGAAGGTCCAATCGACCCCACCGGAGTAGTACATGCCGAACTTCAGCCCCTGCTTGCGTACGGCGGTCGCCAGCTCACCCATGAGATCCCGCTGCGCGTGGAAGTCCGGTGCGTGCGGATTGCGCACCTGCGTCGGCCACATCGAGTACCCATCGGCGTACTTCGCCGTCACCACGATGTACGACGCCCCGGCCGCCTTGAACTGTGCAGCCCACCGATCGGGGTCCCACTGGGCGAGTCCGGCATCGAACTGCTTGGTGAAGTCGCTGTACGGCGCATCTCCGTAGTGCTCGCGGTGATAGACCCCGGTCGGCGACTCTGGGTCCTTCATCGAGTTCGCGTAATCCTCGGCGTACGGGTTGTGCGTCATCGCATGCCCGTACTCGGTCGCGAGCAGCTGCGGAAACGTCTTGCCCTTCGGTGCGAACCCAGGAACCGAGTAGAGCCCCCAGTGGATCATCACCCCGAATTTCGCGTCCTGGAACCACTTCGGCAACGGATGCTTCTTCAGCGACTCGAGATCGGCCGTGTAGGGACCCGTCGTCGTCAGCTCCGCCTTGCGGTCGTCCTGCCACGTCCAGACCTTCGACGACACCACGAACGCCAGCACCAGCACGATGACCAAGGCAACAAACCGCAGGACGAACTTCCCGAGCCGCTTCATGCCGCCAACTCTGCCCGGATCACCCGGTACGGCGGATCCGTCGGTAGCAGCCTTTGTCGAGACTGCCGGTGGATCGCAACCTCCACCGAAAGTCGCTGACGGGATACCGTCGGTCGGGTGCAGAGTACGCCGGGGTTCCTTGCCACGCTGATCGCGCCGGGGTCGCGGGCCGCTCCCGGGTACGGACGACGCACGCCGCGCGACCGCGTGGTCGATGTCGTGGTGGTGCTGCTCGGGTTCCTGCTGAGTCTGTTCACGCTCGGGGGCACGTCGCACCTGGGCTGGTTCGATCTGGGCCTCGCCAGCACCGGCCCGCCGCCACGCTTCGGTCCGTTGCCGGTCTGGCTGGAACTCGGGTTCGCGCTCGCCGGAGCGCTCGCGCTGCTGTTACGGCGGCGTTGGCCGGTCGCGTTGATGCTGGTGATGATCGTGGTCTCGACGGCGATTCCGTCCGTGGGTGGTTCGGCCGGAATCGCATTGTTCAGCGTTGCCGTCCATCGTCGGCCAGCGGTCAGCCTGTCGCTCGGCGCGGTCGCGGTGGCCTCGGGCCTGGTGCAGTTCTGGCTCTATCCGGTGCTGAAGGCTCCGAACGCTTACCCGATCGCGGTCGCCCTGACTGGGCTGGCCTGTCTCGCGATCGTTGCCTGGGGCATCGTCGTACGGACTCGTCGGCAGTTGATGGCTTCCCTGACCGAGCGGGCGGTTCGGGCGGAGACTGAGCAGCAGTTGCGGGTTGAGCAGGGACAGCGGCAGGAGCGCGAGCGGATCGCCCGGGAGATGCACGACGCGCTCGGGCACCGATTGTCGTTGCTGAGCGTCCATGCCGGTGCGCTGGAGTTCCGTCCGGACATGCCGGCCGACGAGCTGTCGCGGGCGGCCGGGGTGATCCGGACCAGCGCCCGCGACTGCGTCGAAGACCTGCGCGAGATCGTCGGCGTACTGCGCTCGCACGACGTCTTGGACGGCCCGCGTCGCGGCATCGCCGAACTGGATGAGCTGGTGACCGAATCCCAGGAGGCGGGGATGGTGCTGAACCTGACCGTCCACGTGCAGCTGGCCGACGTACCGGATGTGATTGGTCGGCACGCTTATCGGATCGTCCAGGAGGGGCTCACGAACGCCCGTAAGCATGCACCGCACCAGCCCGTCCGACTCACGGTCAGCGGTGGGCCGGGGGATGGGCTGACGGTCGAGCTGGTCAACCGGCTCGAGCCCGGTGCCGGTGGGCCGGGGTCGCGGGTCGGCCTGATCGGGCTGACCGAACGAGCGGCGCTGGCGGGTGGGCGGATCGAGTACGGGTCGACCGCCGAGGGTGACTTCCGGTTGGCGGCCTGGCTGCCGTGGACCCTACGATGACCGCGTGAGTTCTCCCGTCCGGCTGCTCCTGGTGGACGACGACCCGCTTGTCCGCGCCGGCCTGGCCAGCATGCTGGGCGGAACTCCCTCGCTGGACCTCGTCGGCCAGGCCAGCAACGGCCGGGAAGCGGTCGACGCGGTCCGCGACCTGCACCCGGACGTCGTACTGATGGACATCGGCATGCCCGTCCTCGACGGAGTCGCCGCCACCGCCGCCATCCGCGCCGACTCACCCGCGCCCGAAGTCATCATGCTCACCACGTTCGGCTCCGACGACTACCTCCTCCGCGCCCTCCGCGCCGGCGCCGCTGGATATTTGCTGAAGGACGCCGCCCCCGTAGAGATCGTGACCGCGATCCTCAAGGTCGCCGCCGGCGAACCCGTCCTCTCCCCCCGATCCACCCGCCAACTCATGTCCCACGCAGCCGACACCGACCACGACACCCGCCGTACGACGGCCCTTGCGGCTCTCAACGCCTTGACCGATCGCGAGCGCGACGTCGTACAAGCCATCGCCGAAGGCAAGTCCAACGCCGAGATCGCCGACGCCCTCCACCTGGGCGTAGCCACCGTAAAAACCCACCTGGCCAACGCGCTGGTGAAGCTCCACCTCACCAACCGAATCCAGCTAGCCCTCCTAGCCCACGACGCCAACCCCCACCCCTAACGTCCGAACGGATGCAGTACCTCGTCGGCGTGTATTCGGACGCAAGGAGAAGTTGTTCACCAGCGTCCGAACAGGAGCAGTACGTGGTCGGCGTGTATTCGGACGCAAGGAATCAGCCGCGCCATCCGGCGGACCGGAGGAGGCGCGCGACCTGGGACATGTAGTGGTCGGGGGACAGCCGGAGGCCGATCACGGGGATCCGGAGAACGCGAGAGCGGTCGATGGTGAGCTCGTTCTGGCGGCTGGCATCGGCCAGGGCTTGTGCGGCTTCCAGGTGGTGCAGACCTTCGATCTCGACCACCGCGTTGTACGGCGTCCACTCGTTGTCGAGGTACCAGACGCCGTCCGGTCCACGTCGCCGTGTCTGCCGATCTGGTTCCGGCAGACCGTACTCTCGGCAGAGCCTGGCGAAGTCGAGCTCTCCGACCGACTGCGCACCGGCCGAAACATCGCGCAAGGTCGTCGCGATGAACGTGCGGCGGGGATGTCAGCGTACGGTCGAGAAGGCCTCGGCGATGGACTCACTGGTGGCCAGGCGCTGTTGGACAGTCGCCGCAAGCACAAACGCGGCCTGCCGATCCGAACGCGCCCACAGTGCAGCCCGGACGGCGGCTACCGGTGGTCGGGTGCGTGGCAACCCACCCTCGACGAGGTCGTCCGGTCGCCGTCGGCGAGTCTCGTGGACGACCACGCCTGACGGCCGACGTGGCTGCGCGGACTTCGGTACCGAGACGTGGAGTACGTCGTCGAACCCGCGCAATCCCGCCGCTTGTAAGGCTGTCGAGCCGTCGAGAGCTGCGCCAGAGCCGACCTCGAACGTGGCCGACCACCAGAGCGCGCATTCGCCCAACGATCCGGTGGTGGTCGAGATGGTTTGCCGACCGAACCGCGCCCATCGCCGAGCCCGCAGTTCGGCCACGACCTCCCACCGCCGCATGCCCAGCGCCGCCAACTGAGCCCGGGACACCACACCGCCCTGCCGGGTGGCAACCGCTCCCACCTCAGGCTCCCACCACCTCCGCCGCAACCACCTCCTGCACTCCGCGCACCGCCCACACCGCTCAACCCCCGCACACCTCGTCATGCCACTCATACCTTCAACATGCAGCGAACGCACCCCCTGCGCCGCGCCCACTTTCCACCTGTGGATATCTCCAACGTCCGAAAACTCGCCGACCATGCACTGCGCGCGTTCGGACGTTGGGGGATCACCGCATTTAGCGTCCGAATACACGCCGACCACGTACTGCGGTCTTTCGGACGTTGGGATGATGTGGGGGTGGAGATTGCGCGGGCGGTTAGTGAGCGGGGGGAGTTGGTGTTGCGGCGGCGGGGGGATGGGGCGCTGGAGCTGCGGGTCAACGGGGTGTTTGTGATGGATGACGTGGAGACGTCTAGCGAGGAGCTGCTGGCGTCGGCGGCGTTGGCGGCGGTACGGCGGCCGGAGCGGGTGCTCGTGGGTGGGTTGGGGCTCGGGTACACGGTGCGGGCGTTGTTGCGTGATGTTCGTCTCGGCGCGGTGGTGGTGGCGGAGATCGAGCCGGACCTGGTGGAGTGGACGCGGGCCGGGTTGGTGCCGTCGGTGCTGGACGATCCGCGGGTGTCGGTTGAGGTGGGGGACGTGCGGGCGGTGATCGCGGCGGCCGAGTTGGCGTCGTACGACGCGATCTTGCTGGATGTGGACAACGGGCCGGACTTCCTTGTGTACAACGAGAATTCGGCCATCTATGCCGCTGACTTCCTGAGCGTCTGCCGGGATCGGCTAAGGACCGGCGGAGTGTTGACGGTGTGGTCGTCGTCGGAATCACCCGCGCTGGCCGGTGCGGTGGAAGTGGTCTTCGGGGCATGCCAGGTGACGCCTGTACCGGTCAAGCTGCAGGGGCGGGAGGAGCTCTACTACGTCTACCAAGGGGCGACGTAGGCTGGCTGGTATGGGTGAAGACGTGGAATACCGGATCGAGCACGACACGATGGGCGAGGTCAAGGTCCCCAAGAACGCGCTGTGGCGGGCACAGACCCAGCGCGCGGTGGAGAACTTCCCGATCTCCGGCCGGCCGCTGGCTCCGGAGCTGGTGCACGCCCTCGCGCAGATCAAGGCCTCGGCGGCCGTGGTGAACGCCGAGCTCGGCGTACTGGACGCGGAGCGGGCCGCGGCGATCGTGGCCGCCGCCGATCGGGTGACCGCGGGGGAGTACGACGCGGAGTTCCCGATCGACGTGTTCCAGACCGGCTCCGGTACGTCGACCAACATGAACGTGAACGAGGTCCTGGCCACGCTGGCGACCCAGGCGGGGGTGGACGTCCACCCGAACGACCACGTCAACGCCTCGCAGTCGAGCAACGACACCTTCCCGTCGGCGATCCACGTCGCGGCGACGGCCGGTGTCGTCCACGAGCTGCTGCCGGCGCTCGACGTACTGGTGGAATCGCTGTCGCGTAAGGGCACCGAGTTCGCCGAGGTGGTGAAGTCGGGACGCACGCACCTGATGGACGCGACGCCGGTGACGCTCGGGCAGGAGTTCAACGGCTATGCCCAGCAGGTACGGCGGGGCGCGGAGCGCGTGCGGTCGTCCCTGTCACGGGTGTCCGAGCTGCCGCTGGGTGGTACCGCGGTCGGGACCGGGATCAACACGCCGCCTGGGTTCGCCGGTCTGGTGATCACGGAGCTGAACCGTCGTACCGGGCTGTCGTTGACCGAGGCTGAAGATCACTTTGAAGCGCAGGGCGCTCGGGACGGGCTGGTTGAGCTGTCGGGGCAGCTGAAGACGATCGCGGTCAGCCTGACGAAGATCTGTAACGACCTGCGCTGGATGGGTTCCGGGCCGCGCGCCGGGCTCGGCGAGATCGCGCTGCCGGACCTGCAGCCGGGGTCGAGCATCATGCCGGGCAAGGTGAACCCGGTGATCTGCGAGGCCACATTGATGGTCGCCGCCCAGGTGATCGGCAACGACACCACGATCACCGTGGCCGGTGCCGGCGGCAACTTCGAGCTGAACGTGATGCTGCCGGTGATCGCGCGCAACCTGCTCGAGTCGATCACCCTGCTCAGCAACGCCTCCCGCCTGCTCGCTGAGCGCTGCGTCGACGGCATCACGGCGAACGTCGACCACGCCCGGGCGCTGGCCGAGTCGTCCCCGTCGATCGTGACACCGCTGAACCGCTACATCGGCTACGAGAACGCGGCCGCCGTCGCGAAGAGCGCCCTCAAGCAGGGCAAGACGATCCGCGAGGTCGTCATCGAGAACGGCCATGTGGAGAAGGGCGATCTGACCGAAGAGCAGTTGGACGCGGCCCTCGACGTCCTGTCCATGACCCGCCCGGCGGCGTCGTGAGCTACTGGACACCCGGAACCGTCATCGAGTGGGAATACGCCAACCGCCTGACCGATCAGCCCACCGTGCGCCCGATGACGGTCGTCCGCGACGATGCCGACGGCCTGGTCGCCTGGCTGGCCCCGCAGACCCCGATCCTCAAAACAGTCCTGACTGACGGCCGGGAACTCCGTGAGGCCGGCCCGATCGGCATGTTCACCGAGCCTCGGGTGCTGAAGCTGGACGTCTGGCACGGCACCGGCATCCTCAAGGTCGCGCCGGCCGGCAAGCCCTGGTCCATCTGGTACTTCTGGTCGGCCACCGGCTCCTTCAACGGCTGGTACGTCAACCTTGAGGCACCCCACGTCCGGGAGGATCGCCGTACCATCACCGAGGACCGCGTCCTCGACCTGTGGATCACCCCCGACCGCGGCATCCACTGGAAGGACGAGGACGAACTCGAAGGCGCCGTCACCGCCGGCCGGTTCACCCAGGCCGAAGCTGACGCGATCATCGCCACCGCCCACGACGCCATAGCCGAGATCCACGCCTGGACCGCCCCGTTCAGCGACAACTGGCAGTCCTGGACCCCGCCGGCCGACTGGCCCCTCCCAGCCGCTCCCGCCGGACACCAACCCACCATCATCGCCGACGAGCTAGCCAGCTGAAGCGGACCGCCACCACTCACCAACCCCCAGGAGAGACCCACCCAGCTACTGCGCTGAGCGCGGGAGCCGGGCGGTCGACGAAGTTAGTGAGTGGGAGCGGTCCGGGTCCCTACCTGGGACGCGTCGTCAGCGGGACCGGCTTGCGGGTGTCGGTGAAGAAGTCGTTGCCTTTGTCATCGACGACGACGAAGGCGGGGAAGTCTTCGACCTCGATCTTCCAGACCGCTTCCATGCCGAGTTCGGCGTACTCGAGGACGTCGACGGACTTGATGCAGTCCTGAGCCAAACGCGCCGCGGGGCCGCCGATGGAGCCTAGGTAGAAACCGCCGTGGGCCTTGCAGGCGTTCGTGACCTGGGCCGAGCGGTTGCCCTTGGCAAGCATGACGAAGGAACCGCCGGCGGCCTGGAACTGGTCGACGTACGCGTCCATCCGGCCCGCGGTGGTCGGGCCGAAGGAGCCGGAGGCGTAGCCCTCGGGGGTTTTGGCGGGGCCCGCGTAGTACACCGCGTGATCGCGGAGATAAGAAGGCATCGGTTCGCCGGCGTCCAGGCGCTCCTTGATCTTGGCGTGCGCGATGTCGCGGGCGACCACCAGCGGTCCGCTCAGCGAGAGCCGCGTCTTCACGGGCAGCTTCGTGAGTTCGGCGCGGATCTCCGACATCGGCCGGTTCAGATCGATCCGTACGACGTCAGCGTCGTCGTCCAGGTGCTCGTCGGTCGTCTCCGGGAGGAAGCGGGCCGGGTCGCGTTCGAGCTGCTCGAGGAACACACCTTCCGGCGTGATCTTCGCCCGCGCCTGGCGGTCGGCCGAGCAGGAGACCGCGATCGCGACCGGGCAGGACGCGCCGTGCCGGGGGAGGCGGATCACGCGCACGTCGTGGCAGAAGTACTTGCCGCCGAACTGCGCTCCGATCCCGAAGTCCTGCGTGAGCTTGAAGACCTCCTCCTCCAGCTCCACGTCCCGGAACCCGTGCCCGACCGGCGAACCGGTCGTCGGGAGCGCGTCCAGGTAGTGCGCCGAGGCGTACTTCGCGGTCTTCAGCGCGAACTCGGCCGAGGTACCACCGACGACGATCGCCAGGTGGTACGGCGGACAGGCCGCCGTACCGAGAGAGCGGATCTTCTCGTCCAGGAACTTCATCATGCCGGCCGGGTTGAGCACGGCCTTGGTCTCCTGGAACAGGAACGACTTGTTCGCCGACCCGCCGCCCTTGGCCATGAAGAGGAACTTGTACGCCGGATCGCCGTCGCCCGGCGTCGAGTAGAGCTCGATCTGCGCGGGGAGGTTGGAGCCGGTGTTCTTCTCGTCCCACATGGTCAGCGGGGCCATCTGCGAGTAGCGCAGGTTCAGCTTCGTGTAGGCGTCGTACACGCCGCGGCTGATCCACTCCTCGTCGACCGCGCCGGTCAGTACGCCCTCGGACTTCTTGCCCATCACGATCGCCGTACCGGTGTCCTGGCACATCGGGAGCACCCCGCCGGCCGAGATGTTCGCGTTCTTCAGCAGGTCGAGCGCGACGAACCGGTCGTTCCCGGAGGCCTCGGGGTCGTCGATGATCCGGCGCAGCTGCGCGAGGTGCGCGGTCCGCAGGTAGTGCGAGATGTCGTGCATCGCCTCGGAGGTGAGCTGCTGCAGCACCTCGGGCGCGACCTGGAGGAACGTGCGGTCGCCCGCGGTGAACGTGCTGACACCTTCAGTGGTGAGCAGCCGGTACTCCGTGTCGTCAGGACCTAACGGGAGCAGATCGGAGTACGTGAAGTCGGCGGACACCGGCAGACCTCCATGGACAGTGGACTGGACTGATCCAGCCTAATCTCAGGGCTCAGGTCAGGGGTTGGTAGGGGAGGTTTCGGAGGGCAGGCGGACTGCGGCGAGCGTAAGGTTTTGCTCGTGGCCCAGGATGAGGTTCCCCAGCACGATCGCCCCCAGGACGCCGTACCGGCTCCGGTGGATCCGGCGCTGCGTCGCCGCGTCTCCGACGCCGAGCGCGAGCAGGTCGCGGACATCCTGCGCGACGCCGCGGGCGAGGGCCGGCTGTCCTACACCGAGCTCGAGGAGCGACTCGAGACGCTCTACACCTCGAAGACGTACGGCGAACTCGTCCCCCTCACCGCCGATCTCCCCAACGGGCTGGCGCAACCCGCGGCACCGCAGCAGCCCGTCGGCGCGCTGGTCCAGGCCGGCCCGACCATCAACGTCTTCCTCTCCGACACCAAACGCCTCGGCACCTGGGTCGCCCCGCAACGCCAGGAAGTGAACGCGGTCCTCGGCGACGTCACCCTCGACTACACCGAGGCCCATGTCCCGTACGACGAGGTCTACATCGACGTGAAGTCCATCCTGGCCGACGTGAAGATCCGCGTCCCCGCCAACGCTGTCGTCCTCCTCGACTCCAACCCCATCCTCGGCTCCGTCTCCGAACAAGCCGCCACCCTGCTCCCGGCCCCGGACCCGAACACCCCCACCCGCCCGAAAACCTTCCACATCCGCGGCACCGCCATCCTCGGCGAGATCAAGATCAAACGCGGCCCCCGCCTCACCAAACGCCTCGGTCTCACCTGATCAAGACCTGTGGACAACGGCGACGGAGAGTGACGGATTCGATATAGCATTCGTGCTATGTCCTGGGGTACCGTTGAACTCGAAGCCGAAGTGCGTGACTGGCTGGAGGCGCTGCCGACCGAGCTTTTCGCGCGCGCTGCCTTCTACGTCGACCTGCTCGCCGATCGGGGGCCGTTGCTGGGTGAGCCGTACACGAAGCAGATCGACGGCAAGCTGCGTGAGTTGCGTTTCTGGATCGATCAGGACGCGATGCGGATCAGTTACTGGATCGCCACGGACCGGCGGATCATCTTGTTGACGGTGTTCAGGAAGAGCCGGATGCGGGAGACGCAGGAGATGGGCCGGGCACGGAGGGCCTATCGGCGGTGTGTGGAGCGGGCGCACAGTGTGCCGACGGAGGAGGAGTGACGTGACGGGTTGGGATGAGGTGCGTGGGCGACGGATGGGGGAGCCGGGGGCCGGCGAGGCGTATGACGCTGCGCGGCGAGCGTTCGAGTTGGGCGCGGCTGTGCGGAAGATGCGGGAAGACCGCGGCTGGACGCAGACGAGGCTCGCCGAGGCGGCGGGGATGACGCAGTCCGCGCTCGCCCGGTTCGAAGCCGGCGGTACGGTCCCCACCCTCGTTCTGCTCGAGCGGATCGCGCAGGCATTCGAGGCCCGGCTGGTCGTCCGCTTCGATGAAGGGCACTCGGCGGCTTAGGGGTGTTCGGTGTGGAGGTGGGTGAGCCAGGCGGCGAAGGCTGGCAGGTCGTCGACGATCTCGCGGGGGATGTCGAGGTCGTCGGCGTCCTCGGCGGTCAGGTGGACCGGGATGTGGTCGGACCAGAATGACTTGACCGGGGTGCCGATGGTGGCGATCGAGGACCACTGGACGTAGGCCTTGCCGAGGCGGATGCCGGTGGTGTCGACGAGGAGCAGGGGCTGTCCGCGGAGGATCCGGGTGGTTTCCGCGACCGCCACGCCGAGCAGGAACAGGATGCCGACGACCCGGATGTAGAACCAGGTCCCGCGGGTGTCCCATTCGTCGAAGGTTCCGATCGCCGGCACGATCGTCACCGCCCACGAGAGCAGCACCCGTCGGCTGAGCAGGGCTCGGCGGCGCGGCCGGAAGACCACCCGGCCGGTACGGCGGTACTCGGCGTCCCACTGCTCGGGGCCGACCTCGCCCATCAAACTAGGCGTTGTCGCCACGAGACTCCTTATAGGCGGGGCGAAGGCTGTTGAGCCAGTCGGAGAAGGCGCTGAGGTCGTGGACGTTGTCCCGATGGATCTGCAGCTCCTTGGCCCAGACGTTCGCGGGAAGCACCGGCAGGACGCGGAAGAACCCCGGTCCCCTGGGGATCCCGGCGGTGCCGACGGCGTCCCATCCCATGAACTTGCGTCCGTAGTGGATGCCCTCGGTGTCGACGACCAGGATCGGCCGGCGCGTGATCAGCTGCCAGGTTCCGAGGCCGATGAGGAGCAGCAGGAAGGTCGCACCGATCACCGTCGCCACCCGGCGATAATCGCTCTGGTCCGCGATCTCGATCAGGTTCAACACCCGGCTCGGCCCGAACACGAGCAGGATGACAACCCCGCGGAGCAGATACGGCCGACGCCGCAGCGGGAACACCACGCGCCCGTTGCGCTCGAACTCCGCGGTCCAATCAGCAGCCGTCAGCTCACCCATGGTCGGCATCAGACACTCCCCGGTGCTGGTGAAGGACGCCCTCGAGCCAGCCCGAGAGTGCGGTCATGTCGCGCACGGCCCAATGCCTGATGGTCAACGGCTTTCCGGTCACGGGGATGATCTCGAGCGTCTTCTGGTGCGGGATGCCGATGGCGCCGATCTGGGTCCACTCCAGCCGAGTGCCGCCGTACCGGATGCCGTTGGCGTCGACGAGCAGCAGGAGCCGATTGCCGACGAGCTGCGCGGCCGCCCAGACGCTACGCCCGAAGGCGGCCAGCATGACCAGGATCAGCAACACCCAAACGTCGCTGTCGTCGGGTACTACGACGACGATCAACAGCAGGAGTACGGCCGTCAGCCCTTGCAGGATGAACATCTCCCGCTGGTACGGCGCAGTCCGGCGCGTGAACTCGACTCGACTGGTCCGCCCGTACTCGGCTGTCCACACCTCCGCCGAGGCTTCACCCATGGTCTTCGTCATGCACCCCATCCCCTCCCCAGGAAGCGCAACTGTAGTGCAGGAAGGGGCACACTAGATTCCATGCGCCGGGTCCTGAGCTGGATGTTCGTCCGTGGACCAGCCGCGTTCTACGAATTCGCCGAGGCCAACCAAGGCTCCAGCCGCGGGGACGCGAAGTTCCTGCGGATCGCCGCCGGCAGTCTCGGTGGGCTCGGCCTGATCAGCGGGGTGGGCTGGGTCGTCGGACGCCGCCGAAAGCTAAGCCAGGTAACGCGTCTGGACTGACCGCAACCAGTGCGCGAACGCGTCCAGCTCCTCGACATTGTCGAGCGAGATCCGCAACGGCCTGGTACGGCGGTCGACGGGGTGGATCTGGATCGTGCGGGCGCCGGGCAAGCCGGTGGGTTGGCCGATCGCCGCGATGTCGGACCAGGTCAGGGTGCGGCCATCGAAGGTGACACGGGTGACGCCCGTGCCGTCGACGATGACGAGCGGGCGCTTCTTGATCAGCTGGTACGCCGACAGACTGGTCCCGTAGACGAAGGCGGCCAGGGCCGTGACACGCAGTGGGCCAAGGGTGCCTCCAGATCCGTGATGGTCAAGATTGGTCGACGCGAGCAGCATCAGCGCGCCGAACGCGATCAGCCGGAGCAAGACACGGCCGCGGCGCGGTGGGAACACCACGCGGCCGTCTTCCTCCAGCTGAGTGTTCCAAGCGTCAGCCGGAGGCATCAGGCACCCCAGGTCGCCGCGTGCTCGGCCGCGGTCGGCGGGTCGGCGCCGTGCCGGGTGCAGGTGATCGCGGCGGCCTTGACCGCGTAGTCGACCACGCTCTCGAGGCTCTCCGACGTCAACCCGGCCAACCGGGTCTCGCCCAGCAGGCCCTGCGAATTCAGCCCAGCAATGAGTGCAGCCATGAACGAGTCGCCCGCACCGACGGTGTCGACGACATCGATCTTCGGCGCGGTCACGTCGATCCGCCCGTCCCGGCTGATCCCGAGCGCACCTTCGCCGCCGCGAGTGATCACGACACACTGCGTTCGCGGCGCGCTCAGCAGGTCGACCGCGATCGACTCGGGCGACTGCCCGGGCTGCAGGAACTCGCAGTCCTCGTCACTCAGCTTCACCAGATCCGACAGCGCAGCCAACTCCCGTACGGCGGCCCACGTGGCGACCGGATCCGGAGTGATCGTCGGTCGCGCATTCGGGTCGAGCGTCACCGTGACCGGCTGATCCACCAACGACTTCAGGAAGTCCCGAATCGCCGAAGCCCCCGGTTCGAGGACCGTCGCGATCGACCCGGTGTGCACTGCGGGACAACCCCGCGACAGCGAGAGCGACGGCGGTTCCCAGGTGATGTCGAACTGGTACGACGCGACTCCGGCCGCGTCGAGCGTTGCGGTCGCCGTACTGGTCCGGAAGGCCGGGTCCACCGAGCCCGGTGCGAGCTGGACGCCGTTCCCAAAGAGGTGCGCTCCGAGTTGATCGCCGTACGGGTCGGTCCCGAAGCGCGTCACCAGCTCAGTCGGTACGCCGAGTCGCGCGAGCCCGACCGCCACGTTCGCCGGGGAACCGCCAGGCGTCGCCTTGGGCTTCCCGTTGCCGTTGCGGGTGGTCTTCGGACCGGTGCTGACGATGTCGACCAGTGCCTCGCCGATGACTAGGGTAGGTGCACTCATCGGGCGTGCTCGAAGTCGATGGCGGAGTAGGCGCGGAGCTTCTCCAGTTGGTGAACGCTCTCGATGCTGCGGATGGTGCCGCTGCGCGAGCGCATCACCAGCGAGTGCGTGCGCGCGGTCGAGCGGCCGTAGCGGACGCCGCGGAGGAGCTCGCCGTCGGTGATGCCGGTCGCGACGAAGAAGCAGTCGTCGCCGCTGACCAGGTCGTCGGTGTCGAGGACGCGGTCGAGGTCGTGCCCCGCGTCGATCGCCTTCTGCCGCTCGTCGTCGTCCGTCGGCCAGAGCCGGCCCTGGATCTTGCCGCCGAGGCACTTCATCGCGCAGGCGGCGATGATGCCCTCCGGCGTACCGCCGATGCCGAGCAGCATGTCCAGGCCGGTGTCCGGCCGGGCCGCCTCGAGCGCACCGGCCACGTCACCGTCGCTGATGAACTTGATCCGCGCACCGGTCGCCCGGATCTGCGTGGCCAGCTCGTCGTGCCGCGGCCGGTCCAGCAGTACGACGGTGACGTCGTCGACCGTGGAGCCCTTCGCCTTCGCGACCCGGCGGATGTTCTCCGCGACCGGGAGCCGGATGTCGACCACGTCGGCCGCCTCCGGACCGACCACGAGTTTCTCCATGTAGAAGACCGCGGACGGGTCGTACATCGAGTTGCGCGGCGAGACCGCCATCACGGCGATGCCGTTGTTCATGCCCTTCGCGACCAGCGTCGTACCGTCGACCGGGTCGACCGCGACGTCACACTCGGGACCCTCGCCGGAGCCGACGTGCTCACCGTTGTAGAGCATCGGGGCGTTGTCCTTCTCGCCCTCGCCGATCACCACCACGCCGTTCATCCCGACCGTGCCGATCAGGGTGCGCATCGCGTTCACCGCCGCGCCGTCGGCACCGTTCTTGTCGCCGCGACCGACCCAGCGGCCGGCCGCCATCGCGGCCGCCTCGGTGACCCGGACCAGCTCGAGCGCGAGGTTGCGGTCAGGCGCATGCGCCTCGACCTCCAGGTGGGCGGGGGGCAAGGTCGGGTCCGTCATGTCAACGGATCGTAGCCAACCCGGTGATCGGACCTCTCAGCCAGGACCTCGGCCAGGGCATCTCCGGCCGGATGCGACACTCGTGTCATGAGTTCGACTGATCAGGATGAGGCGGCGGCGCGGGAGAAGGCCCGGGCGCGGGCGGAGGCGATCGCCTACCGCGAGCAGAACACGAAAGACCGGGCGAAGGCGCGCACGCTGCCGAACATGGTCTGGGCGCTGCTGGCGTGCTTCATCGTGGTCGCGTTCCTGATGATCGTCACCTGGCGGCCGAAGGAGGAGAAGGTCCGCGCGGTCGAGTACAGCGCCCAGCTGGAAGACGCCCGCAAGGTCGCACCCTGGGTCCGCGGTCCGTCGCCGATGCCGGGTGGCTGGCAGGCGACCAGTGTCGAGTTCAAGGCAGCCGAGCAGGCGCCGATGACGTGGCACCTCGGTGTGGTCACGGACGCGAAGAAGTACGTGGGGCTCGAACAGTCCAACGTGACCGGCGCCAAGTACCAGTCCGACGAGCTCGGCCGAACCTCCGACGACGGTACGGCGACAGTCGGTGGCGTCACGTGGCAGCGCAAGGTGCTGCTCGATCGCAAGGACGAGAACGCCTTGGTACTGGTCGGTTCCGGCGTCACCACGATCGTCACTGGGAACGCCGGCTACCCGGCCCTCGAAGCGTTTGCTTCGTCGCTGAAGTGATTGCGTACTGACCAGTCTCCGGACGCGCGTTGACACGGTCGCCGGGACCGGGGTTCCATCGAAGCTTCGGCTTGCCACTCGGGGACAGCGAGAAGGAGCCCTGTCGTGCCCGCCGTTCCCCGGTTGCGCAGTTGATCCGCCCATGTTCGTCACGGGGTTGCTGCTGGCCGCCGAGAGTTCCCCACACCTCGGCGTACCGTGGCAGTTGCTGGCCTATCACGGTGAGCCGCTGCTCGGTTCCACGCTGGAAACCGCTCGGGAGTGTGGGTTCGACCAGCTGATCGTCACGCTCGGGAGCGGGTCCTCACAGGTGCGCGATCATGTAGATCTGGACGGCGTGCGCGTGGTCGATTCACCGCACGCCGACACGGGGAGTTCGTCGATCGTGCCCGCCCTCGACGCGGTTGACCGCCGTACCGACGGAGTCGTCGTCCTGCTCGGCGACCAGCCCGGCATCACGTCGGCGACGGTCTGGTCGCTCGTCGCCGAGGTCGCCGGCCCCGCGACGCCGCTCGGGATCAGCCACTACGACGACGGCCCCGGCCACCCGGTCTGGTGCGCCCGCGAAGTCTTCGGTGACCTCGGTCAACTGCGCTCCGACGACGACCTCTGGCACCTCACCGACCAGCACCCGATCACCCAAGTAGATGCCATCGGCAACCTTCCGCCCCGGATCCGCACCTGGGACGACTACCGCCGTACCGTCTCCGGCCACACTCCCAGCCCCGGCCCCTTCGCCCCCGGCGCCCTCGAAGACCCGGCGCCTCACATCCCCCTCCCCACCCACCCCCGCCGCCGACGCCGCACCACCCACTGACCCCCGGGCGGACCGCCATCACCGTCCAACTTCGGTTGGGGCGGGTTTTGGGCGCCGAGCTGAGCGTGCGGGGTGGGGTGGAGGGAGAGTTGGTGGGTGATGGGCGTCCGCTTTACTCGGCGCCGGCGAGGCGGAGGCCGATGACGCCGGCGACGATGAGGGCTATGCAGGCGAGGCGAGCCGGGGTGACCTGCTCGTGGAAGAGGACAATGCCGAGGGTGACCACGCCGACGGAGCCGAGGCCGGTCCAGATGGCGTAGGCGGTACCGATCGGGAGGCGGTCGAGGGTTCGGCCGAGCAGGTAGACCGAGGTGATGCCGAAGACGAGGACGCCGAGAGTCGGCCAGAGGCGGGTGAAACCTTCGCTGGGTTTCATGCTGAGCGCGAAGGCGATCTCGAACGCGGCCGCCGCGAGGAGTACGAGCCACGCCATCAGGCCGCCAGGGCTCCGCGCAGGTGGCGCTGGGTGATGGTCGCGACGCGCGCGCCGAGGGCGTGGGCCGTGCGCAGGTCGGTCGCCGGGGGTGCCTTCTCGGCGGAGAGATCCGCATCGGACTGCGCCATCGCGCCGAGCCAGCTGCCCAGCCGGTTCAGGTCCTCGATGCTCGCGGTGCTCTCGCTCCAGCCGGGATAGATGTCCAGGCCGACCCAGATCATCCCGTGCTGCGCCGCGAACACCGCGATGTCGACCAGGCTGTTCAGCTTGTCACCGGACATCGCCTTCGAGTTCGTGAATCCAGCCGCGATCTTGTCCCGCCAGCCGAGGTTCGCGCCCCACACCTTCGAGCTCGCCTCGGCGAACGCCTTGAAGACCGCACTCGGACTACCCATGTACGTCGGGGCGCCGAACACGATCGCATCAGCCGCGGCGAGGCTGGCCCACACGTCGTCGGTCAGCTCGTCGAGTGCGACCAGCTCCGCGGTGGCGCCTGGTACTGAGAGCGCGCCGGCCGCGACTGCCTCGGCTTGTTTCGCGGTGTGCCCATATCCCGAGTGGTACGCGATCGCGATCCGGGCGGACGTCATGCTCATGCTTCCTCCAGAGGCTCTAGCGGACTACAGTCCGTCTTATGAACGACAGTAGCGGACCGCAGTCCGGTTCACAACGGGAGCTGCCGGTCGTCGGGACCCCGCGCCCCGAACGCGCCGATGCCCGGCGCAACCGGCTCCGGGTCCTGGAGGCGGCCGAGCGGTTGTTCACCGAGCACGGCGTCAAGAACGTCTCGGTCGACGCGATCGCCGCCGAGGCCGGCGTCGGCAAGGGCACCGTCTTCCGCCGCTTCGGTGACCGCGCTGGTCTGGCGGTCGCGCTCCTGGATGAACGCGAGCAAGAGCTCCAGGCCAAGATCCTGACCGGCCCCCCGCCGCTAGGCCCGGGCGCTCCCGCGGTCGACCGCGTCGCCGCGTTCCTGACGTCGTACCTGGACTTGCTCGACCGTCACGTCGAGCTCTTCATGGACAGCGAGAACGCCTCCGACGGCGCCCGCTACCGCATCGGCTCCTACAACCTCTGGCACCGCCACCTGGCCCACCTCGTCGAACAGTCCCGCCCCGACCTCGACGCCGACCACACCGCCCACGTCCTCCTGGCCCCGCTCGCCGCCGACCTCCACCAGTCCCTCCGCGACCGAGGCTTCGACCTCCCGCGCCTGAAGTCCGGCACGGAAACGATCGCTAGAACCCTACTGACAACCTGATCTCCGGCAGGTTGCCCAGCGACGAGTGGGTCCGGTCCATCGTCTCCGTGAATCCGTAGCGCGCGTAGAACCGCCGCCCGCGCGCGTTCGCCTCCAGCACCCACAACCACACTGCGGTGCAGCCGGTACGGCGAAGGTCCGCCAACGCGGCGTCCGTCAGTGCACGTCCAGCCCCGGTGCTCCAGTGATCCGGGTGCACGAAGAGCGCATACAGCTCACCGGTGTTCGCGGGTGCCTGTGGATCTCGCTCCGGCCCGACCCCGGCGTATCCGATCACGCAGTCGTCGACGACCGCGACGTAGATCCGCGACCGCCCGGCCGCGATGCTCTTCACCCACGACGACGCGATCGCCCCGGCGTCCATCGTGTCGAGGAAATCCTGCGGAACGAGCCCGGCAAACGCCGTCCGCCAACTAGCCACCCGAGCCTCAGCAGCCCCCAGCAAATCCCCAGCCAAGGCTGCCCGGACCAGCAACCGCTCGGCCTACTTGGACTTCTCGGCGGTGGCTTCTTGGGCTTTGGCCAGGCGTTCGCGGGCGCCTTCGAGCCAGGACTGGCAGGTGGTGGCGAGGGACTCGCCGCGCTCCCAGAGGGCCAGGGACTCTTCGAGGGTGGTGCCGCCGGCTTCGAGTTTGCGGACGACCTCGACGAGCTCCTCGCGGGCCGCCTCGTAGGACATCTCAGGTCGTTCGCTACTCACTTCTTCTCCTCGGGCTGGACTTCTACGGCGAATCGGCCGTCGGTGACTCGGGCTTGCAGGACGTCGCCCGCCGCTACTTGCGCCAGTTCCCGTACGGCGGTGCCGTCGGCGAGCTGGAGGACGGAGTAGCCGCGCTCGAGGGTCGCTTTGGGGGACAGGGCCCGGACGCTGGCCAGGCGGTGCGCGATGTCGTCGGCGGCGCGGTCGAGACGGTGCGTGAGGGTACGGCGGCTGCGGTCGACCAGGGCGTTGATCTCGTCGGAGCGGCGCTCGATCCCGGAGACCGGCGCGGCCAGGGCCGGGCGGCTGCGGATGGCGGCCAACGCATGCGCCTCGCGGTCGAGCCAGCTGGTGATCGCGCGCAGACCGCGGTCGCGCAGTAGGCGGACACCGTCGAGCTCCTCGCGGACATCCGGCACGATCCGCTTGGCGGCGTCAGTCGGAGTCGAGGCGCGCAGGTCCGCGACCAGGTCGAGCAGGGGTGAGTCGGGTTCATGCCCGATCGCGCTGACGATCGGCGTATGGGCTTGGGAGACCGCTCGGATCAGTCCTTCGTCGGAGAACGGCAGCAGGTCCTCCAGCGAACCACCGCCGCGCGCGATCACGATCACCTCGACGGACTCGTCCGCATCCAGCTTCCGCAGCGCGAGCATGACCTCACCGGCCGCGGCCGGGCCTTGGACCGACGCATACTCGACCCGGAACGCGACCGCCGGCCAGCGCCGCTTCGCGTTCTCCAGTACGTCGCGCTCGGCCGCGGAATCGCGTCCGCAGATCAGCCCGATCGTGTGCGGCAGGAACGGCAGCCGCTTCTTGCGGTGCGCTGCGAACAGCCCCTCGGCCGCCAGTAATTGCTTGAGCCGCTCGATCCGCGCCAGCAGCTCGCCGATCCCGACATGCCGGATCTCGCTGACCGCGAGCGCGAGCGTGCCGCGGCGGGCGAAGAAGTTCGGCTTGGCGTTGACGACCACCCGCGAACCGTCCGTCACCGGCGGATCCACCGCCTCGAACACCCGGCGGTTACACGTGAACCGCAACGAGATGTCCGCGTCGGTGTCGCGCAGCGTCCCGAACACGGTCGTCGTCCCGCGCCCGATCGACACATCCGTCAGCTGTCCCTCGACCCACACCGCACCCAGCTGATTGATCCAGCTGGCGATGCCGTTCGCAATCGTGCGAACGGCTGCAGGCGCATCCGGCGAGGTCTCCAAAGCCACGCCCCAGACCCTACGGCCCCGCACCGACAAAACCCCGCACGCCCTCCTGCCCCGGGCGTCGGGAATGATGAACCATGCGCCCGCTGCTCCTCCTCGACGTCGATGGGCCCCTGAATCCGTATCGGGCCAAGGCGATACCGCCTGGGTATGTGCGGCACGAGATCGTGGAGGGGGAGAAGACGTGGGTGGTGCTGCTCAACCCGCAGCACGGCGTCGAGCTGAACACGCTCGCCGGGTCGTTCGAGTTGGTGTGGGCGACGACCTGGGAGCACGGAGCGAACCGGCTGCTCGGGCCGTTGCTGGGACTGCCTGAACTGCCGGTGATCATCTGGCCGCCGCGAGAGTCGATGACCCGGACCCGGCGCGGGTCGTGGAAGACGCCGTACATCGCTGAATGGGCAGCGGATCGGGCGTTTGCCTGGGTGGATGACGAAGTGAACCGGTACGACCGGTTCTACCTGGACAACGCCCATGGGCCGGCGCACCTCGCGCATCGGGTGGAGCCGCACGTCGGGCTCACCGCCGCCGACTTCGCTGTCCTGAAGGGGTGGGCGGAAAACCCTTTGCGGACAAGGTGAATCGGCCGCATTCTTGAGGGGAAGAACACCTCCCGGGGGAGCCGTCCGGACAGGGCGGACGGCTCCTCGACGTACTGAATGTTGCCGTGAGCAACGAGCCAGGGTGGCGCAGCCGGTGAGCGCGCACCCCTCATAAGGGTGAGGTCGCCGGTTCGAGCCCGGCCCCTGGTACCGCACGACGCCCCCCAAGCCCGACCGAGGCCACACTCCGCGATGCGATTTGGCTGGCTAGGCACGCGTAGTGGGGGTTCTGCACTGTGGTTAAGGGTGCACAACCCCCAACGTCGGTGCCTAACCAGGGAAATGAGTGGCTGGCCCCGCGGGGGCGGGGTGGCGCGGAGCCGCAGGATGGGAGACCCTTGGCGGCCCCATGCTGGTGGGCGTGAACGAGGGATTTGCGCGCTGGTACGCGCCACTGGCCGTGATGTGCATCGTGCTGTCGTTCCAGCCGCTGCTGCCGGCCGACGAGTTCGGGACGTTGTGGGAGATGGCCGGTCGCGGCTCGGGCAATCCGGCGGCGATGGGTGCGGTCCTGATGACCGTGCTGATCCTGCTTCTCGGCTACGCGAGCTTCCGGCCCCACGTGCCGACGTGGATTCCGGCCGCGATCGCCGTACTTTCGGGGTTGATCGCCGTGATGCTGCTCACAAGGCCGGGCACCGGCGACGAGAAGCCTGAGCTCACTTCGTTCGGGGATGCGGCGGTGGCAGTGGCGATCTGCACCTTCGTGCTGGCGGTTTCGCACGTCACACGGCTCAGGAGACGTTCGCCGAGGCCCCGTACGATGGCACCGTGACTGCCCAGCCTGAAGACACTGGTACGACGACCGCCGTGCGGACGAAGCGGGTGCTGCTCGCTGCGCCGCGGGGGTACTGCGCCGGCGTGGACCGGGCGGTCGTGGCGGTCGAGAAGGCGCTCGACCTGTACGGCGCGCCGGTCTACGTGCGCAAGGAGATCGTCCACAACAAGTACGTCGTGGAGACCCTGACCAACCGGGGTGCGATCTTCGTCGACGAGACCGACGAGGTGCCGGAGGGTCAGACCGTCATCTTCTCGGCCCACGGGGTCTCCCCGGTGGTGCACGCCGAGGCGGCCGCGCGGCAACTGAAGACGATCGACGCGACCTGCCCGCTGGTGACGAAGGTGCACCACGAGGCGAAGCGGTTCGCCGCGACCGACTTCGACATCCTGCTGATCGGTCACGAGGGCCACGAAGAGGTCGTCGGGACGAGCGGCGAGGCGCCCGAGCACACCACGATCGTGGACGGACCGGACGACGTACCGAATGTCACTGTGCGTGACCCGGAGAAGGTCGTCTGGCTGTCGCAGACCACGCTGTCGGTCGACGAGACGATGGAGACGGTCCGGCGG
Organism: Kribbella sp. NPDC058245; assembly: GCF_042882005.1. Lineage (NCBI taxonomy): Bacteria > Bacillati > Actinomycetota > Actinomycetes > Propionibacteriales > Kribbellaceae > Kribbella > Kribbella sp. NPDC058245. The sequence goes on from NZ_JBHVWY010000012.1 coordinate 199,512, forward strand.
CTGCGCGAGAAGTTCCCGCTGCTGCAGGACCCGCCGAGCGACGACATCTGCTACGCCACCCAGAACCGCCAGGTCGCGGTGAAGAAGATGGCGCCCGAGGTCGACCTGATGCTGGTCGTCGGCTCCACGAACTCCTCGAACTCGGTCCGCCTCGTCGAGGTCGCGATCGAGTACGGCGCCAAGGACGGCCACCTGGTCGACTACGCGGCCGAGATCGACGAGAAGTGGCTCGAGGGCGTCGAGTCGGTCGGCCTGAGCAGCGGTGCGAGCGTGCCGGAGATCCTGGTCCGCGACGTACTGCGCTGGCTCGCCGAGCGTGGGTATGCCGATGTCCAGGAGGTCACCACCGCCGAGGAGAGCCTCACGTTCGCGCTGCCGCGTGACCTGCGGGCCGACCTGAAGGCGGCCGGAAAGCCGACCACCGGCACCTCCGACCACGCCTGGACGCTCTGACCGGCTAGCCGCCGCCGTACTGGGGTGGCTAGCTGATCGTCACCTGCACACTCGCGGTGGCGTCCGGCTTCACACCGCAGAACCTGGCCCGGTAGGTGTACGTGTAGGTCCCGGCCGCCGGATACGTGTGCGTGTCCGGCGGAATCGACCCCGTGCCGTGGAACGGCGTCTTCGCCTTGGCGCACTCGGCGCCGTCGCTGAACGAGCTGAAGAGATCGCTGCCGTCACCCCACGTGTACGCCGAACCCTGCCCGAGCGCCATCAGGTTCTGACCAGGCAGTTCCCCACCCTCGGCGATCGGCAGCAGTACCGTCCCCGAGCCAGAGATGGTCATGCTGACGGTCCGGCCGTTTACGACCGGCTTCAGCGTGATCTTGACGCTGTACGGCGAGGGCGTGGCCGACTGCGAAGGCGTGGTCGGCGGACCGAGCACCGGCGGCTGGCTGTCGACGTCGTTGAGGTTGCCCGCGATCGCGACGACCGCGGCTACGGCGGCCGTGGCCAGTACGGCGACTCCCGCCGCCCGGCGGCGCCGTACCTTGCGGACCCGGTTCATGACGGCCACGCTCGGCACTCCGGTCGGTGGGGGCGGATCGGCGGCCAGGCGCTGCATGCGCGCGTGCAGGTCGTCACTCATGGTCGGCCCCCTTCCGTTCCGGCGATGAGATGGCTTCTACCAAGTGATGTTCGCGGAGCCGGGCGAGCCCGCGCGAGACGTTGCTCTTCACGGTACCGATCGAGCAACCCATGATGATCGCGATCTCGGCCTCGGGCAGGTCCTCGAAGTACCGCAGGACCAAGGTCGCCCGGGTACGGCGGGGGAGCGTGGCCAGCGCTCGGAGGAGCAGATCGCGGTCGTCGACGACGCCGTACTCGGACTCGCCGGCGGGTTCGGGCAGGATCTCGGTCGGGGTCTCGCCCTTCCACTTCCGCCGCCACCACTGGGTGCTGGTGTTGACCATCACCGTCCGGGTGTAGCTCTCCAACGCGTTCCCGCTGCGCAGCGAGTTGCGGTGGAACCACACCTTGGTCAGCGAGGTCTGGACCAGGTCCTCGGCCAGATGCCACTCACCGGTGAGCAGATACCCGAAGCGCTGCAGAGCCGTGAACCGTCCGTCCACGAACTCGGCGAACTCCTGGTCCCGTGCCTTGTCCGTCACTTGATCACCAGATTCACCGATTTCTTGCTCGTCACCACGTCCCCGTTCGGGCCGCAGAAACTCACGGCGAAAGCGACCGTATAGGTCCCGGGCTTCGGGTAGGCATGCGGGTCCAGATGGTACGTCGTCGCGCCGGTGACCTCCTTCGTGGAGGCTGTGCAGTCGATCGCGCCGCCATCGCCGCCGTCTGGCTCGCCCTGTCCCCAGTTCGCTGTGAACCCGGTGGACATGTTCAGGAACGAGCCGTCGGTCGGCAGGTACTCACCACCACTCATCGGCACCCGAACGGTCCCGCGCATGGTCACCGCCATCTTCCCGACCTTGCCGGTGACGGTCGGCACCATTTCGATGCCCACGGCCCCTACCGGCAGCTTCACCGCCGGCGGCGGCCCGAGCACCGGCGGCTGGCTGTTGGTGCTGGTGAGGTTCCCCGCGACGGCGACCACGGCCGCCACGGCAGCAGTAGCCAGTACGGCGCCTCCCGCGGCCCGGCGTCGCCGTACCCTCCGCACCCGGGCGAAGACCGCCTGGCTCGGGATCTCGGTCGGCGGCGGTGGGTCGGCGGCCACGTCCTTGAACAGCGTCTGCAGGTCGTTCATGACTCGACGCCCTTTCTAGCGGGTGCCGTGATGCCGGCCACGAGTTGGTGTTCACGAAGTTTGGCGAGCCCCCGCGAGACGTTGGACTTCACCGTGCCGACCGAGCAGCCCATGATCTGGGCGATCTCCGCCTCCGGGAGGTCCTCGAAGTACCGCAGTACCAGAGTCGCCCGGGTACGGCGAGGCAGCGTGGCCAGCGCCCGGAGCAGGAGATCGCGGTCGTCGACAACGCCGTACTCGGACTCACCCGCAGGCTCCGGCAGGATCTCGGTCGGGGTCTCGCCCTTCCACTTCCGCCGCCACCACTGCGTACTGGTGTTCACCATGGCGGTCCGGGTATAGCTCTCCAGAGCGTTGGCGCTGCGCAGTGAGTGCCGGTGGAACCACACCTTGGTCAGTGCGGTCTGCACCAGGTCCTCGGCCAGATGCCACTCACCGGTCAGCAGATACCCGAAGCGCTGCAGAGCCGTGAACCGCCCGTCCACGAACTCGGCGAACTCCTGGTCCCGTCCTGGGTCCATCCCCGTAACCCACCTCTCATCTTGGTCACCATGGTGATGAGCCGGCGGCGCGGAAAGGTTGAGTCGTGATCCGGGTGAGTTCAGCCCGCAACACGGTCAGGCTCCCCTTTCGGGCAGATCATTCCGTTCCCGGTCCGCTTCGGGCCGCCGGTGGTTACGATCGCTGACGTGCTCTGCCGCGTGCTGGGACCCGTCGAGGTCGAGATCGACGGGCGGGTTGTTGAGGTCGGCGGTGCCGTCCCGAGGCGGTTGCTCACCGCACTCAGCACCACCAGTCGCCCCCTGGCCGACGACGAGCTCGCCGAACTGGTCTGGGGCACCGAGCAGCCGGCCGACATCGCCAGTGCGCTCCGGGTGGTGGTCTCCCGGCTGCGGACCGCTCTGGGCCCGAGTGGGCGCGACCACATCGTCCGTACTGAGCACGGCTACCACCTGGTCCTGCCGACAGAGGCGTTCGACCACGTGCGCTTCGTTGCCATGGTCAACGACGCAGCCGCGGCTCTGAGCGCCGGCCAGGCCACAGTCGCCGTACGGCGGTATCGGGCGGCTCTCGAGTTGTGGCGTGGCCGGCCGTGGTTGGAGCTGGACGGATCACCCGCGATCGCTGGACTCCAGGCTCGGCTGGACGAGCTGCACGCGGTTGCCGTCGAGGAGTCGGCGGCCGCTCAGCTCACCGCTGGTGAGACCGCAGCCGCGATCGGTGCGCTCCGGGAGGCCGTTGCGGCGACCCCCTATCGCGAGCGGCGCTGGGAACTGTTGGCCACGGCCCTCTACCGAAGTGGTCGGCAGGCGGACGCTCTGGCTGAGCTGCGCACGGTGCGCACGTTGCTGACCGAGGAGCTCGGCATCGACCCCGGACCGGTACTGCGCGATCTGGAACGCCGCATGCTCGGTCCGGGACGCGCTCCGGCAGCATCTGCACTCGCTCACCGAGGACTGCCGCCGGATGCTGAGTGCGGCGGCAGTCGTGGGGCGCGTGATCGACATACCGGCGACTAGTGCGCTCACCAATCGCCCGGCGGCCGACGTACTGGGTCTGTTGGACGCTGCGCTCGCGCTGCAGGTGCTGGTACGGCGTGGAGCGTCGTTCGAGTTCCGGCATGACCTGCTCCGCGAGGTGCTGGAGGACGACCTGCCGCTGGTTGAGCGAGCCGCGTTGCACCTGCGGATCGCGCAGTACCGCGAAGCGACCACACCGGATCGGCTGTCCGACATTGCTCGGCACCGACTGGCTGCGTTGCCCCTGGGCGACCCGACGGCCGCCCTGGTTGCTGCCGAGGCTGCGGCGGTGGTCGCCGTACAGGGCCTTGCTGCTGAGGATGCGGCGTCCTGGTACGAGCAGGCGCTCGCGGTGGCAGAGTCGTCGGTAGATCGTGGGCGTTTGCTGCTGGGAGCCGGGCGGGCCTGGTTTCTGAGCGGTCAGCGGGACCGGGCCATCGAGCGTTGTGTGGAAGCCGCCGAGCTGGCGCAGCGCGCCGGTGATGCCGACCGACTGGCACGTGCCGCGCTGGCGCTGCCCGAGTCGCCGGATGTCCGCTGGCTGCCGTTGGTCCGGTCCTGGTGCGAGTCAGCGCTTGCAGGGTTACCCGAGGCAGACAGTGCATTGCGGGCACAGGTCCTGGCGCAGCTGGCGCTGACCGACATCTTCATCCCCGAGTCCAGCCGGTTGCTCGACTTGAGCGCGCAGGCTCTGGCCATGGCCGAGCGGATGACGATGCCATGCGGTTCGCACTGCGGGCCCGGCAGGTCGCCTGCTCCACTCCGGAAGGTGCGGCAGAGCGGCGGACACTAGGCGACCGCATGGTCGGGCTAGGGCAACGCACTGTCGACCTGGACGGTACGGCGTGGGGCAGGCTCTGGCGCTTCGACGCGATGGTGCAGTTGGGCCGGACTGCGGAAGCGTGGACCGAGCTGGACCACCTGGGCAACGTGCTGGCCCGCTTGGGCGATGCAGGGTTCACCTGGAATGTCACTCGGGCCCGGGCTGCCCTGACCATCGCATCCGGTCGGTTCGCGGAGGGTCGTCTGCTGGGCGAGCGCGTCCGCGCCTCGGCGCCCTCCGATGAGGTGGCCGGGGCGGGAATGTGGCTCCAGCATCCGATGCAGCTCAGCACGCTGACCGGTGACTCCTTCGAGCCCAAGTACGCAGTGCCGCCAGGGATCAGCGAGCTGATGGCGGCCAACTCCATGTTCATTCACCTGGCACCCTGGCATCTGGCCCACGGGCGCGTGGTGGAGGCCGAGCGCGCCTACCGTGCACTTCCGAGACCGGATGAGATGCAGACGCCGATCTTCCTGCGGCTGTTGTTCGAGGCGGTCCGTGGCGGGGTTGCTGCCGATCTCGGTGACGCGGACGGTTGCCGCCACGCGTACGCCGTACTGGCTCCGTATGCGGACCTACAGGTGACGACTGGCGCTGGGATCGCACTCGTGCTCGGGTCGGTGCAGCACTACCTCGGGGTGACCGCTCCGGACCGCGAGCGGGCGGTCGAGCATCTGCGGGCGGCGGTCCGCGCGAATGACCTGGCCGGCTACGAACCACTCGCTGCGAGGAGCCGCTACTACCTGGCCCGGTTGGAGCCTTCGGTCGAGCTGATCACCGCAGCGCGGGAGACCGCCGTACGGCTAGGGATGCGGCCGCTGCTAGCTGCGTTGGACGCGCTCTAGCGACATCAGCACGTAGTCGACGCTGAACTCAGGCATCAGCTGCTCCAGGTACGCCAGCGACTCAGCCTGTACGGCGTCGTACACGCCGGCCTCTTGGAGGAGCGGCAGGGTCTTCGCGCCGACCGGGTGCAGGAGCATCCGGGTGTTCCAGTACTCGGCCGGTGAGCTGACGACGAACGTCAGCTGATGCCTCGTGAGCGACACCTTGAAACCGTGCGGCCCGAACAGGTCTGCGACCGTGTCGGCGTCATCCCAGACCGGCTTCGCCAGGATCGGCGGGGCGCCGGTGATCTTGACGACGGCCCGCGCCGAGATGCCGATCAGGCCGTCCAGCGCGGGGTTCGGCGGCCAAGCTGTGAACAGCACGCGCCCGTCCGGTGCAGTGACCCGCGCGATCTCGTCGGCGGCGGCCTGGGGGTCCGGGGCCATGATCACGCCGAAGTTCGACAGTACGACGTCAGCGGAGCCGTCGGGAAGCGGAATGTCCGCAGCGGTCCCGTCCACCAGGGTCACGCTCAGACCCTTCGTGGCCGCCCGAGCCGCGGTCACCTCACGCAGCCGAGCAGCCGGGTCGACTCCGGTGACGCGTGCGCCCCGTTCCGCGGCCAGCAGTGTCACGTTGCCGGTCCCACAGCCGAGGTCCACGACGTCCAGTCCGTCGACCTGTCCTGCGGTCACGAGGACCTGAGCGGCCGGGGCCAAGTCCGTGCCGGTCCACTCGTACTCGCCCAGTCCCCAGTCGATCTCCACGGCTCCTCCTTCGTCGCTGTTGATGCTCCGAAGGTAGGCGCCGGCCCTTTCAGGCCCGTATCAGCTCAGACGGTTTCAGGTCAGACGGTGGCGTCGTACTGGCTCTGGGCGTCGTGGATGGCGTTGATGTGCTCTTCGGCCCACTCGCTGACAGCGGTCAGCGGCTTGATCAGTGAGCGGCCCATCGGGGTGAGGGCGTAGACCACGCGCGGCGGGACCTCGGCGAAGACCTCCCGGGTGACCAGGCCGTCGCGCTCCAGCCGGCGCAGGGTCTGGGTGAGTACCTTGGGTGCGACGCTGCCGATGCCGTCGCGGAGCTCGGTGAAGCGCAGTGGTCCGTGCTGCAGCAGCAGCACCGCCAGAGCGGTCCACTTGTCGCCGATGCGGTCCAGAACCACCCGGGTCCCGCAGGCCGGGTTGAACAGGTCGCCGCGCTCGTGTGTCCCATTAGTAACCACCAGGTACTTATAGCACGTTGAAGTAGCCAGTTACCAATCGATACTATTGGCGACAAGTTGATAGTTCACTCATCTGGAGGCGGGAACATGAAGGTCGCGGTCTATGGCGCGAGTGGCATGGTCGGCAGTCGAATCGTCGCCGAGGCGGCCGCTCGGGGGCACGAGGTCACCGGCGTGACCCGCTCCGGCGCCGAGCTGCCCGCGGGGGTTCAGGGAGTGCAGGCGAGCGCGAACGACGTCGCCTCGGTCAAGGAGATCGTCGGCGACGCGGATGTGGTCGCCGTGGCGCTCGGCCCGAGCCGGACCGGTGGCGACCACCAGGAGTACATCGACGCGGTCGACAACCTGATCGCGGCCGCGCAGGGCACGGACACCCGGCTGCTCGTCGTCGGCGGTGCCGGCGGACTGAGCATCGGCGGCCGGCGCGTGGTCGACGGGCCGGACTTCCCGGCCGAGTACAAGGCGGAGTCGCTGACTGTCGCCAAGGTGCTGGACACGCTGCAGGCCACCGACGAGAGCGTGAACTGGACGATGCTGCATCCGTCCTACGTGATCGCGCCGGGCGAGCGCACCGGGACCTTTCGGCTCGGCCTCGACGAGCCGGTCGGCGACCACATCTCCGCCGAGGACTTCGCGGTCGCGGTACTCGACGAGTTCGAGAAGCCGGCCCACAACCGGCGGCGGTTCACGCTCGGCTACTGACCACGAGCGCGGGCGGGCCGGTACGTCGTACCGGCCCGCTCGTTTGTCAGTTGCCCGCCCGTCTGTCAGTTGAAGGGATCGAGCGTCAGATAGGCGGTCTGCGGGTTGCCGTCGTGGACGAGCGCCTCGTGGGCACCGACGTCGTCGAAGGCGAAGCCGTAGGCCTTGCCGTCGGCCATCTGGGCGTGGATCTTGCGCGAGTAGTGATTGGTCACGGTGTCGAGGTAGAAGCCTGAGTCGTTGGCGTCAGGCTGGTTGGGGTTGGTCAGCAGCGTCGACCGGTTGTAGCCCGCGCAGAGCGTGCGCGAGATCGGGCCGCGGACGAGGTCGTTCGGTGCGTCGAGCAGCTTGAAGCAGCCGAAGATGCTGGCCGAGTCGGGCTTCTGGAACGACGTGACGGTCTGTCCCGCGCTGTTGGTGAAGTTCATCGTGTTGCCGGAGACGCGACCGAAGTACTTGGTGTTCGGTTCGTTGGAGAACGGCGTCACGGTGAGCGTCTGCGAGCTGTACTTCGACCACACCCGGTTGACGTAGTCGTCCATCGCGTTCGCGGGCAGGGCGCCGGTCTCAACGCCGTACAGGGGAGCCAGTGCTCGCAGGACCGAGCCGTTCGGCGCGGTCTGGATCAGGTTCGCCCAACCGCCGGGCTGGCCGCGCAGTGCGTTGAAGAAGTTGTTGTAGCCGCCGGCCTTCAGGTGCCCGGTCGTCTTGGTGGCTCCGCCGACCGGCTGCACGCCGACGGCGTACGGGACCGAGAACATGTCGACCTGGGTGCTGTTGATCCAGAGACCGTCGTTGTTCAGCGTGTACTCCGACCAGCTGAACAGGATGTTCCGGTTCGGGTCGGAGGGGTTCTGGACGGCCGGCTGGACCAAACCTCCGGTCGTCAGTTTGAACACCAATTTCTGCCCGTACGAGAAATAGACCCGGCCGGAGAACTTCGGCATCTGGATCGTGATCGAGCCGCCGTTGCCCGGGCCCGCGATCGACGCGTCCGGAGCCGGGGTCGGTGGATTGCCGCCGGCCGGCCAGGCGTGGAAGGTGCCGGCCGCGTCGGCCCAGCCCTGCTGGCCGGTGGCCAGGTTGGTGCCGAGGTTGTAGATGTAGACCGCGTCGCCACGGCCCGAGTTGTTGCTGATTTTCAGCGGAATGGTGGCCGGAACGGCCGCTGCGGGCGTGCTGCTGCCCGCCGTGAGCAGACCGGCCGCGGTCACCAGAGCCGCGACGATCGCCGGGAGATGAAGTCTCTTGCGCACTGTTTCCTCCTCAGATGTGCCCCAGGGAGGGAAGGCGAAGCGCACGGACGGCGAGGGGCGGGAGGGCGCCGTCCATGGTCTGAGAGCGCTCTCATAGTCCCGCCAATTCACCCCATGCTGTCAACAGCTCACTGTTGTCGGATCTCCGCCAACTTGGTCCAATAGCAGGGTGTGATGTTGTGAACACACTGCGTCGCCCACAGGTCTCCGCCCTCCGCCGCCCCCCGACATGCGCTGTCGCCGTCAGCGGGAGATCATCAGGCCTTGGGTCGACCAGATCTCAGTGAGGAAGGAAATCATGGCGAGCACGATCTGGATCCCCGGAGCCGAACGGCTGACGCCGTCCTCCCCGGGGGGCACCATCACCTCGAAAGCACCGCCGCGCGTGGTCTGGCACACCACCGAGGCTGACGCCGGGACATCGGCGGTGTGGTCCGCGATGGTCGGGGTACTCAGGAACAAATCTGCCGAACCGCAGGTGCTCTACGACCCGCTGACCGACCGGCTGGGACAGTTCATGCCGCTCAACGTGGGCGGCCGGGCACTGCGCAACGACGGCGCGACGCTGACGAACCGGGTCGGCCGCGCCTGTATCCAGATCGAGGTGATCGGCCGCTCCGCCGAGCCGTTCACCGACACCTGGAGACCGGGTAAGAACTTCCGTGCGTTCATGGCCGCCGTGCGGTCCTGGGGAATCAAGGACGTCTGGCCCGCCGGGCCGCCCCCGAGGTTCATCGCGAGTCCGCCCCACAACGTGCCCGAGTCACCCCGCAGCCGGACCATCTGGCTGAACCGGGGTGGCCACTACGGTCACAGTCACATCCCCGGGAACGACCACGGGGATCCAGGGGGCATCAGTACCACCGCATTGTTCGCCGCCGCCGGCACGACACCGAAGGAGCTGTTCACCGTGGGGCAGTACGAGAACCTGATGCAGCAGATCAAGAACGAAGGCGCCGCCACCCGGCAGGAGGTTCGCCGGCAGGCGATCTGGTCGCTGCGGTACGGCGTCCAGACCGAGGACGAGCGGGCCCGCGCCGACAAGGCGTTCGACGACGCCATCGAGGCGGGCAAGACGCTCGCCGAGGCGATCGCGGCCGTGGCGGCCGTGATGAAGCCCGTCGACGCCGATCTCGAGTACCGCGCCCGCCGAAACGGGTGATCCCTCCAGAGGGTTGTCGGGCGACACCGTGTAGGTCATCGGAAACTGTCGGTGGCGTCCGGCACCATCTGTGACATGAGTGGCGCGACGGTATTACTGGTGCTGTTGTTCCTGGTGGTGGGTCTCCTGCTGGGAGCGGTCTTCGGGGTGCTCTGGGTGCGCGGGCGCGACGGCGCCGCGCTGGCCCGGATCACGGCCGAGCGTGACGCGGCCGAGGACCGGGTGGTCGAGCTGACCCAGGAGCGGACGTCGGTCGGCCAGCAGATGGGCGGCCAGGCCGTGGTCAAGGAGGCGCTCGACCGGCTGCACGCTCAGCTGAATCAGCTGGAGCGCGGCCGGGCCGCCTGGCAGAGCGAGCTGCACCAACAGGTCAACGAGGTGCGGATCAGCGGCGAAGCGCTCCGCCGTGAGACGGCCTCGCTGTCCACCGCGCTCCGAAAACCCCAGGTCCGCGGTCGATGGGGTGAGCTGCACCTACGCCGTACCGTCGAACTCGCCGGGATGGTCGCGCACTGCGACTTCACCGAGCAGACCACGACCTCCGGCTCCGGCGAGGACGGACTGCTTCGCCCGGACCTCGTCGTACGGCTGGCTGAAGGCAAGAACCTGGTCGTCGACTCCAAGGTGCCGCTGGCAGCGTTCTTGGAGGCGGCCGAGTCCGACGATCCGGACTTCCAGGAGGATCGGCTGCGGGCGCACGCCCGGCACCTGCGCATCCATGTCGACCAGCTCGCTGCGAAGGCGTACTGGACGCGGTTGTCGCCGTCGCCCGAGTTCGTGATCCTGTTCGTGCCGGGGGAGTCGTTCCTGTCGGCCGCGCTCGATGTCGAGCCTTCGCTGCTGGAGTATGCGGCCGAGCGCCGGGTCATTCTGGCGACACCGACGACGTTGATCGCAACTTTGCGTGCAGCGGCGTACGCGTGGAACCAGTCGGCGCTGACCGAGTCCGCGCAACAGGTCTTCGAGCTCGGCCGCGAGCTCTACGACCGCCTCTCGGTGATGGGTGACCACCTCGGCCGCGTGGGCCGGTCGCTGACTTCAGCGGTCGAGGCCTACAACGGCACGGTCGGCTCGTTCGAACGCCGCGTCTTCATCACCGCTCGTAAACTCCGCGACCTGCACGTCACCGAGTCCGAGCTCGCTGCCATGGAGTCCATCGAAGCCTCGGTCCGCCCGTTGACCGCACCGGAGTTCCTGGTCGCCGAAGATCAGGAACCGATCCGCCGCTGGCCTCTGCCCGACTCACCGCAGCACCCGCCGCTGACCGGCTGATGCGGGTTCCTCCCAACGACGAACCGCCTGACCCCAGCAGAGGTCAGGCGGTTGCCGAGAGCACCTATGTCAGGGCTGCTTGCAGTCCATCGCCGGGAAGGAGTAGCCCTTCGCCTTCAGCAGCGGCAGCACCTTGTCGAGTGCGGCGACGGTCTGCGCGCGGTCGCCGCCGCCGTCGTGCATCAGGATGATGTTGTGGTTGTGCGCGTTGTTCATGATGTTCTGCACGATCGCGTTGACGCCCGGGCGGGCCCAGTCGCGCGGGTCGACGTCCCAGAGCACCTGCACCATACCGGCCGCCTTGATGTCCGCGCGGACCTTCGGGTTGCTCGCGCCGTACGGCGGGCGGAAGCAGGTCGAGCGCGGTCCGTCGAAGATCTGGTGGTGCCGCTCGGCCGCCGAGATCGCGGTCAGCTGCGGGTGCGAGATCGAGTGGCTGCCGATGCTGTTGCCTGCAGCAAGCACTTGCTCACGCAGTCCGGGGTGCGCGGCCTGCATGGTACCGAGCTCGAAGAACGTCGCGTGCGCGCCGTGATTCGCCAGCACCTGCAGGATTTTCGGCGTCCAGTACGGGTCGGGCCCGTCGTCGAAGCTGAAGAAGATGACCTTCTTGTTCTTGCCCTTCACCAGGTTCGCGGTCGGGTCGTCGGCCGGCTTGCCCGGCGTCGACGGCGGCGCGTTGTTGCCCGGCGTCTCGGTCGGCTCACCCGACGGCTGGTTCGACGGCGGGTTGACGGGCGGCGGTGGTGACGTCTGTGTGGTGGCGGCGGCCGGTTGTGGCTGACGCTCGTGTCCCAGCGCCAGGACCAGCAACGCACCGGCAACGACGACCAGCGCCACCCCGGTCGCGATGAATGCGGCGAACTTTCGGGACATGATGCTCCCTCTCTAGCAGGCGGATGTTCCCCAGTTGCTCCCCCTCAGGAGCCTCACACCCTGAAGACGCCTCAACTCCTGCCAGGGTTGGCATCTTGATGTTGCGGTGAGATCTCAGCGCCTTCATATTCACTGCATTCCGGGGGTGCTGTGACATCAGTCGCATGAGGTGTCGCAACAGTCGCCGCCGCACCGCGGTGATAGAGCCTGCCCTCGAGCGCCTTCACACTCGCGACCAACACGAAGCTCATGCTGACGAGCAACGCCCAGGCCCCGAACTTCGCCGGATGGACGAGTCGCCACACGCTGACCTGATCCGGATAGTTCCACGCATCGAGGAACGTGCCGAAGTTCTCCGCGATCCACAGGAAGAAGCCGATCAGCCCGAACGACACCGCGAGCGGCATCCCATAACGCCGTACGCCGACGGTGTAGAAGACCCACGTCTTGCGCAGCACCCAGAGCAGCACGATCGCGATCGGGATCCGCAGATCGGGGATCCAGCGATGGGTGAAGAAGTTCGCATAGATCAGTACGGCGAGCACGGTCGTCGCGATCGGGCGGTAGCCGCTGACCCGCAGATCGAACCGCCGCCAGGCCTGACAGATGTAGCTGCCGACCGCGGCGTACATGAATCCGGCGAAGAGCGGTACGCCGGCGAACTTCGTCACCGCGTCACCCGGGTACTGCCACGAGCCGATCCGGACCTTGAAGAGTTCGAGTCCGAGACCCACCAGGTGGAACCCGAAGATCACCGCGACCTCGCGCCACGTCTCCAGGCGCACCACCCAGAACAGCAGCGTCAGGCCAAGGCAGTAGACCAGCAGAGCGTCGTACCGGGCGATCGGAAGTTCGACGTACTTGGAGATCGCGAGGCCGGCGAAGAGGAACGCGGGGAAGAGGCAGGAGACCAGTTCGAGCAGGCCGAAGCGCAGGAACTGCAGGCAACCGAACACGAAGCGTGAGCGATCCGGGACGAGCTTTCTCCAACTGGTCACAGACTGGAGACGTTGCTTGCTCTTGCCTGGTTCGGACGGATAGATCATCAGAATGGAGCCGAAGGTGGTCTACGAGACGGACCGGTTGGTCGTGCGTGACTGGGCGGCCGCCGACGGTGACCGGGTGTTCGACATCTACCGGCGCTGGGAGGTGGCGCGCTGGCTCGGCGCCGACCCGAAGGTGATGACGGATCGCGACAGCGCGAACCGCGTGATCGAGCGCTGGAACGAGCGCAACCAGGAACCGCCGTACGGGATCTGGGCCGTCTACGAACGCGCGACCTCGACCGTCGCCGGCACGGTGCTGCTCGTCCCGCTCCCGGATCCTTCTGACGGGACCGACGGTCGCGGCGAGGTGGAGGTCGGCTGGCACTTCCACCCGGACGCCTGGGGACGCGGGCTCGCCACCGAGGCGGCGCGCGGTGCGATCGGCCACGGGTTCAAGGCGGGGCTGTCACATATCTACGCTGTCGTCCGCCCCGACAACGGCGCATCACTCGCCGTCTGCCGCCGCCTCGGCATGCGTTCACTGGGCCGTACGTCGCGCTGGTACGGCGCCGAGTTGGAGTCCTTCCTGATCTGAATCGGGGCCAACCCCGGGCTGAATTGGGGTCAGCACGCCCTAGCCGCGTACTCTTGACGCCCGTGGCACTCAGCATCGGAATCGTCGGGCTCCCCAACGCGGGCAAGTCCACCCTGTTCAACGCCCTGACCAAGAACAACGTGCTCGCGGCGAACTACCCGTTCGCGACGATCGAGCCGAACGTCGGGGTCGTCGGCGTACCGGACCCGCGGCTGGACAAGCTCGCGGCGCTCTACAGCTCCGCCAAGGTGATCCCGGCCACGGTGCAGTTCGTCGACATCGCCGGCATCGTCCGCGGCGCCTCCGAAGGTGAGGGCCTGGGCAACAAGTTCCTCAGCCACATCCGCGAGTCCGACGCGATCTGCCAGGTCACCCGCGTCTTCCGCGACGACGACGTCACGCACGTCGACGGCAAGGTCTCGCCCGCCGACGACATCTCGACCATCCAGACCGAGCTGATCCTCGCCGACCTGCAGACCGTCGAGAAGGCGATCCCGCGCCTGGAGAAGGAGACCCGCCTCAAGAAAGAGGCCGCGGTCACCCTCGAAGCCGTCCGCGAGGCCCAGAAGCACCTCGAGGCCGGTACGCCGATCATCGCCACCACCGTGGACCGCGACGCCATCCGCGAACTCATGCTGATGACCGCCAAGCCCTACCTGTTCGTCTTCAACTGCGACGCCGACGAGCTCTCCGACGAGCCCCTGAAGCAGCAGATGCGCGACCTGGTCGCCCCCGCCGAAGCGATCTTCCTCGATGCCAAGTTCGAAGCCGAACTCGTCGAGCTCGGCGACGAGGCCGAAGCCCTCGAGATGCTCAAGGAGATGGGCATCGACGAGCCCGGCCTCGACGTCCTGGCCCGCGTCGGCTTCGACACCCTCGGCCTCCAGACCTACCTCACCGCCGGCCCCAAAGAAGCCCGCGCCTGGACCATCAAGCGCGGCGCCACCGCCCCCGAAGCCGCCGGCGTCATCCACACCGACTTCCAGCGCGGCTTCATCAAGGCCGAGATCGTCTCCTTCGACGACCTCATCGCCGCCGGCACCATGACCGCCGCCCGCGCCGCCGGCAAGGTCCGCATGGAAGGAAAGGACTACATCATGCAAGACGGCGACGTAGTCGAGTTCCGCTTCAACGTCTGATTCATCGCAGACCGCGGCAGGCGTCAGCGCAGTTTTTGGCGGCTCGGCGTCCCGTCGTGCGGCTTGAGCTCCAGGGGTCTGTCCGACGGCCGGTGAATACGCTGCGCAATGATCCGTCACTTGACGCAAGGGTGTTTCCTGAAATAGTCTGTTTCTCGATATGAGAAACAGGCGCGATGAGGAAACGCTCGTTCAGGCCCTGGTCCAGCGTCTCCGTGAATTGCTGCCCCCTGCGTGGGCTGTGGAAGTCGTCATGGTGGTGGACGGTGCGGTGGATGCCACCATCACTCTTCGCGGCCCGCGAGAAGTCGTTGGCGTTCTCGACGTAGTCGTCAAGCGATGGACCACGGCCCCGAGTTCGGCAGTCATCGGGGTACTGGCCGGCGAGCAGCGGAGAGCCACGAACCCGTTGCTCCTCATGACGGATTACACGAACGGACCCCTTCGGCGGGCATGCGAGGAACTCGGGATCAGCTACGTCGACGAGTCCGGATGGGTATTTCTGAAGGTGGATGACCCGCCGATCCTCGTTCGTACGGAGGGCGCCGAACGGTCTCAGCCCAGGGTCAACAACGAGGTGACCCGGCTCAATGGCGTCGCGGTCGGTCGCGTCCTGCGAACGCTCCTGGAGACTCAACCGCCCATCGGGGTGCGCGAGTTGGCCGAGCGTGCATCCGTCAAGAGCCCGGGGTCGGTGTCCAAGCTGTTGCCCACTCTCGTGGCGGCGGGTGCGGTCGAGCGCGACCAGCACGGCCGGATCGTGGTCATCAGACAACGAGCCCTGCTTGAGCGTTGGACCCAGGATTACAGCTACCTGAACGGCAACGGCGTCGTCCTGGACTACTTGGCGCCTCGGGGTCTTCCTCCAGTTCTTGCGCAGCTGTCGTCCTTGTCGAAGGTCTGTGCGACGGGGAGTTTCGCGGGCAACGAGTACCTGGGTGCTGGAACGGTACCCGTCGTGCCGGCGACCAGACTGAGTTTGTATGCACAGGACCCGCGCGAGTTGGCGGTCGAGCTCGGCTTGGTCAGAGTGGACAGGCAATCGAGCAACGTGATCGTCGCTGCACCGCGCGACCAGCAGTTGATCGAATCTCCCCGACATCGCAACCATCTGCCACTAGCCCCGCTACCCCAAGTCCTCGCAGACCTCCTCACCCTTCCTGGGCGCGAGAGTCTCCTAGCGGATCAACTCATGGACCAGCTTGCTCAATCCGATCCCGCCTGGAGCGCGTGATGGCAGAACCTGCTCTCGAATATGTTGCCGCACGGCGGACCTTGCTCGACGCCCTGGACGCCCTGTCGGCGCATCGTCCCAGCCTTGTCCTCATCGGTGCACAGGCGGTCTACCTCCACACTGGTACTCAGGGTGCGAATGTGCCTCCGATGACCACGGATGCGGATCTGGCGTTGGACACAGATCTTCTCGCTGACGACCCCGAGATCGCGGCAACCCTCCGGGCGGCCGGGTTCGTGCCCGGACAGCCGGGGCATTGGGAAAACTCGCAAGGAATCGCCGTCGACCTGATGGTTGCACCACATCAGTCCAACAGGCAGTCCTCCTCGGCTCGTGCTGCTCGACTGACCCCGCATGCGAACAGCGTTGCGAGAATCGGGCCTGGTCTTGCCCTTGCGTTGTCTGACAACTCGCTGCAGGTCATTGCAGCGCTGGATTCTTCAGATTCCCGCTGGCATGAGATTCGCGTTGCCGGCCCGGCCGCCCTTCTCGTCGCGAAGGCCATCAAGCTCGACGACCGTCTCGCAGATGCTAGCCGCGGAAACTCGAGACGAGTGGTCGACAAGGACGCACTTGATGTCCTTCGCCTGCTGCAGGTCTGTCCGCTCAGTCAATTCACGGAAGGTCTTTCCTCGAGAGATGTCGGTGCAGCGGCGCAAGCAGACATAGCTCGCGGGTTGCAGATCCTCCGTGACCACGCTACCGAGAGAGCTCACGATCTACCTGCGCTCGCTGCACGCGCTTCGGGCGACGACCCAACGGTTGCCCCGAGCCTGGTTGTCCTGGTGCGCGAGCTGCTCACCGCGATGTCCGTTGTGAGTGACGAATCTTAGCGGTGGTGGAGGCCCTCGACCTTCCTGATCGGCGCTCGAGGGCCGCAGATTGACCGCCGTGCCGATTCGTTTCCGGTTCGGGTTTCATCCGCTGGGGGAGGTGGGGTTGTGGGGTGGGGACAAGCCGACTTTGCATTGGTTCGGGCTCACTGATGGGTGGTACTGGATCGAGCTGGGTGATGTGCGGCTGCTGAGGTTCGCGGCTGACTACGACATTCCGTACGTCGACTACTACGTCGTACGGTTGTGGGAGGACCTGCTGGCGCTGTTGCCGGCTGCGGTTGAAGAGGTGCCGGCGGACCTGCTCGGCTTCCTCGAATCCGATGGCAGCGACTGGAAGGACGTCGAATCCGAAGCGGCCGACGCCGCCATCGACTGCTGGTCCGACCGGAGCCTGAATTTCAGCTACCTCCGCGAATCGCCAAGCCTCCGCTGCTGGCGAATCGGCGACCACCTCACCCTCGACTGGAACGCCCCCGCCAACTTCGCCGAACCCCGAGCCCTGCGAACCACGGTCACCGTCGCCGACTTCGTCACCGCCATCGACGAGCTCCACACCACCCTGATGGCCGCCATGGAGTCCCGCATCACCGATGTCGAGGCCACCCCACCGCTGGGCGTCGACATCGACCTCCCCAACCTGCGCCGCGAACACCAAGACCGCGCCCAGTGGCTCACCCGCGCCCGTTCACGTACCCAGACAACCGACTGGAACGCCGTACGAACCGGAGCCACCCAACTACTGCCCTGACGGCCGCCGTCGAACAGCAACTGGCTTGATGGTGCTTACCGACCGACTGTCGGTGGTGTCGGGCAGGATGGAAATTATGACGAAATCGAAGCACACGGCGGGGGAGCGGCTCCAGCGTGCGGCCCGGGACGCGGCCGGCGCGCTGCCGGGGGTCAGCGAGGGCCGGCCGTTCGTCGACTCGCTCGACGTCTACAAGGTCTCCAACAAGGTGTTTCTGATTGTCACGGACGATCCGGGCAATCCGATCATCACGGTCAAGTGCGAACCCGAGTACGGCGCGGTGTTGCAGCGCGGGTATGCGTCGATCACGCCGGGTCGGTACCTCGACAAGCGGCATTGGATCTCGGTGGGACCGGGGGAGGGAGTCACCGAGCGCATGGTCGCGGATGCGGTGCAGCACTCCTACGACCTAGTGGTCGCCGGCTGATGGAACCGACGCTGCCGCTGTTCGACGATGAGCCGCATCGACCGCTGGCTGACCGGATGCGGCCGACGGAGCTCGACCAGGTCGTCGGGCAGGAACATCTCCTCGCTCCCGAAGCTCCGCTCGGCCGGATGGTTGCCCAGCAACGCCTCGTCTCCGCGGTCCTGTGGGGGCCGCCCGGAGTCGGTAAGACGACGATCGCGCGGCTCCTCGCCGATCGCAGCAACCTCCACTTCGAGCCTGTCTCGGCGACTTTCGCCGGGGTCGCCGACCTGAGGAAGGTGTTCGCCGCAGCTCAGCAGCGGCGCACGGTCGGACAAGGCACGCTGCTGTTCGTCGACGAGATCCATCGCTTCAACCGTGCCCAACAGGACAGCTTTCTGCCGTACGTCGAGGACGGCACGATCGTCCTGGTCGGAGCCACCACGGAGAACCCGAGTTTCGAACTCAACGGTGCTCTCCTGTCCCGCACCCAGGTCTTCGTCCTCAGACGCCTCGACGAGGCCGCGCTGGAGTCACTCATCGAGCGAGCCGAGGAGCTCACTGGCCGCCTCCTGCCACTCGACGAGACCGCACGCCATGCCTTGACCGCCATGGCAGACGGCGACGGCCGCTACCTGCTCAACATGGTCGAGCAACTCCAGGCCCTGCCCACCACTGAGCAGCCACTCGACACCACCGCGCTCGCCCGGCTCGTCCAGCAGCGTGCACCTCTGTACGACAAGTCGCAGGAGGGCCACTACAACCTGATTTCCGCGCTGCACAAGTCGATGCGCGGCTCGGATCCGGACGCGGCCCTGTACTGGCTCGCCCGCATGCTCGACGGCGGCGAGGACCCGCTGTTCGTGGCGCGACGCCTGGTCCGCTTCGCCAACGAGGACATCGGCATGGCCGACCCGCACGCAGTCCAGCAGACACTCGCGGCGTGGGACGTCTACGAGCGACTGGGCTCTCCCGAGGGAGAGCTGGCGATCGCGCAGGCTGTCGTCTACCTCGCCACCGCCCCCAAATCGATCGCCGTCTACCGCGGCTTCAGCGCCGCGCACCGATCCGCCGAGCGGACCGGCTCGCTGATGCCGCCGGCGCACATCCTGAACGCGCCGACCCGCCTGATGAAGAAACTCGGCTACGGCAAGGACTACCAGTACGACCCCGACACCACCGACGGCTTCTCCGGCGCCAACTACTTCCCCGACGACATGGACCGCGAGGCCTACTACAAGCCGACCCGCAACGGCTACGAATCCCAGATCACCGAACGCCTGCGCCAGTGGGCCGCCTTGCGAGCGGGTATCACCAAGTGAACGTTCTGAAGGCTGGCTGAAGCTTGCCGAGAAGACTCGAGGCATCGTTCTTTCGAAGGTAGGGGGAGTCATGCCGGAGTCGTACTGGCGGTTCTGTTATCTCGGCCCTGACGGCGAGGAGGTCTGTCACGAGCTGTTCGCCGAGTTGGAGTCGGGGCTTGGTGAGGTGCTGACGGGGCAGGTCAAGGAGTTGGGTGGGCTGCAGGAGGTTGTGGGGCGGGTTACGGATTCCGCCTTGCAGGTAAGGCTTGTCGAGGTGGTGGATGCGGAGGCTGCGCGGCTGAACGGGGTGCTGCCGGAGGGGTTTGTACTGCGTCGGTCCGATGCGGCGACCTTCGCGAAGAAGGAGGAGTTCTTCGGCGTACCGGGTGTGGTGGGGATGACGCATGTCGATGCGTTCAACACGCTGCGGGCCCAGGGGTACGGCGTGAAGACGGTGTGGGAGTGGACGAGCTCCGCCGAGGAGAACACGGTCACCGATCAGAGCCCAGCCGCCGGTTCGTTCAACCTGCCGCCGACGGTCGTCAACATCTGGGTCCGGACCCTCCCGCCCGAGCCGGACATCCCCGACCGGACGACGTTCCTCACCGAGTAATCCGGGAGACCGGCCGCGCAGGTGGCTCTCTGGGCGGGCGGACGGGTCGTAGCTAGCTGGCCGTGGAGTTGGCGAGCGCTTGGGCGGCTTCGTGTACTGCGGTGATGAGGGCTGGTGGGTCCAGGGGGATGGCGGTGCCGGCTTGGGCCAGGACGGCGGCTCGGGCTTCGGGGAGGCTTTCCAGGTCGGTGTGGATGATCCACCAGTTGGGGGCGTCGGCTGGGATGGGGGGAGTGGTGGGGCGGAAGCGGGGGAGGGAGTCGGTGTGGACGCGCAGGGTGATGGGGTAGGAGGGGCGGGTGGCGCGGAAGGCGGCTTGGGACTGGGACCAGTGGGTGGTGAGGTCGAAGCCGGGTGGGCGGGTGAAGGGGTCCTCGGTGAGGGTGGCTGAGGTCAGGCGGCTTAGGCGGTAAGTGCGGATTTGGCCGTCGGTGCGGGCGGCTATCAGGTACCAGGTGCGGTTCTTGGCGACTAGGCCGAGCGGGGAGATCGTGAAGGGGTCCTCGGGGCGGTTGTAGGTGATGGAGAGGTTGCGTTCTTCCCAGACGGCTTGGCGGCAGAGGTCCAGCCAGCGCGGGGTCTCGCGGCGGTCGTCCCAGCCGGCGTGGTCGATGAGGAGGCGTTGGCGGGCGTACTCGGCGTCGCGGCGGGAGGCGTCGGGGAGGGTGGCGATCAGCTTGAGGACGGCCTGGTCGGCGGAGGCGTCGAGGCCCAGGTCGGCGAGGACGTGGGCGGTGGCGCCGACGAAGACGGACATGACTTCGGACGGCGTGAGGCCGGTGAGGCGACTGCGGTAGTCGGGGAGCAGCGACCAGCCGCCGCCGCGGCCGCGGGTGGAGTAGACGGGGACGCCGGCCAGGCTGAGGGCGTCGAGGTCGCGCTGGACCGTGCGGTGCGAGACGTCGAGTGCGGCGGCCAGCTCGGCGACGGTGGAGCGGCCGCGGGTTTGCAGGCGCAGGAGGAGTCGCAGGAGCCGTTCGGCACGCATGCTGGCAACTATGCCACCTAAATAAGACACCAGCTGTGGTGTTTTGTCTCTACGGTCGCGGGATGACTGTTGTCGAGGTGGATGAGCTCGCCATGTCCTACCGCGCTCCGGTGCGCAAAGGCGGGCTGCGGGCGGCTCTTGGTTCGCTGGTACGCCGGGAGTACAAGACCGTGCAGGCACTCGATCAGGTGTCGTTCACGATCGAGAAAGGCGAGGTGGTCGGCTTCATCGGACCGAACGGGGCCGGCAAGACGACCACGATGAAAATCCTGTCCGGCATCCTGCATCCGTCCGCCGGGCGGGTCAGCGTTCTCGGGGACACTCCGTGGCAGCGGCGATCCACATTTCTGAAACGGATCGCATTCGTGCGCGGCAGCCAGCCGGTTGGCGGATCGCAGGAGCTGACCGTGATGGACAGCCTCGAGTACCAACGGCTCCTGTACGACGTCGCACGCGCCGACTTCCGCCGTACTCTCGACGAGCTGCAAGCGCTCCTCGACCTCCAGCTGGATCGTCAGCTCCGCGCCCTCAGCCTCGGCGAGCGGATGCGGGTCGGGCTCGCGATGGCGTTGATCTACCGGCCGGAGGTGCTGTTCCTCGACGAGCCGTCGATCGGGCTGGACGTCACCGCGGGCAGTCAGATCCGCGAGTTCGTCGCGAACTACGTGCGGACCACCGGCGCGACGGTGTTGCTGACCAGCCACTACATGGCGGACGTCGCGTCCCTCTGTCCGCGGCTGATCCTGATCGATCAGGGCCGGATCGGGTACGACGGTCCGCTGGCTGAACTGTCCGCCCGGCTGTCGCCGTACAAGCTGATCCGGATCACCACGCGGGACGGCGTACGGGATCTGCGGGTGCCGCGGGATGAGGTCGCGCAGACGACGGCTGAGCTTCTGCAGGCGGGAGACGTGATCGACCTGGCCGTTGAGGAACCACCGCTGGAGAAGGTCATCGACCAGGCCTATCGGGAAGGCGTGTGATGAGAACCCTTACCCTGCTGGCGTTTCGGATCCGCCAACAGGTGCTCGAGTGGTCCGGCGCCTGGTGGTTCCTGCTGACGCTTGTCGTCCAGGCGGTGATCGCGCCGCTGATCGGCCTGTTCATCTGGTCCGCGGTCTACCCGGATGATCCCTCCATCAAGCGGTACTACGTCGCGATCATCCTCGTCACGCTGATGACCGAGTCGTTCGAGCAGCACACGTTCTCCAACCGCGTGTACGACGGAACACTCAGCCATGAACTGCTGCGTCCACAACCCGTTGTCCTCGGCATCATCGGCGAGAACCTTGCGATCCGGGGGTGGCTGACGTTGCTCGGGGCACCGATCGTGCTGGTGACCGCGTTCGCCCTGCAGACCACGTTCGGGTGGCGATCGGTGCTGCTGGCCGTGCCCGGGATCGCGTTGGCCGCCGTACTGATCTTCCTCTTCACGTTCCTGCTTTCGCTGACCGCGTTCTGGACCGATCGCGTGCACTCGGTCGTTGCCTTCGGCAGCCAACTCGGCTTCCTGCTCGGTGGTACCGCGGCCCCGATCGCGCTGCTGCCCGATGGCTGGGCCCGGATCGCGGAGGCGCTGCCCTTCTACGGCATGCACGGGCTGCCGGCGGAGATCGCCGCCGGCAGTCGGTACGACGGTTCGCTCGCTTATCAACTCGGTTGGGTGGTGGTCCTGGTGGTGGCGGTGTCGGCAGTCTGGCGAGCAGGCGTCCGGCGGTACACGGCGGTGGGTTCGTGAAGCTGCTGCGCCTGCTCGGAGCGGGCTTCTCGATGTCCTTGCGCCGGAGCGTCGCGTTCCGGATCAACCTGGTCTTCGACGTGATCCTCGCGTTCACCGGTCTCGGTACGACGATCGCCGCCGTCGTGATCGTATTCACCAGGACGGATACCGTCGGTGGGTGGTCGAAGGCCGAGTTCCTGGTCCTGATCGGCACTTATGAATTGATCACCGGTCTGCGGTCGGCATTCATAGACCCGAATCTGTCCTGGTTTCCGGACAACGGCATCAGAAACGGCAAGCTGGACGCGTATCTGTTGCAGCCCGCGCCGAGCTTGTTCCTCGCGAGCCTGTCGCTCGCCGCTCCGCTGGCGCTGATCGAGTGTGTGCTCGGGGTCGGCGTCCTCGGCTGGGGGATCGCCGCCGCACCTGAGCGGCCGAGTGCGGACGGCGTGCTGAGCTGGATCCTCCTGCTCGTGGTCGCCCTCATGGTGACCTGGGCGTTGAGTGTGCTGCTGGCCTGTCTGGCGTTCTGGGCGCCGAAGCTGCAACTCGATGTCTTCTACCATTCCGCCTGGCAACTCGGCCGCTACCCGACGGACGCGTTCACCAGGCCGATCCGATTCGCATTGACGTATGTGTTCCCCATGGCGTTGATTGCCGCCGTACCGTCGTCGGCCTTGCTGAATGGTGCGCGCGCCAGCGGGCTGGCAGCCGGCTTGTCGGCGGCAGCGGTCGCAGCGGCGCTGGCCGGGTTCGCCTGGCGAGCCGGACTCCGGCGATATACAGGTGCGACGTCGTAGGTCAGCAGATAGCGTCCGACGCATGGTTGACGACTTGTTTGCGGACCCGCGACTGGCACCGGTGTACGACGCCTTGGAACCGGCGGAACGCGATGACCTGGAGCCCTACGCGGCGATGGTGACCGAGTTCGGCGCCGAACGCATCCTGGACGTCGGCTGCGGTACCGGAGAGCTGGCGTGTCTGCTGGCCGGGCGCGGCGTCGAGGTGATCGGCGTCGACCCGGCGGCGGCCTCGCTGGAGGTTGCCAAGGGCAAGGAGTTCGCCGACCGGGTGCAATGGGTGCACGGGGACGCGACGACGTTGCCGCCGCTGCAGGTCGACCTGGCCGTCATGACGGGGAACGTGGCGCAGGTCTTCCTGACCGACGAGGAGTGGTCAGCGACGGTCGCCGGCATCCGCGCGGCGTTGAAACCAGGCGGGCGGTTCGTCTTCGAGACCCGCGATCCGGCGTACCGGGCCTGGGAGCAGTGGGCGGAATGGACGCGCGAGAGCACCTACCGGGAGGTGCAGCTGCCCAGCGGGGAGACGGTGGCGAACTGGGGTGAGCTGACCCAGGTCGACCTGCCGTATGTCAGTTTCCGCGGCACCTATGTGTTCAGCTCAGACGGCGTCGAGCTCACGTCGGAGTCGACGCTGTGGTTCCGGGAGCGGGACGAGGTTTCGCTGGACGGCTTTGTGGTCGACGAAGTGCGGGATGCGCCAGATCGGCCCGGGAGGGAGTTCGTGTTCGTCACCAGGAGCGCCGACAACGTGTGATGGGCGGTGCGGGACATGACCGGGTTCGTCTCGACGTAGTACCAGAGACAGCCGATCGCCTGCGCGAACGCCCAGCCCATCCCGCGCCGCCACTCCGGTTCGTCGCTGCCGAGCGCCGTACGGAATGCTTCGCGAGCGGTCGGATCGAGCAGGTTCCAGGCCGGCTGGAGGTCCATCGCCGGGTCGGAGACGGTGAAGGTTCCGACGTCGATCACTCCGGCGAGCCTGCCGTCGGCGGCCAGGAGGTTGCCCGGCATCAGATCGCGATGCGTCCACACATCAGCCGAGGTCCGCGGAGTTTCACGCAACACAGCCCACAACCGTGCGAGGGCATCGACATCGATCAGATCCCGACTACGCGCCAGCCCGTCGGCGACGTACTCGTCCTGTGAAGTCAGTACGCCGCCCCGCCACGACCCGGTGAACACCCGCCCCTCGGTCGGTTCCGCGCGGAGCGCGAGCACGAAGCGGGCGAGGTCCTCGGCGAAGGCGGTCGAGCCAGCGACATCGGCGTCGTACGCGGTCGTGCCGTCGAGCCAGGTGTAGACCGCCCAGGGCAGCGGATAGCCCGCGCCCGGCTCGCCGAGGGTGATCGGCAGCGGAGTCGGGTACGGCGAGATGGCGTGCAACCGGCGTGCCGCGGCCGCCTCGTCTTCGAGTTCACGGCGAACCCGCGCCACCTGGCCGGGCTGCAGCGGAAACCGCGCGACGAACTCGTCGCCGATCCGGAACAGCGCGTTGACCGTCCCGTGCGACGAGACCGCGCGGACCTCCAAGTCGCCCCACGAAGGGAACTGTGTCCTGACCAGTTCCTGCACGAGCGGGACGGTGATCTCCAGTTGGCCCGCGTGCATCAGTGGGTGGCCAGGGGGCGAGCGCGCTCGGTCGCGAGGCGGATGGCGAAGACGGCGAGCGCCGTACCGGTCAGGTAGCGGTGGATCCGCATCCAGGTCGGTCGCCGGGTCAGGAAGACGGCGACCGAACCAGCCGTGACGATGAAGACCGCGTTCATCGCGACGCCGACGACAAGCTGGGTCAGCCCCAGGACCAGGCTCTGGACGCCGAGATGACCGCGGGCCGGATCCAGGAACTGCGGGAGCAGCGAGATGTAGAGGATCGCGATCTTCGGGTTCAGCAGGCAGGTGAGCAGACCCATGCCGAAGAGCTTGCGGGGGCTGTCCGGTTCGAGCTCCTGGGTGGCGAAGACGGAGCTGGCGCCCGGGCGGAGGGCGTTCCAGGCGAGCCAGAGCAGGTAGGCGGCGCCGGCGAACTTCAGCACCAGGTAGATCTGCGGGACCAGCGCGAACAGTGTGGCCAGCCCGGCGCTTGCCGCCAGCAAGTACACGAGGAAGCCGACGCCGACCCCGGCGAGCGAGGTCAGGCCGGCGCGGCGGCCCTGGGCGATCGAACGCGAGATCAGATAGATCATGTTCGGACCGGGGATCACCACCAGCCCGAGCTCCACCAGCGCGATCCCCAGCAACGCCTCACCACTGACCGGCATCTCCGCTCCTCTCTCAAGACATCGAGAACCTAACAGCGCGACGGACCGGGACGCCGGGGATTTTCGCGGGCTGGGATACCTTGCAGGGATGGAGCAGGAGTGCATGCGGTGCGGGAAGCCGGTCGAGGAGACCCGCGAGGACTACGAGACCTTCGAGCGCATGCACTGGGACTGCTTCCACTTCGCGTACGAGCACGACCTGAACGGCGTGGTGGCCGAGGACGCGGATTGCGGTCAGCCGGGCTGTCCGGCAGCCGCCTGATGGTATTCGGTCGCTCCGGGTGGTCACAGTCGGATAGCGTGAGCTCGTACGCCTACGGTTTGAAGGAGACGGTTATGAGCGACAACACCAGCAAGCCGGCGGACGATCTGCAGAAGAAGTTCCGGGAAGCGCTGGAGAAGAAGAACGCCAACCATGCGGCCCACCCCGGCTCGGGGAACCGCAAGGAGGGCGTCGGCGAGGCCCACAACGACAAGCAGAAGCGCCAGTTCCGGCGCAAGTCCGGCAGCTGAGATCCGCCAACTGTCCATCCATCCGCTGGAGCCCCGGGTTGCCGCCCGGGGCTCGACTCTTTTCGCCGGTATTCTCGAGCGGTGAGTGTCCCGCTGCATTATGTGGTCAAGACCCGGTTGGTCGAGTTGGTCGAGCAGTTGGGGGAGGGTACGGCGTTGCCGCCGGAGCGGGTGCTCGCCAAGGACTTCGGGGTGTCCCGGTGGACCATGCGGCAGGCGATCCGGGAGCTGATCGCGGACGGGCGGCTGCGGGCCAGGCAGGGGCAGGGGACGTTCGTCGCGACGCCGAAGATCGTGCAGCCGCTGGCGCTGGTGAGCTACACCGAGGCGCTGCGGGCGCAGGGGCACACGCCGGCGCGTGAGGTGGTCAAGTTCGACGAGATCCCGGCGGACGAGGAGCTGGCTGAGCGGTTGGCGCTCGCGCTCGGTGATCCGGTGTTCGAGCTGGAGCGGGTGCTGTTCGCGGATGAGCAGCCGATCGGTCTCGAGACGACGTACCTGTCTGTGGCACGTTTCCCCACCCTGCGCGAGGTGCTGGACCCGACCGGTTCGCTGTACCGCTGCCTGACCGGCCAGCTGGGCGTCGAGTTCGGTGAGGGGGAGGAGCTGGTCGAGACGGTGATCGCTTCCCCGCGCGAGGCCGAGCTGCTCAAGGCGACCCAGCAGCTCCCGATGCTGCTCCTGCACCGCCAGACCCGCGACGTCGAGGGCCGCACGATCGAGGTCGTCCGCTCCCTCTACCGCGGCGACCGCGTCGGCTTCCGCGCCATCCTGCGCCCCTGACCTTTCCTAAGGCGCCCCGGCCACCAGTTGTGCCCGGGCTCAGGTAGTCGCGGCCGGAGACCTGTGGCGCGAGGTCTCCGGCGACCACATCCTGTCTCCGGCCATCAGTGGTGGCTGGGGCCGGGGAATTGTTTGCCAGCGGTTCACCGGCTGGTCGTCTCCGACGTACGCTCTCGTCATTGGTCCGGACCAATCTGGGTTCCGGTCGAGATGACGGGAGACGCTGGTGCGAGTGGTTGTGGTGGGTGGCGGAGTGCTGGGGACCATGCACGCCCGCGAGGCGGTACGGCGGGGGCACGACGTCCTCCAGATCGAGCGTGAGGCCGAGGCGCGCGGCGCGAGTGTGCGGAACTTCGGCCTCGTCTGGGTCAGCGGCCGGTCCGACGGCGCGGAGATCAAGTGCGCTCAGCGGGCTCGCGACCTGTGGGCCGAGGTGCCAGGGATCAGCTTCCGGCCGCACGGCTCGCTGACGGTCTGCCGGACCGAGGCTGAGCTGGCTGTCGCCAAGGAGGCCGCGGCCCGGCCGGACGCCGTACAGCGTGGCTTTCAGGTCCTGGATGCGGAGCAGACACGTGAACGCAATCCAGCATTGCGTGGCGATCTGCAAGGTGCGCTGTGGTGTGAACGCGATGCCATCGTCGAGCCCCGTGAGGTGCTCCCCGCGCTGCGCCAAGAACTGGAGAAGTCCGGTCGCTACCAGTTCCTCGGTGGGCGGGAGGTGCGGACCGTGGACACCGGCGAGATCACCGACGACCACCACGAGACGCACAGCGCCGACCTGGTGTTCCTCTGCACCGGTGCCTGGCACAGCGGCCTGATCCGCGAGCTCACCGAGGACCTGCCGGTACGGCGCGTGCGGCTGCAGATGATGCAGACCGAGCCGCTCGACGTCCAACTGACGACGGCTGTCGCGGATGCGGACAGCTTCCGCTACTACCCTGCGTACGCCGGTCCGTCGGTCGAGGCCCTCGACCCGCAGACCGCGATCGCGAAGCAGCACGCGATGCAGCTCCTGATGGTCCAGCGCACGCATGGCGGGCTGACCATCGGCGACACCCATGAATACGCCGAGCCGTTCAACTTCGACGTGCAGTCCGACCCGTACGAGTACCTGACGGCGACCGTCGAGTCCATCCTCGGCCGGCCGATGCCGAAGATCACCCGGCGCTGGGCCGGCGTCTACTCCCAGGCGACCGACACGAGCGGCGACGGTCTCGTCGTACGGCGTGAGGTCGCGTCCGGCGTCCACCTGGTCACGGGGCCGGGCGGCCGTGGCATGACCATGTCTCCGGCGATCGCCGAGATGAGCTTCGAGGAGATCGACCGATGATTCAGCTGGCAGTACTCGACATGGCCGGTACGACGGTCGCCGACGACGGACTCGTGGAGCGTGCCTTCACGGCCGCGATCGGTGCCCAGGGCATCGAATCCGGCAGCCCGGAGTACGACAAGATGCTCGCCCACGTCCGCGCCACCATGGGCGAGTCCAAGATCACCGTCTTCCGCGCGCTGCTGAACGCCGAAGAGGCGGCCCAGCAGGCCAACAAGGCCTTCGAGACCGCGTACGGCGAACTCGTCGACGAGGGGTACTGCGCGCCGATCGACGGTGCCGAAGACGCGATCCGGCAACTGAAGGACGCGGGGATCAAGGTCTGTCTGACCACTGGGTTCGCCCAGACCACACAGCACCGCATCCTGTCCGCCCTCGGCTGGCGCGAGCTGGCCGACCTCACCCTGTGCCCGGCCCAGGCGGGCCGCGGCCGACCGTATCCGGACATGGTTCTGAAAGCCGTCCTGGATCTGAAAGGCGACGCGGTGGCGAATGTCGCCGTGGTCGGAGACACCGTTTACGACATGACGACGGGGATCGCGGCCGGTGCCGGGATCGTCGCCGGCGTCCTCACCGGTGCCCATGGCAAGGACCAGTTCCAGGCCGCGGGTGCGACGCACGTTCTCTCGTCGGTCCGGGAGTTCCCGGATCTTCTCCTCAGCTGACAGTTTCATCTTTGAAGGCAGGAACAGTGAAGCTCAAGACACTGCTCGTCTCCGCTCTCCTCACTGCTGTTGCCGCCGGGTGCGGTGGCACCGGCGCAGCGTCCACCGGGGGTGGTGGCGGCGCGAAGACCGTCACCGTCTACACCGCCGATGGGCTGGCCGATTGGTACAAGACCCGGTTCGACGCGTTCACCGCGAAGACCGGGATCAAGGTTCAGACCGTCGAGGCCGGATCCGGTGAGGTCGTCTCCCGCCTGCAGAAGGAGAAGTCGAACCCGCAGGCCGATGTCGTCGTTACCCTGCCGCCGTTCATCCAGAAGGCGTCCAAGGACGGCCTGCTGCAGAAGAACGTCGTACCGGGTAGTGAGCACGTGACGAGCGTCAAGGGTGACGACTACGTCGCCGTGGCCAACAACTACCTGTGCTTCATCGCGAACCAGCAGGCCGGTACGCCGAAGTCGTTCGACGAGCTGCTGGACGCGAAGTTCAAGGGCAAGCTGCAGTACTCGACTCCCGGTCAGGCCGGCGACGGAACCGCCGTACTGCTGCTGCTCCAGCACCTGCTGGGCAAGCAGGGTGCGCTCGACTACCTGCACAAGCTGGAGGCGAACAACGTCGGCCCGTCGGCGTCGACCGGCAAGCTGCAGCCGAAGGTGAGCAAGGGCGAGCTTTTGGTTGCCAACGGCGACGTTCAGATGAACCTGTCCTCGATCTCTGTCGACAAATCTGCATTCAGCGTCTTCTTCCCGGCTGCTGCGGACGGCAAGAAGACCACGATCGCGCTGCCCTACGTGATGGGTCTGGCGACTGGTGCGCCGAATGGTGACGGTGGCAAGCAGTTGATGGAGTACCTGTTGACCCCCGAGGCGCAGCAGACGGTGTCCAGCGATGCGTATGGCATTCCGGCCCGCGACGACGTGAAGCCGACCGACGCGAACTTCGCCAAGGTGCAAGAGGCCATGAACGGTGTCACCCCGTGGACGCCGGACTGGACCGCCGTACTGGCTGACCTGGATGCGGATGTTGCCGCATACACGAAGGCTGTTCAGGGATGACTGTCCAGCTGGACGACGTCTCGGTGCACTTCGGCCGGACGCTTGCGCTGGAAGGGCTCAGCCTGACGGTGGCGGCCGGGGAGACGGTCGCTCTGCTCGGGCCCTCGGGCTCGGGGAAGTCGACCGCACTGAAGGCGGTGGCTGGTTTCGTCCGGCCGAGCAGTGGGCGGATCCGGCTCGCCGGACAGGACGTCACCGATCTGCCGCCGGCCAAGCGGGGGATCGGGGTCGTCGTCCAGCAGTACGCATTGTTTCCGCACCTGAAGGTGTCCGACAACGTGGCCTTCGGCTTGCGGGCTGCCCGCAAGCCGAAGAGCGAGGTGACGCAGCGGGTCGCGGAGATGCTCGAGATGGTCGGGATGACATCGTTCGCGAAGCGGTTTCCGCGGGAGCTGTCCGGCGGCCAGCAGCAGCGGGTCGCGATCGCGCGGGCGCTGGCGATCCAGCCGAAGGTGCTCCTGCTCGACGAGCCGTTGGCCGCGCTGGATGCGCAACTGCGTGCCGACATGCTGGGGGAGCTGCAGAAGCTCCGTCGTGAGGTACCGGACGTGGCGATCGTCTACGTCACGCACGACCAGTCCGAGGCGCTCGCGCTTGCGGACCGGATCGCGGTGATGCGCGACGCGCGCCTGGTCGACATCGCGCCGGCGGCTGAGCTCTACTCCACCCCGCCGTCGGCGTTCACGGCCTCGTTCCTCGGTGGTGCAAACCTGCTGCCAGTGGAGACGGTCGGCGAGGATGTGAAGGTTGCCGGCCATGTGTTGCCGGGCGTGCGGTCGACACCGGGCAAGGATCTGCTCTGCATTCGCCCCCATGCGATCCGCCTCGGTGATGAAGGTGTTCCGGTCCGTGTCATCGCGACACAATGGCGTGGGTCGTCCAACCAGCTGACGTGCACCGTCGACGGGTTGCCGGACGTGCCCGTGCGGATCGATCTGCCGGCTGACCGTCAGGTTCCCGCGCTCGGTGCGCAGGTGTCGATGCTGCTGCCGGCCGAGGCCTGCAGCCTGGTCCCCGCGGAGCGCCGCTGATGGCCGTCGAAGCCCTCAGTGCGACGGTTGCCATCAGCAATCAACCACGGGGTGATCGCCGGTGGCTGTGGCTGGTGCCGCCGGTACTCCTGATCGCAGTCCTGGTCGTCTACCCCTTGGTGCTGGTTACCGTCGAGTCGGCGCCGGCCTGGGGCGACGTCCTCGCGTCGGTCGAGTTCCGCGATGCGCTGGTGAGGACCGTGCAGGTCGCGGTCTCCTCCACGATCGGCTGCCTACTGGTCGGAACGTTTCTCGCGGTGGTGATCAGCTTCGTCCCGTTCCCGGGCGCGCGGTTGGTCGCCAGCCTGGTGGACACGATGCTGGCGCTGCCGTCGTTCCTGGTCGCGCTGTCCTTCACCTTCATCTACGGTACGGCGGGAATCCTGCGCACCGGTGGATTCCTCACCACCCCGTGGGCCGTCGTACTGGCCGAGATCACCTTCTACACGCCGTTCGTGATGCGGCCGTTGCTAGCAGCAATGAGTCGGTTGCCGCGGGCTCAGTTGGATGTTGCCGCGAGTCTCGGTGCCGGTCCCTGGCGCGTGCTGCGACAGGTTGTGCTGCCCGAGGTTCGCCCGGCGATGATCGCCGGTGGCAGCCTGACGTTGCTGCTCACGCTGAACGAGTTCGGCATCGTGCTGTTCCTCGGTGCGAAAGGCACGACCACGTTGCCGATGCTCGTCCACACCAAGGGCATCGTGATGTTCGACTACCCGGCCGCGTGCGCGATCGCCGTCGTACAGATCGTTCTGTCACTGGGCTTGTATGCAGTACTGCGCAGGGCTCTTGGAGGTCGTCGTGCTCGTCTGGACTAGGCCTGGCAAGGCACTCACGTGGATCGCGTTCGCGGTTGTGTTCGGTGTCCTCGTGCTGGCGCCATTCGTGGTGGTGATCGCGGCCGCATTCGCCGGTACGTGGAACGGCGTACTGCCGTCCAACCCGACTGTCGGACACCTGCAGGAAGCGTTGTCGGGTGACGAGCTGGCGTCGTTGTCCGTCAGTCTGCAGACCGCCTTCCTCGGTGGACTGCTCGCGGTCGTCGTCGGCACCTGGGGAGCGCTCGCTGCGCACGGTGCACCCGGTCCGTGGGCGCGAGTCGCTGACGCACTGCATCACCTGCCGATCGCCGTACCGTCCGTTGTCGTCGGTCTCGGTCTGCTCGTCGCGTTCTCCCGGCAGCCGATCCTGCTCAACGGCACCAAGTGGATCGTGGTGATCGCGCACCTCGTCCTGATGGTTGCCTTCAGCTACGGCACGGTTGCTGCCGCGCTGCAACGCGTCGACCCCTCGTACGCCGACGTCGCCGCTTCCCTGGGGGCGTCGCCGGCCAGGGTGTTATGGCAGGTCCGCCTCCCGATGCTCCGCCCAGCCATCGCCTCAGCCGCCGGCCTCTCGGTCGCCCTCTCGATGGGCGAGGTCGGCGCCACGATCATGGTCTACCCAGCCTCCTGGCGAACCGTCCCCGTCAGCATCTTCGCCCTCTCCGACCGCGGCCAGACCTTCACCGCCGCCGCCGAAGCCCTGGTCCTCCTGGTCGCCACCGTCCTGGTCGTCTTCACCCTCGACCGCCTCCGAGGTCGCGCAGTAGAGCACTAACCACCTTGAGCACCGTTCAACCACGCGAGCCCCGCAGAAATGGTTGATGCGTGCTCAAGGTCATCGCCCGTGCGCACCTTGAGCACCGTTCAACCACGTGGTCCCGCTGGGAGTGGATGCTCCTATAGATGTCAAGCGGGCTGTGGTGTGGTGAGGACGTAGTAGATCTCGCGGGTGACGATTCGTTTGAGGCAGCGGATGGTGTCTCTTTTGGAGAGGCCTTCGGCGGTGCGGCGTTCGAGGTAGGCGCGGGTGCGTGGGTCCCAGCGGAGTCGGCAGATGACGATGCGGTGGATGGCTGCGTTGGCTTGGCGGTCGCCGCCGCGGTTGAGGCGGTGGCGGTGTGTTTGGCCGGATGATGCGGGGATGGGTGCGGTGCCGCAGAGCATGGCGAAGGCGGCTTCGGAGTGGAGGCGGTCGGTGTTTTGGCCGGCTGTGATGAGGAGTTGGCCGGCGCTGTCTGGGCCGACGCTGTGGAGTTTGAGCAGGTCGGGGTTGCTGGCGTGGGTCAGTGGGGTGATGAGGGTGTCGAGGTCGGCGATCTCGTCGCTGAGGTTGCGGTAGCGGCGGGCGAGGCTGCGGAGTGCGATTTTGGCGGCTTGGGCGGGGTCGGCGGCCTGGTTGGTGTCGGGGCGCAGCGCGGTGCAGGTCTTGATCAGTTGCACGACCGTCAGGGCCCGGAGTTGGTCGCGGAGCTGGTCGGGTGCGGTGATGATGAGTGATTTCATGCGGCGGACGGCGTCGGCGCGCTGGCTGATCGCGCTGCGGCGGGCGACTCGCAGGTTGGCGGAGTGCTTCGATGTGGCCGGTGCGGATTTTCGGTGTTCCGGTGCGGGTCCCGGACAGGGCGGACCGGGCGGCTGCTTCGGCGTCGAGGGGGTCGGACTTTCCGGCGGATCGGCGGGTTTTGCGGTCGGGCCGGTCGACCTCGATCACGTTGAGATGCTGGCTGGTGAGGTATCTGGTCAGGCCGTGGCCGTAGGCGCCGGTTCCTTCCACGCCCACTGTCAGCACGGTTCCGAAGCTGCGCAGCCAGGCCAGCAACTGGCGGTATCCCAGTGTTGTCGTGGGAAACACCTGGTGGCCGAGCAGCCGTCCGACATTGTCGATCACGGCGGCGGTGTGGGTGTCTCGGTGGGTGTCGACACCGCCGGTGACAGTGGACTGGAGCTGGGTGTTGTCGCGTGTCATGGTGGTTATTGCCGTCCTTTGCTAGGGCTAGGGCGGCACGCACCAGCCGAGGCAAGCGGACAGAACAGTGATGGGTGCCTGCTGGCACAGGCTCCTATGAAGTCACGAGTCCTCTGGTCCGGTGAGTGCAGTGGCTCCGCAGCAGGCCGACCGACAGATCCACGCGAAGACCCGAAGTCAGTTGAAGGGTGAGTCAGGACGGCCACTGCGGAGCCACACCCACATCATCACTGTTGGTGGGTGCTCAAGGTCAGCGTCGGTGGGCACCTTGAGCACGGTTCAACCACGCGGGTGCCGCGGAAATGGTTGGTGGGTGCCCGTCACCCTTGATCGGTTGTGGGGGTGTGCAGGAGCGCGATGAGTCTGTCGAGTTCGGGGTCCCAGCCGAGTTGGTGGTTGGCTGCGTCCTCGGCGGTGGCGAAGCCGGTGTGGGTGAGGACCATGAGGGTTCCGTCGGCGACCTCGGACAGGTCGACCTGTACTCGGGTCGGCGAGTCCGCGGCGCCGTCCCATGCCCAGCTGAAGACGAGCCGATGCGGTGGCTCCACCTCGAGGTAGTTGCCGCGCACCACGTGTGGTCCCATCTCGACGACGTAATCGCCACCGACCCGGACGTCGGCCTGCACCTTCAGCTCCAGCTGGGGATTCGGGCAGTACCACTGCATCAACAGCTCGGCCCGGGTCCAGGCGTCGTACACTCTCCCGATCGTTGCCGAGAGCACCCTTTCGATCCGGATCTCAGTCTCCATCGTGGTCCCCTCGCAAGAGTTCTTCCAGCCGGTCGACAGTGCTGTTCCAGTACGTCGTGAGGTCGTCTAGCCACTGCTCGACCTCGGCGAACGTCTCCTTCCGCAAGGTGCACACGATCGTTCGCCCGACCCGGCGGCGGCTCACCAGGCCCGCGTCGACGAGCACCCCGACGTGCTTCGTCATCGCCGGCGGCGTGATCCGGTGCGGCGCGGCCAGCTCGCCCATGGTCGCCTCGCCGCGGCTCAGCCGGCCCACGATCGCCAGCCGGGTGGGATCCGCCAGCGCTCCGAACGTCGTCGTCAGCACCCGGTCATTTCACCAAACGGTGAAGTGTCCCGTCAAGACCGTAGGCTGGAGCGCGTGACGCAGCCATTTCTTCTGCCCAAGGGATCTGCCCGCCATCAGGGGTTCGCCGAGATCGCGGCGGCCGGACCGATCACCCGGCTGACCTTGTTCACCAACGTTCCCGTCGTACTGGTGACTGGGTACGCCGAGGCGCGGGCGCTGCTCGCGCATCCGGATGTGGTGCGGTCGATGATGGAGGGTCCGCATCGGGACTTCCTCACCGAGGAGCAGGTGCGGTGGACCGACCGGCACATGCTGCTGATGAACCCGCCGGACCACACGCGGTTGCGCAAGCTCGTCACCGCGGCGTTCACCCGGCGCCGCATCGACGAACTGGAGCCGCGGATCCGGGAGATCGCGGCCGAGTTGCTGGACGGGATCGAGGCCGCTGGTGACGGCGCCGACCTGGTCGAGTTGTTCAGCTACCCGTTGCCGGTCACGGTGATCTGCGAGCTGGTCGGGATTCCGGTCGAGCATCGCGAGTCGTTCCGGAAGTGGTCGTCGGTGGCGGTGAACGCACCGATGCACACGCCGGACGAGTACATCGAGGCCAGCGGCCAGATCGTGGCGCTCATCCAGGAGCAGATCGCGATCAAGACCGAGGAGCCGGCGGACGACCTGCTCTCCGCCCTCGTCGCGGTCCGGGAGGACGGCGACCGGCTGAGCGCGGAAGAGCTGACCTCGATGATCTTCCTGCTGATGTCGGCCGGTCACGAGACCACGGTCAACCTGATCACCAACGGCACCTACGCGCTGCTCGAGCACCCCGACCAGCTCGCGCTGCTGCGCGCTGAGCCGGACCGCCTGCCGGCCGCCGTCGAGGAGACACTCCGGTACGACGGCCCGCTGCAGGTCTCCGTCCCGTACTTCGTCCAGGCGCCGATCGAGATCGCTGGTGAGCGGCTCGAGCCGGGGGAGGTGCTGGTCTTCGCGCTGTTGCCGGCCAACCGGGACGGCCGCAAGGTCGACCGGCCCGACGACTTCGACATCACTCGTCCCGACTCCGCGCACCTCGCCTTCGGCCACGGCATCCACCACTGCCTCGGCGCCCCGCTGGCCCGGCTGGAGGGTCGGATCGCGCTGGAGATGTTGTTCGACCGCTTCCCGAACCTCCGCCTGGCCGACCCCGACGAGGAGCCGGAACGCCCACCGGGTTTCCTGCTCAACGGCATCCGGACACTGCCTGTTCTGTTGTGACCACCGGCAGTGGCCGGGGTTGAACAGCGGATGAATCCACGCCGAATCACAGCCATGGAATTGTGAGTCGCTTGCCCCGACCTGGCATCCTGGGCCGGGTGACCGACATCCTGGAACTGGCACGGCACCTGCTGGGCGTGGCAATGGCTTCGCACTGGCTGCTGCTGATCCTCTTCCTGGCAGCGGCGGTCGACGCGGTCTTCCCGATCATCCCGAGCGAGGGCATGGTCGTCACGGCCGGGATGGCGGCCGCGGCCGGCCACCAGAACCTGCTGCTGGTGATCGTGGTCGCGATGGTCGGCTCGGTCATCGGCGAGACCGCCTGCTACTTCATGGGCCGCGGTTCCGGCCCCCGGTTGCACCGCTGGATGAAGCGGCAGGAGCGCCGGCAACAGCTCTACGACAAGGTCTCCGCGGCGCTGCACAGCCGCGGCGGCCTGATCCTGATGACGGTGCGCTACATCCCCGGCGCCCGGATGGTCGCCACGCTGACCGCGGGAGCCACGCGGTACTCGTTCAAGAAGTTCGTCGTCTTCACGTTCGCCGGCGTCACCATCGCCTACACGTACGTCGCCCTGCTCGGCTACCTCGGCGGTGACGCCTTCGCGCACGACTCGCTCAAGGCACTCGCCTTCAGCTTGAGCCTCGCGTTCGTGATCGGCCTGGTCGTCGAGACCTCGCGCCGGATCGCCAACAAGCGTCGCGCCGCGAAGATCACAGCGGCCTAACGATCCCCGGGCGGGTTTCCGGGTGGTCGCGTGTCCCGGTCCAACCTCTGAAGCCGTCCGTGCGTCAGTAGAGGTGTGGTGAGGCCCGGAGTGAACCTCCTTGCCGCTGCGGTTGTTGTCGCGGCGGTGGTGGTCGGATGTGCCGATGTCGCCCCCAACGGGCAGCCGTCCGCCAGCCCATCCGGTACGCCGAGCCGCACGCCGACGCTGTCGCGGACCCCGACGCAAACGCCTTCGCAGACGCCAACGCCAACACCAACGCCCACGCCGACTCCCGCCCCGACGCCGACTCCTCCGTCGTCAGGTCCGAAGGGGGTCGCGGCGGCTCCGGTGACGCGGTCGTTCCCGGCCAAGCTGTCCAACGGGAAGCCGCCGCTGTTCCTGGTCGTCTCGTTCGACGGCGCGGGCGACCTCGCCCTCTGGCACCACTGGCGGGACGTGGCCGACGAGGTCAACGCCCGGATGACGTTCTTCCTGTCCGGCCCCTACCTGTACCCGGCGTCCCACCGCACCGACTACAAACCGCCGCTGCACAACCCGGGCGCCTCCGACATCGGCTGGAGCACTCCGTCCGAGGTTGAAGCCCGTACGACGATCCTGCGCGCGGCGATCGCGGAGGGCCACGAGATCGGCACCCACGTCAACGGGCACTTCTGCGGTCCGAAGGGCGTGGGGGAGTGGACCTCCGCGCAGTGGACCGCCGAGCTGAATGCGTTCGACCAGATGGTTCGCAACGGCCCTGGTCTCGCGGCTGGTAAGACCGTTGATGCTCCGTTCGACCCGTCGACCGTGAAGGGGATGCGGACCCCGTGTCTGGAGGGGAACAGAGCGGCGTACCGGCGGGCGATGGGTTATCGCGGCATGGTGTACGACGCGTCGGCCACGGGGTACATCAAGTGGCCGAAGAAGGTTGACGGGCTGTGGGACTTCCCGCTGCAGGACGTCGTACTGGCGGGGACGAGCAAGAAGACGCTGACGATGGATTACAACCTCTGGTACGCGCAGACCAAGGCACGGAAGGCACCGGTGGCTCAGGTGCCGCAACTCCGCGCGCAGGTGCTGGCGACGTACCGGCAGGCGCTCGCGCGATCGCGGGCCAAGGGCAACCCGCCGTTGTTCCTTGGCAACCACTTCAACCGCTGGAACAACAGCATCTACTCCGACGCGCTGACGACGTTCGTGCTGGAGACCTGCAAGCAGCCTGACGTTCGGTGTGTCAGCAACATCGAGTTGGCCACCTGGTTGGCGAAGAACCGCCGTACCTAGAACTTCGCGTAGCCGTTGGCGTTCTGCCAGGTGCCGCCCTGCTTGATCCGGCTGACGACGAGGCGCTGCAGTGTGGTGTCCTGCGGGAACTCGTCCAGCTTGCCGAGATCGTGGCTGCGGAAGGTGAAGAAGATCGCGCTGTCCTGGCTGTCGGTCGGCGTCCCGTACGGCGTGAACCGGCGACCGAAGCGGACCATGTTCGACTCCTGGGGAAGGTTGTCGAGCAGGTACGGATCGAGCAGCCACGAGTTCAGCGTCATGGTCTTGATCGGGTACTCCGGGAAGTACCGCGGGAAGAACTTCCGGGCCTGCGCGAAGCTCGCGTCGACCAGTTCCGGCGTGAGCGGACCGGATTCAGGGATGTGAACGCCGACCACCCACTCGCCCGGTTCCGTGCCTGGAACGGGCTTCTCCTCGGTGACCTGGTACAGCATGTACTGCAGCCGTCCGAGTGCGTAGATCTGTCCAGCCCAGTGGATGGTCAACCACCAGTGGGTCGCCAACCCATACTCGCCGTGCGTCCGCCGGCTGACCTGCATCTGCAGACCGAGATCGGCCAGCGTCGCCCAGCTGATGTCGTCCGGGATCCCCCGCTCACGGTGGTACTTCCGGATCTCCGGGACCGTGATCAGCAACGCGGCAACGGTGTTCCGCGGGTCCTCCGGCATCCGCAGCTGCGGCTCGGTGCCCTGATGCCCGACCACGGCCCGTAACTGCGTGACGAGACCCTCGACCGCGACCGGATCCGGCGTGAACTTCTCGGCGTCCTCACGGTCCTCGTCGGAGAAACCCAGCGCCCGGTAAGCATCAACAGAAGTCACGTAGTAACCGTATCCGACGCGCCAGCCGCCACCGAGTTACGGCCTACGCTGGCCACATGGTGGTCTACCAGCGCATCGCTCCGCCGGAAGACCTGGCCGGTCTGGTCGAACACCTGTGGATGGTCGAGGGTGGTGCGCACCCCGAGCCGCACGACGAGATCCTGATCCCGAACGGGCGGCCCGGCCTGGCCGTCGCCTTGGGCGTGCCCGGCACACGGCACGACCCGATCACGCAGACCGCTTGGCCGAACGAGGCCGCGCTCTTCGGCATCATGACGCGGCCGCACGTCCTTACCCAGACCGGTGCGTCGAGCTACGCCGGAGCCGAGCTCACCCCGTGGGCGATGCAAGCACTCGGGCGGCTGCTCGTGGACGACGTGCTGCCTCTGAACGAGTGGGTCGGTGCGGAGGCGACGGCCGCGTTGGCCGCGGACCTTCGGGAAGAACCATTCGGTACGGCGCGCGCCGGCGTGCTCGTGGAGTTCCTGCGCGATCGAGTGGTCGACGTCCCCGAGTCGACGCTCGTGGAGCGGGCAGTCCGGTTCATCGACGAGAACCAGGGACGCGTGACAGTGACGGAAACGGCTGCGGCGACTGGAGCGTCGTACAGCACGCTGTATCGGGTCTTCATGCGGACGGTTGGGATCGGGCCGAAGCAGTATGCGGAGATTCAGCGCTACTACCACTTCGTGGGCGGGCTGCTCGGCGGTCCGGCCGATGCGGCGGCGACCGTGGCGGCCCTGCACGGGTACTACGACCAGGCGCACGCGGCTCGGGACTTCAAGCGGTACACGGGCGTGAGCGCCACGTCGTTCCGTGCGGTCCAGAACGGGATCGCGGCGCTGATGCATGGAAGATCCGTCCAAGACAGTCGCGCGCCGGACGCGTGACGATCGGGGCGTCGAACGAGCAGAAGGGACCACCATGGGACGGATCGTCCACGTCGAGATTGTTGCCGCCGACCACGAACGCGCCGGGGCTTTCTACGCCGAGGTCTTCGGCTGGCGAGTGACCGCCGCGCCGGTACCGGACGGCTACCTGCTGGCCGCGACCGGACCGGGGGAGGGGATCGACGGCGCGATCATCAGCGACCGCTATCAGCAGCAGCCGACGATCGCGTGGATCGAGGTCGACGACATCGACGCGACACGGAACGCCGTACAGGCTGCTGGTGGGTCTGCTGCCGGTGACGTGCAGGAGCTGCCGGGTGTCGGCCGGCTCTGCTACGTCCGCGATACCGAAGGGGTTCTGATCGGTCTTCGCCAGGGCTGAGGTCTATTCGGCCGCGGTATCGATGTGGTGGGCCAGGACGAGGTCGTCCTCGGTGATGCCGCCGGCGTCGTGGCT
Organism: Kribbella sp. NPDC058245; assembly: GCF_042882005.1. Taxonomy (NCBI): domain Bacteria; kingdom Bacillati; phylum Actinomycetota; class Actinomycetes; order Propionibacteriales; family Kribbellaceae; genus Kribbella; species Kribbella sp. NPDC058245. Next base: position 239,636 of record NZ_JBHVWY010000012.1, read on the forward strand.
GGTCACCCGGAAGGTGATCTTGGTGTAGCGGATGTCGATGTCCGGGTGGTGATTCGTGGCCTCGGCCAGCTGGGCGACGGTGGCGACCAGCCGAATGCCGTCCAGGAACGTGTCCCGCTCGACGGTCCGCACCAGCGTCTTGTCCACGGCCTTCCAGTGCGGGATCAGGTCGCGGAGCGCGAGATCGATCTGGTCGTCCGTGAGCAGCTCAGCCATGCGGCTCACTCTAGACCTTGGCGGACCCGACCTGCGACGAGCAGGCCGAGGCCCGTGAGGACGGCGCCGAACGTGACGATGGTGCCGAAGACCCACGGTTGCGGGTTCGCAGCGTTCAGGGCCAGCAGCGTGCCGGTGACGGCCACAACGGTCGCGATGCTCATGACGGAGCCCATCTGGGCCGCACCGGCATTGCGCCCGGAGTTGCCGGCGTTCGAGAGGTCCAGCATCAGCACCGAGAGGCTCGAGGCGCTGAGGCCCATACCGATTCCGGCGATCGCCCAGCCGGACAGCCCGAACCACACCGACGCATCCGTCCAGGCGAGCAAGGATGTGACTGCGATTCCCACGGTCATCAAGGCGAGACCAGTGCGCAGGACGTTGACGCGCTGGAAGCGGTGCTCGCGTCCCTGCAACCACGAGCCGAACGCCCAGAAGACTCCGGTCACCGACAAGCTGATGCCGGCTTTCGACGGGCTGAAATGGTGTTGCAGGGTGAGCAGCAACGGCAGATAGACGCTGACCCCGGTGAACCCGGCGCCGCCGAGCCCGCGGATGGCGACCACGGACGGGAACCCACGCCGGGCAACGAACACCCCACGCGGCATCACCCGAACCGCAGCCACGGCCAGTACGGCGAGAGCGACGATGACCACTGTCCCGCCGAGCACTCGATGCGTTGCGAGGTGGTCGCCAGTCAGCGTCAACGTGAACAGCGCGACCGAGATCGCGGCCGCCCAGGGAAGCGCCGTACGGGAGGCTGCCAGTTCGGCGGCATGCTCGGCAGTGCGCTCCGGTTCCGGCGCGTTCTGCGATTGGCGGATCGCGGGCTGCAGGAGTAGCCACGTCGGGATCAGCAGTACGACGGCGCCCAGGAACACCCATCGCCAGCCGAACTGCTCGGTGATGATGCCAGTCAGGAGCGGGCCGAAGATCGAGGGCAGGACCCACATCGCTGAGATCAACGACATCATCCGCGGCCGCAGTACGGCGGGGAGGGCGCGGGCGACCAGGACGAGTAGCGAAACGTCGAGCAGGCCCTCGGCGATCCCGCTCAGCACGCGGCCGGCGATGACCATCGGCATCGCCACCGCGAACCCGACCAGCAGCTGGGCCAGTCCGAAGGTGATCGCACCGAGCCGCAGTGTCCGGAGCGGTCCGTGCCGGTCCGACCAGAGACCAGCAACCGCCAGCGCGAACACGAAGCTCGCGTTCGGTGCCGCGTTGGCCAGCCCGAAACTGCCGAGCGCGTCGAACTCGCGCACCATCGTCGGCAACGCCGTACCGACTGCTCGGTTCTCCATCGCGCTCAGCGTGACGAGGCCGATGACGCCGAGCGCCAGTGGCAGGTGGGAGCCGCTGAACAGGCGTGGGGCAGTAGTGGTCGCTTCGGTCATCCCGTCATCCTGGGAGTTCAAGCTCACTTGAGGTCAACTGCGTTTCTCGGGGATGCGGAAGATCAGGACGAGCACCCGGAGGACCAGGACGGCGCAGATGATCAGCAGGTTGTAGGCGAACAGCTGATACAGCGTCATGGTCGAGCTGATCCTCGGGCCGCCGTCGATGCCGAGCAGGAGCACAGCCATCAAGCCGGCGGTCGCGCCGAGGACGGCGAGCAGGACCTGGTGCAGCAGGCCGGTCAGGTGCTGGCGGTCGCGTTCGTCGGCGAGCAGCCGGACGTTCAGCCCGAGCCGACCGCTCTCGGCCGCGGCGGCGATGCGGTCGATGCGCCGGGGGAGACGGCGGAGCATGGGCAGGATCGACGCCAGCTCCTCGGTCGCCGTACGGCGAAGTGCTTCTGGCGTCAGCCGGTCGGTGACGTGCGCCGACGCGAACTGACGGGATGCGGCGACCAGATCGAACCCGGGGGAGATCCGGCTGATCGTGCCCTCGATCGTGGCCAGCGCGCGGAATACCGCCGCAACCTCGGGCGGGACGCCGAGCTCGTGCGAGGTGATGATCTTGAACAGGTCGTTGAACATCGCCGGCCCGATCGCCACCGCGCCGGTCAGATGCCGCGTCATGAACTGACCGACCGCGCGTTCGAGACCACGCTCGTCGATCACGTCCGGCCGGTCGACGATCTCCAGCAACGCATCGGTCGCGCCGACCGGATCGCCGTGGTCGATCGCGAGCAGGAACCGCTGCAGCGCCTCGCGAGTCGCCGGATCCAACCGACCGACCGAGCCGAGGTCGAGCATCCCGATCCGCCCGTCGGTGAGCAGCAGGAAGTTGCCGGGATGCGGGTCGGCGTGGAAGACGCCGTCGATCGCGACCTGGCCGAGCAGGCAGTCGAACAGGGTGCGGCCGAGCTGGACCGCGTCCAGGCCGCGCTCGGCGATCGAGGGCGCGGCGTTGCCGAGACCGATCCCGTCCAGGCGCTGCATGGTGAGTACCCGTGCGGTGGACAACTGGAGATACAACTCCGGTACGACGATGTTGTTGCTCGCGGCAACGGATTGACCGGCCGCGACCGCTGCCATGTTGCCGGCCTCGACGGTGAAGTCGAGCTCCTCGCGCATCGCGTCGGCGAATCCGTCGGCGAGTGCCCGGACGCCCATCGGGCGGCCCCAGTCGGTGTTCTTCTCGAGCAGTTTGGCGAGGCGGCGGACGATGTCCAGATCGCGGTCGACGACGCTCGCGATCCCGGGGCGCTGCACCTTGACGACCACCCGCTGCCCCTCATGGCTGGCGGTGTACACCTGCGCGACGCTGGCCGCGGCAAGCGGTTCGGTGACAAAGTCGTCGTACACCTGGTTGGGTGCGGCGCCGAGCTCCTCGGTCAGGACCTGCTCGATCTCGGCCCAGGGGGCTGGGGTGACCTGGTCCTGCAGGCGGCTGAGTTCGGTGGCGACCGAGAGCGGGATGATGTCGCTCCGCGTGGACAGCACCTGGCCCAGCTTCACGAACGTGACGCCCGCCTCGTCCAGCGCCAGCCGGAGTGACCGCGCCAACTCCGCTTGGGCGCCGGCGTTCTCCCGCCCGGGCCGACGGCGGCCGCGGAGGTAAGGACCGAGTCCGTGCTTGATCGCGATCCGCAGGATCTGCAGGTAGCGCCGCGTCCGCGCGATCCGCCCCGCCAGGTCCCGCCGCAAATCCCGTGCCCTCGGCAACGAACCGGTCGGCACGAGCGCCTCCGCCAGCACCAGGAACACCAGCCCGACCAGAGTCGCGCACAACGTCGTCAACGCGACGAACGCCACCGCCGTCGAGTTCGACCCGGTGAACGGCGGCGGCCCGACCAGTGCGTTGGCGATCGGACTGAACGTCGACAACGTCAACGCCGCCGCAACCGCCAGCCGCCCCAGCCCGAACCGCACCCCCAGCAACCGCTGCGCCACGGGAATGAAGATCACCATGAACACAACCAGGCTGAACACCCCAGCGATCACAACATCCATGCTCGAAACCCTAGGGTGTTGAGCCGGTCAGCCGGTTCACCCACACGGGTGAGGTGGTCCCGGGCCCACCCCTCTCACGTCCGCCTCCCAACGGCTCACCCGCGCGGGACCCCACCCCATCCAGCCCCACCCAATACCAGCGGCCCCTGCCCCGCCGTACCGGCCAGCCCTACCCGACACCGCGTCCCCCTGCCCCGCCGTACCGGCCAGCTCTACCCGACACCGCGTCCCCCTGCCCCGCCGTACCGGCCAGCCCTACCCGACACCGCGTCCCCCTGCCCCGCCGTACCGGCCGAGCGTTGCGGCAATATGCGGGGATATCCGTTCAAGTGGTCCCTTCTCCGCTCGAATTTTCAGGGGAGAAGGGAGCACTTCAGGGGTTATCCGTCGAAATTGCCGAGGACGGGGCACGTCCGCCCAGCACCCCCACATCTCAGCCACCCGGCCCGCCAACCGCACCTCCAGGGACGCCACGGGGCCCCGTGGATTCCGTGGGTGGTTCGCGCCACAGTGGTGGCCTGAGACAGGCTGTTGTTGCTGGAGACCTGTTGCTTGAGGTCTCCAGTCCCAACTTGCTGTCTCCTGCCGCTAGTGGTGGCGCGAGCCGGCGGCTGATGCGGGTGTCGCAACGTCCGAAGGAGTGCAGTGCGGGGTCGGCGTGTTTTCGGACGTTGGCCGGGTTGGGGGCCGCGTGGGTACAAGCGAACTGGGCCCGACCGCAGGGGGCGGGGGGGCGGGGTAGGTGTCGAGAGGTCAGGCGCGGCGGCGGATTTTGTTGCCTAGCCAGACGATGGGGTCGTACTTGCGGTCGGCGACGCGTTCCTTCATCGGGATGAGGGCGTTGTCGGTGATCTTGATGTGTTCGGGGCAGACCTCGGTGCAGCACTTGGTGATGTTGCAGAAGCCGAGGCCGTGCTCCTCCTGGGCCGCCTTCTGGCGGTCGGCGGCGTCGAGCGGGTGCATGTCCAGCTCGGCGATGCGCATCAGGAAGCGGGGACCGGAGAAGGACTCCTTGTTCTCCTCGTGGTCACGGATCACGTGGCAGGTGTCCTGGCACAGGAAGCACTCGATGCACTTGCGGAACTCCTGCGAGCGCTCGACGTCGACCTGCTGCATCCGGTACTCACCGGGCTTGAGGTCTGCCGGGGGCTTGAAGGCGGGGATCTCGCGGGCCTTCTGGTAGTTGAAGGAGACGTCGGTGACGAGGTCCTTGATCACCGGGAAGGTCCGCATCGGGGTGACCGTGACGGTCTCCCCTTCCTCGAAGGTGTTCATCCGGCACATGCACATCAGCTTCGGCATGCCGTTGATCTCGGCGCTGCACGAGCCGCACTTGCCGGCCTTGCAGTTCCAGCGGACCGCCATGTCGGGGGTCTGCGTGGCCTGCAGGCGGTGGATGACGTCGAGGACGACCTCGCCCTCGTTCACCTCGACCTCGTAGTCCTTCAGCTCACCACCGTCGGCGTCGCCCCGCCACACGCGGAACTTGGCTTGATAGCTCATCGTCGTCCTCGCTTCGCTGCGGGCGCCGATGAGCGGAGCTCGCTGTGTTGAATGGTGACTTCGCTCCGCTCAGCCACGTGGGAGCTCCTCTTCGGTGAGGTACTTCTTCAGTTCGTCGCGCTCGAACAGTTCCAGCAGGTCCTCGCGCATCGGGATCTGGTCCTTCTTGACCACGGTGACCCCGTCGCTGTCGCTCTGCAGCGAGCAGACCAGCAGCAGCTTGCGCCACTCGGCGTTCATGCCGGGGAAGTCGTCGCGGGTGTGACCGCCGCGGGACTCCTCGCGCAGGAGGGCGGCCTTCGCGACGCACTCCGAGACGGTGAGCATGTTGCGCAGGTCCAGTGCCAGGTGCCAGCCCGGGTTGAACTGGCGGTGACCCTCGACCGTCATCTTCGCGATCCGGCCGCGGAACTCGGCCAGCCGCGACAGCGCCTGCTCGATCTCGTCGGCCTTGCGGATGATGCCGACCAGGTCGTTCATCGACTGCTGGAGTTCCTGGTGGATCGTGTACGGGTTCTCGCCACCCTCGAGCTCGAACGGCGCGAGTGCCTCGGCCGCGGCAGCGTCGATGTCAGCCTCGGAAATTTGAGGCCGGTTCGAGCCGAGCGACTCGACGTACATCGCTGCTCCGGCTCCGGCACGGCGGCCGAAGACGAGCAGGTCGGACAGCGAGTTGCCGCCGAGACGGTTGGAACCGTGCATCCCGCCGGCCACTTCACCGGCGGCGTACAGGCCCTTGACCGAGGACTGCGCGGTGTCCGGCTCGACCTCGACGCCACCCATCACGTAGTGACAGGTCGGGCCGACCTCCATCGGCTCGGCGGTGATGTCGACGTCCGCCAGCTCCTTGAACTGGTGGTACATCGACGGCAGCCGGCGCTGGATCTCCTCGGCGGGCAGCCGCGAGGAGACGTCCAGGAAGACGCCGCCGTGCGGGGTACCGCGGCCGGCCTTGACCTCGGAGTTGATCGCCCGGGCGACCTCGTCGCGGGGCAGCAGCTCCGGTGGGCGCCGGTTGTTGTCGGCGTCCTTGTACCAGCGGTCGGCCTCTTCCTCGGTCTCCGCGTACTGCGCGCGGAAGACGTCGGGCACGTAGTCGAACATGAACCGTTTGCCTTCGGAGTTCTTCAGTACGCCGCCGTCGCCGCGCACCGACTCCGTGACCAGGATGCCCTTGACCGAGGGCGGCCAGACCATGCCGGTCGGGTGGAACTGGATGAACTCCATGTTGATCAGCGTCGCGCCGGCCCGCATCGCGAGGGCGTGACCGTCACCGGTGTACTCCCACGAGTTCGAGGTGACCTTGAACGACTTGCCGACCCCGCCGGTGGCCAGGATGACGGCCGGGGCGTCGAACAGGATGAAACGGCCGGACTCGCGCCAGTACCCGAAGGCGCCGGAGATCGCGTCACCGTCCTTCAGCAGCTCGGTGACCGTGCACTCGGCGTAGACCTTGAGGTTGGCCTCGTAATCGCCGGTGGCTTCGAAGTCCTCCTGCTGCAGCGAGACGATCTTCTGCTGCAGGGTGCGGATCAGCTCCAGGCCGGTCCGGTCGCCGACGTGCGCGAGCCGCGGGTAGGTGTGACCGCCGAAGTTGCGCTGGCTGATCTTGCCGTCCGGCGTCCGGTCGAACAGGGCGCCGTAGGTCTCCAATTCCCAGACCCGGTCGGGGGCTTCCTGCGCGTGCAGTTCGGCCATCCGCCAGTTGTTCAGGAACTTGCCGCCACGCATGGTGTCGACGTAGTGGGTCTTCCAGTTGTCGTTGGCGTTCGCGTTGCCCATGGCGGCCGCACAGCCGCCCTCGGCCATCACGGTGTGCGCCTTGCCGAACAGCGACTTGCACACGATCGCGGTCCGCTTGCCCTGCTCCCGGGCTTCGATGGCCGCGCGCAGACCGGCGCCGCCGGCTCCGATCACGACGACGTCGTAGGTGTGTCGTTCCAGCTCAGTCATAACTCGGGAGTCCTCAGTTCAGGAAGCGCAGGTCGGAGAACCAGCCGGCCGACAGCGCCATGATGTAGAAGTCGGTCAGGATCACGGTGAACAGCGACGCCATCGCGAACGTGCCGTGCTTCGGGTTCAGCTTGGAGACGAACGTCCAGTACCGGTACCGCATCGGGTGCTTGGAGAAGTTCTTCAGCCGGCCGCCGACGATGTGCCGGCAGGCGTGGCAGGAGAGCGTGTAGAGCCAGAGCATCACCAGGTTGACCCAGATGATCAACGTGCCCAGACCGATACCGAAGCCGCCGTCCTTGCCGTGGAAGGCCTGGATGCCGTCGTAGACGTTCAGCAGACCGAAGACCAGCGCGCCGTAGAAGAAGTAGCGGTGCAGGTTGAGCCCGGTCAGCGGGAACCTGCTCTCACCGGTGTACTTCTTGTGCGGCTCCGGTACGGCGCAGGCTCCCGGGGCGAGCAGCAGGGAACGCCAGCCCGCCTTGCGGTAGTAGTAGCAAGTGCCGCGGAAGCCGGCCAGCACCGCGAAGGTGATGATGCTGTACGGGATGAAGACCGGGAACTTCGGGAACCAGCTGCCCAGGTGACTCGAGCCGGGGACACAGCCGTCGTTGATACACGGCGAGTACAGCGGAGTCAGGTAGTGGTGGGCATCGACCCAGTACCACTTGTTCATGAAGATCCGGATCGTCGCGTAGACGATGAAGAAGGCCAGGATCACGCCGATCCGCAGCGGCGCCAGCCACCAGCGATCGGTCCTCGCGGTCTTCAGTCCAACTTGTGCGCGCCCGGGAGAGTCAACTCCATGTGCCATCAGGGTGCACGCCGATCAGGTGCGCCGAAGCCTTCGTGCTCCGCGTCTGTCCACATGGACGCGTCATACTCCACGTCGGGAATCTCCTCGAGGTCCTCCGGAACCGGTCCGGGTCTGTGCTTCGGGTCGGGAGGGCCGAGCTCGGCCAGGTCGTCACTCAGCCGGGCCACATCCGACACCAACCGGCGGATGCCGAGGGTGTCGCCGTACTCCTGACTGAGTTTTCCAACGGCCGCATGCAGAGCTTCGAGTGCGCGGACTACAGGCGCGACGGCGCCGTTTGCCCCTTTAGTGTCACTAGCACCCATGCCGACTCCAGTGATGGTGTTGTAGCTGTCAGTATGGGCACACTTTGCCGCGATGACGCAGGCAACGGAAGACCTCTCGGTACGGCGTGTTTCGACTTAGGGTTACCTCAGTTGCCGACGGCCGACGAGTGGAGTAATGGAGCGAATCCGGCCTTCAGGACAACGAGATTCGCCGGTGGCGTGAGCACCTCGACCTCGATCAGGCCGGCGGGTCTTCGCGGTTTTTCGTAACCCTGCCAGGCCCACGGCAGCACGTGCCGATCGAGCACGAGCGCCGGGCGCCCGTCGTACCGGATCATGGCGCCGTCGGGTAGTCCGTCGAGGTGTCGCACGGTGGTGCGTTGCTGCCGCGTCCGTGGTTCGACGCGTTGACTGTGCAGTACGGCGTCCATCGCGGGTGCGCGTGGACGCTCGGCGAGGTCGTTGCCCTGCGCCCAAGCGCCGGCGTACCGCAGAAAGTCCCTGCGCCGGCAGTAATGACACGGTCGATGGCCGGCCGCGAGCGCGACGGCTTCGTCGAAGAAGAACAAGGCCGTCCAGCGCCCAGGTGGCATCGGATCGCGCTGAACGCCCTTCCAGTCAAGGACGCAGCAGATCCACGCCTTGGAGCGCCAGCGGGTGGTGCCGAGGGCGCGATCCGGGCCGTGCAGCGAGCCGCGGTTGCCCATCAGCAGACCGCGGCCAGGGTCGGCCACGATCTCCTGAGTGGGGAGAACTCTGTTCTGCAACGGCATACGGCTCATCGTGCCGCAGCCCGCCGACAGTTTTTCCTTGCAGGTCGTGGCACAGTCGTCGCGTGCAGATTGTGGTGGGAGTCGCCGTCGTCCGTGGGGATCGGGTGCTGGGTGCTTATCGGCCAGGCCCCGAAGGTGGTTGGGAGTTCCCGGGCGGCAAGGTCGAGCCGGGCGAGTCCGAAGCGGAGGCGGCGATCCGCGAGCTCCGGGAGGAGCTGGATCTGGAGGTCGAGATCGGCGCGTCGCTCGGGCCCGGCGTCGACATCTCCGACAAGTACCGCCTGCACGTCTACCGGGCCTCGATCGTGAGCGGCGAGCCGGTACGGCGTGAGCACGCCGAACTGCGGTGGTTCGCGGCGGCCGAGCTCGTCGAGGCGGACTGGCTGGTCCCGGACCAGCCGTTTGTCAGGGCCCTGCGCAACCTCTTGTAGTGGCGGAAGTCACATTGCCGCCACGGATGCCGAATTGTGACGATCCATCACGCTGAGAAAACGGCCCCGGCCGCAACTGTATGGGTTGTTTGTATGGGTTGTACCTGGTGAGTGGTCTACGCCGCCCGCGAGAATCCTTCTGCACGCTACTGGGGAGGAGTGAGGAATGTCGGTGTATCAGGTCGTCCCTTCCGTCCGGAGGGAAGACATCGCGTCGGAGGACGTCTGTGAGATCTACGAACTGGGATCGCGGCGGCAGACGCCCGCCGAGATCAGGGAGCTGACCAGCCGCCAGATCGCGATCGGCCGGATGCTGTCCACCGGGACGAAGGACGCCGCGATCGCTCGTGAGCTCGGTCTGTCGCTGCGTACCGTTCGGGCCGAGGTCAGTGCGCTCGTGGTCGGTCTCGGCGCGAAGTCCCGCTTCCAGGCGGGTTGTCTGCTGGTTCGCCGCTTCGGCTGATCGGCACTACTGCGCGCCCGCGCCCACCGGAACTTCGGGCTCCGGTCGGGGCGCGGGCTGCTTGCTGTCCGGGAATAACTGTCCGGGCCCGGACGTAGTCTCTGAACATGGCTGATCTTTCCCCACCGAAGGCTGCACAGCGGCGGTTGCTGCTGGTCCACGCCCACCCGGACGACGAGACCATCAACAACGGCGCCACGATGGCGCGCTACGTGCAAGAAGGCGCTCACGTCACGCTGATCACCTGCACCCTCGGTGAAGAGGGAGAGGTGCTGGTCCCCGACCTGGCCCACCTGGCCGCCGACCAGACCGACCAGCTCGGCCCGCACCGGATCACCGAGCTCGACGCTGCGATGGCAGAGCTCGGCGTCACCGACCACCGTTTCCTCGGTGGCCCCGGCAAGTTCCGCGACACCGGGATGATCTACAACGACGAGGGCAACGCCGACGTCCCGCCGGACACCCGCCCGGACAGCTTCTGGCAGGCCGATCTGCTCGCCGCCGCCAACGAACTGGTCCCGGTGATCCGCGAGATCCGCCCGCACGTCCTGGTCACCTACGACGAGTACGGCAACTACGGCCACCCGGACCACATCAAGGCGCACCGCGTCGCGATGTACGCCGCCGACCTGGCCGCGGCCCGGTCCTACCGCGAGGACCTCGGCGAGGCCTGGGACATCCCGAAGATCTACTGGACCGCGATGATCGAGTCGGCGATGCGGGAGAGCCTGCGCCAGCTCCGCGCGGCCGGCGACACCACGACCTTCGAGGGGATGGACCCGGAGGGGCCGATGCCGCCGCTCATCACGCCGGACCGGTTGATCGACGCGATCATCGACGGCACGGACTTCCTCGATCGCAAGATGAACGCGATGAAGGCGCACGCCACCCAGATCACCGTGGACGGACCGTTCTTCGCGCTCTCGAACAACAACGGCAACACGATCTTCGGTGACGAGGGCTACCGCCTGGTCAAGGGCACCGCGGCCCCCGGCCTGAAGGGCGTCGAGGACGACCTGTTCGCCGGTCTGGAGTGACTGTCCCCACACGCCTGTGCCCGGCATCGAGGATCAGCCGGGCATAGGCTGCAGGAGTGTCTGCGCCCGAGCCAAGTGGGACCGTACCGCCCGGGGAGTTCCGGGCGGCGGTGGGCCAGTTCGCGGCAGGCATCCTGATCATGACCACGCTGCAGGACGGCGTGGCGCACGCGATGACCGCGAATGCGTTCAGCTCCGTGTCCCTGGATCCGCCCCTCGTGCTCGTCTGCGTGGACAAAGGCGTGCGGATGCATGACGCCGTACTGGATTGTGGCTATTGGGCGGTGTCTGTGCTGGCCGCGGACCAGCAGCGGTTGGCGGCCCGGTTCGCCAAGTCGGGGCGGGATCTGTACAGCCAGTTCGACGGTGTCGAGACCGAGGCCGGCCCGAAGACGGGTTGCCTGGTGATCGGCGGTGCGCTGTCCTGGCTCGAGTGCCGGACCTGGGCCACGTACGACGGCGGCGACCACACGATCGTGGTCGGTGAGGTGCTCAGTTTGGGGCACGGCTCGGCCGGCGGCCAGGGCCCGTTGATCCATCACGCCAGTCACTACCGGGAGTTGCCCGGCGGCTGAGCGTGGCGAGAACGTCGTACCGGCGTCTTTTGGGGCAGGTGGAGCCTGCCCCAAAGGTCGGGAGGGCCTGCCCCGTCCCGTAGGATGTGCGCTTGTGTCCCGAGCGGACGCAGCCTGACCACGGCTCGAGCAGGAGGACTTAGTCCGGTGGGGAGAAAGCAGCTCGCGGGGATCATCGCCGCGGCGGGACTGGGTGTGATCGTCGTGGGGTACGGCGCCGCCTTCGCGTTCGCCGGAGCCAAGATTCCCGGTGACACCACCGTGCTCGGCATCCCGCTCGGCGGGCTGTCGGAGAGTGCCGCGAAGACCAAGCTCGAGGCCGGTCTCAAGGACCGGCTGGAGCAGCCGATCAAGTTCAAGGCCGGCGACTCGGCGACGGCGTACTCGGTGAGCCCGGCCGATGCCGGGCTGAGCCTGGACGTCGACGCGACCGTCGCGCAGGCCGGGGCCGGCCGCAGCCTGGCCCCCGCCCGGATCTGGCGCGCGCTGACCGGTGGTTCCGCGGTCGAGCCGGTCGTCGCCAAGGACAAGGCGAAGCTGCAGGCCGCGGTCGACAAGCTCGCGAAGCAGGTGAACCGCCCCGCCACCGAGGGCACGATCACCTTCGACGGCCTCCAGCCGGTCACGCACAAGCCGGCCGAAGGGCTCGAGCTCGACACCGCGAAGGCCACCGACGTCATCCCCAAGGCCTACCCGTACGGCGGCTCCGCGGCCGACCTGCCGGTCCAGGTGACCAAGCCGCAGGCCGGGTCGGACGCGATCAGCAAGGCCGTCACCGACTTCGCCGAGCCGGCCGTGGCCGCACCGATCAAGCTGACCGTCGGCGACAAGTCGGTCTCGCTGAGCCCGTCCGAGTTCGCGCCGGCACTGAAGTTCACCGTGAACGGCGGCGAGGTCAAGCCGACGCTGAGCGGCAAGCAGCTGGAACCCTTGTTCCAGAAGCGGTTCAAGACCCTGGAGACGCTGCCCAAGGACGCGACCTTCCAGATCGCCGCCGGCAAGCCGAAGGTCGTCCCGGCCGTCGACGGCATGGTCGTCGATCGCACGAAGGTCGTTCCGGCGATCATCTCGGTGCTGTCGAAGCCGTCCGGCGAGCGCACCGCCTCGGTCGGCCTGGCGAACACCAAGGCGAAGGTCACCACCGAGCAGGTCCAGGCGCTCGGGATCAAGGAAGTGATGGGGCAGTTCACCACGAACTTCCCCGACGCGGCCTACCGCAACACCAACATCGGCACCGCGGCGCGCAAGATCAACGGCACGCTGCTGAAGCCGGGCGAGACGTTCAGCCTGAACAAGATCGTCGGCGAGCGGACCAAGGAGAACGGCTTCACCGAGGGCAACATCATCAGCGGCGGCAAGTTCGTCCTGGACCTCGGCGGCGGCGTCTCCCAGTCGGCCACGACGACCTTCAACGCGGCCTTCTTCGCCGGGCTCAAGGATGTCGAGCACAAGGCGCACAGCGTCTACATCAGCCGCTACCCGATCGGCCGCGAGGCCACCGTGGCGTGGCCGTCGGTGGACCTGAAGTTCCTCAACGACTCCGGCCACGGGATCTACATCCAGACCATCTTCACTGCCTCGACCTCCAGTCACCAGGGCGAGCTCACGGTGAAGATCTGGGGCACCAAGGTCTGGAACATCACCGCCCGCGCCTCCGGCAAGTCGAACCCCCGCGCCCCCGGCCTGGTCTACAGCCAGGAGGCGGGCTGCCGTCCGCAGGCGCCGACCGCCGGCTTCGACATCACGATCTTCCGGGACTTCTCGAAGAACGGCGTCAAGGTCAAGACCGAGCAGTTCACCACGCACTACAATGCGGCCGACGACATCCGTTGCGGCCCGAAGCCGGGGACCACGACACCGCCGCCCGCCGGCACGGGCAAGCCGCAGGGCACCGAGACGCCCCGCAAGCCGAGCTGAGGCCGGCTAGCTAGCTGCGATGGAGGGTGTGGAGCTCAGCCGCGACCTGGTTGAACAGGTCCTCGCTGATCACCGCACCCTCTCGCCGTACCAGGGCTGGCTCGATCCGTAGCACCCGGTCCAGCCGGACCTCGCTGTTGCGGCCCTCGCGGTCCCAGTCGCCCTTGCCGACGTCCATCCAGACCCGGCCCCAGCGCGCCTCGTCTGCGGCGTCGCGGTCGTGGTCCTTGCTGGTCAGGATCAGCGCCAGCAGGTACTGCTCGTCCGAACCGACGACGAGCACCGGCCGGTCCTTGCCCCGGTGGTGGTCCTCCTCGAACGGGACCCAGGTCCAGACGACCTCACCCGGATCAGCCACCCCGTCGTCCGGGTGCGGCTTGTACTCCACGTGCACGGTGCCTTCGAAATCCCCGGGGTACTCCGGCCGCTCGGCCACCTGATCCGCCATACCGTCAGAGCCTACTGGGACGGACTGACCAGATACCGGTAGCGATACGCCTCGACGTACCCGAGCCGCCGGTAGGCCGTCACCGCCGGCAGATTGCTCTCCAGGACCTCCAGATAGGTCCGGCGGCCGCCCTGAGGCCCTGCCCAGCGCGCCAGTGCCTGTACGACGGCCCCGGCCAGCCCGCGACCCCGATAAGCCGGTGCGACGCGGACAGTGTCGACTCCGAGCCAGTGACCGGTCATCGACCCCCGTCCGACCGCCACGAGGTGCCCGTCGACCGCGATCGAGGCGAAAACGGCCTTAGGAGCCCCTTCCAGCACAACTGGCGCCGGCGCGGGAACCGGTCCGTCGAAGGCAACGCCGTACCAGCTCTGGTCGGGACGCTCGGCGAGCTGGACCTCGTACGGCGGGAGTCCGTTCACGTGGTCGAGCGTCGTGTGCATGACGAGGACGTCCGAGCGGCCAGGGTGGGCGTCGATCCAGCCGAACTCCTGGAGGTCGGTCGCGGCCGGGCTGCCGAGGCGGATGTGGGCCTGCGGCGGGAGCCCGCGCTCGACGTACCAGGCCTCGGCTCGGTTGAGGGCCTCGGGGATCGACATGCCCGGGTTGCCGGTGGGGAGCAGCGAGTTGCCGCGGCTGGTCCAGCCGCCGGACGCCCGCAGCAACCACTCGCCCAGGTACGACGTTTCGGCCGCCGGGCGACCGAGTGCCGCGATCAGGAAGAGCTGCTCGACGTCGACCGGCCTGAGCGGCATCTCGGGGATCGGCTTGGCGGCGGTGATCGCCGTAAGCGCGATCCGGTGCCGGCTGCTGTTGGCGTGCCGGACCACGAGGTGGTCCTCCCGGCGGTCCTCGAGGACGCCGATGACGTCGGTTAGGCCACCCTTAGTTCGATGCCGGACGACCACACGGTGTCCGATATCACGGGTATCAAGGCCTGACACGATCCGGACTCCTGGCAGAGTGGGCAGCGTATTACCGTGATACTAGTGTCGTGCAAGCGATGTAGCTCGGCGCTACCGGCGCCCAGGCACGCACCTCGCGGCACTTGTGCAGCAGCCACGATGGATCCGCATCGAGGCCGCCGCTCAAGCACCACGATGCACGCACCTGGACACCGCTATCGCTCGAACTACACCACTTGCACGACACTAGAGACTCTTGCACCACCGCAGCGCAGCAACCCAGAGGACCACCGCTGCGCTTGCCTGCCCTAGGAGGAGTAGCAGTGACCTACGTCATCGCGCAGCCGTGTGTTGACCTGAAGGACCTCGCTTGCGTCGAGGAGTGCCCCGTCGACTGCATCTACGAGGGCAACCGGATGCTCTACATCCACCCGGACGAATGCGTGGACTGCGGAGCGTGCGAGCCGGTGTGTCCGGTCGAGGCGATCTACTACGAGGACGACACCCCGGAGCAGTGGAAGGACTACTACACCGCGAACGTCGACTTCTTCACCGACCTGGGCTCGCCGGGTGGCGCGTCCAAGATGGGCAAGATCGACAAGGACCACCAGTTCATCGCCGCCCTGCCGCTGCAGGTGCACGACGAGCACTGAGTGCTGACAGGGTGGGGTGCCGAGCGCACCCCACCCTGACTCAGAACTCCGCCTTGGTCTCCACCTGAGCCAGCGCCTGCTCGCGGGCGAGGCGGAAGCCGATGGCACACAGTCCGGCACCGGGGAACCCGATGACGGCGAAGATCAGCACGGTGCGGATCATGATCTCCTTGATCGCGTCCTCGCTGCCGCCGCTCGACCACAGCTCGATCGCCGAGTGGAAGCCCACGGTGAGGGCGATCCCGATCAGGCCGTAGCCGGCGATGATCAGCAGCCGCCCGAAGCGGTCGCGGAATCCGCGTCTGCGCGCGCCGCGCCACAGGTAGCGGCCGAAGGTGAAGATCAGGCCGCCCCAGACGGCCATCAGGAACCTGTCCACGATCGGGACCAGGTCGTCGGTCGAGGAGCTGGGACCGACGCCGGAGATGGCGGCGAACGCCATCACGACGCCGTACAGCAGCAGGCCGAGGCCCACCACGATCAGCACGAGGCCGGCCAGATTGAACAGGACGTTCGGCCGGTGTTGCACCCCCTGATTGGTCATGTACTCAGGGTGAGCGACAACCTTCAGAAAGTCTTCAGATCACTGCTGGAGAACATCGACGTGAACGTGGTCCAGATGGCGGAGGATCTTCGGGTCACCGCCGCGTTCCGGTGGGGTGTAGTCGCGCCACCCGCTGTCCGAGCGCCCGCCGGCTGACCAGATCTTGTCGCTGAAGATGATCGTCTGGATGTTCAGCATCTTGGCCCGGGCGACCAGGTACTGCGCCATCGCCCAGCCCTTGGTCGTGTTCGCGGCTGAGATCGGCCGGACGAACACGTCGACGGCCCGGCCCTCGTAGTGTGCCGATCCCTCCATGTGTCCGGTCGTCACACCCTCGGGCGCGTAACCACCGGTGGAAAGCTTTCCGAAGGTCGTCAGGAGATCCCGCCGTACGGCGTCTGCCCGCGGGGTGAGCCCGTTCTTGCCGACTGTCTGAGCCGGTACGTCGTCCGGGTTGACCGTGCAGCTGAAGACGGCCTTCGAGTTGCCGGTGAGCGCGGATGCGAGGATCCGCGCGTCGGCCTCGTGGTCGGCGTACGCCTCGGGAAAGGCGCTGCGCTGGACCCGGTCGGCCGCGACGGTGACCGCGAGCTTTTGGTAGTTCTTGATCTTCACCAGCGCGTCGTAGAACTTGCCGGCGGCGTAATGCGGGTCCTGCACCTGCTTCGCCGTACCCCAGCCCTGCGACGGACGCTGCTGGAACAGGCCCAGCGAGTCCCGGTCGCCGTGCGCGAGGTTGCGCAGCCCCGATTCCTGGTACGCCGTCGCTAGCGCGATCGTCGCCGCCCGGCCGGGTAGCCCACGCCGTACGGCGACTCCCGCGATGATCGCGGCCGACTCGGCCTGCTCCAGGTCGAGCTCGACCGTGGCGCCGTTGACCGAGGCAGTGCACTGCTCCGGCGGTGGCAGCAGCGGCCCGATGCTCTTCCCGCCGATCCAGGCCACAGCTCCGCCGATGACCAGGCTGAGCGCCCCTACGGATCCCAAGGCGATCAGCACGCCCCGTTTCATCGGCATACCGCTCCCAACGTGTGGGAGCGGCGGCCTGGTTCCTGACTGTTGGTCACGATGTGGTTGACGCTTGAACCCGCCAAGCGGTTGGCGCGTGCATCAGGCGGTGTCGCCGATCACGCGTGCCGTGTGAGTGATCACGCGTGCGGTGTCAGTGATCACGCGTTCGCGTGCAGTGCCGATGGTCACGCGTTCGCGTGCAGTGCCGATGGTCACGCGTTCGCGTGCAGGGCCTCGTTGAGCGTGATGCCCTCGCCCTTGCGCGGCCGCGCCTCGACCGCACCGGTGACCGAGTTGCGGATGAACAGCAGCCCCGGCTGACCGGACAGGTCGCGCGCCTTGACCACGGTGCCGTCCGGCAGCGTGACCTTGGTGCCGGCCGTCACGTACAGCCCGGCCTCGACCACGCAGTCGTCGCCGAGCGAGATGCCGGTCCCGCCGTTCGCGCCGAGCAGGCAGCGCTTGCCGATCGAGATGACCTGCTTCCCGCCACCCGACAACGTGCCCATGATCGAGGCGCCCGCCCCGATGTCACTCCCGTCGTCGACCACGACACCCGCGACGATCCGGCCCTCGACCATCGACGTACCGAGCGTGCCGGCGTTGAAGTTCACGAACCCCTCGTGCATGACGGTCGTGCCCTCGGCCAGATGCGCACCCAGCCGAACCCGGTCCGCGTCCCCGATCCGCACCCCACTCGGTACGACGTAGTCCGTCATCCGCGGGAACTTGTCCACACTCGTCACGCTCAGGTGCTGACCGGCCGCCCGCGCCCGCAGCCGCACGTGCTCGATCTCCTCGACCGGCACCGGCCCGATCGACGTCCACGCGTTGTTCGGCAGCGCGCCGAAAATCCCGTCCAGATTCACCCCGTGCGGCTTCACCAGTCGATGCGACAACAGGTGCAGCCGCAGATAAGCATCGGCAGTGCCCACCGGCGCCTCGTCCAGCACGATCTGGGTGCTCACAACCTCACGTCGTACCGCCCGCAGCTCGTCATGCCCCTCAGCCGCCACCAGCTCAGCCGGCGCCTTGACCCCGTCCGGCCGCTCCCCCAACTCCGGACCCGGGTACCAGACATCCAGCACCGACCCGCCGGCAGTAACAGTCGCAAGCCCAAAGCCCCACGCGTGGTTCACGTTCGTCATACCCCCACCCTGCCAGACGCCTGGTCGCCCTCAGAAAAGGGGAGTGAAGTGCCCCGCCCGGCGACGGCCGGTGGTCACAAACCGGGGGGCCGGGCGGGAGGCTGGGGTTGGTCTGCCGGTCGTGTACATACCGACTGTTAGTACGCTCACCGGCCGCCCGTGCCAGGACCACTGTCACGCTGCGGCACGACTATCACGGCTGCGTATTGACAGTTCGTCTGTACACCCGCGACCCCCGACGGTGCTGCCGGCCGCGTCGCGGCAGCAGGTAGCGCTGCGACCAAGACCCTGCCGGTACGCCGTGTCCGTACCGCGGTGGGCGGCGGTTCCGGGCAGGACACCTCGCTCCCCAAACCGGTTTGGGGAGGATCAGGGACGGATTCGGGGGGTGGATCCACCCCGAACCCCTACCTCAAGCCAGGTACTTGCAGTTCTTCGTGCCGCGCCCGGACAGGTCTCCAGCAGTCACAAGGTGTCTCACGCCACCACAGGTGGCGCGAGACCAGCTACCGCGGATCCTGTGGTTTCTGGATGTCGGCACCGCGTGGGGCCTTTCGGGGGTGGTCGAAGGGGTTGGTGGGAGACGGGCGGGGCGGTATCTATACGTATAGATCTGGGGGGGTGGGGGATGACGCGGGTTACGCAGGCCGATGTGGCTCGGGCGGCGGGGACGTCGATGGCCGTGGTCAGTTATGTGGTGAACCGGGGACCGCGGCCGGTGGCTGAGGAGACTCGGCAGCGGGTGCTGGCGGCTATCGAGCAGACGGGGTACCGGCCGGATGGGGTAGCTCGGGCTTTGGTGGGCGGGTCGACCATGACGCTGGGGTTGATCGTTCCGGATATCGCCAACGAGTTCTTCGCGGAGTTGGCGGGGGCTGTGGAGCACGCGGCTCGCGCGGCCAAGCGGACTGTGTTGCTGGCCAACTCCGATGGGGACGTACAGACCGAGCTGGGGTTGCTGGAGACATTTCTGCAGCGGCGGATCGACGGGGTGGTGATCATCTCGAAGGCTCCGATCACGGCGGCCCGGATGCTCGAGCAGGCCGAGACGCGGCGGGTCTTTCTGGGCGCGGCGCCGGCCGGGGAGTCGTCGATCGGGGTCGACAACTTCGGCGGGGCGGTGGCCGCGACCATCCATCTGGTCGGGCACGGGTTCGAGCGGATCGCGATGATCGGCGGTCCAGCGGGGGATGAGGTGGCGGAGGCGCGCCGAGCCGGTTGGCAGCATGCGATCACCTCGCTCGGGGCGGTCGACGACCTTGCCTTCGTGCATCAGCCGTTCACGTTCGACGGCGGGTACGTCGGTGCGCGGCAACTACTCGGCGCCCGTCCACAGGCAGTCTTCGCGGCGTCCGATCGGCAGGCGATCGGGCTGCTCCGTGCGGCCGCCGACGAGGGGCTGTCGGTACCCGATGACCTGGCCGTCATCACGTTCGACGGCTCGGCGGCCTCGGCGTACGCGGTGCCGTCGTTGACCACCGTCCAGCAACCGATCGCCGAGATGGCCGCGCTCGCCGTACAGCAACTGATCGAGCCTGATCCGCAACCCCTGAACGCTGTTCTCGAGGTGGGCCTGGTTGTCCGCCGGTCCTGTGGATGTTCCTGAAGGAGGCACCGATGATCCGCCGAATCGCCGCCGTACTGACCGTCCTGCTCCTACTCCCGTTGTCCGCCGCCCACGCGACGGTCGGCGGTTGGTCCACGCCCATCAGGCTGTACGCCGCCAGTGATCTCCAGGGCCGCGGTTATGCCTACGCACCGAGCGCCGTGGCGGGGAGTCCGACGCGCCTCTACACCTGCCACAGCCGGGCCGCGAACACCATCCGCGACGACATCTTCCTGACCAAAGTCGGCGGTACGTCGACCTCGGTGCTGACCGGGACCGGCTCCGGCTGGGACCACTTCCACAACTGCGACCCGAGCGTCGTACGGGTGAATGTGCCGTTCAACGGCCACACCTACAGCTACGCGATGTTCTACCTCGGCAACGACGTCGACGCCTCCGCGCACAACGCGATCGGTGTCGCGGTCGCCGACAACCTCGACGGGCCGTGGCTGAAACTACCGAACCCGGTCATCCGGTTCCCCGGCAGCAGCACGTCCGAGTGGGGTGCCGGCCAGCCGACCGCCACGACCATCAACGCGGACCAGGGCACTGTCGTCCTCGCGTGGACCCAAGGTCTGCCGAGCGGGAACATCGGCAAGGCCGCCCAGGTCAGCTTCGGATCCGGTCCGCCGATCGTCCAGTTCGAGCGAGTGCTTCCGATGGTCGGCGAGGACAACGGCCTGAACAACTTCGACCTCGTCTACTCCCCGCCGCGCGACCGCTTCTACATGGTCCGCGAGGGTCACCCGTACCCGAGCGGCTCGCAGCCCGACTACATCTCCGACCACCTGCAGATCGCGAGTATCTCCGGGGCCGGATTCTGGGGCACTCCCGGCGTGGGCTGGACGGTCGAGAGCACGATCACCAGCGCCCGCACGGGCACGCCGCGGACCCACAACCCGGGCTTCCTCCGCACGATCTACGGCACCCTGCCGAACGAGTCCGAGCTGACCGTGGTCTACACCTCGGCCGGTTACGACCCCGATTCGCTCTGGTCCTACACCCTCTGGCAGACGACTGCTCCGCTGAGCTGAGCAACTTTCCGGAGCGTGGCGACGTCTTTCCAGACAGTAGCCCACTGAAATGCGAGGCTGAAGATGACCGTCCCCGTCATCAGCATCACTGACCTGTACGACCCGCCGGAGCATCCCGGCGGTGCCCTCGACCTGATCCTGCCCTACGGCCTGCCCGAGCTCGACCTGCGCGCGGTGATCCTCGACAGGTCGACGGAGCACCGGCCCGGCGCACGCGATGCCGGCGTGATCGCGATGATCCAGCTGAACGCGATCTTCGGCCGCAACGTCCCGTTCGCCCGGAGCCCGTCCGCCTGGATGCGCGACCCGAGCGACAGCATGTACGACGCTCCACCCGCCCAGCAGCGGGGGATCCAGGTGCTCCTGCACGCTCTCGCGGACAGCCCGGAACCGGTCCACCTGCTGTCCTTCGGGTCGGCCCGTTCGGTGGCGGTCGCGTACAACCGGGCGCCCGAGATCCTGCACGAGAAGGTCGCCCGGGTCCACCTTTCCGGTACGACGGACCCACACGCGCTGCGCCGGATCACCGACGCGGGTCTGCCGCTGTCGCGGAGTCCGGCTGCGGGTTGCACGCTGCCCGATCTGAAGTGGATCGAGGACATGCACCCGTGGCTGCGGCGTTATCTCGGCTACGCGCTCGGCGGATTGTCGCGGCCCGATCTGCTGCGTGCACTCGAGGAGGAGGCCCCGGCCGAGGTGATGGCCGACATCTACCAACGCAGCTACGAGGTCCGCCAGCTCGCCGTCTGGATGAGCCTCGCGGGGATCTGCATCGAACAGGCCATGGCTGATGTGGTGCCCGCTCTCTTCCAGTCCTTCCGTCCCAGCGGTCTGAGCTAAACGGCTGGGAAGCGCCTGGCGAGCCGTGATCTACTCGTCGGGTGCTTCCCGCCTGGCTTCCTCTCGCTGTTCTTGACGCCACGCAGGCGCCTTCGTTCGAGGCTCTGCACGGTGAGTTGCTCCGGCAGTGGGCGTCGTCCGAGGTCTGGCGATTGTCGTACGGGCTGCGCAGCGTCATCGTGAAGCGCGGAACGGACACCCAGTCCGGCGAAGCTTCGTCGTACCAGCGCTTCGTCGTGCCGCTCGGCTTGCCCGCGCCGGAACTCCGGTACGCCGCCGAAGGGGTGATCGTGCTCGAGGATGTGGGGCGAGTGACCCTTGAGCAGGAGCCGACCGCCGAGGGCTTCGTCGCCGCAGCCGGACTACTGGCCTCGATCCGTACGGCGGTTGTCGACGGGCCGAGCGATTTTCCGCCGGCTCGGGTGAAGGAGCTGGCCGATCGGATCGGGCGGATCACCTTCGACGTGTCACCGCTGGTGGAGGCGCTGACCCGGCTCCAGCAGGAGGAACCGCTGGGGGTCGTGCACGGCGACTTCGTCCCCAAGAACCTGGTCACGGACGGCCGTCGCTGGACAGCGGTCGACTGGCCGCTCGCCTACACCGCTCCGCACCTGTCCGACCTGTACACGCTGATCCGTGATGCCGTTGCCCTCGGCCACGATCGCGGTCCGATCGTCGCCCGGTACGTCGAAGCGGCGGCGGCCGATCCCTTTGTCGTGGACCGCCAACTGCTCGTCGGCGGGGCCTGCTTCTGCCTGCTCGCACTGACCTTCGTGGTCGAGGAAGGTCAGCACACCATCCCCGAATCCGCCGGCTGGATCGATCCGCTGCTGGCCGAGCTCGCGGATCTCGTGGAGCAGTTGTCGTGAGGCTGCTGGTGCTCGGTGGCACGAAGAACCTTGGCCGGCATGTCGTCGAGGCGGCGTTGCGGGCTGATCATGAGGTGACGTTGTTCAATCGCGGTCTGACGAATCCCGGACTGTTTCCTTCGGTGCAGCACGTGGTCGGGGACCGCGCGGACCCGTCGGCGCTGTCCGTGGGGTCGTGGGATCGCGTCATCGACATGTCGGGATTCCTGGTGCGCGATGTGCGGTTGAGCGCGGAGCTGCTGAGAGATCGGGTTGGGCAGTACACGTTCATGTCCTCCATCGCGGTGTATGCGGACAAGGCGACGCCGGGTCAGGACGAGTTCGGGCCGCTGGTGCCCTGGCCGGTCGGTGCCCCGGACAACGAGTTCACGATGGATCTGTACGGGCCGTCGAAAGTTCGGTGCGAATCGTTGCTGGCAGCCACTTTTGGTTCGCGGGCAGCCTGTGTGCGGTCGGGGTTCGTGGTCGGTCCTTACAACCCGGACTTCGGGAACTGGGGTACGGCGCTTGCTCACGGCACCCAGATGGAGTGTGCGGCGCTGCCTACGCAGCCGGTGCAGTACGTCGATGCGCGGGATCTGGCCGAGTTCCTGCTCCGGGACTTGTCGGGGCCGTTCAACGTGGTTGGGTCGTCGCGGACGATGGCGGAGGTGGCCGCGGCCTGGCGGTCCGTCGTACCGGATGCTTTGCCGGTGGACTGGGAGCCGGCGGTGGATCGGTTCCACCTGGAGGATGACGGGCTCTTCAGGCTGGACAACGGTCGCGCTCTGGAATCCGGTTTACAGCTGCGGACGGATGCGGAGAGTGCTCGGGACTTCGTGGCCTGGATCCGGGACGGAAATCTGCCCCCTGACCCACCGCACTGAAATGTTCTAACATTGCGGCCGTGATCCTTGAGACCGGTGGAGGGCCTGGCGGCCCGACCAGCCCGCAGGCGGGCTTCAGCAGTGTGAACGCGGTGCGTTACGCCGGTACGACCGGTGGGCGGCAGGCGCTCTCGCTGAAAGCCGTTTCGTTGCCTGAGGTGGCGCTGAGCGTGACCGCGGGGGTGATCCAGCGCGGTGAACGGCTGCGCTACAAGGTCTATCCGGAGCTGGACGACCGGCTCGAGTACGACGCCACGTACGTGGCCGTGGACCTGATCTTCGCCGACGGGACGCGGCTGTCCGAGCTGGGGACGACCGACCAGTATGGGAACGCCTTTCACGCTTTTGGACAGGGTGTCGCCAAGGTCCTCTATGCCAACCAGTGGAACGACGTTCAGGTAGATCTCGCCGTTGCGGCCGGGAAGACGGTTGCGGACGTCGTGCTGACGGTGGACGCGCCGGCGTCGGGGACCTCGTTCGTGGGGTGGATCGACGACGTGGAGATCGGGCCGGCGCCGCCGCGGCTCGACGGGTCGGATCTCGCCGCATATGTGGACACGCGCCGGGGGACCAACGCGAGCTTCGGGTTCTCGCGCGGAAACACGTTGCCGATCACGGCCTGGCCGAACGGGTTCAACTTCATCACGCCGGTCACGGATGCGTCGACGTACCGGTGGGCGTATGAGTACCACCGGCTGAACAATGCCGACAACCTGACCGAGTTGCAGGGACTGACGTTCTCGCACCAGCCGAGCCCGTGGATGGGCGACCGCGATCAGCTGACGATCATGCCGGTGGCTGCTGCTTCGCCGTTGGGTGATCCGGTCGCGCGGGCGGCGGCGTTCAGCCACGACGACGAGATCGCGCGGCCGGATCTGTACTCGGTTCGCTTCACGAGCGGGCTGTCTGCTGAGCTGGCGCCGACGGATCACGGAGCGATCTTCCGGTTCACGTTCCCCGCGGACGCGGCCGGACGGCATCTGATCTTCGACACCATCGACGAGAACGGCGCTTTCGCGTACGACGACGGCGCGCTGACCGGTTGGGTCGAGAACGGCGCGGAGACCGGGCGAACCCGGATGTTCTGCTACGGGGAGTTCTCCTCCGTGCCGTCATTCGGTCCTGCGGATGGCGGCCGGACGAACGCGCGAGCGGCGACCTTCGCCACGGATGAGGTGACGGTCCGGATCGCGACGTCGTTCATCAGTGTGGAACAGGCCCAGCACAACCTCGCGCTGGAGTTGGCGGGACGGTCGTTCGACGAGATTCAGCAGGCTGCCAACGAGATCTGGAACGAGCGGCTCGCGGTGATTCGTCCCGAGGGCGCGACCGAACCGCAGTTGCGCACGGTCTACGGCAACCTCTACCGGCTCAACCTCTACCCGAACTCGCAGTACGAGAATGCGGGCACCTCGGCCGAACCGTCGTACGTCTATGCCAGTCCCGTCATTCCGCCCGTTGACGGCAAGGCAGTGGTGAAGACGGGCAAGATGTATGTGAACAGCGGCTTCTGGGACACGTATCGGACCGCCTGGCCCGCCTACGCATTCCTGTACCCGACACTGGCCGCTGAACTGGTGGACGGATTCGTTCAGCAGTACCGCGACGGTGGGTGGATCGCGCGCTGGTCCTCGCCGGGGTACGCGGACTGCATGACCGGTACCTCGTCCGACGTCTCGTTCGCGGATGCGTATCTGCGTGGAGTCGAGTTGCCGGACCCGCTCGCGACGTACGACGCCGGCCTGCGCAACGCGTCCGTCGTACCGGAAGCAACCGAGGTCGGGCGGAAGGGTGCCACCACCGGGTTCTTCAACGGGTATGTCAGCAACGACACCGAGGAGAGCGTTTCCTGGTCGTTGGAGGCCTATCTGAATGACTTCGGCCTTGCGGCAATGGCCAGCCGGCTGGCCGATGACGCCAGCGTGGACGACGTTCGGCGGGAGCGGTTGCGCGAGGAAGCGGCGTACCTGTACCGGCGTTCGCAGAACTACGTGCTGCTCTTCGACCCGGCGATCAACTTCTTCCAGGGGCGCCGGGCCGATGGGGAGTTCGCCCAAACGCCCGAGGACTTCGACCCGTGTGAGTGGGGCGGCGACTTCACCGAAACCGACGGCTGGAACTTCGCTTTCCACGTCGCGCACGACCCCCGCGGGCTGGCCGGCCTGTACGGCGGTCCGGGTGGGCTCGAGGCCAAGCTCGACGAGTTCTTCGCGACGCCCGAACTGGCCACGAAGAAGGGCAGCTACGACATCGTCATCCACGAGATGCTCGAGGCGCAGGCCGTCCGGATGGGCCAGTTCGGCTTCAGCAACCAGCCCGCGCATCACATCGCCTGGATGTACAACTACGCCGGCGCCCCGCACAAGACACAAGCGATCGCCCGCGAGGTACTCGACCGCCTGTACGTCGGTGAGCAGATCGGCCAGGGATATCCGGGCGACGAGGACAACGGAGAGATGTCGGCCTGGTACCTCTTCGCCGCGCTCGGCCTTTATCCGCTGCGCGTTGGTGCGCCTGAGTATGCGATCGGGTCGCCGTTGTTCCCGCGGGTAACAGTGTCGCCGATCGGCGGTACGCCGTTGCTGATCACTGCCTCGGGGGTGGAGCACCCGTACGTCCAGGAGCTCCGCGTCGACGGCAAACCGTTGTCGGTGGCATCGATCACCGATGTCGCCCTGCAGACGGCTTCGCAGGTCGAGTTCGTGCTGGGCGCGGAGCCGTCCGACTGGGGCACGCTCGAGTCCCCGCCGTCGCTGTCCTCTGAAACCCCTGCGCCGTTGGTCGACCTGATCCCGCTCGACGTCGCCAACCCGCTCTTCGACAACACCTCGACCACCGAGGTCGCGGTCGATTCGGCCGTTGAGTGGTCGCTGGCGTCGCCGGCCACCGCTGCCTTCTACACCCTCACCTCCGCCGCCGGACCGGGCGCCGACCCCTCCGGGTGGCGTTTGGAAGGGTCATCCGACGGCGTCACCTGGTCGCTCCTCGACGAGCGCACCGACGAGACCTTCCCCTGGCGCCACCAACTCCGCCCCTTCCAAATCCCCACCCCCACCCCCGCCCAGCACTACCGCCTAACCCTCACCACCCCCGCCACCCTCACCCAGGTAGAACTCCTCCACTGATCCCCATTTGCCTGGCTAGGCAGCCGCGTTGGGGGTTCTGCACCCTGAATAAGGGTGCAGAACCCCGCATTTCAGTGCCTAGCCAGCGAAATCGGGGTTAGGCGGCGGCGTGGTGGAGGCGGGCTTCGGCTTGGGCGCGGAGGGCGGTGAGGGCGACGGGTGGTTGGTTCCAGAGGATTTCCGCGCGGGCGTTGTGGAGCGCCGGCCAGAGGCTGGCGGCCCAGGCGACCTCCAGCTCGTCCGGCGTGAATTCTCGATCCTGCTGGTAGGCGTCGAGGAAAGCTCGCGAACTGGCCAGCGGGGCGAGGGTTGGGATCTCGTTACTCGCAAAGGCTCCTGCGGCCGCACCAACCAGTGCGGCCTCGGGCAGCCACGCGATGCTGTCCCAGTCGTGGATCAGGTACGGCGCGTTGTTGTGCCACCGGAGGTTCTGCGCCTCCCAGTCTGCGTGACCGAGGACGTGTCGCATCGAGGCGGCTCTGACCAGTCGGCTTCGGGTTTTAGCCGCGATCGCGACCAGATCCGCCGGCAGCGAATCCACCCCCGGCCGGCCGTCGTGCAGCGGGTTCGGCGGCCACTCACCTGGACCATCGTGATCCCAGCGCACCCACTCCGGGTTCGGCAGCGGTGGCGGCAACCGCAGCCGCCCGGTCACCGCCATGACCGCGGCAAACAGTCGCGCCGACCGTTCCGCCGTACCGGCATCGTTGCCTGCAGCAACCTCACCTTCAGGTCGCCACTCCTCGGCGTGCACCGCCAAGTCGCCCACCAAGCTCACCCCGGTCAATGGCCGAGCACAAGGCAACCCAGCCTCCAAAACCGCCCGCTGCACCGCCAAACAAGTCCCCACCCGCCCACCAGCATCCGGCCGCGCCTTCACCACAACCTCGCGCCCATCCTCCAACCGCAGCCCCCACACCTCACTCACCACCGACGCGGCGAGCAGCACCTCAGCCGGCCGAGCCCCCAACTCCCGCCCACACCACGCGCCCACCCAGTCCGGGATCAGGATGCGAGGCGTTCGCGGGTACGGCGGGGAGTGGGCTCGGCGGGCGGGTTGATCTCGGTCCAGACCTCGTCGAGGGACAGGCCGAGGACGTCGGCGATCGCGGCGATGGTGGGGAAGGCCGGGGTGGCGACGCGGCCGGACTCGATCTTGCGCAGCGTCTCGGGGGAGACGCCGGCGTCGAGGGCGGTGTCGAGGATGGAACGATCACCTCTGGCCCGGCGCAGCAGGGCGCCGAGACGCTGACCGCGCTCGATCTCGGTGGGGGTGAGCGGCAACCTGACCATGATCTGATAATAGTACCGGTATAGTTTGACCGGGATAGTTATTGGTACGTGTAGTCGTGACGAGAAGGACGCCCGCATGATCGAGATCCTCAGCCCCACCGAAGTAGCCAAGGCGCGGAAGACCGGCGCCCTGGTCGGCACCATCCTGCAGACCCTGAAGGGCCGGACCGCGGTCGGTACCAACCTGCTCGACATCGACCAGTGGACCAAGGCGATGATCGCCGACGCCGGTGCCCAGTCCTGCTATGTCGACTACGAGGCATCCTTCGGCCGCGGCCCCTTCGGTCACTACATCTGCACGGCCGTCAACGACGCCGTACTGCATGGCAAGCCCGCCAACTACACCCTCGCGGACGGTGACCTGCTGACGCTCGACCTCGCCGTACTCCTCGGCGGAGTGGCCGCCGACGCCGCCATCAGCTTCATCGTCGGCGACACCCAGCCAGCCGAAAGCGTCGCCCTCATCGACGCCACCCAACGCGCCCTGACCGCCGGCATCGCCGCCGCCATCCCCGGCGCCCGCATCGGCGACATCTCACACGCCATCGGCACCGTCCTGACTGCCGCCGGCTATCCCGTCAACACCGACTTCGGCGGCCACGGCATCGGCTCGACCATGCACCAGGACCCCCACGTAGCCAACACCGGCCGCCCCGGCCGCGGCTACAAACTCCGCCCCGGCCTCCTCCTCGCCCTCGAACCCTGGGTCATGCAAGACACCGCCGACCTCGTCACCGACCCCGACGGCTGGACCCTCCGCAGCGCCACCGGCGCCCGCACAGCCCACACCGAACACACCATCGCCATCACCGACGCCGGCCCCGAAATCCTCACCCTCCCGACGATGTGATGGCTAGATGAGGTCCCGTTTGCGTGCCCACTCGCTGAAACCGCCCGGTTCGAAGGGGTAGCGGGCGCCGGATGCGAGCAATTGATCGACCAAAGCGCTCGCGGATGACTCGCCCCACCGCTCCTCCTGGATGGCCAGCGCCACGACCCACAGCAGGCCGTGAACTTCCAGCCCATAGCTCTGCGCCACCTTGCGTGCTTCGGCGTCGTCGACAATCGCGACCGCCTCATGGACTTCGGCCCACGCGAACACGGTGGCCTCGCCTTTGCTGTGTGTTGTGGTGGCGACTCGATCGAGCCAGGTCCCGAGCGCGGTCAGTTCTTTGATGTGGTCGACGTGTACGACTCTGGTCCACTCCGGCTGCGCACATCCGTGCTCGCCGAGCTCCTCGATGACCGCAGCGGTTGTGTGGTTGTTCCAGGGATTCGCGGCGGGTCCCTTGGCGAGTTCTCCCAAGACATCCAGTCGATCGATCTTGCCGGCGTGGATCAATGGCGATGCGTCCCAGACGACGTTTCGGTTCAAGGTCGGGGCTCATCCACGGTCGGCAGTTCTTCCTCTGTCAGGGCTCCATGGAGTAGCTCGACGGCTCTGGCCTTCGTGATCCGCGAACTGCGGTAGGCCGCCAGGACGGCCTTCTTCCATCGTGGACCGACAGCACCGACCGACAGATCCTCGAGTGGGACATCGCCGTAGATGGCCATGAAGTCCCCACGTTGCGGTGTGCGGGCGTACAGGGCCTGGGTCTCAGCCTTGGCGATCAGTTTGCGTTGGCAGGCAGCGCGTACGACGGCGGTCCATGAGATCCGATATGTCGCCGCCAGTCGAACCAGCCGAGTCCATGAGTCCTCGCCGGGATGGCGCGACCACTCGGCCAGGAGCTCGTCGGACGGCAGCAGGAGCTCGCCGGCGAAGACGTCGATCAGCTTCTCACGCTCGTCGCGGCTCGCGGCGACCCCGACGTCGCTCTGGTACTCGTCGCCGAGGACGTGGTGGCCGATCTCGTGTGCGGCAGTGAAGCGGCGACGACCGGACGGAGCGTGCCCGCCGAGCACCGCAACACCGAAGCCGGGCGCAGGTGACAAGGACGATCCGTCCACATCGAAGTCGGCGACGAGGATGTACAGGCCGACGCGCTCGGCGACGTCAGCGAGCGGTGGCAAGGGACCGATCGGAATCTCTGCGAAAGCGCGAACGGTTCGCGCATAGGCGCGAGCCGAATCTGCGTCGCGAACCGTTGCCCGCGGCACGGACCCGATGTCGGCCAGCTCCTGCAGGCTGCGCAGCTGTTCGGCATCGCGAAGATGTCCCTCGAGGAGGGCATCGATCCGGTACTTGGTCCGTTGAACGGCTTCGGCATCATCGGAAAGGCTCTCGCGGCGGGATACCATCGCTGGTGGCGACCGGTGCACGAAATGAGACAGTGGCAGACCGAGGGCGTCGCTGATCCGCAGGAGCTCGAGGGCGGAGACTTTGCGGTCGCCGGTCTCGACCTTGACCAGCGCGGACCGTTCCAGACCGATCTGCACGGCAAGCTCCGCCTGGCTGAGAGCGGCAGCCAGCCGTGCCTCGCGGATCCGCTGTCCGAGCTCGGCCAGAGTCTCGATCGCATCGGTGGTCACTGTGCGAATATCGCACATTCCAGCCCTCGATGCGAGTCAGATCGCGGAGTGCGGCGGAGGCGTGCGGGAGGACTGTCGCCGCGGAGCGGCGTCCTTTAGGTGCGGGGGGCTGAGGTGGCTCGGATGTGGAGTTCGGTGCGGAGGGTGACGGTGGAGGGTGGGCGGCCGGGGGAGGCGATGCGGTCCTTCAACAAGGAGCCGGCGGTTCGGCCTAGTTCGTAGGTGGGTTGGGCGACGGTGGTGAGGCTGGGGACTACCAGGTCCGCCCAGGGGATGTCGTCGAAGCCGACGACGGCGATGTCATGGGGGGCGCGGAGGCCTTTTTGGGCCAGGTACTCGAGGGCGCCGACGGTCATCAGGTTGTTGGTGGCGAAGAGGGCTTCGGGGGGTTCGGGGAGGGCGAGGAGGCTTTCCATCGCCGCGTAGCCGCCGGCTTCGCGGAAGTCGGCGTACCGGACCAGGTCCTTGTCGTAGCGGATGCCGGCAGCCTTGAGGGCGGAGCGGTAGCCGGCCAGGCGGTCCATGGCGGTGCTGACCTTGCGGGGGCCGGTGATGCAGGCGATCCGGCGGTAGCCGCCGTCGATGAGGTGTTTGACGCCTTCGTGGGCGCCGTGCTCATTGTCGACCAGGACGGTGTCGGCCTCGACGCCTTCGACGCGGCGGTCGATCAGGACCATCGGGGTCTTGGCGTCGGCGAGCTGCTGGACACCCTCGGCGGTGGAGGTCGGTGAGATCACGACTCCGGCCATCTGTTCGGTCAGTACGGCGGACGCGTACGCCGCTTCCTTCGCCGGATCCTCGTCGGAGTTGCAGAGGACCACGTGGTAGCCCTCGGTCTGCGCGACGTCCTCGAGTCCGCGCACCAGTGAGGTGAAGAACGGGTTCTCGATGTCGGAGATGACCACGGCCCACAGGTTCGTCCGGGACTTGCGCAGGTTCCGGGCGACGCCGTTCGGGCGGTAGCCGAGCTCGGCGACTGCGGCGCGGACCTTCTCGGAGAGCTCGGGGTCGACGTTGCGCCGGCCGCTGAGCACGCGAGAGACCGTCGCGGGGGACACCCCGGATCTACGCGCGACGTCGTAGATCGTCGTCATACCCGCCCCCTGCTGGAGATCGATTGTCCGTCTGGATCGCACTCTAACCCCGATCCGACGCAAACGATCTCATGACAAGCCGGGGTCCAGCAGCGCGAGGGCGGCTTCGCGAACGGGTGCCGAGGCTGCGGCGCCGTTCACGGTTGTGGACAGGGCACCGGCGGCGTTGGCCAGCCGTACGGCGGCGATCAGGTCTGCTCCGGATGCCAGTGAGGCGGCGAGTGAACCGCAGAAGGCGTCGCCGGCCCCGACCGTGTCGACGGTCGCCACGAGGTGCGGTTCGATCCAGACTTCGGCGCCGGATGAGCGGTCGACGACGAATGCTCCCCGCGCTCCGAGCGTCACCACGCAGCCCTGCAGATCCCACTCGTCCGCGAGCTTCCGGGCAATCACCGGTACCTGGGTCTCGTCGTCGCAGTCGAGCCCGGTCAGCGCCGCGGCCTCGACCTCGTTCGGTACCAGGATGTCGACGTCCGCCGCCAGTCCTGGATTGATCGGTCCCACCGGCGCCGGCGTGAGAATCGTTGTCACCCCGGCCGCTGCCGCGATCCGCAACGCCGTCTGACTGGCCGCAACCGGCAACTCCAGTTGAACGCTGAGCACCCGGCTGGCGGTCAGCACGTCGGCGGCCGCTTCCACATCCGCGGACGTGATCGCTGCGTTGGCGCGCGACACGATGATGATCGAGTTTCCGCCATCTGGCAGCACCAGTGGCAATCCGACTCCGGTTCCGAGGGATGGATGCCGGACAACCCACGAGGTGTCGACCCCGTCGGACTCGAGCAGTTCGACGAACTCCTCGCCGTACCGGTCGCTGCCGATGGTCCCGACGATCGCTGTCCGCGCGCCCATCCGCGCGGCCGCGATCGCCTGGTTCACGCCCTTCCCGCCGAGAAACTCCGCGAATCCGGTCCCGTGCAGCGTCTCCCCGGCGAGCGGCCGCCGCTCCGCGCTCGCGACGAGATCCTTCATGAACGACCCGAGCACGCAGACGTCGTACCTCATGCGTCCTCCCCGGCCAGACGCTTGCCCAGGGCACCGGACGGATGGAACCGCGCGAAGTCGTGATGGCTGAATTCCCGCAGTACGACGAGCGCACACGCGAGCGCATCGCCCATCGCGAGCGATGCCGTCGTGGACGCGGTCGGCGCCAGGTTCAGCGGATCCGCCTCGCGCAACACCATCGTGTCCAGCGTGTACGTCGCCAACCGGGCCAGTGTCGACTCCTCGTTCCCGGTCATCGCGATCACCGGGATGTCCCGGTCCCGCAGCATCCGTGCGAAGGCACAGACCTCGGCCGTCTCACCGGAAGCCGACAACGCCAGGACGAGATCCCGCGAGGTGACAGCGCCGGAGTCACCGTGCAACGCGTCACCAGAGTGAATGAAGGTCGCAGGTGTGCCGGTGCTCGCCAGTGTGGCCGCGATCTTCCGGCCGACCAGCCCGGACTTGCCGAGCCCGGTCACCACCAGATGCCCTTCGCACGCGGCGACCGCGATCAGTACGTCGAGGAAAACGCCGTCGAGGCGGTCGGCCAGCGCCGACACGGCCGCGGCCTCGGTCTCGATCGCGACCCGGGCCGCGTGCAACCCGCGGGCGACCAGGTCCCTGGACACCTCGTGGGCGGCCGCGCGGTTGGGCACAACTGGCATCCGGACCTCACAAACGGAAGAAATCGATTTCCAAGAAGTAGACGCACAGTAGGCAGTGCGTCCGAACAGTGTCAACGGCTGAATCCTGGTCGAAACCCTTGCATGCAGGCGTAAACCGGCGGATTTGATCACATCGAGACTGTCTCCGCTCTTGACCGTCCACAGCCTCGATCGTAGATTGCGAGAAATCGATTGCCCTGACAAGCCCGACAGCGCAATCCGGGTAGACCAGTCGGCCAGACCACCCCTGGAGCATCTGATGGCTGCAACACCTTCCCCCGCACAGCTCAGCCGCCGTACCTTGCTTGGCGCCTTCGCCGCGAGCGCGGCCGCCGTACCGCTGCTGTCTGCCTGTGGCGGTTCCGCCGGCGGCAGTGGCAAGGAGATGTCGTTCTGGAACTTCTACGGCCCGTCCGACGACCAGGGTCCGCAGAGCAAGTGGTTCGTCTCCGTTGTCGACGAGTGGAACAAGAACAACGATGTGAAGGTCAAGCTGCGGTACATCCCCGGCAAGGACTACCTGAACGGGACCACACTGCAGACCGCGTTCCAGTCGGGGCAGGGCCCGGACATCTTCCTGATCAGCCCGGGCGACTTCCTGCGCTACTACAACGGCAACGTGCTGCAGGACCTCGGCTCCGCGCTGTCGGCCGAGTCCAAGGCCGACTACCTGCCGGGGTTGCTCGAGGCGCGCAGCGTCGACGGCAAGGTCTACGGACTGCCGATGGAGATCGAGCCACTCGCCATGTACTACAGCGAAACGGCGTTCGAGAAGGCCGGTCTGTCCGAGGCCGACCTGCCGAAGACCTGGGACCAGACGCTCGCCGTCGCCGAGAAGCTCACCGGCAAGGACCGGTACGGCGTGATGTTCGAGACGCTGCCCGGCTATTACCAGAACTTCACCTGGTACCCGTTCCTCTGGCAGGGTGACGGCGCCCCGATCAAGGACGGCAAGGTCGCCTTCGATTCGCCGGCCGCCGTCCAGGCACTGAAGTTCTGGCAGGACACCATCCAGAACAAGGTCGCCCCGCGCAAGGCCCTCGGCGACGGCGGCGGTGACGTGGTCTCGAACCTCGGCTCAGGCGCGGCCGCGATGCAGCAGAGCGGGATCTGGGCGGTCGCCGACATGCGTGGCAAGGCCAAGAACTTCAAGTACGGCGTGATTCCGCTTCCGACACCGAATGGTGGGAAGGCGGCGACGGACCTCGGCGGTTGGGCGTTCGTGGCCAACTCCAAGGGCAAGAACCCCGAAGCGGCGGCCAAGTTCATCGCCTGGGCGCTCGGCTCGACCGACGCGGCCGGCGTCGAGCGGCAGCGGCAATGGAACACCGTGGTGAAAACGAATGTGCCACCGCGAAAGTCTGTCCAGGATGCGGCAGACGCCAAGGGTGCGTTCGCTGACGGTGCGCTGAAGAAGTTCGTCAGTGAGATCGCGCCGACCGGCAAGCCCGAGCCGCGCTTCCCGCCTGAGGTGTACCAGCCGATCGCCGACGCCATCCAGGCCTGCCAGCTGAACGCGTCCGATCCCGCCAAGGCGGCGGCCGACGCGGCGGCGCGGATCGACACCTTCCTGAAGACTTACCAGGGTGCGCCGATCAGCTGATGGTGACCACGACAGCTCCACCTGTGAAACCTTCCGTGCGGTCGGCGGTGCGACACAAGCCTGGCATGACGAGGAAGCGGCGCGAGGCCCTCGCGGCCTGGGCGTTCCTCGCGCCGGACACCCTCGGTCTGCTGGTCTTCGTCGCGCTCCCGATGGTGCTCGCGTTCGGCGTCGCGTTCTTCAAGGTCGACGGCTTCGGCAACTACCAGTACGTCGGCCTGGCGAACTACAAGCTGATGGCCGGAGACGACCAACTGCTCGCGTCGCTCAAGGTGACCGGGACCTACGTGATCACCTTTGTCCCGATCGCGTTCGTGGTCAGCTTCGCGCTGGCCATGCTGGTCCGCAATCACTTCAAGGGCATCGGCTGGGTCCGCGCGGCGTTCTTCCTGCCGAACGTGGTCAGCCTGGTGGTGGTCGGCCTGATCTGGCAGTTCCTTCTCGTCGACAAACGCGGCGCGCTCTCCAAGCTGCTGGCTCCACTCGGCCTCGGCGACGTCTCGTTCCTCGGTACGCCGTCCCTTGCCCTCGGCACCTATGTGGTGATCAGCGTCTGGTTCCTGATGGGCTATCAGATGCTTGTCTTCCTTGCAGGTCTGAAAGACGTGCCCAAGGAGCTGGAAGATGCCGCACAGATAGACGGTGCCAGCTCCTGGCAACGGTTCAGATATGTGATTTGGCCGCTGCTCCGCCCGACCAGCTTCTTCGTCGTGGTGAACTCGACGATCGGCGCGGTCACCGGTCTGCAGGCGTTCGACCTGGTCTTCGTGCTCACCAAGGGCGGCCCGGCCCGCGCGACCAGCACGGTCGTGCTCTACATCTACGAGCAGGCGTTCACCTTCAACAACATGGGGTACGCCGCTGCGCTGACCACCGTGGTCGTCGCGATCCTGGTGGTCTGCACCGGCCTGATGTTCGGCGTCACCCGAGGGGGCCGTTTCGATGAGGATTAGATTCCTGCCGATCCTGGCGCACGTCCTCGCGATTATTGCGGTGTTACCACTGCTCTGGATCGTGATCAGCGCGCTGAAGCCCGCCGAGGACGTTTTCAACTTCGGCTGGCCGTCGACCTGGACACTCGACAACCTGCAGTACGTGCTGCTGAAGATCCCGATGCCGCGGTTCATGCTGAACTCGGCGATCGTCTCGATCACCGTGACCGTGGTCGCGCTGTTCTTCCACTCGATGGCGGCCTACGCGCTGGCCCGGCTGCGCTTCCCCGGCCGCGGGATCGTCTTCTCCGGCATCATGTCGACGCTGCTCGTCTCGCTGCCGGTCATCCTGGTGCCGCTGTTCCTGGTCGCCAAGCAGCTCGGCCTGCTGGACAGTTACGCTGGGCTGATCGTGCCGAGCATTTTCCATGCCTTCGGCATCTTTCTGCTCCGCCAGTACTACCTGAACATCCCGCGTGAGCTGGAGGAGGCTGCCGACCTCGACGGCTGCGGCTACTGGCGACGGTACTGGAGCGTCATCCTCCCGCTCAGCCGCCCGATGCTCGCCTCCCTGTCGGTGCTGTTCTTCCTGGCCAACTGGAACGCCTTCCTCTGGCCGCTCACCATCACCCGGAACCCGGACCTGCGCGTCATCCAGCTCGGCGTCTCCGGTATGCAGGGGCAGTACGCCTCGGCCTGGAACCTCATCCTCGCGGCTGCCGTGATCGCCGCCGTACCGACGGTCGTTGTCTTCGTCGCCGGCCAGCGCCGCCTGGTCGACGCGATGAAGACCACCGGCCTCAAGTGAAGGACCAGACATGAAACGTGGCGCCCTCCTGGCCGTCCTGCCCTTGCTTTTCGGTACGGCGTCCGTGGTCGGCTGGGGCGGTCCCGCGGCCCTGCCGACCGTCCCGGCGATTGGCACCGTGGAGGTCGAGTCGAAGGGCATTCCGAGCCCGAGCGACGGCGATCTCTGGCCGTCCTGCTGGGCCGGCAACGACAACCTGTACGCCGCGAACGGTGACGGTAAGGGGTTCAGCCTCGACCACGAGTTCTCCGACATCGCGGTCAGCGAGATCAACGGCGTACCGGGGAAGTTGTCGGGGGCAACAATTGCGAAGGGGATCGGGCCGGTCTGGAGTGGTGCCGGATACAACCGCAAGCCGACCGGCATGGTCTGCGTCGGCGACACCCTTTATCTGGCGGTCCAGGACCTCGCGCTCGACTTCAACGACGTACCGGCGGCGACGATCCTGAAGTCCACCGATCACGGGAAGACGTGGACGTGGGACCAGCGGAAGCCGATGTTCGCCGACCACGTCTTCACGACGATCTGGTTCGCGGACTTCGGCCGCGGTGGCGCGTTGGCGCCGGACGGCTATGTCTACGCGTACGGGCTGGACGGCAACTGGCGGGACTCCTTCGACGACACGGTCGCGGACCCGCAGAGTGTGTTCCTGGCCCGCGTCCCCAAGCAGAAGGTGCAGGACCGGAGCGCGTGGAAGTTCTACACCGGCAGCGGTTGGTCAGCTCGTGTGAAGGACCGCAAGCCGGTACTGACGGACCAGCGTCGGCTGTACGCCCAGACCTACGGGACCAACGCCTCCAACCTCAGCGTGATCAGCCAGGGCGGCGTGACCTACCTGGCCCAGCAGAAGCGCTATGTCTACACGTCCTGGACGGAGTACACCTTCGAGTTCTACGACTCGCCGACACCGTGGGGACCGTGGAAGCACTTCCTCAGCAAGGACTTCGGCGGGTACCCGTGGTCCACCACCAAGTACGGCGGGTACGGCGTCACGATCCCCTCGAAGTTCGTGCAGCCGGACGGGAAGACCATGTACCTGCAGGCGAACGTCTGCCCGTGTGGTGGGGGCGGAATCGGCACGTCGGTCTACAACTTCAACCTGCGCAAGCTGGTGCTGACACCTGCTAACGGAAAGCCTGCTGACAACCTGCCGGCCCCGGCCAACCTCGCAGTGGGCGCGGTGCCGATCTCCAAGTCGACACAGTCCGGCAGCCTCGCGCTGATCAACGACGGGGCGACGACTGGCAGCGAGTCCGACTTCGACGACGAGGTGAAGGGCACCTCCTTCTGGGGCTACACCTGGCCGACGCAGCAGCGAGTGAACCGGCTTGAGTTCACCTCTGGTGCGGTGTCGGCCCAGGGCGGCTACTTCACCGGCAGACCGCGCGTTCAGGTACGACGCGACGGCGCGTGGGTCGAGGTGGGTGCCCAGACAGTCGCACCGGCCTATCCGGGTGATGCCACCGCCGGTGCCAACACGACGTACACACTGACGTTCCCAGCCCAGGAGACAGACGGCGTCCGAGTGATCGGCTTACCCGGCGGCACCCGCAGCTATACAACGGTTTCCGAGCTCGCAGTCCGGTACGTCGCTCAGCTGGCCGACGGTGGTTTCGAAGGAACCGGCGGTGGTAAGCCGGCTTGGCTGTTCGAGGGTACGGCGGCCAACGGGGTGGACCGTGGTCTCGGCTTCGCCCACTCCGGTGCGAACAACGGGTGGATCCGCTGCGCCTGCACCGGGTGGAGTGCGCTCTACCAAACCGTGCCGGTGACGCCAGGAACGACGTACCGGTTCGGCTCCTGGATCAGTGCGTCCGCGAACCTGCCAGCTGGCGCTGGTCGCTTCGGGGTCCGCAACGGCACGGCTGAGCTGGCGAGCGAGGTGTTTGGCGCAGGGACCGGTTACGTGCACCACGAGGTCACGGTGAAGGTGCCGGCCGGTGTGCACGAGCTGACCGTCTACGCCGGGTTCACCGGGCCCAACGTGGACACGTGGATTCAGGTGGACGACTTCAGCGTCAGCTGAGCCGCCATGCGTTGGCGAGCTTGGTAGTAGTGGTCAGGGTCGAGTACGGGACGGTTGAAGCGCAGCGTCCGGTCGGGGTCGATGAGGTCGAGAGCCACATCGGCCCCGTGGGCGGTGCGGACGGCTTGGAGCGCTCGGTGGTCCCACATCGCCTGGGCGAAGACGCGGTGCCGGAGCGACGGCCACGGCGTACCGTCCGTGCCGGGGTAGACGATGAACGGGTCGCCGGATGGGAACGCGCCACCGGCTGCAGTCTCGGTGAACGGGTCCACGCGCTTGACGGCGTACTGGGTGTACCAGAAGTTGAAACCCCAGTGCAGGAAGCCGTCTACGCCAGAGGCGAAGAGCTGGTGCCCGATCGCCCGGTTACGCGCCGAGGGCATCCCGATGAAGCGGTTGGCGACGTCCTTGTTCTGGCTGACGCAGTAGTACACCCACAGGCGCTCCGGCCGCTCGGCCAGGAACGGTTCGACGTGATCGGTCGCGACTACCGGGAGTGGGACAGCACCTGATGTCCAGAACGAGTGCTCGCTCAATGCGTCGACCAGCGTCCAGCCCTTCAGCAGATCGGCGACCACTGCCTTCGCAGCGAGGTAGCTGGCGAGTCCCTCCTCGCCAGACGGTTCATCGGAGATGTGGAAGACCACGTGCTCGCGGTCCCACTCCTCGTCGAGCACTGCCTGCAGCGCGGGCAGCAGGGCTTCCATGAGCGTCCGGTACTGAGGATCGGTTGCCTCGACGTCCCACCCGAAGACACGCTGGTCGCCCACCACGATGCCCGGCGTTGCCTTCGCACCCCACTGGGTGAAGAGGTGCGCGACCTCCACACCGGTGATCCCGTTGCGGCGACACAACTCGAGCCAGCGACGCAGCTTGTCGAAGCCGAAGCGGTACCCGTCGTCAGTGGCGGTGATGTCGACGAGCTGTACGACGGTGCGGTACGAGCCGACCGCAGTGTCGAGAGGTGGTGTCCAGACTGGTGTGAGCAGCGACGTCGCGCCCATCTCGGCAGCCGACGCCATGAAGCGGTCCACCAGCGTCCAGTGCTCCTCGCTGAACACGTCAACGCCGTAGTGGTCAGCCAGCGAGTCGAGGTGCATCCAGTGGCTCGACACGATGTCGAGTGGCGGTAGCTCGACTCTGGTGAGCTCGACGGTGACAGGCTGCCGGTGCAGCTCAGCGCCGTCGGGTGAGCTCAGTACGACGGTGAGGTCGTGGCTGCCGGCTCGGGCCGAGTCGGTGGTGGTGACGTCGAACCACAGCGCCGACCACTCGCCGGGCCGCACCGAAGTCTCGCCGCTCGGAATGGGTCGGAGCACGTCCGGATACTGCCCCGGCTCGTCGAACTCGTAGCCGTCGTCATGCTCGGGGAAGGCCAGCAGTGAGCACGGCACAAGGTCCACGCTCGACACCGCGACCAGATCAGCGGCCGCGCCCTCGACCCGCACCTGGAGCGGGCCTGCGCCGACCGGTGGGCGGTAGGCGAGCTGGAACGACGCCGGTTCCCCGAGGAACGCTTGGAAGCGGGTTTCCGCCGCGGCCGGTCGCGGGTCCCGGGTCGGGTGCACCTTCGCGAGCGCATCACAGAGTACGAACGTCCACTGCGCAGTCATGCCTACATCATTCAGATGTGTGCAGGAATGCGCAACGGTCAGGGGTAGGGGAGAAGCTCCGGCGTCGGTCCCTTGACAGCGGTGGTGGGCGGACGGCCGGCGTACCAGGCAGTGAGCGCAGTGAGGGTGCCGGTGAGGACGTGCTCCTCGCCGGTGCCGTTCTCCCAGACTGGGCCGTCGGACGGTCGCAGGACCAGGTGGACGCCGTTCGGGGTGCGCGGGCGGAGGAAGTCGAGCAGATGCGCGCAGAAGCTGGCCGGCCACTCATCTGGGGTAGCGCCGAGCCCCAGGTCGCTGGTGTGGATCTCCAGCTCACGCCAGGTGGCGTCGATGCCGTGCGCGAGAGTGCTGTTGCGGTGCGAGATCGGCCGGGACCAGTCCTCTGGTCCGACCCGGTCCCAGGCGGCCAGGAGTGCGGTGACCGCCTCGTTGAGGTCCTCGACGAGCACTGCGGCCGGACGGTCGGCGCCGGCCTCGATAACCGCGTCCCTGGCGGGCCGGCCGCCGTCGTACACCTCGACGAGCTCGCCCCGCAGGGCGTACTCGACCTGGCGGGTGAAGGCTCGGGAGAAGTTCGCTACGTGGGTGATCAGGTGTCCGCGCGTCCAGCCGGGCAGCTCGGAGTCGCCACGGGCCGTGGCTTCGTCCAGTCCGGCCACCAGCGAGCTCATCCGAGCCGCGGCGGTCTTCACGTCGATCAGGGCCACAAGCGCTCCTTCGTCCAGGTGTCGGTCAGGCGGTACCGCAGGCGGAGATGGCGACGGTCCGGATCCGCCTGCCAGAACTCCACCTCATCTGCTTGCAGCGTGTACAGCGTCCAGTTCTCCGCGACCAGGCCCGGGTCGGCGGTCAGCCGCTCGGTCTGCGCCGCCACGGCGGCCTCGACCTCGGCGGGATCGTCCAGTACGTCGCTCTGGCGCGCTGCCGCCGCCATGGCGCGCGACGACACCGGTCGGCCCAGGAAGTCGCGTGCCGACTCCTCTGGGGCAGCAGGCTCGACCCGGCCGAGCACACGCACCTGGCGGCCGAGCGGGATCCAGTAGAACGTCAGAGCGGCGTACGGCGTCTTGACCAGCTCGAGGCCCTTGGGACCGCTCCACGTGGAGGCGAACTGCCAGCCCTCCGCAGTCACGTCCTTCAGGATCAGCACTCGCGCATTGGGTCGGCCGTCAGCTCGGACAGTGGACAGCGTCGCGGCCAACGGCTCCGGGATCTGCTGGTCCACCGCCGTCAGCAACCAGTCGACGAACAGCTCATGCGGTGTCTCCGGTGCACTGCCCGGATCGAACTGCGGCGGAGTACCGGTCAAAGTCGGTACGGCGCGCAGCCGGGTCCGCAGGTCAGTCACACCCTCGACCCTAAGTCAGATCCAGGTCCGCCGCAGATCGCGCTGCGTCCGAAAACACGCCGACCACGCACGTCACTCGTTCGGACGCAAGGAATGGAGATGGCGTGGTTAGCCTGATCGCATGACGGTGGCCCGGTTCAAGGACTTGTGTATCGACGCGAACGGTTCTCCCACGATGGTGGCGTTCTGGGCGGGGGTGCTCGGGCTGACCGTGCCGGCCGACAACCCGACCGTGCTGCTCGGCGACACACCCGAGAAGACGATCTGGATCAACACGGTCGGCGATCCGCGGACGGGGAAGAACCGGGTGCACCTCGATGTGCACACCGCGTCGATCGACGACCTGGTCGCGGCCGGGGCGACCGTGCAGGCGGAGCACTCGCACTGGACCGTGCTGACGGATCCGGAGGGCGGGGA
Source organism: Kribbella sp. NPDC058245 (assembly GCF_042882005.1). NCBI lineage: Bacteria > Bacillati > Actinomycetota > Actinomycetes > Propionibacteriales > Kribbellaceae > Kribbella > Kribbella sp. NPDC058245. The sequence continues at coordinate 281,295 of NZ_JBHVWY010000012.1, forward strand.
GTTCTGCGGATTCGTGCGGGAGCGGGTTCCGGCGTACCGGCTGATGGAGCTCGTCGTGGATACCACCGACCCGCGGGCTCAGGCCGAGTGGTGGGCCGGAGTGGTCGGTGGGAGCGTCCAGCACTCGTCGGACACGCCGTGGTACTGGCTGGAGAACGTGCCCGGTCTGCCGTTCGCCTACTGGGTGTTCGTGCCGGTGCCTGAGCCGAAGACGGTGAAGAACCGCGTGCACTGGGATGTGACCGCGCCCGCGCTGCAGCCGGTGCTGGACGCCGGTGCGACCCTGCTGCGGGCCAAGGACGACCAGATCGGCTGGCACATCTGTGCTGACCCCGAGGGCAACGAGTTCTGTGTGTTCCTAGAGCATTGACCCCATGACCCTAGACCTGACTGTGTCCGGACCCGACCTGACCGAGGCGCTGGTCAACATCTCGTCGGTCAGTGGGACCGAGGAGCCGCTGGCCGACCAGGTCGAGGCGGCGCTCTCGGCGTACTCGCATCTGAAGGTGTTCCGGCACGGGAACACCGTGGTGGCGCGGACGGACTTCGGGCGTGCGGAGCGGATCGTCATTGCCGGGCACCTGGACACGGTGCCGCTGAACGACAACCTGCCGGCGCGGCGCGCGGACGGGCTGATCCACGGGCTCGGAGCCTGCGACATGAAGGGCGGGGTCGCCGTCGGGCTCCGGCTGGCGGCCACGCTGACCGAGCCGAACCGGGACATCACCTACGTCTTCTATGACTGCGAAGAGGTCGAGTCCGAGCGCAACGGGCTGTTCAAGCTGACCCAGTCGAACCCGGAGCTGCTCGAGGGCGTGTTCGCGGTCGTGATGGAGCCGTCGAACGCTGTGGTCGAGGCGGGCTGCCAGGGGACCATGCGGATCGAGGTCACCACCCGGGGCGAGCGGGCGCACTCCGCGCGGTCGTGGATGGGCCGGAACGCGATTCACGCGGCCGGAGACGTGCTGGCCCGGCTGGCGGCGTACGAGCCGCGGCGGGTGCCGATCGACGGCCTGGAGTACCGCGAGGGGCTGAACGCGCTCGGAATCACCGGTGGGGTCGCGGGGAACGTCGTACCGGACCTGTGCACGGTGGAGATCAACTACCGGTTCGCGCCGAGCCGGTCCGAGGCGGAGGCCGAGGCGCACCTGCGCGAGGTCTTCGACGGCTACGACATCGAGGTGACGGACTCTGCACCGGGTGGACTGCCGGGTCTCGAGCGGCCGGCTGCTGCGGCGTTCCTGCAGGTGGTGGGCGGTGAGCCCAAGCCGAAGTTCGGGTGGACCGACGTGGCACGGTTCACGCTGCTCGGCGTACCGGCGGTGAACTACGGGCCCGGCGACCCCCTGTATGCGCACAAACAGGATGAATTCGTGCCGGAGGCCGAGATCGAGCTGTGTGAACAGCGGTTGAGGAGTTGGTTGACCGCGCCCGCGTGAGCCGATGCGGTGTCGGGATAGGTCCTAACCTGGGGGCATGGCAGAACAACCCTCGATCCACCCCGACCGTCCAGTCGGCCACCAGCAACGCGGACCGGTCGTGATGCGGCGCAAGCAGGTGCAGCAGTCCACGTCCGAGCAGCGGTTGCTGGACAGCCGCGGGCCCTCCGACTGGGTGCACACCGACCCGTGGCGGGTGCTGCGGATCCAGTCGGAGTTCATCGAGGGGTTCGGCATGCTCGCCGAGCTGGGCCCGGCGATCAGCGTGTTCGGGTCGGCGCGGACCAAGCCGGAAGACCCCATGTACGGCGCTGCCGAGGAGCTCGCGCGGAAGCTGGTGGACGCCGGGTACGCGGTGATCACCGGTGGCGGGCCGGGCGTGATGGAGGCGGCGAACAAGGGTGCCTCCGAGGCCGGTGGGGTCTCGGTCGGGCTCGGGATCGAGCTGCCCTTCGAGAACGGCCTGAACGAATGGGTCGACATCGGGATGAACTTCCGGTACTTCTTCACGCGCAAGACGATGTTCGTGAAGTACGCGCAGGGGTTCGTGGTGATGCCGGGTGGGTTCGGCACGCTGGACGAGCTGTTCGAGGCGCTCACGCTCGCGCAGACGCGCAAGGTGACGTCGTTCCCGGTGGTGCTCTTCGGTACGTCGTACTGGGGCGGGCTGGCCGACTGGCTGCGCGAGACGATGCTCGTCGACGGCAAGATCTCGGCGGCCGACCTCGACATGTTCACGATCACCGACTCCGTGGACGAGGCCGTGAGCTACATCGTCAAGTCCGCCGAACTGGCCGACGCGGCGGCCGAAGAGGCGGCGTCGACCGCTGCCGAACAGGTCGCTCAGACGGAGAATCCGGCCGCCCGGGAGCGTCGCGAAGACCGCCGCCTGGGCTCCGACGGGAGCTAGGTTTTCGGCTCGAAGACCCGCCGATTGTGCGGGTGACTGGATCGGCATGGCACGATCGGTCCCGTGATGTGGTTCTTCGGGTTGATCGTGGTGCTGTTGATCGGGGCTGTGGCTGTCGTGGCCTCGGGACGTTGGGGTGCCATGAGCCCCGCGTACGACGACCGCCCCGACATGACTGTCCCCGCGCGGCAGGCGCTGACCTCGACCGAGATCGAGTCGGTCCGGTTCGCCGTCGGCCTGCGCGGCTACCGGATGGACGAGGTCGACACGCTGCTCGAACGCGTCGCCCGGGAGGTCGCCGAACGCGACCGCCGGATCGCCGACCTCGAGCGGGCTGTCGCCCCCATTCTTGATTCGCCCGACGGGGACGGGTTCGCGTCCCGCAACCGGTACACGGCCGCCGACTTCGACGACACCGGCTCCCAGGAGCCGATCCTCGTCGGTGGCGACTTCCCGCCGGCCGAGCAGCCCACCGCCATCGAAGAGCCGCCCGCAGCTCCCGCCCTGACGCCTGCCCCGGCCACGGCTCCTGCCACGGCTCCTGCCCCGGCTCCTGTCGCTGCGGCGCCGGGAGTTGCGCTTCCGGCGGTCGCTGTCCCGGTTGCTCAGTCGCCCGCTGAGCCTCAGCCGCCAGCCGACTCTGCCCCTGCGGTAGACGAGCCCGCCGCTGAAGCCGCACCGCAGCCCCAGGCGGTTGCCGAACAGGCGCCTACTGCGGAGTCGTCGCCTGCTACGGCCGCGAACGAGTACGAGCGCCTCCAGGCCGAGGCCCGTGCCCTGCTCGAAGCCACCACCGGCAGCCTCCCCACCATCCGCACCACGGACAAGCCAGCCACCCCGGCCGCGCCTCCGCAGGCCCCCGACGCGCGAGCCACCCCGGCGGCCCAGCCACCGGCCGACTCCTGGTTCCAGGAGCAGCCCGCCCCGCCGGCTCCTCAGCAGTTCCAAGGCCAGGACCAGTCCGGCGCTGCCTACCCGCAGCCGACACAGCAGTCCCCGGCCCAACCCTCGCCGTACCAGCAGCCCCCGGCCCAACCCTCGCCGTACCAGCAGCCCCCGAGCCAGCCCACGCCGTACCAGCAGCCTGCGCAGGCGCCTCAGCAACAGCCTGCGCCGGTGCCGCATTGGGTGCAGCCGCAGGTGGCCCCGGAGCAGGCAAATGGGGGTGCCGAGGCGCCGCCGGAGGCGTGGGAACCGCCCTCGGGCGATCCTGGGGCTCAGGGACGGCACAGCGCGCCGCCCGAGCAGCCGGCGTACCGGCGTCCTAGCTGATGACTTCCAGCGGCACGTGCCACGCAGAGGCTTCGGTCGAACTGGAGCTGGACCTGCAGGACGCGTGGGATGTGGTGGTGGATTGGTCGGGACAATCGCGGTGGATGTTGTTCACGCGGGTGTGGGCGACCGAGCAGGACGGCGTCGGTGTCGGCGGGGGAGTCGCGGCGCGAACTTCTGTCGGTGGCATCGGGTTCACTGACGACATGGTCATCACGAACTGGGATCCGCCGAACGAGTGCACCGTGAAACACCTCGGGAAGATCGTCCGGGGCACCGGCACGTTCGCCGTCACCTCGACCGGATCGAAGCCCGGCAGTGTGTTCACCTGGTCCGAGGATGTGATCCCGCCGCTGGGGCCGCTCGGCCGGTTGGCGTGGCCCGTCGTTCGGCCCGTGTTCGAACTGATGATGAAGACTTCGTTGCGGCGGCTGGTCAAGGAGGTTGCCGCGTGACCGTCATCGGGGACGACGGGCAGCCGCGCTGCGGGTGGGCGACTTCGGCGCCGGAGTACATCGCGTACCACGACAACGAGTGGGGCAAGGAGATCCGCGACGACCGCGGACTGTTCGAGCGGCTGACGCTGGAAGCGTTTCAGTCCGGACTGTCGTGGATCACGATCCTGCGCAAGCGGGAGAACTTCCGGACCGCGTTCGCGCACTTCGATCCCGAGGTGATCGCGAAGTTCGGCAGCGACGACTTCGACCGGCTGATGGCCGATCCCGGCATCGTGCGGAACCGGCTCAAGATCAACGCCACGATCTCGAACGCCCGCGCTCTCCTCGAGCTCGACGACGGCGCGCTCACCGACCTGCTGTGGAGCTTCCAGCCGAGCAAGCAGAAGGCCCCGAAAACACTGGGCGACGTCCCGGCGACGACCCCGGAATCGGTGGCGATGTCGAAGGCTCTCAAGAAGAGCGGATTCGTCTTCGTCGGCCCGACCACGGCCTACGCGTTGATGCAGGCCACGGGCATCGTGAACGACCATCTCGCGACCTGTATCGCCCGCTGAACAAGGCGAATGCAGAGGTCAGATGCACGTGCATAACGCACGAAATCGTGCAATTCGCGTTGACTGAAAGACAAACGGCTGAACGAGTTGTGTTAGCCCTACAGAACGTGATGTGGTGTTCAGCGGACTCCCCGTCTGTCAGGTGGTTGTCCGGTCGTGACTCGCCCGACCGGAAAGCGGCCGGGGAGTCCACCAACGTGATGAGAGCCGACCTTCACCGCCCGGTGAAGGTCGGCTTCTCCTTGGCCACGAACGACGCGACAGCGTTCTTGTGGTCCTCGGTACCGCCGGTCAGCTGCATCTTCGACGCCTCGAAGGCGAGCGACTCGGCCAACGTGTGCGACGCGGCGTACGCGACCGACTGGCGCACCGACGCATAGGCGACCGTCGGTCCGGCCGCGAGCTTTGCGGCAAGGTCCGTAACGGCCGCCTCGAGCCCCTCAGCCGGTACGACGGACGACGCCAGCCCGAGCTCGAGTGCCTCGGCCGACTTGATGGTCCGCGGGAAGTACAGCAGCTCGATCGCCCGGGCCTGACCGATCAGCCGCGGCAGTGTCCAGGAGATCCCGGTGTCGCACGACAGCGCGATCCCGGTGAACGCGAAGTTGAACCCGGCCGTCTCCGACAGGATCCGGAAGTCGCACGCGAACGCCATCGACGCGCCGGCCCCGGCCGCGACCCCGTTCACCGCGGCGATCACCGGCTTCGGCATCTCAGCCAATGCCAGCGCGATCGGCGCGTAGTGATCCGGAACCGTGCTCCAGAGGGCCTCGGTGTCGTTGGCCTGCAGCAGTCCGATGTGCTCCTTCAGATCCTGACCGACGCAGAACGCGCGCCCGGTCCCTGTCAGCACCACGACCCGTACGGCGTCGTCCTCGGCCGCGGCCTGGATCGTGTCGCGCAGCAGCACCTTGGTGGCGATGTCGAGCGCGTTCATCGCGTCCGGCCGGTTCAGGGTGATGGTGGCGACACCTTCGGACACGTCGTACGTGACGGAGTCACTCATCGTGGTCAGCTCCTTGACAGTGGGTGAGGAAATTCAGTGCAGTGTCAGGCAGTCGTCGACGAAACGCCCGGCCGCGGGGCCCAGTCGTTCCGCGTGGAAATCGAAGTATGCGGCGGCCCGCGTCCCGGCCCAGTCCGACGGCAGCAGTTCGGCCGGCAACCCGGGATCGAGGAAGAGGAACTTGCGCCACTCGTGCACCAGTTCGGAGCGGACGGCGAACGCCTGCTCGTCGGTGGTCCCGTCCCCGGCGGCGTCGACCAGGGCCTTGGCCTCGATCAGCCAGGCGTCGTACGAGGCACCCAGGTCGTCGAGTTTCCAGACCCGCCGGGCGAACTCGATCGCGCCGTCGTCGACGGGCGCCCGGAAGCGGTCCGCGGTGATTCCCTCGACCTCGAGAATCTGGTCGACCTCGGCGTCGTTGCGCAGCCCGACCCAGGCGCCGTCGGACAGCGGAGCCCAACCCAGGAAGGCGAGTTGGCTCGCCAGCTGCTCGCGGCGGCGGGCGTTCGGGACCTCGTGCAGGATGCCCAGATGCCAGTGCCGGTCCCAGCCCGGAACCCCGTCCGGATCGGTGCCGTCGGCCCCGGTCCGGTAGATCCGGGCGGCCGCGTCGTCGAGCCGGCGGCGCGCCCGGGCCGACAACGCGTATCCGGGCTGCCCGTCGATCCGGACCGGCTCCAGCCAGGCCTGCCGGACCATCCGCGACACGGCGGTCCGGACGGCCGGTGGATGGACGCCGAGGGGTGCGAGCAGGCGTACGAGGGCGGCCACCGGTGCTCGCGCTCCACGCGCGCGCAGGTGGTCGCCGTACAGGTCGAAAAGGGCTGAACGGGCGTGCACAAAACCCGAGTCTGCCGTATGGTGCGCGCCTTCGGCCTGTGATCGGGGATAATGGGTCCGGATACACACTGCGATACGCGCCGACGGCGCATCACCACCCGGCGCCGGCGACGGTCGGCCGCGTGGTGTCGTCGCTCAACACCGAACTGGGAAGGGGTGCGCGCATGGCGGCGATGAAGCCGCGGACGGGCGATGGTCCGCTCGAGGTCACCAAGGAGGGCCGCGGAATCGTGATGCGGGTTCCGCTCGAGGGCGGGGGCCGGCTCGTGGTCGAGCTCAACGCCGACGAGGCGACCGATCTCGGTAATGCACTGAAGGCCGTCGTCGGCTGACCGACTCTCCGGGGTGCCTCTTCCGCACTCCTTTGTCATTCCTTCGACCCCGGTGGGTGCCTTTTCCGGTACCGACCGGGGTCGTTACGGTTGGCAGCAGTTTCTCTTTGACACTTGACCAGTGAGGACCCCTCTAGTGGCTCGCCGCATCAGCACCTTCGCGTACCCGACGATTCCGGCCGTGGCCTGGCAGCCCGGGTTGCCGGTGCACGGCTCATCCACCTGGGTGATCGTCGTGGGGTCGGGCGGCTTACCGGCCGCGGCGAAGGAGGCCGGGCAGCGGCTGGGCGTTGATCTGGGCCGGCTGCTCGAGGTGCAGCAGGAGGCCGGGTTCAGCGCGTCGGCCGGTACGACGGTGGCCTACCCGCTGCTGTCGGGTGAGGTCAGCGAGGTGCTGCTGGTCGGCGCCGGTGACGCGACGGCGAAGGAGCTGCGCCACGCCGGCGCGGCGATCGCCCGGTTCGGTCGCGGCAAGGACGAGCTCACCACCGTTGTTGCCGAGGGCATCGACGACCAGGCGCTGCAGGCCTTTGCCGAGGGCGTCGTACTCGGCTCGTTCAGCTACACCCTGAAGACGGTCGACAAGGGCAAGCCGGTGGCCGGTCGCGTGACAGTGACTGACGGCTCCGCCGCCGAGCGGCAGGCCGTGATCGACCGCGGCATCGTGATCGGACGGACCGGCTGGCTCGCCCGGCAGTTCGCGATCACGCCCTCGAACGAGAAGGACCCGGCCTGGCTGGCCGCCCGCGCCACCGAGCTGGCCGCGTCCACCGGCCTCGAGGTGACGGTCTGGGACGAGAAGCAGCTCGCCGCCGATGGCTTCGGCGGCATCCTCGCGGTCGGCCAGGGATCGACCCGCCCGCCGCGGCTGATCCGGATGGACTACGTCCCGGAGGATGCCACGGACAAGACGCCGTACGTCGTCCTGGTCGGCAAGGGCATCACCTACGACACCGGCGGCCTGTCGCTGAAGCCCCGCGAAGGCATGGTGTCGATGAAGCGCGACATGACCGGCGGCGGTTCGGTGATCGCGACCATGTCGGCCCTGCGCGAGCTGGGCGCGAAGGTGAAGGTCACCGGCCTGATCTGCTCGGCCGAGAACATGCCGTCCGGTTCGGCATACCGGCCTGACGACGTCATCCGTCACTACGGCGGCCGCACGACCGAGGTCAAGAACACCGACGCCGAAGGCCGCCTGGTGATGGCCGACGGCCTCGCGTACGCCGTCCAGGACCTGAAGCCCGACGTCGTCGTCGACATCTCCACCCTCACCGGCGCGATCAAGGTCTCCCTCGGCGCCATGCTGTACGGCGGCCTCTTCGCCACCGACGACGCCCTCGCCGACAACCTCACCGACGCCGGCCGCGTCTCCGGCGAAGAGCTCTGGCGGATGCCCCTGGCCGAGCAGTACCAGGACCTCATCTCCACCCCCATCGCCGACGCCGTCAACTCCTCCAAAGGCCCCGGCTCCATCACCGCCGCCCTCTTCCTCAAAGCCTTCACCGGTACCACCCCCTGGGCCCACCTCGACCTCTCCTCGATCGCCGAGTCCCCCGCCGACCGCCACGAATACTCCGCCGGCGCCACCGGCGCCGGCGCCCGCCTCCTCACCACCTGGCTAACCTCCGAAACCCCCACCGCCGGCATCGCCTGACCCACCCGGCCACCCCCACTCGCCTTCCCCTACCGCTCCGCTCATCCCGGCCCCGGCCACCGCAATCTGATGGGTTAACCCATGAGGTTGTGGGTTCTGGACCCTCATGCGGGTGCAGAACCCACAAGCTGATGGGGGAACCCATGAGATGGCGGTGAGCGGGGTGCGGGAGTTATCCACAGGGAGAGGAGAAGTGGCAGCGCGGGCCGGTGGTTTCGGTTGATGCTTGGGGAATGAATCCGGAGTTGAAGCGGGTCGCCGGCCGGCAGGGCGGCGTGTTCAGCCGACGCCAGGCGAGAGACGCGGGGTACACGCCCGCGGAGATGCGTGAGCGACTTGCGCAGGGCAGGTGGGAGCGACTTCGGTACGGCCAGTACGCCGAACGGACCGACGGGTCGGGACTCGCTCGGTGGGATCGACCGGCGTACCGGCATCGACTCCTGACCCACGCCGCGATGAACTCGATGAAGTCTGGCTCGGCGGTGGTGAGCCATCATTCGGCGTTGATCCTGCACGGCATCCCCGTGTGGCAGGCGGATCTGACGGAGGTGCAGCTGACCCGGGCGAATGCGCGGGCCGGCGTCACGGCCGGTGTCAGGCATCATCAGGCGCGGCTGCCACCGGAGGACGTGACAACGGTCGATGATCTGCCGGCGACCTCGGTCGCTCGAGCGCTGGTCGAGATCGCGAGTACGGCGACCTTCGCAGCGGCCGTCATCAGCGCCGACGCGGCCCTGCGGCATCCGGAGATGAGTACCGCGGATCTGTGGCGATTGGCGGAGGCCACCGAGCACTGGCCCGGGAGCCCGATGATCCGCAGGACGCTCGCCTTCGCCGACCGCCTGGCCGAGTCCGCCGGTGAGTCGCGGTTGCGGGTGGTGATGCGCAACGAGGACTTGCCGCCACCGCAGCTCCAGGTGGAGTTCACTGACGCTGAGGGGTTCATCGGCCGCGTCGACTTCTTCTTCCCCGAGTTCAACACGATCGTCGAATTCGATGGTCTGATGAAGTACGGCGATGGCTCACGGGAAGCACTTATCCGGGAGAAGCTCCGCGAGGACCGCCTGCGCGCCCTTGGCCTCGAGGTCGTCCGGATCATCTGGTCGGACCTCGATGACCCTGCGCAGGTGGCGGCCAGTATCCGACGCGCGTTCGCCCGCGCCCGCCGTACCAGCGCCTGACCTGCCCACGCCCGCCGGGCCCGCGCCCGCCGGGCCCGCGCCCCGCCGGGCCCGCGCCCGCCGTACTGGCAGCCGATGGGTTGACCCATGAGATGGCGGGTTCTGGACCCTCATGCGAGTGCAGAACCCACAAGCTGATGGGGGAACCCATGAGATGGCGGTACGGCGATTGGCGCTGGGCGGCGGTGGGGTCACGGACGAGGGCGGGGGATGGGGGGGATGGGGGGAGGGCGCGGATGCGGGTTAGGGGGTCCAGGTGCGGATGATTTCTGGGTACGCCGTCATGGCGGTGCCGAAGTGGTCGACTGCGCCGAGGGAGTGGACGGTTACGGTGGCGCCGCGGGTGCGGAGGGCGGTGGCGCAGGAGGTTGAGTTGGCGGCGACGACGTCGGTGTCCTTGGTGCCGCTGTAGAAGTGCAGCGGCACTGGTGGGGTCCAGTTGTGGCAGATCTGGTCGGCTTCGCGGAGGGCTTGGCGGAAGCGGCCGGTGGGGTGCTTGAGCTTGGCCAGGAACTGGTTGGTGAAGAGCTTCGCCGGGGAGTCGGGGAGGCCGGCGACGATCTCTTCCTCGGTGTGGGTGCCGTCGACCAGGCCTTCGACGGTTTTGGCGTACGGCGGGCGGAACGCGTCGCGGGGGCTGTCGTAGAGGCCGACGGTGCGGTCCCACGCCGTGGTGAAGTAGGCGAGGTACATCGTGGCTACGTGGGGTTCGACCTGGCCGTCGAAGACGGCGGGGAGCTCGGTGCCGAGCAGGTCGTAGGGGCCGGCTACGCCACGGAGGTCGCCTAGGCGGAAGGGGCCGGCTTCGCCGCGGGTGAGAGCCCGGCCGACGCCGAGGGTGGCGCGGCCGCCTTGGGAGAAGCCGGTGACGAGTACGTCGCGGTTGAGGGTGACGTCGTGCCGGGCGGCGAAGGTACGGGCCGCGAGCAACAAGTCGATCGAGGCGCTGGTCTCGGTCTTGGTGTCGATGTAGGGGTGCTTGCCGGGGCCGAGGCCAAGCCCGAGGTAGTCGGGCGCGACGGCGGCGAGGCCGGAGCCGGCGAACAGCGCGGTGACCAGGCGGTCGGTCGAGTCGGCCGAGACGGAGGCGGCGTACGCCTTGGTGGCGCTCGTGCCGTGCAGGTACTCGGCGACGGTCAGCGCGCCGTGGCGGCCGTCGGGGAGGACGACGATGCCGCTGGCGGTTGTCGGTCGGCCGTCGGGATCGATGGTTCGGTAGATCAGCCGGTACACCGTGACGTCGTACCGGGACTTCGGCACGCCGACGAAGCCGGCGTCGGCAGCGGCCGTGTCCAGGTCGGCGGCCGACAGCTTGGCTATCTGGACAGCTGAGACGATCGAGCCGCGCGGGGACTGCACGGCCGAGGCTACGGCGGCCTGGGCCAGCGAGGGTTGGGTGACGGCGAACGCGGACAGCGGCGCGGCGACCAGTGCGCCGATCGCGATGGTGGCGGGGATGATCCGAAACGCACGGGATGTCATGCGTCCAGCAAACCGGTTGGACGAGCACGACACATTGGTGCTCGCCCCCGAACCAGGGGTGGGGTTATCCCTACCCAGTAAGGCTGTTGTAGAGCTGGACCGTGCGCTCGGCGACCGCGTCCCAGCCGAACTCCGACACTGCTCTCAAGCGGCCGGCCTTGCCCATCGCCTCGGCCTTGGCCGGGTTGGCGACGAGCTCGTTGATGCCTTCGGCAAGTTCGCGCTCGAACGTGTCGGTGTCGTTCTCGTCGTACCGGACGAGGGTCCCGGTGACGCCGTCGTCGACGACCTCCGGGATGCCGCCGACCGCGCTCGCGACGACGGCTGTCTCGCACGCCATCGCCTCGAGGTTGACGATGCCGAGCGGCTCGTAGATCGACGGACAGCAGAACGCCAGCGCGTGCGTCAGGACCTGCCGGACCTCTTCGCGCGGCAGCATCTCCGATACGACGAAGACGCCGTCACGAGATGCGCGAAGCTCGTCGACGAGGGCGTCGGTCTCGGCCTTGAGCTCGACCGTGTCAGCCGCTCCGGCGAGCAGCACCAGCTGCACCGACGGGTCCAGCTGCAGTCCTGCGCGGAGCAGGTGCGGAACACCCTTCTGCCGGGTGATGCGGCCCACGAACGTCACGTACGGCCGGCTCAGGTCGACCCCGAGTCGCTCCAGCACGTGGGTCGCCGGGTCCGGGTGGTAGAAGTCCGCGTCGATCCCGTTCGAGATGACGTGCACCTTGGCCGGGTCGATCGACGGGTAGCAGTCCAGTACGTCGTCCCGCATCCCGCGGCTGACTGCGACCACCGCGTCCGCGGCCTCGTACGACGTTTGCTCGGCCCAGCTCGACAGTCGGTAGCCACCGCCGAGCTGCTCGGCCTTCCACGGCCGGCGCGGTTCCAGCGAGTGAGCGGTCACCACGTGCGGAACGCCGTACAGGAGCTTGGCCCAGTGGCCTGCCATGTTCGCGTACCAGGTGTGCGAGTGCACGAGCTGTGCGTCGCCGACGGCCGCAGTCATGGTCAGATCGGTGGAGAGGATCCGCAGCGCCGCGTTCGCACCAGGGATCCGCGGGTCGTCCTCCGAGTGGGCAGTGGCGCCCAGACGCGGCTCACCCATGCAGTGCACATCGACATCGAGCAACCGGCGCAACTCGCGCACCAGGAAGTCGACATGCACCCCCGCCCCGCCGTACACGTCCGGAGGAAACTCACGCGTCAGAATGGCGACCTTCATAAGCTCCGACGATAAGTCATCAGGACGTGTGAGTCGCGACCCAGAACCGTAGCTTCCCGTGTCGCTCGTCCTCCAGCTCGCCACCGGCCGCCTGGATCACCTTCCGGGACGCCACGTTGTCCGCGTCGCAGGTGACCAGTGCCGGGTCGATTCCGAGGTCGGCGGCGAAGGGCAGGGACTGGACGAGCATCTCGGTCGCGTAGCCCCGGCGGCGGGCCGAGGGCCGGACGCAGTACCCGATGTGCCCGCCGATCTCCAGGAGCTGTGGGCTCAGCTCGTGCCGGATGGAGAGTCGGCCGAGCCACTCCACGCCGTCGACGAACCAGAGGATCGTGTAGGGCACGATGCCCTCCATCAGGACGGCGTCGGGGTCAGCAGCGCCGCGGATGCCGTCGACGAGTCGTGAGAACTCGGCCGGGTCGGCCGCCTGCTCGCGGGTCCAGTTCTCCTCTTCGCCGCCGACGAACGTCTCGGCGCCCATCCACCGCTCCTCTTCCGGCTTCAGCTCGTCCCAGGCAGCCAGGTAGGACTGGTGGACGGCGACAGTGGGCTCGACGAGGGTTGGCATCCTCCCAGTCTTACGCACGGCCGGTAGCCACCCAGTAGCGCAGTTTGCCCTCGTACTCGTCCTGCAGCACGCCACCAGCCGCCTCAATGGCCTTCCGCGACCCCACGTTGTCCACCAGGCAGGTGACCCGGGCAGGGTCGATGCCGAGCGCCGCAGCGACCGGCAGTGACTCGCGCAGCATCGCCGTTGCGTACCCACGACGCCGGTACGACGGACGCACGCCGTACGTGATGTGTCCGGCGCTCTCGGCGAAGGCGGGGCCGAGCTGGTGCCGAATCGAGAGGCGACCGAGCCACTCCGCACCGTCGACGTACCAGAGCACTGTCTGCGGCAGCATCTCCGGACCGAGCGCGGTCCCAGGAGTAGCCTCGCTCGCGACCGCCGCCACCATGGCAGCGAACTCCGACGGGTCAGCTGCCTGCTCCCGCGTCCACGCCGGTACGCCGGCCACCACCGACCGGGCTCCCATCCAGCGGCTGTCCGGGCCGAACTCGTCCCAAGCGGCCAGGAACGACTGGTGAACGTCAACGGTCGGCGTGGTGAGCGTCGGCATGCTTCCAGTCTCGCGACACTCGCAACTGCTTATGCCGCCGACCTGAGGAGACTAAGGTGCGGACATGGCAAAGGCGCCCAAGATTCTCGGAATTGTCCTGGCCGGTGGTGAGGGGAAGCGGCTGATGCCGCTGACGGCGGACCGGGCCAAACCGGCTGTGCCCTTCGGCGGTAGCTACCGGTTGATCGACTTCGTGCTGTCCAACCTGGTGAATGCCGGGATCCGCAGTCTGTGTGTGCTGACGCAGTACAAGTCGCACTCCCTGGACCGGCACGTCACGATCACGTGGCGGATGTCGACCTTCCTCGGCAACTACGTCACCTGTGTGCCGGCCCAGCAGCGGCTCGGCCCGCAGTGGTACCAGGGCAGTGCGGACGCGATCTACCAGTCGATGAACCTGATCAACGACGCCAAACCCGACATCATCGTGGTGTTCGGCGCGGACCACGTGTACCGGATGGATGCCTCCCAGATGGTGGCCGACCACATCGCCCGGGGCAACGGTGTCACCGTGGCCGGCATCCGCGTCCCGCGGGCCGAGGCGTCGGAGTTCGGCGTCATCAAGACCGCGGACGACGGCCACACGATCGCGGAATTCTTGGAGAAGCCGGCCGACCCGCCGGGGCTGCCGGACTCGCCGGACGAGACGTTCGCGTCGATGGGCAACTACGTGTTCAGCGCCGATGTCCTGGTGGAGGCGCTGCGCAAGGATGCCGCCAACCCGGCGTCCCGGCACGACATGGGTGGCGACATCGTCCCGATGCTGGTTGCCGAGGGCAAGGCCGGCGTCTACGACTTCAAGGACAACGACGTGCCCGGCGCGCTCGACCGGGACCGCTCGTACTGGCGCGACGTCGGCTCGCTGGACTCGTACCACGAGGCGCACATGGACCTGGTCTCGATCCAGCCCGTGTTCAACCTCTACAACTCGGACTGGCCGATCTTCACGTCCCACCCGCAGTTGCCCGGTGCAAAGTTCACCGACAACGCCACGGTGAGCGAGTCGATCATCTGCCAGGGCTCGATCGTGTCCGGTGCGACCGTCGACCACTCGGTGCTCGGCTCCAACGTGAAGGTCGGCGCCGGTGCGCTGGTCGAGCGGGCCGTGATCATGGACAACTGCACGATCGGCGCCGGTGCGGTGCTGAAGAACGTCATCCTGGACAAGAACGTGGTCATCCCGCCGGGTGCCGAGATCGGGATCGACCCCGACTTCGACCGGCAGCGTGGCTTCACCGTGTCCAAGGGAGGTGTCACGGTGCTCGGCAAGGGCCAGGTGGTGGAGCCGCCGGTGGCCAAGGCCGTCGTGGAGCCGGAGGTCGCCGAGGCATGAGCCCGGAGGCGGAGGCACGCGCACTGGACGCCAGCGACCCGGGCCACCGCGAGCTGTTCGACATCCCGACGGCGACCGAGGGTCGCTATCGGGAGGTCGCGTACTTCGCCGGGAACTCGCTCGGACTGCGCCCGAAGGCGACCCGGGGCGAGTTGCTCGCGGACCTCGACTCCTGGGCTGCTCTCGGGGTGGAGGGCCATCTCGAGGGTGAGCGGCCCTGGCTGCCGTACCACGAGCTGCTGACCGGACCGGCGGCTCGACTCGTCGGTGCGCTACCCAGCGAGACCGTGGTGATGAACTCGCTCACGGTCAACCTGCACCTGCTGATGGTGTCGTTCTACCGTCCGACGGCCTCGCGGTACCGGATCCTCATCGAGGACTCGGCCTTTCCGTCGGACAGCTACGCCGTCCAGTCGCAGGCACGTTTCCACGGGTACGACGACGCTGTCGTCCGTCTGAAGCCCAGACCGGGCGAGGACTGCCTCCGTACGGCGGATGTGCTCGACCGGCTCGGGGACGACGTGGCACTGGTGCTGCTCGGCGGAGTGAACTACCTGACCGGTGAGCTGATGGACATCCCCGCGATCACTACAGCTGGGCAGGCAGCGGGTGCAGTGGTCGGCTGGGACCTGGCGCACGCAGCGGGGAACGTACCGCTGGAGCTGCACGAGTGGGGCGTGGACTTCGCCGCCTGGTGCTCCTACAAGTACCTCAACGCCGGACCGGGCTCGTTGGCCGCCGCCTTCGTGCACGAGCGGCACCTGGGCGGTCAGCTGCCGCGGTTCGAGGGCTGGTGGAGCACTGACGCAGCCACGCGGTTCGAGATGGCTGCGGAGTCCCGGCCGCCCGCTTCGGCGGATGCCTGGCAGGTGTCGAACCCACCGATCTTCTCGATGAGCCCGGTGCGGACGTCACTCGAGATCTTCGACCGCATCGGCATCGGCGTCCTGCGGGAGCGCAGTCTGCGGCTGACGGCGTACCTGGAGAAGCTCTTGGCAGAGGTGCCGGTGGAGGTGATCACACCGACCGATCCGGTACGGCGGGGTGCCCAGCTCTCCCTGCGGATCGGCGGAGCGCTGACCGCCGGTGAGCTCGCCAAGCGGCTACGGTTCGAGTACGGCGTGATCGCGGACGCACGTGAACCAGATGTGCTGCGGCTGGCGCCGGTGCCGCTGTATTCGACGTACCACGACTGCTGGCGCGCAGCGGCAGCGCTGGCCGAGGTGATCGCTGGATGAAGGTTGCAATCGTCGGAGCCGGGCTGACCGGCAGTCTGCTGGCGTGTTACCTCGCCCGGCGTGGGCTGACAGTGACCCTGTACGAGCGTCGCCCGGACCCTCGCGTCGGTACGGCGGACCGGGGCCGGTCGATCAACCTGGCGATCTCCGAGCGCGGTCTGGATGCCCTGCGGCGGATCGGGCTGGACGCGACGGTGATGGCCGATGCGCTGCCGATGAAGGGCCGGATGATCCATCCGGTCGCCGGCGCGCTCGACTTCCACCAGTACTCGGCCAGAGGCGACCGGGCGATCAACTCGATCAGCCGGGGCACGCTGAACAATGCACTGCTCACAGCGGCCTCGGCCGCCAAGGGCGTATCGGTGGAGTTCGAGCACCGGTTGTGCGAGCTGGACTCAGCAGCCGGCCGGCTGGTGTTCCAGACCCCGGCAGGCAGAACGACAGCGACGGCTGATGTGATTCTCGGCGCGGACGGCGCAGGGTCCGCCGTACGGGAGCAGTTGCTTGCTGAGGGCATCGTTGCCGAGGACGTCGACTTCCTGGACTACGGGTACAAGGAGCTCTCGATTCCGGCCGTCGACGGGGAGTTCGCGCTCGACCCGGGCGCACTGCACATCTGGCCGCGCGGGACGTCGATGATGATCGCCCTGCCGAATCCGGACCGCTCGTTCACGTGCACGCTGTTCTGGCCTGCTGGATCGTTCGACGCGCTCACGACGGCAGACGCGATCACGGCGTACTTCAGTGCGCACTATCCGGACGTGTTGCCGCTGGCACCGAATCTGGTCGACGACTACCTGCACAACCCGGTCGGCGTGCTTGGCACCGTCCACACGCTGCCCTGGCAGGCCCATGGCCGGACTGCCCTGATTGGCGACGCTGCGCACGCCATAGTCCCGTTCTACGGCCAGGGCGCCAACTGCGCGTTCGAGGACGTTGTAGAGCTGGACCGGTGCCTGGACGACACAGGTGGTTCGTGGGCCCGCGCACTGCCGCTCTTCGAGGCCCGCCGACGCGAGAACACCGAAGCCATCGCCGACATGGCGCTGACCAACTTCATCGAGATGCGCGACAAGGTGGCGTCACCAGTCTTCCGTCTGACCAAGCAGGTGGAGCACGCGCTGGAACGCTTCCTCCCCGGCCGGTATGTCTCCCGCTACGAGCTTGTCTCGTTCAGCTCCACCCCGTACGCCGAGGTCCAGCGCAGGGTTCAACGCCAACACCGGTACGTCGGTCTCGCGGCGGCCGGCCTCGCACTGATCGCACTGAGGTTGTTGAGGAGACTCCGATGACGCTGTGGACGCCGGAGCTGCTCACGGGTCAACCAAAGGACGTCGGGCTGTTGCAGCACTTCGTCGGGGGCACTTTCGTCGACAGCCCTGGCCGGTTCGCCAAGGTCAGTCCGGTGACGGGGGAGCAGATCTTCGAGGTGTGTGAGGCGGACGAGTCCACAGTGGATGCGGCCGTCGCCGCAGCCCGCGCAGCCCTGAAGGGTCCGTGGGGCCGCATGGGAGAGCAGGAGCGAGCCAACGTTCTACGGCGGGTCGCGGACGAGCTGGAGCGCCGGTTCGACGACCTGGTGGCGGCTGAGGTGGGCGACACCGGCAAGTCGATCAGCCAGGCGCGCACACTAGACATCCCGCGCGGTGCGGCCAACTTCCGCACCTTCGCGGACTTCGCGACCACCACACCGACCGAGTCCTACACGACCACGCTCGCGGACGGCCGCCGGGCGCTCAACTACGCGGTCCGCAAACCGGTCGGTGTCGTGGCGATCGTCGTACCGTGGAACCTCCCGCTGCTCCTGCTGACCTGGAAGGTCGCTCCGGCGCTTGCCTGCGGCAACGCGGTGATCGTGAAGCCGTCCGAGGAGACGCCGTCCTCGGCGACCGTACTAGCCGAGGTGATGGCTGCGGCCGGCGTACCGGACGGGGTCTTCAACCTCGTGCACGGCCTCGGCCCGTCGTCGGCAGGCGAGTTCCTGACCCGCCACCCGGGCATCGACGCGATCACCTTCACCGGTGAGTCCGCGACCGGTACGGCGATCGCCAAGGTGGCCGCGGAGCGGGTGAAGTCGGTCTCGTTCGAGCTCGGCGGCAAGAACGCCGGGGTGATCTTCGCCGACGCCGATCTGGACGCGGCCGTCGAGGGTTCGGTCCGCTCGACCTTCACGAACGGCGGCCAGGTCTGCCTCTGCACCGAACGCCTGTACGTCGAGCGTCCCGTGTACGACGAGTTCTGCGCCCGACTGGCGACCCGGGCCGGCGAACTCACCTACGGCTGGCCCGCCGACGAGGCGACGGTGAACATGCCGCTGATCTCCCAACAGCACCGCGACAAGGTGCTCTCGTACTACGACCTGGCGCGAACCGAGGGTGCCGAGGTGCTGGCGGGCGGCGGCGTACCGTCGTTCGGTGATGCCCGCGACGGTGGTTGCTATGTGCAACCGACGGTCGTGACGGGGTTGCCTGCGGATGCCCGGACCAACCGCGAGGAAGTGTTTGGACCGATCTGCCACATCGCGCCGTTCGACACCGAGGACGAAGCGTTTGCCTTGGCCAACGACAGCGATTACGGGCTCGCGGCAACGGTCTGGACGCGGGACGTCGGTCGGGCGCACCGCGCCGGCGCTGCTCTCGACGTGGGCCTCGTCTGGGTCAACACCTGGTTCGTCCGCGATCTGCGCACGCCGTTCGGTGGGATGAAACTGTCCGGCGTGGGGCGTGAAGGCGGTCGGCACTCGTTCGACTTCTACTCCGAGCCGACCAACGTCTGTGTGGAGATCACGTGACAGTCGTTCCAGGTAAGGCGAAACCACGCGGCCGGTTTCCCCATGTGAAGGTCAGCAACGGCTTTGCGTTCGTGTCCGGTACGTCGAGCCGACGGCCGGACAACACGATCGCGGGTGCGTCGGTCGATGAGCTCGGCACGACGACGCTCGACATTCGGGAGCAGACTCGCGCCGTACTGGACAACATCCGCGACATCCTCCAGGCGGTCGGCGCGGACCTGACCGACCTGGTGAGTGTGACGACGTACCTGGTGTCGATGAACGACTTCGGTGGGTACAACGAGGTCTACGGCGAGTTCTTCGACGAGAACGGCCCTTCGCGGACGACCGTTGCCGTGCATCAGTTACCGCATCCTCAGCTATTGATAGAGATTCAGGCCGTAGCGGCCATCTCTCAAAGACACAGCCCTGCCAAGGAGTGAATGATGACGAACCTGGAGTCCACGAACTTTCCGGAGTGGATCGAGGAGAACAAACATCTGCTGAAGCCGCCGGTCGGCAACAAGCAGATGTTCCCGACCGGGGACGACTTCATCACGATGGTTGTCGGCGGCCCCAATCAGCGCACCGACTTCCATGTCGACCCGTACGAGGAGTTCTTCTACCAGATCAAAGGTGAGCTCCGGGTGAACGTGATGACCGAGGACGGGCCGGCCACCGTCGAGGTGAACGCGGGGGAGATGTGGGTGCTGCCGCGGAACATGCCGCACTCGCCGCAGCGCGGTCCGGACTCGATCGGCCTGGTGATCGAGCGAGTCCGGGAGCCGGGCACGCTGGAGAAGTTCCGCTGGTACTGCGGTGAGTGCAGCGCGATCGTGCACGAGGTCGAGCTCCAGGTGACCGACATCGTCGCCGACCTGCCGCCGGTCTTCGCCGCGTTCTACGAGAGCGAGGAGGCCCGCACCTGCCCCGAGTGCGGCACCGTCCACCCAGGCAAGGCCTGAGTGGCGGTAGACGTCCACACCCACCTGGTCCCCAAGGGCTGGCCGGATCTCGCGGCCGCCTGTGGGGGCGAGGGGTGGCCGTGGTTGCGGGTGGACTCCGAGCGGGCCGCGATGATCATGGTCGGCGAGACCGAGTTCCGCCCGGTCGGGCCGCAGGCGTGGGACACCGCCGTACGGCGGGAAGACATGGATGCCGATGGCATCGATCTGCAGGTGGTGTCGCCGACGCCGGTGTTCTTCGGGTACGACCGGCCGGCTGATCAGGCGGTCAAGCTGGCGAAGATCTTCAACGACCGCACGCTCGAGACGCTGGCCGGCGACGAGCGGTTCGTGCCGTTCTGCCAGGTGCCGCTGCAGGATCCGGATGCGGCCTGTGCCGAGCTGGATCGTTGCCTGGCCAACGGTCATGTGGGTGTTGAGATCGGCAACCATGTCGGCGACAAGGATCTCGACGACGCCGGGATCGTTGCCTTCCTCAAGCACTGCGCAGAGACCGGTACGCCGGTTCTCGTGCACCCGTGGGACATGCCGGGCGGACCACGGCTGGACCGCTGGATGGCGCGCTGGCTGACCGGAATGCCGGCCGAGACCCATCTGTCCATCATCGCGATGATCCTCGGCGGAGCGTTCGACGTACTGCCGGAGTCGCTGCGGATCTGTTTCGCCCACGGTGGTGGGAGTTTCGCGTTCTGGCTCGGGCGGCTGGAGAACGCCTGGCACCGGCGGGGTGACATCGTGCGTGGTTGCTCGGAGCATCCACCCGCGCACTATCTGGATCGGTTCTTCGTCGACACAGTGGTGTTCGAATCAGCGCCTTTACGGTTACTTGTCGATACCTTGGGAGAAGACCGGGTACTGGTCGGCAGTGACTATCCCTATCCACTGGGTGAGCGACCGGTCGGGGAGGTGGTGCGGAAAGCCGGCTTCCTGACCGCGGAACAGCAGCAGAAGTTGTTGTCCACGAACGCGATGACCTATCTCGGGAGGTCTGAATGAGCGAGGACCGATCGGTACTGACCCGCTCGGCGCGTGAGCCCGATGAGCAGCTCCGGTACGGCGAGCACGCGGACCACGTGATCGACCACTGGCACGCGAAGAACCCACGGCCGCTGGTCGTCTACGTCCACGGTGGCTTCTGGCGCCCGGAGTACGACCGCGTGCACGCCCGCCCGCTCGGAGCCGCGCTCGCCGACCTCGGCTGGCCGGTTGCCTCGCTTGAGTACCGCCGCGTGCCTGGTGAACCAGACGTCACCACAGGAGACATCCGTACGGCGCTCGATGCGCTCCCCGACCTGGTCGACGTACAGGACGGGTATGTGCTGGTCGGCCACTCTGCGGGCGGGCAGCTCGCGCTGTGGGCCGCTGCGACGCTCAACCCGGTGCGCCTCCGCGGCGTGGTCGCGCTGGCTCCGGTCGCCGACCTCCTGCTCGCTGATCAGCTGATGCTCGACGACAGCGCCGTACAAGCCTTCATCGGCAGCGGTGTCCGCAACGACCTGGACCCTGTGCACCTCCCCGCCCCGATCGCGTCGGTGTCGATTCTGCACGGCGTCAACGACACCCGCGTACCGATCCGGCTCAGCGAATCCTACTTCGCCGCTCACCCCACTGCCCGGCTCCACCGGGTCCCCGACTGTGGTCACTACGAGCTGATCGACCCACTCACCGACCCCTTCAACGACCTCGCCACCGAACTGGCCCGCCTCACCACCTAGCTCCTCGGCCCACCCCGAAGCCCACCTTCGAGCCGCCTCGAAGAGTTGGCCCGTCGCCCACCGGGCGGCGCGTTTGTTAGTTGAGGCGTTTGGTGGCGGCTAGGAGGCCGTCGGAGGTGGGGAGGAGGGCTGAGACGAGGTCGTCGTCCTCGCGGACCGCGCGGAGGAGATCGCGCAGGGCGGTGGTGTCGGGGTCCCGGTGGGCCGGGTCGGCGACCCGGGCGCCGGTGAGGATGCCGGCGAAGACGACGATGCCGCCGGGACGCAGGAGGCGGAGGGCCTCGTGCAGGTACGCCGTGTTCTCGCGGCGGTCGGCGTCGCAGAAGACCAGGTCGTAGTGGCCGTCGGTGAGACGGGTGACGACGTCGAGGGCGGCACCGGCGATCAGGCGGAAGCGGTTCGAGGTGACACCGGCGTCCAGGTAGGTCTTGCGGGCCAGGCGCTGGTTCTCGGCGTCCAGGTCGACCGTGGTCAGGGTGCCGTCGGTGCGCATGCCGCGGAGCAGGGCCAGGCCGGAGACGCCGGTGCCGGTACCGATCTCGACGACGGCCTTGGCGCCGACGGTGGCGGCCAGCAGGCTGAGCGCGGCGGCCGCGCCGGGCCCGATCGCGGCGACGCCGAAGTCGTCGGCGGTCGCCCGAGCACCGGTGACGACTTCGTCCTCACCGACGTAGTCCTCGGCGTACGCCCAGGAGGTCGGGTCGATGCCGGTGGCGATGATGCCCTCCCGTAGGTCTGCAGGGTTCTCTGCGGCTGCGCTGCTCATGCTGCCGAGAAGCCTAGCGGCACTGAGTCTTGTTTCCCTGCCTCCCGCGCGGAGATTGCGCAAACCTGCTCATTACAACCAGCCCGCGATCAGATATGATCGTCGTACACGGACGGAGCTCTCCCAGGGACAGGAGGTACGGCGAGATGCGGCTAAGCGCGGATGACGTCGATGCCGGCTTCCTTGAAGATGGTCAGCTGACCTTCTTCGGCCTGCGCGTCGGTGACGAGGGTGTCGATCTCGCTCAGTTCGCAGATCCGGGCGAAGGCACGCTGGCCGAGTTTCGAGGAGTCGGCGACCACGACCACCTTGGCGGCCCGGCTGACGATCAGCTGGTTGATGTTCGCCTCGCCCTCGTGATGAGCGGTGGCGCCGGTCTCGTCGATCCCGTCGACACCGATGAAGGCGATGTCCAGCGACAGGTCGGCCAGGATCCGGTGCGACAGCGGCCCGATCATCTCGTAGGACTGCGGCCGCGCCACCCCGCCGGTGAGCACCATTTTCACGTGCGGCCGGACGATCAGCTCGTTGGCGATGTTCAGCGCGTTGGTGACGAGCGTGAACGCGGGCTCGCCGTGCTCGGCCGACAGCTCCGGCCGCGTCGCCAGCGTGCGCGCCACCTCGGAGATCGTGGTGCCGCCGTTCATCCCGATCACCATGCCGCGCCGGACCAGCGTGGCTGCGGCTTGCGCGATCCGCTGCTTCTCGGAGGCGAAACGCGCAGTCTTGTAGCGCAGCGGCAGGTCGTACGACACCGCGTTGGCGACGGCGCCACCCCGGGTCCGGGTGAGGAGCTGCTGCTTGCCGAGGTGATCCAGGTCGCGCCGAATCGTCGCCGCGGACACATGCAACTGCTCGGCGAGTTCGTCGACGTCGATGGCGCCCTTCTCGGCGAGCGACTCGAGCAAGGTGTTGAGGCGTTCATAACGCTTCACCCGGGGCTCCTCCTTCACACAATCGGTCAGCCGGATGGCGGCCGGTTGGCACCATTCGATCACGTTCGAGCAGTTTCGACCATGAGAAGTCCGGAGACGACATGACTCAGACGCCCGATGAGACCCCATTCGTGACCGCGGAGATCGCCACCCAGCCGGAACTCTGGCGTCAGGTCGGCGGCAGTTTCGCGCAGTACGGTGACGCATTGCCCACCGCCGGCCAGCGTGTTGCAGCCGTCGGATGCGGCACTTCGTGGTTCATGGCGATGGCCTACGCGGCCCTGCGCGAGGACCTCGGCCAGGGCGAGACCGACGCCTTCGCCGGCTCGGAGTTCCCCAAGGACCGCGCGTACGACGTCATCGTCGTGATCAGCCGGTCCGGTACGACGACCGAGGTGCTCGACCTGATCCGGTCGACCGACGTACCGACCGTGGCGATCACCGCGACGCCGGGCTCGCCGATCGTCGAGCTCGCCGATCAGACGATCATGCTCGACTTCGCCGATGAGCAGTCCGTTGTGCAAACCCGCTTCGCGACGACCGTGCTGGCGCTCCTGCGCGCATCGCTCGGTCAAGATCTCGAGCAGGCGGCCGCGGATGCGCAGACCGCTTTGAGCATCGACGTGGACGAGCTCGCCAAGCTGGAGCAGGT
Source organism: Kribbella sp. NPDC058245 (assembly GCF_042882005.1). Lineage (NCBI taxonomy): Bacteria > Bacillati > Actinomycetota > Actinomycetes > Propionibacteriales > Kribbellaceae > Kribbella > Kribbella sp. NPDC058245. The sequence goes on from NZ_JBHVWY010000012.1 coordinate 305,146, forward strand.
CACGTACGTCGGTACCCGGTGGACCGTCGGTCTGGCCCACGAGGCGGCCCTGAAGCAGCGCGAAGCCGCGTCGGCGTGGACCGAGGCCTACCCGGCCATGGACTACCGGCACGGTCCGATCGCGATCGCGCAGCCCGGCCGCGGCGTGTGGATCTTCGGCGAGCCGCCGGTCGGACTGCTCGACGACGTCGCCGCCACCGGCGCCACGATCGTGCACCACGCCGAGCTGGACCCGCTGGCCTCACTGGTCGTCGCCCAGCGTGTCGCCGTCGCCAAGGCGCTCGCCCTCGGCCTGAACCCGGACCAGCCGCGCAGCCTGACCCGCTCGGTCATCCTGCCCTGAACCCGCACGGATCGGCCTGCTTCCTGGTTCGGCGTTGACGCTCGGTAATCAAGTGATTACCTTGGCGCCGTGGACCGCCGGACCACCGAGCAGGCCGGTGGTGGACAGACGGTTCGCCCCGCCCGTTCCACCGAAGGAGTAGCCGTGCGCGCTTTCCGCCGACGTCCGCTGCAGATCGTCCTCGCAACGCTGTTCGCCGCCACCGTGCTGACCCCAGCCACCGGCCAAGCCACCTCGGTGGCCGCCAATCCGTACGAGCGCGGTCCGGCACCGACGAACGCCAGTATCGAAGCACCGCAAGGTGCCTTCGCCACCGCGACGGTGACCGTCCCGGCCTCCGGGGCGCCCGGTTTCGGTGGCGGCACCATCTACTACCCGACCAGCACCAGCGAAGGCACCTTCGGGGCGGTGGCCATCTCACCCGGTTTCACCGCGACTCAGTCGAGCGTTGCCTGGCTCGGGCCGCGGCTGGCCTCGCAGGGCTTCGTGATCATCACGATCGACACCCTGTCCCGCTACGACTCACCGGCCAGCCGTGGTGACCAACTGCTGGCAGCGCTGGACTACCTCACCACCAGCAGTTCGGTCCGGGCGCGGATCGACGTGAGCCGGCTCGGTGCGATGGGGCACTCGATGGGCGGCGGAGGCTCGCTCGAGGCCGCCAAGGACCGGCCCGCCCTCCAGGCCATCGTCCCGCTGACCGCCTACAACACCACGAAGAACTGGTCACAGGTCTCCGTGCCGACCCTGGTCGTGGGCGCCGAGAACGACACCGTCGCCCCGGTCAGCAGCCACTCCGAACCGTTCTACACCAGTCTGCCGGCCACCCTCGACAAGGCGTACCTGGAGCTGAACAACGCCACCCACTCCGCGCCGACCTCGCCGAACACGACGATCGCGAAGTACAGCATTTCCTGGCTGAAGCGCTTCATCGACGACGACACCCGCTACGAGCAGTTCATCTGCCCCGGACCGGGTGCGAGCACAACTGTCGAGGAATACCGATCGAGCTGCCCGTTCTGAGCTGAGTCGGGGGGGGGGGGGGGGGAAAAGGGGGGGGGGGGGAGAAAACGGGGTCTTTTCTTTCCACCCCCCCCACGACCTGTTCAAGGCCCCCGCTACTGCCGCGGCGGGGGCGCGGGGCGGTCGCCCCCGGTTCGGGTCAGTCCTCTACGACGATGGCGAGGGCC